>JAAWEH010000029.1 GCA_022794215.1 Oscillospiraceae bacterium
CCACTGGGGCACGTTGACGATGATGGCGTCCTCGCCCACAAAGCGCTTGAACTTCACGCTCTGGCGGCTGGACTCCTTGACCTCGATCACGTCGCCCACCTTCACCAGGTAGGAGGGGATGTTCACCTTACGGCCGTTGACGGTGAAGTGGCCGTGGTTCACCAGCTGACGGGCCTCACGGCGGGTCATGGCGAAGCCCAGACGGTACACCACGTTGTCCAGACGGCGCTCCACCAGCACCAGCAGATTTTCGCCGGTCTCGCCGGGCATCCGCATAGCCTTCTCATAGTAGGAGTGGAACTGCTTCTCCAGAATGCCGTAAACAAACTTGACCTTCTGCTTCTCCTGAAGCTGGGTGGCGTACTCGCTCTGCTTCCGGCGCACATTGGCCTTCGGCTTACGGTTGGTGGTCTTCTTGTCATAGCCCATGGCGGCGGGGGAGATCCCCAGCGCCTTACAGCGCTTGGCGATGGGCTGCATATTCTTAGCCATTCGACTTCTCCTCCTTCTTACACTCTGCGGCGCTTGGGCGGACGGCAGCCGTTGTGGGGCACGGGGGTCACGTCCTTGATGAGGGTGACTTCCAGACCCACGGCCTGAAGTGCACGGATGGCAGCCTCACGGCCCTGGCCGGGACCCTTTACGTAGACCTCAACGGTCTTCAGTCCGGCGTTCTCGATGGCAGCCTTAGCTGCAGTCTCGGCGGCGGTCTGAGCGGCAAAGGGGGTAGACTTCCGGGAACCCCGGAATCCCATCTCGCCGGAGGAGGCCCAGGAAAGGGCGTTGCCCTGCATATCGGTCACAGTGATCATGGTGTTGTTGAAGGAGGAACGGATATGCACCTGGCCCTTTTCAACATTCTTGCGCTCGCGGCGGCGGCGCACAACTTTCTTCATAGCAGCCATTGCTTACCCTCCTTACTTCTTCTTGTTGGCGACGGTACGCTTCGGACCCTTCCGGGTACGGGCGTTGGTCTTAGTCCTCTGGCCCCGGACGGGCAGGCCCTTGCGGTGCCGCACACCCCGGTAGCAGCCGATCTCAGTCAGCCGCTTGATGTCCATGGCCAAATCACGGCGGAGGTCGCCCTCCACAGTGTAGCTGTGACCGATGATCTCACGAAGCTTGGCTTCCTCAGCCTCGGTCAGATCCTTCACTCGAGTGTCGGGGTTGATTCCGGCCTCAGCCAGGATCTTCGTGGCGCTGGTGCGCCCAATGCCAAAGATATAAGTCAAACCGATCTCGATCCGCTTGTCTCTCGGCAGGTCAATACCAGAAATACGAGCCATACTGTTTCAGCACCTCCTACTTAACCTTGTCTTTGTTTATGCTTGGGGTTCTCGCAGATAACCATGACCTTGCCCTTGCGCTTGATGATCTTGCACTTCTCGCACATGGGCTTCACGGACGGTCTTACTTTCATGATAAACCTCCTTGTGAATGCCTTGATGGCCCCTCCTCGTCGACACAAGCTCCACATCATTCGCTTCCGGGTAAGCCCGAAAGCTCGTTCTGCTGTGTCTCCTCTCCCCACAAAAGCTGAGGGCCGCTTATGCGGGGGCCTCATTTTTCTGGTTCCAGGCAAGGTCTAATGTCGACTTGAAGGTCGTTTATAGTTTACATGGCGGGCTCCCCCGCCGGGGATACTTGGTTATTTCGTTCTCCAGGTGATCCGGCCCCTGGTCAGGTCATAGGGTGACATCTGAACCGTGACCTTATCTCCGGGCAGAATACGAATGAAGTTCATCCGCAGCTTACCCGAGATATGGGCCAGAATGATGTGGCCGTTTCCAATGTCCACCCGAAAGGTGGTGTTGGGGAGGGATTCCACAACGACGCCCTCCACTTCGATCATATCGTCTTTTGCCAAAGCGTCATGCCTCCATTTCACTGCAAAACGCGGCCAGCGTCCTTCGCAGCTCTTTGTCCGTCAGGGCCTGGCCCTGCTTCAGCTTTTCGATGGCGGGATGGTCGTACTGATGACTGAGCGGTTCCACATGTCCCAGCTTTTTCTGCTTGGGCTTGGCGGCCTTGCGCCGCTTTCCATCGGCCAGCAGCAATCGGTTTTGCTCCTGATCCACACCCACTACGCAGAACACACCGCCCTTGTCCCTTCCTGCGGCAGCCCGAACGATCCAGCCCGTGTAATCACGCATAGTTGCCGTTTTCATCCACGGTGAGGATCTCAGGCTCCCCATCGGTGATGAGGATGGTGTTCTCATAATGGGCGGTAAGGCTGCCGTCGGCAGACACGGTGGTCCACTTGTCCTTCAGAACCTTTACCCGCCAGTCGCCGGCACAGACCATGGGCTCCACCGCGATGACCATACCCGGCTGGAAGCGAGCTCCATGGCCCGCCGCGCCAAAATTTGGCACTTCAGGGGCTTCATGCATCTTGCTACCCACGCCGTGGCCCACAAAGTCCCGAACCACTCCATAGCCGAAGCTCTCCACATACTGTTGAACCGCATGGCCCACATCGGAGACCCGGCCGCCCACACGGGCATACTTAATTCCCTCAAAGAAACTCTGCTTGGTCACTTCCACCAGCTTCCTGGCTTCTTCCGAAACCTCCCCGCAGAAGAAAGTGGCCGCACAGTCGCCGTGAAACCCGTTCAGGAATGCGCCCACATCAACACTGACGATGTCGCCCTCCTGCAGCTTCCGGGAATCGGGAATGCCATGGATAACTACCTCGTTGATCGAGATACAGGTGGAGGCGGGAAACCCGCCATAGCCCAGAAAGGACGGCTTTGCGCCGTGGCTTTCAATAAACTTGCGCACCTGCTTATCGATCTCTTGTGTGGTGATCCCCGGCCGAACCAGAGACCCGGCCAGGGCTCTGGCCTGAGCGGTAAGCCGCCCGGCTGCACGCATCTTTTCGATCTCACTGGGAGATTTGATAGAAATCATTTCCATCCGATCACTTCCCCAGTACCGCCATGATGCGGCCATTGACGCTCTCGATACTCCCTGTATCTTCCACCTGCCGCAGCAGACCCCGCTGCTGATAGAACTCTTTCAGGGGTTCGGTCTCCTTGTGATAGATCTTCAGACGGTTCGCAATGGTCTCCGCCTGATCGTCATGGCGCTGGATCAACGCCTGCCCACAAGCGTCACAAACGCCTTCCACCTTGGATGGATTGCTGGTGGTGTGGAAGGTCGCCCCGCAGTCGGGACATACCCGCCGGCCCTCCAGCCGCTGGGTCACCACCTGATCCGTAGTCTCAATGGAAACCACATGATCGAAGCGGATCCCCGCATCCTCCAAAGCCCGGGCCTGAGCCAAAGTGCGGGGCACTCCATCCAGGATATAGCCCTGGGCACAATCTGCCTTTTCCACCCGCTCCGCCACAATGCCGATGATAACACTGTCGGGAACCAGCTTGCCGGCGTCCATGAAAGACTTGGCCTGCTTTCCGATCTCAGTGCCCTCCTTCACTGCGGCACGGAGCATATCTCCCGTAGAGATGGTGGGGATCCCCAGTTTTTTACTGGCGATGGATGCCTGTGTGCCTTTTCCGGCTCCCGGAGGGCCTAGAAAAATCAGCTTCATCATGCCTCACGTCCTCTACGTTTTTTGTTCCCGGATCACTCCAGGAAGCCCTTATAGTGGCGCATCATCAACTGGGCCTCCAGCGCCTTGCTGGTCTCCAGCGCCACGCCCACCACGATGATGACCGAGGTGCCGCCCAGAGAGATACTGCTTTGACCAATGATATTGCCCGAAATAATGGGTACAATGGCGATGACCGACAGGAACATGGCACCGAAGAAGGTGATCTTGCTCAGCACCCGGCGAATAAAGTCGGCGGTGGGCTTGCCGGGCCGGAAGCCGGGCACGAAGCCGCCGTTCTTCTTCAGGTTGTTGGCCACCTCAGTGGGATCAAACTGCATGGTGGAATAGAAATAGCTGAAGGCCAGGATCAGCAGGAAATACACCACGGTGTATACCAGGCCGTTGGCGTCAAATACCCGCAGGAAGTTGGCCCAGAAGCCGGCGTCCGTCTGACCCGGCTGAGCTGCCTGAATGCCCGCGAAGGCACAGATGGTAGCAGGCAGGGAGGCGATGGACTGAGCAAAGATCACGGGCAGCACGCCGGACATATTCACCTTCAGGGGAATGTGGCTGGACTGGCCGCCGTACATCTTCCGGCCCACCACCCGCTTGGCATACTGGACGGGGATCCGCCGCTCGGCATTCTGGATATAGACCACGAACATAATCATGGCAACCATACCCACAATGATGGCGATCAGCCCCCAGATCGGCAGGGAGAAATATCCCTCGATCTCAGTGCCCTCAGGCAGGGGATGCAGAGAGTTGTACACACCCCGGTAGAGGGTCTGGATCAGGCTGGGCATCCGGGAGAGAATACCGGCAAACAGGATCATGGAGATACCGTTGCCAATGCCCTTCTCAGTGATTTGCTCACCCAGCCACATAACAAAGGCGGAGCCGGCCACGAAGGTCATCACGATCACGATGCCGGCCCAAACCCCATTTACATCACCCACGTCCAACAGCTGGTTGGTCCGCATGATGGTGTAGTAGCCGAAGCCCTGCAGCAGAGCGATGGCCACGGTAGTATACCGGGTGATGGCCGCGATCTTCTTCCGGCCCTCCTCGCCGCCCTCCTTGGCCAGCCGCTCCAGAGCGGGGATGGCCACGGTGAGCAGCTCGATGATAATGGAGCTGTTGATATAGGGCTGGACGCCCAGGGCAAAGACGGCAGCCATGGAGAAGGCGGTGCCGTTCATGGTGCCCAGCAGTCCAAAGATGGTGCCCGACATAGACTCCAGATACGCTCCCAGCTGATCGGTATTCACAAAGGGAGCCGGTACAGCGGAGCCCAGCCGGAAAACCAGGAGGGCCAGAACCGTAAAGAGGATCTTGTTCCTCAGCTCCGGCACCTTCCAGGCATTCTTTAGTGTCTGGATCAAATCAGATCACCTCAGCCTTTCCGCCTGCCGCCTCGATCTTTTCCTTGGCAGAGGCGGAGAAAGCAGTGGCGCGGACGGTCAGCTTCTTGTTGAGAGAGCCGTTGCCCAGTACCTTCACGCCGTACTCGCACTTGGAAAGGATACCCTTTTCCAGCAGGTCGCAGACATTGACGGTAGCGCCGTCCTCAAACTTGTTCAGGGAAGCCACGTTAATGGCCTCCAGGGGCTTGGCAAAGATATTGTTGAAACCCCGCTTGGGCAGACGGCGGGCCAGAGGCATCTGGCCGCCCTCAAAACCGATACGGACACCGCCGCCGGAACGGGCCTTCTGGCCCTTGTGGCCCCGGCCACCGGTCTTTCCGTTCCCGGAACCCACGCCACGGCCCTTACGCCACGCCTTGGGGTTGGAACCGGCAACGGGAGAGAGATCATGAAGATTCATTTCTCTTATCCTCCTTACTTGTCCTCGGTGACCTGCAGGAGGTAACCGATGCTGGCGATCTTGCCCTGAGTAGCCGCATTGTCGGGCTGCACGGTGGTATCGCCAATCTTCCGAAGGCCCAGAGACTCAGCGGTGGCCTTGTGCTTGGCCAGGCGTCCGTTCAGGCTCTTGACCAGCTTGATGTTCAATTTAGCCATTTCTTCCGCCCTCCTTAACCGACGATCTCTTCCACGCTCTTGCCCCGGATGGCGGCCACCTCTTCGGGAGTCCGCAGGGACTTCAGACCCTCAAAGGTGGCGGAGACCACGTTCTGGGGGTTGTTGGAGCGCAGGCACTTGGCACGGATGTCCCGGATACCGGCAGCCTCCATGACAGCACGCACCGGGCCGCCGGCGATGATGCCGGTACCGGCGGGAGCGGGCTTGAGCATGACCTTGCCGGCGCCGAACACGCCGATGACCTCGTGGGGAATGGTAGTGCCGGAGACACTCACCTTGATCATGTTCTTCTTGGCATCCTCGATGCCCTTGCGAATGGCTTCGGGAACTTCGGCGGCCTTACCGGTGCCAAAGCCCACGTTCCCCTTCTCATCGCCCACCACCATCAGAGCGGCGAACTTCATCACACGACCGCCCTTGACGGTCTTGGAAACCCGGTTCAGGGAAACGAGCTTCTCGCTGTATTCGCTTTGTTCCTTTTCAAATCTAGCCAATTTCGTTTCCTCCTCCCGTTAAAATTCCAGGCCGCCCTCACGGGCGCCTTCGGCCAGAGCCGCCACACGTCCGTGATAGACGTAGCCGCCCCGGTCAAACACCACGGTGGTGATGCCGGCGGCCTTGGCCCGCTCAGCCACCATCTGGCCAACCTTCTTGGCCGCCTCGCAGTTGGAGCCGGAACCCTTGAAGGCCTTGTCCAGGGAGGAAGCGGAAACCAGAGTCTTGCCAGATACATCGTCGATGACCTGGGCATAGATGTTGGTGCCGCTGCGGAACACGTTCAGGCGGGGTCTCTCGGGCGTGCCGGAGATCTTCCCGCGGACACGCCGATGGCGCTTCAGACGCTGGGCGTTGGTATCGGGTCTTTTAATCATATCAGCACACCTCCTTATTTCTTCTTGACGCCGGTCTTACCTTCCTTGCGGCGGATGACCTCGTCAGCGTATTTGATTCCCTTGCCCTTGTAAGGCTCGGGAGGTCTCTTCTCTCTCACTTCGGCAGCGAACTGGCCCACCTTCTGCTTGTCAGGGCCATGGATCACGATGTGGTTGGGATCGGGCACATCGATGGTAATACCCTCGATCTCCTCCACGATCACCTGATGGGAGAAGCCCAGGTTCATGACCAGCTTCTTGCCTTCCTTCGCCACACGGTAACCAACGCCGTTGACCTCCAGCTCCTTCTTGAACTCCTCGGTAACACCCACCACCATGTTGTGCAGCAGGCTCCGAGTCAGTCCGTGAAGGCTCCGGTTCTCCTTGGCGTCGTCGGGCCGAGTCACATGGATCTCAGCGCCCTCCTGGGTAATGGTCATGGCGGGACTCAGCTGCTGAGTCAGGGTGCCCTTGGGCCCCTTGACCGTCACAAAGTTCCCGTTCTCGATCTTCACGTCCACACCGGCGGGGACAGAGATCGGCATTCTACCAATTCTAGACATTCTCTATTCCCCTCCTTACCACACGAAGGCCAGCACTTCGCCGCCAACGTGGGCGGCCCGGGCGGCCTTATCGGTCATAACGCCCTTGGACGTGGAGACGATGGCGATGCCCAGGCCCTTGATGACCCGGGGCAGCTCGTCGGCGCCGGCGTAGACCCGGAGACCGGGCTTACTCACCCGGCGCAGGCCGGTGATGACCTTCTCCTTGTTGGGCTGAGCATACTTCAGTGTAATGCGGATGATGCCCTGAGTGCCGTCGTCGATGAGCTGGTAATTCTTGATATACCCCTCATCCAGCAGGATCTGGGCGATGGACTTCTTCATGTTGGAAGCGGGCACGTCCACCGTGTCATGCTTGGCACTGTTGGCGTTGCGGATACGAGTGAGCATATCCGCAATGGGATCTGTGATGTGCATGTGTTTTACCTCCTTTTAGAGTTACAGGCAGCGCCTGTATCAGCGGCAAGGTATCGAAGGTAGGTGAGCTTCGACCTGTTGGCCGCCGTGGATCCGGGAAACGGCAAAACCGTTTCTCTCAAATAACCGGGCAAAGCCCCCTGGTATTACCAGGAGGACTTTTTCACCCCGGGAATCTGACCTTTGTAAGCCAGCTCGCGGAAGCAGATACGGCAGATGCCGTAGTCCCGCAGATAGGCGTGGGGCCGGCCGCAGATCTTGCAGCGGTTGTAGCGGCGGGTGGAAAACTTGGGAGCCCGCTGCTGCTTGAGGATCATAGACTTCTTCGCCATGGTATTCCCTCCTTAGCCCTGGGCCGCGAAGGGCGCGCCGATAAGCGTCAGCAGCTCCCGGGCCTCTTCGTCGGTGTTGGCGGTGGTGCACAGGACAACGTCCATGCCCCGGATCTTGTCGATCTTGTCGTACTCAATCTCGGGGAAGATCAGCTGCTCCTTGATGCCCAGAGCGTAGGTGCCCCGGCCGTCAAAGGAGTTGGGGTTGATACCCCGGAAGTCACGGACACGGGGCAG
The DNA here is from genome assembly GCA_022794215.1 of Oscillospiraceae bacterium. GTDB lineage: Bacteria > Bacillota > Clostridia > Oscillospirales > Oscillospiraceae > Vermiculatibacterium. Next base: position 8,023 of record JAAWEH010000029.1, read on the forward strand.
GGCCACGTTAAAC
>JAAWEH010000021.1 GCA_022794215.1 Oscillospiraceae bacterium
CTGGACCTCAGCGTCCGGAGCTTCAACTGCCTGAAGCGGGCCAACATCAACACCGTGGAGGACTTGATCTCCAAGACCCAGGATGAGATGATGAAGGTTCGGAACTTGGGCCGCAAGAGCCTGGAGGAAGTCATGAACAAGCTGGCTATGATGGGCCTGAGCCTTGCTGATGACGAGAACAACAACTAACGCACGCCGAGAGGAGTGAGAGAAAATGCCCGCAGTTCGTAAACTGGGAAGACCCACTGATCAGCGGATGGCCATGCTCCGCGCTATGACCACCTACCTGCTGGAGAACGGCCAGATCAAGACCACCGTGACTCGCGCCAAGGAGGTTGCCCCCCTGGCGGAGAAGATGATCACCCTGGCCAAGAAGAACGACCTGGCCGCCTACCGTCAGGCCCTGGCTTTCATCACCAAGGAGGATGTGGCCAAGAAGCTCTTCGACCAGATCGGCCCCAAGTACGCCACCCGTGACGGCGGCTACACCCGGGTCGTCCGCATCGGCCCCCGCCGGGGCGATGCCGCTGAGATGGCCGTTATTCAGCTTGTCTAATCGATAAACAAGCGGAAAGAACGAAATTGAAAAGCCCCTATCGTATCCCCGGTGCACCAGGGATACGATAGGGGCTTTTTCGCTTGGTACGCGGAGAAAAACGGGCCTCTACTGGCTGATGGACTTCATGAACAGATCGGTTTCCGGGTCAAAGTCGATGGGGAAGGATTGCTGGCCGCTGTGGATGAGGATGCGGCAGGTGCCATCTTCCCTGCATTTTATGGGGGCAATGGCGGTAAGGAGGGAATGGGTGTACGTGTTTTCATTTGCTGTTATAACAGGGGTGGTTCGATTTATGGTGGAAAAGGGCTCTGCATCGGGGTAGCTAACCTTCACATCAGGGGAGTTGACCAGGATGCCGGAAAGATAAATATACCGGTCTGGGCAGTTGGGGACAGAATAGAGCCTGATGCTGTAAAAATTGCCGTCCTGGGCGGTGGCCTCCCAGGGAATGGTGAAGGATCGGAATTCTCCCAGCCGGGGGTGTTCGGCCAGATGATAACCGCCATCTGCCTTGGGCGTGATATAAAAATAATCCTCATTGTGCTGGCTGCCGTAAACCAAAGCGGAATGTTCCCCCTCCACCACAAAGCAGACTTCTCCCTTGGGATAGAGGTATTCCGCTACCGCCTCCGGAGTGGGAAAGGTATGGAGGAAATTTTCGATGGGCGGAGGAGGGAAGAAAAGCTCCAAAATCCCGCATAGAACCAGAGCAAGCACTGCCACCAGCACCTTGCCCTTTTTGCTCCTGGGACGAACCAGAAAAAGGAAGAGGCCGGCAAGACCCCAGAAAAACAGCAGCCGCAGGACGACCATCAAAAACGAAGCAATATGTAGGATCATTGCCACACAAGTCGGCCTCCCCTCAAGATTTTCAGCCTTATAATAGCATGATGAGCGGGAAAGGTCAAGAAAAGATGATTCCAAATGGTATAATACTACACAGAAATTCCTGATTGGAGTCGACTTTTGGAGAGAAACGGCTACAGCTTGAAGAAAAGAGGGAAAGAATTTCCGGAGATATTTATGCCCAGGGCTTGAAAAGAGGGGGAAAATTCAATATACTGATAATAGCGATCCCTCAAAGTCCGTAAAAAGGAAAGGAAGGATTTCCAGTGGCGATTTTGGTGTTGGGCGGAGCCGGCTATATTGGCTCCCATACGGTTTATGAGCTTATCGACGCGGGCCGGGACGTGGTGGTGGCGGACAATCTGATTACCGGCTTTCGGAAGGCAGTTCACCCTAAGGCCCGGTTTTATGAAGTGGATATTCGGGATAAGAAGGCCATGGACGCCCTGTTTGAAAAGGAGCACATCGAAGGGGTCATCCATTTTGCAGCCTCTTCCCAGGTGGGAGAGTCCATGGTGGATCCCCTGAAGTACTATGACAACAACCTTTGGGGTACCATCTCCTTGTTGGAGTCCATGGTAGAGCACGGGGTGGACAAGATCGTATTCTCTTCCACCGCCGCTACCTATGGGGAGCCTGAGCGGATGCCCATTTTGGAATATGACCGCACCCAGCCTACCAACTGCTATGGCGAGACCAAGCTGGCCATGGAAAAGATGATGAGCTGGACCAGCAGAGCTCACGGTCTGAGATATGTGGCGCTGCGGTATTTCAACGCCTGCGGCGCCCATGCCTCCGGAGAGATCGGGGAGGCCCACGACCCGGAGACCCATCTAATCCCCGTAATCCTCCAGGTGCCCAACGGTCAGCGGGAGAAGATCTCCGTATTTGGAGAGGATTATCCCACCAAGGACGGCACCTGTGTGCGGGACTATATCCATGTCACCGACCTGGCCCAGGCCCACATTCTGGCTCTGGACTACCTGATCAAGGGCGGGGAGAATAACGTATTTAATTTGGGCAACGGTGTAGGCTTTACCGTTAAGGAGGTCATTGATGTGGCCCGGAAGGTGACTGGGCACGCTATTCCTGCGGAGATCTGTCCCCGGCGGGCAGGAGATCCGGCCCAGTTGGTAGCTTCCTCTGATAAGGCCAAGACCGTTCTGGGCTGGAAGCCCCAGTTCAATGACCTGGAAACCATTGTTTCCAGCGCCTGGGCCTGGCATAAGGCCCACCCCCATGGCTTTGAAGGGTAAAGGGAAATAAAAAGAAAACAGGCAGCCGCAAAAACGCGGCTGCCTGCTTTTTTGTTTTTATTTTGTAAGGGGTTTCATGAATTTTTCCAACAGCCGGGCAACTTCACGCACGTCAATGGGCTTGGCAATATGGGAGTTCATCCCACAGTCCAAACACTTCTTCACGTCCTCGGCAAAAGCGTCGGCGGTCATGGCGATAATGGGAATATCGGCATCGGGGCGCTCCAGCTTTCGGATTGCCTGGGTAGCCTCGTAGCCGGTCATTACCGGCATTCGGATGTCCATGAGAATGGCGTCGTAATACCCCGGGGCAGAGGCCTGGAATTTGTCCAGACAGATTTGACCGTTTTCCGCCCAATCCAGCTCCAGACCCAACTCGGAAAGCAGATCATGGGCGATTTCCCAGTTGAGCTCGTTGTCCTCTGCCAAAAGGATTTTGTGGCCGGTGAGGTCAAAGGTCGGTTGTGCGGGAGAAGATATCTTTTCTGCCTCGCCCGTATAAAGCTTAAGGGTATGATAGAGGGTGGATTTAAACAGAGGCTTGGAGATAAAGCCGCTGATGCCGGCGGCCCTGGCGTCCTCTTCGATGTCTGCCCAGTCATAGGCCGAGATGAGAAGGATGGGTACGCTGTCTCCCAAACTTTGTCGGATACGACGCGCGGTTTCGATGCCATCAATGCCAGGCAGCTTCCAATCCAAAAGAATGATGTGGTAATCATTGCGGCTGGCGCGACGGCGAAGAACCATTTCTACGGCTTTTTCTCCGTCCAGGGTCCACTCGGCATTGATGCCAATGGATTTGAGAGAGAGCACTGCACTTTCACAAAGCTGCTGGTCATCGTCCACCACAAGCATGTTCCAATCGGGGAGGATCATGTCCGCTTCGGGGACGTCGGCTTTTTCCAAATCCAGGGTAACCCGGAACTCACTGCCCTGGCCCAGGGCGCTCTCCACAGTGATAGAGCCGCCCATAGCGTCCACAATGTATTTGGTGATGGTCATTCCCAGACCGGTACCCTCTGTGCGGCGAACCCGGGTGCTGTCCTCACGGGTAAAGGATTCAAAGATCTTTTCCTGGAATTCAGGGGTCATACCAATGCCGTTGTCCTTTACCGACAGGTGGATACGCACATAGTCCTCTCCCCGGGGGGAAGCCTCTTCATAAAGAGCGACCTGGATCAGCCCCTCGTCAGGGGTGAATTTGATGGCATTGGAAAGAAGGTTCAAAAGTACCTGGTTGAGCCGGACACTGTCACAATATACATTCTCAGTGGAAATATCGTGGATAGAGACGCTGAAGTTCTGGTTTTTAATGCGAACCTGGGGCTGGACAATGCTGACAATGCTTTCCATGACCTCCCGAAGGGAGATCTGATCCATGCTGAGGGTCATTTTGCCGCTTTCGATCTTAGACATATCCAGCACATCGTTGATAAGCCCCAGCAAATGTTTGGAGGACAGGGTGATCTTTTTTAGACAATTCTGAACTTGATCCTTATCGTCAATGTTGGCTGTGGCAATGGCGGTCATGCCGACGATGGCGTTCATGGGGGTTCGGATGTCGTGAGACATGTTGGACAAAAATTCGCTTTTGGCCTGTGTAGCGGCCTCGGCATCCCGGCGGGCCTGATCCAACGCCTGAAGCTGCTGGCGGGTGAGGCGGAGGTACCGGAAGAATACGTATAGCAGAGCCAAAAGGATCAGTGCGCCGCCAACCAGCACGGTGATAAACCACTGGCGGATCAAGCCGCTGATAATAGAGTTCATAGTGCCGTAGGGCATAAAGGTGAGCAGATACCACTCAGAGTAGGCCAAGTGGGTACAGTAAAGGTGTCGCCGCTCTCCATTGAAAAAGAATTCGTTGGAGTATTCCTCGCCGTTTTCCATAGCGGTGGTAAGTTCCTGGATGTACTCGTCGGGTGTCATCCCGCTCACATTGTCATAAAGGGCCCGGGCCCGCTCAAAATAGCTGTTGCGGTATGCGTCAGCGCTGCGAATAACGAAGGAGCCATCCTTTCGGATGATGAAAGAATAGACATGTTCGTTGTTTTCGTCCAGAGAGAGGGTCTCGCTGATATAGGAGGTGGGCAAGCCGGCCACCAAAGCGGTACTGGAATGGTTTTCTATAATGGAGTGGGAAATGGGAATCCCCAACAGGATCACTTTGTTTCCCTCCTGATCTGTGCCGATAGCCACTTTCTTTTCTCCGTTGTGCAAAGAGGTGAGGAAGGGCTCTGGATCCGTGACCTGCAGGGGGGAACCATAGAGCATGTCAAAGGCGCCATCTGAGGAGTAAAAGGCCAAATAATCAAATTCCCTGGCCTGTGCGTTTAGAATAAGCTGCTCCTGCAAGGAAGAGTCCTCGCGGATGCGGTCAGGAACGACAGTTTTTACAAGGGCCTCCAGTTGCTCCAGGCGCAGACCAATAGTGGTTTCAAAGTGCATGGAGATCTGCTGGCTCATACTGGACATATAGAGCTCGCCGACCTGGTTAATGGTGTTGGAGCTGAGATTGCTTATGTGGATTGCCAAAAATGAGAATACGCAAACGTACAACAGTGCAATTACGACCAGACTGAGTGTCAGAAAACGGGTAGTCTTATTTTTAAAATTTTTCATGGATCAAAATACCTCCACCATATTTACCCGTTTACACCGGAAGGGATGCTTGGTAGGCCTGGAGCGCGTTGACAGTGGCTTCATAATCTGCGGCAACCTGGTGAAAAAGGGGCTCAGCCTCAGCCGACCAGCTATCCCGCAGAGTTTCGGTAAGCCGGTTGCTGGACTCGTAAAGCCGGTCAAAGCCCAGATTGCTGCACACGCCTTTAATGGTATGGGCAGCGCGGAAGGCCGTGGGCTGATCCTGGTCGGCCATGGCGGCCTGCAGCGTGGCAAAGCTGGGGTCGTCCAAAAATTTCAGGGCAAATTTTTTGATTAGGTTTTCGCTGCGAAGACGGCCAAACACATTTTCATAATTGCCGCCTAAAGCGTCATAACAAGCCTGCAAAGTCATGTTTTATCCTCTCCTTTGTTGGGGGTGCTTCCGTCAATGGGGGAGATGGCAGAGAGTATCTCCTGCATAGAGTCATCATAAAAATGATACTGTCCCCGGCCGCCCCGTTTTACAGAATAGAGGGCCTGGTCAGCCGCACGAAACAGGGCATCGTAATTTGTGCCCACAATGTTGGTCTGCGCGACCCCCATGCTGATGGAAATGACCGAGTCTTTAAAGGAACTCTGCAGAGAATTGAAGATCCGGTGGATGATTGGTTCAAGGGAGGCTTTGTATTCCAAAAAGAGAAGGAATTCATCCCCGCCTATCCGGGCGACAATGTCACCGCTGCGGATGCTGTTTTGGAGCTGCTGGGCCGTATAGATCAACACCTGGTCGCCAAACTGGTGGCCCCGTTGATCATTGCATTGCTTGAAATGATCCAGATCAAAGATGGCTAGGGCATAGGTGCTGTCAGGTCTCTCCTCCAAACGAGCCTTAATGCGCTCCTTGGCGGAAGCATGGTTGAGAAGTCCGGTTAGAGGATCGCTGAAAGCCAACTGTTCCAGATCGTTGAGACGGGTTCTGGAATCGTGGATGTCAATGGCTTTGCCGATGGCGCCGGTGTACCGGGGGGGATCGTCGGGGGACCAGATGGCCCGGGAGATAATGCGATACCACCGCTGGCCCTCGGGAAGATTTAGCTTGCAGTCGTGGATGACCTCGGGCCGGCCGGGGGAGGTGCTTTGAAGCGCAGTGGAAAGGGCCCGCAGATCCTCCGAACTGATAAGGGCCAGTACGCCGGGATCCTGGTGGGGATGCTGGATAATCTCGGGAAAGCCCAGCTTGTTGGCGCCGAAGGGGGAAAGGGTAAGCGAAGAGGGAGAAAGGGTATATTCAAATTGTATCTCCTGGGTGAGAGCGGCATAGAAGTCCAGCTTCATCCGCTCGTTTTCCAGCAGCTGGAGGGTTCGCCGGGATACAGGCAGTTCTCCCTGCTGGAGCATTTCCTCGGTAATATTTTGCAGTTCCCTCTGGCTACTGGGGGCGGAAGCGCCCCGTTTCAATTCCCTGGGAAGGGTGTCGGCCAAATCGGTAAGACACCGCAGCAAAAGGGGATTAAAGGTTCCGCACTGACCGTCCAGTATCATGCGGATGGCCTCCTCATGGGGAATGGCCCGCTTGTAGACCCGGTCGCTGGTAAGGGCGTCATAGACGTCGGCCAGGGCCACCACCTGGGCGGAGATAGGGATCTCCTCCCCCATAAGTCCATCGGGATACCCCTGGCCGTCATAGCGTTCATGGTGCCAGCGGCAGATCTCATAGGCAACCTTCACCAGGGGCTCCCCCTGATGGATAGGTAAGTCCCGCAGCATCTGGGCGCCAATAACGGAGTGGGTTTTCATCACCTCAAACTCTTGGGAGGTGAGTTTGCCCGGCTTATTCAGTACCTCCTCGGGAATGGCAATTTTGCCAATGTCGTGGAGAGCGGAGGCGGTGGTGATGATGGCGATTTCCGAGCGGGTAAACCGATACCGGCTGGAACACTGGGTAAGCTGCTTGAGCAGCAGCTCGGTCAGCGTATGTACATGCCGAACGTGGAGTCCGCTTTCACCGTTGCGGAACTCTACAATATGGCTGAGAATGTCGATCATAAGGGAGCTTTGCTGTTCTTTCTCGTAGATCTGCTCCGCCACAATGCCCACCAGCTTTTTCTGCTTGGCATAGAGCAGGATGGTGTTGACCACCCGATGGTGGACGATCAGAGCGTCGAAGGGGCGGCCGATAAAGTCGGTGACGCCCAGCTCATAGGCCCGCTCCACATGGGACGTGCCGCTTTCGGAGGAGATCATAATGACGGGGACATTTTCGATCCAGTGGTTGCGGTTCATCTCGGCCAGTACGCCAAAACCGTCCATTTCGGGCATAACAATATCCAGCAGAACCAGGGCCAGTCCAGAGCCGTGGGCTTGCAGAACCTCCACAGCCTGAAGCCCATTCTCTGCCTCAATGATTTCATATTCGTCCCCCAGCATATCCGCCAGGATAGCTCGGTTCATCTCGGAGTCATCTACGATTAGAATTTTGGACTTTCCTTCTTGTAGAACGTCTATAGTAATCACACCTTTGCACGGAATAGGTCAATGGCTGGGCTCCAAGGGATGAACAGAAAAATGAAGCTGGGCGGGGGAATGGGGATACTGCCGGACAAAGGATCGGGCGATCCGGCTGCAGATCATCTGGCTGTTTTCAAAGTTGGCCTGAGGCAAGAGCAGAATAAACTGGGACAGACTACACCGGGCGGCCACGTCGCCCCGGCGGAGGTTGCTGCAGATCAGCTCCTGCAAATTGCCCACCACCCGATCCAGGCTGCGTCGGGCCAGAGTTTTTCCGTTTTCGGCGGAAACGGAGATCAGTGCCAGGTGAACTGCGTCGCCGCTTCGGGTCACCAGCCGGGCCACAGAATGGTAGATGACCCTGAAAATATCGTAGTCACAGAAAAGGGCGCCCGCTTGGTTAGACTCCTCCCGGAGCTGCTCCAGGATTTCACCCGGAGCGACGGTGTGGCTGTTGACGGTGCGGACAGCTTCCCGGTAAAGGGCCCGAAGGTCGTCAGAGGGCATAATGCCAAAGTTGGAGAGAAAGAGCTGGCTCATCTCCTCATAAACGGTAACCGCCCCCTGTTGATCCTCCAAACGGATAAGGGCGGACATCAGGTTGGAGTAGAGCTCCTCCTGATAGGGCTCCAGGGCGATGGCGGTGCGGCAAAGCTGAACCACATCCTGCCAGCGCTCCCGCTGCTTCAGGAGAGGAAGAACGCCCAAAATAGTTTCTATGTACAGGTTTTGGTAGTAAGCGGCAATAGGAACCACCCAAGGTTCGGAGGACAGCTTAGAGAGGAAGGGGCCCCGGTAAAGAGGCAAAGCCTCCAGCCAGATTTCCAGCTTGGCATTGTCATCCTGGGTGGCGGCCCCGGTGTGACAGAGGTGGTCAAAGCGGTCAATGTCCAGGGTCAGCGGCACATCGGTGTTCCAGGCATAGGAACCCTCCCGGCGGAGGATCAGGCTGTGCCCTGCCGTGTCGTCCAGCTGATTCAAAAAAGTTCGCGCTCGGTGGAACATGGTCTTGAGGGCGTTGAGAGGATTGCTGCTGCCTTCCTCCTCGCCCCAAATCAGCTCTACCAACTCCTCTGAAGAGACCGAACGGTTCCGGCAGTATATCATATAAGCCAGAAGAAGCCAGACCTTTTTGGAGCGGCTGTCACTGTCGTTGACCTCAGAAGAATCGCTTCGAATTGAAAATTCACCCAGCATTTGAACCTGTAACGGAAGATTTTTCAAAACGACTCCCCCTTCTGCGGTGTGCTTTTTGTTCGATAGGCCGATAGGCTTATACATATATTAAAATACCACAAATGCAAAAGATTTGCAATTCGATTTTGCAAAACGGGTACAAAATAAGGCGAGTTACAAAAAAATGAAAAAAAGAAAAATTTTTTCAAAAAAGTACTTTTCTTTTTGGGGCAGGTGTGCTATACTGCGTATAGAAAAACATCCGTCTCACCCAGGAGATCCTGGAAAGGGAGAAAGGAGTTTAGCAATGAAAGTCTGGAAAAGAGTGGCGCCCATAGTGCTGGCACTGAGCCTGCTGACAGGCTGTGCCGCAGGAGCGCAAAACCCCGGGGATGGGAATGTATATCTGGACATGGTCCAGTTAGAGGAAGTGGAAATCGAAGCGGAGGCCGTAGCCATGGCTGCTGCACCTGCCCTTCCGGATTCGATGATCCCCGTGGCCTCTGGAACGAAGGTGGTAAAGAATGCCAAGGCCACCATTGACTATTCCAACATTGCCGACGGCTACGTGATGGTCAATTATACCGCCACCACAGATAAGCAGATCAAGGTAAAGCTGGTAAGTCCCTCCACTGCCAACGAATATTATCAATACAACCTGACTCCGGGCCAGTGGACCACCTTCCCGCTGTCCGATGGTAACGGGGAGTATAAGGTTTCGGTCATGGAGCACACCGGGGTGGACAGGAAATATGCGGTGGTGGCTTCGGTCACCTTTGAGGCCGCTATGGCCGATGAGTTCGCTCCCTTCCTGCGTCCCAACCAGTATGTGGACTATGCCAACGCGGTCAACACCATTGCAAAAGCCAAGGAATTGACCGAGAATATTGCCGATCCTTTGGAGAAGGTCCAGAAGGTCTACGATTATGTGGTGGAAAACCTGACCTACGACAAGGAGCGGGCCGCCAATGTACAGTCGGGCTACCTGCCGGTGCTGGACAGTGTGCTGGCCGAGAAGAAGGGCATCTGCTTTGACTATGCAGCCCTGATGACCGGAATGCTTCGCAGCCAGGGCGTTCCCTGTAAGCTGGTAACCGGTTATGCCGGAACTGCGTTCCATGCCTGGATCAGTGTGTGGACAGAAGAGGCGGGCTGGGTGGATGGCGCCATCTATTTTGACGGAACCACCTGGCAGCGGATGGATCCCACCTTCGCCTCCTCCGGCCACAGCAGCGAGGCCATCCTGAAGTATATCGGCGACGGCGCCAATTATACAACAAAATACCTCTATTGATCCGTAGGGGGGCATTTTCCCCTTTACGAATGCTGGATTATGCGCTAAAATAGGCTTGTGGATGATTCCACAAGCCTATTTTTGTTGTGGTGAAATATATGAAAAAAACCCTTTCCAATTTGGAGATCTCCTCCCTGTGTCTGGAGCTGTCTATGCTTCTCCACGCCGGTGTGACCGTGGGGGATGGCCTGGCGCTGCTGGCAGAGGAGAGTGAGGCAGAATACCGGGAGATGCTCTCTGCCATGGCCAGAGCGGTGGATGACGGCGCTGCGCTGTCTGCCGCCTTGCGGAATACGGAGAGATTCCCGGTCTATGTTTGCGGTCTGGTGGAGATGAGCGAGCGGGCCGGACGAGTGGAGGAGGCCTTGGCCTCCCTGTCCCAATACTACGAAACCCGGGCCCGGTCAGACCGGCAGGTGCGCAGCGCCTTGGTTTACCCGGCGGTGATGCTGGTACTGATGTTGGTGGTCATCGGGGTGCTGCTGGTTCAAGTGCTGCCCATCTTTGACGATGTTTATGCTTCCTTGGGCGGCCGGCTCACCGGCGTAGCAGGGGGATTGTTGCTCTTGGGGCAGTGGCTGGATAAGGCCATGCCGGTGCTGTGGGTGCTGCTGGCTGTTGTGGCTTTGTTCCTGGCGGGCTTCAGCCTGATGGAGGCCTTCCGGAACAAGGTGCTGGGTTGGTGGCGCAGCCGCCATGGGGACAAGGGGCTTTCCGGCCGGATGAATACAGCGCGGCTGGCCCAGGCTATGGCCATGGGAATGGCCAGCGGGCTTCCCATGGAGGAGTCTTTGACCCTGGCTGCCGGATTGATGGAGGATGTGCCCGCCGCCCAAAAGCGGTGCGAGGATTGTAAAAACCGTTTGGATAAGGGAAGCGCCCTGGGCGCTGCTTTGAAGGAAAGCAATATGCTGCCGGCTGCCCAGTGCCGGCTGCTGGAGCTGGGCCAGCGCAGCGGTTCGGCTGATGTGGCCATGGGTAAGATCGCCGCCGGCTTGTCTGAGGAGTGCGAGGCCGACCTGGAGGAGATGGTGGGCCGGATCGAGCCGGGACTGGTGCTGGTCTGCTCCGTGCTGGTGGGTTTGATCCTGCTGTCGGTCATGCTGCCGCTGATGCACATCATGTCGGCCATAGGGTGAGAGAATGAAAAAACGGAAAACACAATGGAGCGAAGCGCTGCAAAGCCTGACCCTGCCGGCAGTGGGGGTGGCCGCGCTGCTGTTTTTTGCCACCGCTGTGGGAAATTTGAACAGCGACCGGAATACGGAGAACCGGAAGCAACTGGAGGATACCCTCCGGCGGGGCTGTGTGGCCTGCTATGCTGCCGAGGGGATCTATCCGCCGGATCTGGCCTACTTGGAGGATCACTATGGCATTCAGGTGGACGAGACCCGGTATGTGGTTCACTATGAGATCTTTGCGGACAATTTGATGCCCGATATTACGGTATTGGAAAAGAAGTCATGAAGAAAACGGGATTACAACATCATATGGACACTCTGGGAGCATTGCTGCTTTTCGGGGTTTTTGCGGTGTGCGTGCTGGCGGTGTTGCTGACCGGTGCGGACGCCTATCGCGGTTTGACGCAGAGAAACCAGGAGGCAGGAAACCGGCGCTCCTGCGTGCAATATATTGCCACAAAGGTGCGCCAGTCCGACAGCCTGGGCGCTGTATCGGTGGAAAACTTTGGCGGTGTGGACGCCCTGGTACTGGGGGAAGGGGAGTACATCACCCGGATCTACTGCTATGACGGCAGTCTGATGGAGCTGTTTGCCGATGCCGCCTTGCCCATGGAGCCGGAGGACGGGGAGAAGGTAATTGCGCTGGACTGGCTGGAGATGTCTCTGCAGGATGATTTATTGACCATAGAGGTACTGGATATTGACGGACAGGTCAGCACCCTTCTGCTGTCCCTCCGCAGTGGAGAGGAGGCGGCGGCATGAAGAGCAAAGCGCCCCTTTCCCTGATGGAGCAGATGGTGATGATACTGGTGTTTGCACTGGCTGCGGCCCTGTGTCTTCAGGCCTTCGTTCGGGCAGACACCATGTCCCGCCGGGCCCAGGCGCGGGATCGGGCGGCAGTGGTATGCCAGTCCGCCGCGGAAGCGATTCGGCACAGTCAGGGCGATTTGGCGGCCGCGGCGGAGCTCTTGGGGGGAGAGAGCACCCAGGAGCTGCTTTGGGTCGATTACGATGAACAGTGGGCGCCCACGGAAACGGGAGAGCGTTACCGGTTGGCGGCCAGGAGAGAGGATCCTGATGTACCCGGTTTGGGAAAAGCCGTGGTGTGGGTCACCGATGAGGGGGACATAGAGCCCGATACGCTATTTCAGATTGAGCTCGCCTGGCAGACGGAGGTGGATGGCAATGGCTGAGAAAAACAAGGGCCAGGTCGCTCCGCCCGCACTGGGCGGAGTCTCGCTGCTGACGGTATTTGCAGTGCTGTGCCTAACCGTATTTGCTCTTTTGAGCCTGACCACATCCCGGGCGGGGTACCGACTCAGTGAGGCGTCTGCCCAGGCGGTGGAGGGCTACTACGCGGCGGATTACGAAGCGCAGGTCATTCTGGCCCGGCTCCGGGCAGGAGAATGGCCCGAGGGTGTGGGATTTGTGGATGATGGGGAACAGGGCTATGTGGAATACACCTGTCCCATTTCAGAGACTCAGGAGCTTCAGGTGAGAGTCCGCCTGGGAGACAGGGATACCGATTATGTTGTTTTGCGTTGGGCGGCGGCCCCGGTGGGCCAGTGGTCGCCCGACGAAAGCCTGGATCTTTGGGATGGCGAGCTGTTCTAAAAGGTAAGCCCACAATTACTTCAGACAAGAGGAGAGAGAGAAAATGGCGGAAGTGCTGGATTATTTAAAACGGGCGGTGAACGATGGAGCTTCAGATCTGTTCCTGATCGCCGGCGGCCCGGTGAGTGAAAAGCTGGATAAGCATTTGATCCCGATCAGTGAGGGCCGGGTATTTCCCAAGGAGACCTCTCTATTGCTTTCTCAGCTCTATGCCCAGGCAGGCCGCTCTATGGATGGGTTTTTGAGCCGGGGGGATGATGACTTCTCATTCTCAGTGCCCGGCCTTGCCCGTTTTCGGGTCAATGCATACCGTCAGCGCGGCTCTCTGGCGGCGGTGGTTCGGGTGGTGGCCTTTGATATTCCCAACTACCTGGATCTGAGCATTCCGGAGAGCGTTATGGAGCTGGCCGACGTACAGCACGGCATGGTGCTGGTCACCGGTACGGCAGGCAGCGGAAAATCCACCACCCAGGCATGTATCATTGATCGGATCAACCGCACCCGGGAGGCCCATATCATCACCCTGGAGGATCCCATCGAGTTTCTCCACCGGGATCAGATGAGCATTGTGAGCCAGCGGGAGATCGTGACCGACACCGCCGACTATCTTTCCGCCCTTCGTTCCTGTCTGCGTCAGGCGCCCGACGTGATCCTTTTGGGAGAGATGCGGGATCATGAAACCATCCGCACAGCCATGACCGCGGCGGAGACCGGGCATCTGCTCATTGCCACCCTGCACACCAAGGGAACGGTAAATACCATTGACCGAATTGTAGACTCCTTCCCCAGCGGTCAGCAGGGGCAGGTGCGTACACAGCTGAGTATGGTGCTGGATACCGTGGTATCTCAGCAGCTGCTGCCTGATATCAACGGCGGACTGGCGCCGGCCTTCGAGGTCATGCATATGAACAGCGCCATTCGCAGCCTGATCCGGGACAGCAAGACCCACCAAATCGACTCAGCCATTGCCGCCGGAGCCGGGGAGGGCATGATTTCCATGGATCAATCCATCCTGAACCTGTACCGGGCAGGGCGGATCACTGCCGATACCGCTATGGTCTATGCCGATAACCCGGAACAGATGAAGCGCCGCTTGGGATAAAGAAAAGCCCTCCATTTGGAGGGCTTTTCTTTATATATGCAAACCGAACAAAAAGCACCTCCAAATTTTGTGAAACATTTTAAAAACTCTGAAGGAAAAATGGGCAAATGTAACCGCTTTTGTAACCGGCGTATGGTATAATCAAAGCGAAAATAAAATCAAACATACAGCAAAGGAGGGAGCATAGATGCAGGAACGGCCGCGGGGCAATGAGTTTCGAACGACGGTGATTTGCATCGACTCCTATAACGATTGTGTTCCGGTAGGGCGGTTTTATAACCCGAACTATACGGAGGGTAAGGCATTTACCAGTCTGCGGCATCTTTTGGTGCAGATGGAAGATATGCTGGACTCCATGCGTTTTCCCCAGTCCTTTACAGCAGCGCGGGCGTTTGGTTCCTTTGTGGAGCCCGGGAAGGATCGCCCCAGCGGAAAAGAAAACCAGGAAGGGAAGCTGGCCACCTTTTCCGTGCGGATTCTCTTCCGGCAGAATGCCAGTTGGCAGGGCTCCGTGGCCTGGCTGGAGGGCAAGCAGGAGGAAAGCTTCCGGAGCGTGCTGGAGCTGATCCTCCTTATGGATAGTGCCCTTCAGAGCGGAAAATGATTGACGAATGGAAAAAGATCTGGACAAAGTCCAGATCTTTTTTGCTTTTCCACAAAGAAGGGACAGGGTATCAATACCCTGTCCCCTTTTTAGGTAGAATCAGTTGCTTGAGGCAGTCTTAATACGCACAAGAGCACGGGAAAGCTTGGCCTTAGCCAGTTCCAGGTCAGTGGCGTTTTTAGCGGCCTTGATGCGGCGTTGGGCCTCATCCTTGGCACGGTGAGCCCGGGCCACGTCGATGCTGTCTGCCCATTCAAAGGTGGTAGCCACCAGGCGCACAACATCCTTGGTCACCGCCACCATACCTCCGGAACAGGCGGCCAAGCGGCGCTGACCATCCTCGGTAACCACCGCGGCACGCCCTGCGGTCAGGGAGGTCACAAAGGGAATGTGGTTGGCCAGGACGCACATCTCGCCTTTCAGAGCCGGCACAATAAGCTTTTCGGCTTGACCGTCGTAGAAGCTGCCGTCAGGCGTTACGATTTGAAGATGAAAGGTCGACATAGAGAAAATTTCCTTTCCGGCGGAAAGTCGGGGTGTTTACCCGCCTTACAGCGTCTTGGCCTTTTCCACCACGTCGTCGATGGTGCCGGCGAGGAGGAACGCAGACTCGGGCAGATCGTCGTGCTTGCCCTCGAGGATCTCCTTGAAGCCCCGGATCGTCTCCTTGAGGGGGACATACTTGCCTTCCAGACCGGTGAACTGCTCAGCCACGCTGAAGGGCTGAGACATGAACCGCTGAATTTTACGCGCACGGGAGACGGTGAGCTTGTCTTCATCCGAGAGCTCATCCATGCCCATGATCGCGATGATGTCCTGGAGTTCCTTGTACCGCTGGAGAACACGCTGAACCGAACGGGCGACCTCGTAGTGCTCCTTGCCCACCACATCGGGGGTGAGGATACGGGAGGTGGAGCCCAGGGGATCCACGGCGGGATAGATGCCCTGGCTGGCAATGGCACGATCCAGAACCGTGGTAGCGTCCAGGTGGGCAAAGGTGGTAGCAGGGGCCGGGTCGGTAAGGTCGTCGGCAGGGACGTAAACTGCCTGGACCGAGGTAATGGAGCCCTTCTTGGTGGAGGTGATACGCTCCTGAAGGGCGCCCATCTCGGTGGCCAAGGCAGGCTGATAGCCCACGGCGGAGGGCATACGGCCCAGCAGGGCGGACACCTCAGAGCCGGCCTGGGTGAAACGGAAGATATTGTCGATAAAGAGGAGCACGTCCTTGCTTTCCTTGTCCCGGAAATACTCGGCCATGGTCAAGCCGGACAGAGCTACCCGCATACGGGCTCCGGGGGGCTCGTTCATCTGGCCGAAGACCAGAGCGGTCTTGCCCAGAACCCCGGATTCCTTCATCTCGTTATAAAGGTCGTTGCCTTCACGGGTACGTTCACCCACGCCGGCAAAGATAGAGTAGCCGCCATGCTCGGTGGCCACGCTGTGGATCAGCTCCTGGATCAGCACCGTCTTACCGACGCCGGCGCCTCCGAAGAGGCCGATCTTACCGCCCTTGGCATAGGGGCAGATCAGGTCAACGACCTTAATGCCGGTCTCCAGGATCTCAGTGGTGGATTCCTGCTCTTCAAAAGCAGGGGGATTGCGGTGGATGGGCCAACGCTCCTGAGCCTTGGGAGCAGGCTCCAGGTCAATGGGCTCACCCAACAGGTTGAAAATACGCCCCAGGCATTGGTCACCCACCGGCACAGTGATGGGAGAACCGGTGTCCACCGCCTTGGCGCCCCGAACCAGGCCGTCGGTGCTGGCCATGGCAATGCAGCGAACCACGTCGTCACCGATGTGCTGGGCCACTTCCAGGGTGATGGTCTTGTCACCATTCTCCACAGTGATGGCGTTGAGCAGCTCGGGCAGGTGGCCGTCGGGGAATTTGATATCCAGCACAGGCCCGGTGATCTGGGTGACTGTGCCGATGTTTTGGTTGCTCATAGGCGAGTCTCCTTACATAAGAGATTTGCTGGGATGGCGCGGGGAGAAAGACTTACGCTTCCGCGCCGGCCACGATCTCGGTGATTTCCTGGGTAATAGCGCCCTGCCGAGCTCGGTTGTACTTCAGAGAGAGATCATCGATCATCTCGCCGGCGTTCTTGCTGGCTGCGTCCATCGCGGTGCGACGGGCGCCCAGTTCACTGGCTAAGCTTTCAGCCACAGCGCCCCACAGAAGGCCGCCCACATACTCGGGAACAATGGCATTATAGACCTCGGCGCCGGAAGGCTCATAGAGCATAAGACTCTTTACGCCCGTGGTCTTAGCCTGTTCCTCCTCGTGGTGAATGGGCAGGATCTTCAGTACGGCGGGCTGCTGACTGAGCATGGACACAAAATTGGTATAGCCTACATAAAGCTCGTCAAAAGCCCCCGCCAAAAATTGCTCGCACAGAGTGCGGGCGACGGCGAAGCAGGTTCCCAAGGAGATGGCCTCCACCGACATATATTCGTCGGTCAAGATCTCCATATCATGGTGTACGCAGTATTCCACGGCCTTTTTGCCAATGGGCAGTACGCACAGATTTTTGTCACCCATGTGTTCCTGAACGGCCTTAAACAGATTGGTGTTGTAGCCGCCAGCCAATCCGCGGTCGCCGGCGATCATGACGTAGCAGGATTTTTTGACTTCCCGCTGCTCAATATAGGGAGAGGTGAAGTCAACGCCGGTGTCGGCATGGGCGATGTCATACAGACCCTGATGAAGAGTGGTGAAATAAGGACGGGTAGATTCAGCCCGCTCCTTTGCACGCCTCAGCTTAGAGGAGGCCACCAACTCCATGGCCTTGGTGATCTGCCTGGTGCCTTCCACGCTTTTGATGCGCAGCTTAATATCTTTCATGGACGATGCCGCCATGGTGCCGTGCCTCCTTTACGCGTGGGACTTCAGGAATCGATCTGTGAAATCGGTCAGGGTGCTGTTGAGGGCGGCCTTGACCTCATCCGTAAGGGACTTCTGCTCCCGCAGGGGCTTCAGAATGTCCGTCTCGTGCAGGTTGCGCAGTTCCTCATAGAGCTCGCTTTCATAGGTGCCAACCAGCTCCACGGGCACGTTAACCAGATAATCCTCGTTGACGGCGAAGAGGATGCACACCTGCAGCTCCACAGGGATGGGGGAATTCCGATCCTGCTTGAGAACCTCCACGATCCGCTCGCCCTGGGCCAGACGCTTCTTGGTGTCGGCGTCCAGGTCGGAACCGAACTGGGCGAAGGAGCGCAGCTCCTGATACTGGGAGTAGACCAGCTTCAGAGTGCCGGACACCTTCTTCATGGCGCTGATCTGAGCGCTGCCGCCCACACGGGAGACGGAGATACCGGGGTTCACTGCCGGCATGACGCCGGAGTGGAACAGCTCGGTCTCCAGGAAGATCTGGCCGTCGGTGATGGAGATGACGTTGGTGGGGATGTAGGCCGCCACGTCACCGGCCTGGGTCTCAATGATGGGCAGGGCGGTCAAGCTGCCTCCGCCGTACTCAGGAGCCAGCCGGGCGGCCCGCTCCAGCAGACGGGAGTGCAGATAGAACACGTCGCCGGGGAAGGCCTCACGTCCGGGAGGCCGGCGGATGAGCAGAGACAAAGCACGGTAAGCCACGGCGTGCTTGCTCAGGTCATCGTAAATAAGCAAAACGTCCTTGCCCTGATCCATAAAGTATTCACCCATGGCGCAGCCGGAGTAGGGGGCGATATACTGAACGGGGGAGAGCTCGGAAGCGGTGGCGGCCACCACGATGGTGTAATCCATGGCGCCGGCCTGGGTCAGGTTCTCCACCAGCTGAGCCACGGTGGAGCGCTTCTGGCCGATGGCCACGTAGATACAGATCACGCCCTGGCCCTTCTGGTTGATGATGGTGTCGGTGGCGATGGTGGTCTTACCGGTCTGACGGTCGCCGATGATAAGCTCACGCTGGCCACGGCCAATGGGGATCATGGAGTCGATGGCCTTGATACCGGTCTGCAGAGGCACGGAGACGCTCTTCCGCTCGATGATGCCGGGAGCGTTGCGCTCAATGGGCCGGGTCTCCTTGGTATCAATGGGGCCCTTGCCGTCAATGGGCTGGCCCAGAGCGTTGACCACGCGGCCGATCATGGCCTCGCCCACAGGGACGCTGACCACCTGACCGGTGCGCTTAACGGTGTCGCCCTCCTTGATACCTGCGTCAGAGCCAAGCAGCACGATGGCCACGTTGTCCTCTTCCAGGTTCAGGGCCATGCCGTACTCACCGTTGGGGAAGGCCACCAATTCGTTGGCCATACACTTTTCCAGGCCATAAGCCCGGACGATACCATCGCCTACCATGATGACGGTACCAGTCTCAGAGCTCTCGATCTTATTGTCGTAGTTCTTGATCTGGCTTTTGATGATCTTGCTGATATCCTCAGGTTTTAACTGCATAGTCTCACCAACTTTCCAATCGTTCAAATATGCGAGAGGAAGCCCTCACGCCTGGATCAGGTTGCGGCGCAGAGCCTCCAACCGTCCAGCGGTGGTGCCGTCTAACTCCAAACCATTGTAACACAGCTTGATGCCGCCCAGCACGGAGGGATCCACCGAGATCTCCAGCAAAACCGTTTTGCCGACCTTGGCAGAAAGCTTGCTCTGCAGGGCGTTCTGCTGCTCCTCGCTGAGGGGAACAGCACTGATTACAGTCACAGGAAGGATGTTCCTGGCTTCATACAGAAGGGTCTTGAATTCCTGAAGGCAGCCGAAAACAGTGCTCAGAGAGAACCGCTCGCACAGCAGCTTCAGGAGATAGAGGACATAGTTGTGGACATTGCCCTGAAAGGCCTTGTCCAACAGCTCCAACCGCTCTTCCTTAGAGATAGCGGGATTTTGCACCAACGTAATATAGCCGGGGTTTTCTGCAAAGACGTCAGCGACCATAGAAAGGCCGTTAAAAACCTCGTCCTCACAGTGATCTTCCGCTGCCAGGCTATAAAGGGCAACGCCGTATTCCTTACCTTGCGTCGTCATAGCGCATCACCCACGTGGTTGATGAAGTCGTCGATCAGCTCCGAGTGGGTAGAGGAATCGATCTCCTTCTTTACCACAAGGCCGGCAATGTTCAGAGCCAGCTCGGAGATGTCGTTTTTCAGCTCTCCGGCCACTCTGCGGCGCTCGTTCGCGATCTCTTGGTCGGCCTTGGTCTTGATTGCGGCAACCTCTGCCCGGGCAGCGTTCACCAGCTCGTCACTGCGAGCGGTGGCCCTGGCAGTAGCAGCTTTCACAATCTCAGAGGCTTCCTCACGGGCGCCGGAGAGACGGCTCTCGCACTCCTCTTTCATCGCCAGAGCCTCCACTTCGGCCTTTTGAGCCTCGTCCAAGGACGCTTCGATCTGCTCGCCGCGCTTGTTCAGGATCTCCTGAACAGGCTTAAACAGAAACCGCTTGAAGCCTGCGGCCAAAAGCAGCACATTGCAGATCTGGAAGATGATCGTCCACGGGGCAATGGCGACAAGATCTTGAAATTGATTCATACTGTCTCCTCCTTATCGGCAGGCCGGGAATAGTCCCGGCTGTCCCGTGCCCTTGATCTTAGAGATAGCCCATGAAGATGCCGGGAGCAGCAAAGATGAGCAGCAGAGAGATAACGAAAGCATAGATACCGGTGGTCTCGGAAAGGGCGCAGCCCAGAACCATGGTAGAGGTGATGTCGCCCTTGCACTCGGGCTGACGGGCAATGGACTCAACAGCGGCGCGGGCAATGGAAGCTTCGCCGATGGCGGGAGCAAAGGTGGAAATCATAGCGATAGCGGCGCCCAGAGCGCAGCAAGCCAGAACGATAGCTCTTTCAAACATAAGTAGTTCCTCCTAAAATAGATATGAATGAATGTATTTTCCTCGTCTGCCACGGCAGAACGGAGAAAGCGAGAAGATCAGTTGGCAGCCTGACCGACGAACTGAACCGTTAGCATACAGAAAATGAACGCCTGCATAAAGCTGGAGAACAAATCGAAGTATATGCTCAGCACAGCGGGGATACCGACCTGAAGGATCGGGATCACTCCCAGAACGTCGCCCAGAACACCGGGCAGAATACCCAGCAATGCGCTGGAGGCCACAGCCAAAGCGCCATAGACAAGGGCTGAAATGACGCTGCCGGCCATGATGTTGCCGAAATGACGGAAAGCCATGGCAACAGGGGTAAAGATCTCAGAGACGATATTGAGCGGAGTAAACACGAAAATCGGCTCAGTAAAGCCCTTGAGATATCCACCAAATCCATTGGTTTTGATCTTGGTAAGGGTGATTACTCCAAATACCACCAAGGCCCAGGCCAGGGTACAGGAGAGATCACTGCTGGGGGGGTAAAGACCCACCAGACTGATCAGACTGGACACGATAGACATCGAAAACAACGCCGCCACAATGGGGGCCAGGTGGGTCAAGGCGCTTCCCACATTGCTTTCGATAAAGTTCACGGCAGTCTCCACGATGAACTCAGCGATCACCTGCCGTGTGCTCACCGCCCGAAGCTTCAGATCCCGGGTGAGAAAGATGCATACGCCCAGAATCAGGAGGGTGACCAGCAGGCCGTTAACGATGGATTCCGTAATGGGGATGCCGCCCAATACAGGGATCGTGTAGTAGATGCGTGCGCCGGTAATATCCAAATTCATGCCGGCTCATCGCCTCCTTCTTCATTTTTGGGGGGCTTGTACATTCCAAGGAACTGCATAGCGATAATGGTCACCTGGGGAAAGATCAGCGGGATCACCGTTGCCGGCCAGCAGATAAAAGGCAATTTGATCGCTGCGATCACGATCACTGCCATAGCCAGCGTCCGCAGCATGTAAGATTGCTGCATGGCAAGCTGACCCTTCGTCGGTGTGGGAGCGGCAGCCATTTTTTGGACAGCCAAACCCAGCAGGAAGAAGTTCAGCACGGCAAATCCGCCGCCCAGGAGAGTCCCCCAGAGTACGGTCAGATCCCATTTTCCAATCAAAAAGAACACCAGGTTCATAATGATGGAAAAGGTCAGCGTACCAACGCCGATGTGCATGGTTTCACGTTTTGTAGCTTTGTGCACTCTCATAGAAAACATCCTCTTTTAAAGCCATCAGCGTATAGCGGTACGAATAAAAACGGTGCGATCCCGCATGCAAAAGCGCACGGGATCGCACCGCACACAGTGGACTAAAAAAACTGTGAAGTGCTGGGGTTAAATGCTCAGCCGAAGAACAGCAGCAGCATACCGGCAGCCACGGCGGAGCCGATAACACCGGCTACGTTGGGGCCCATGGCGTGCATCAGCAGGAAGTTGGCAGGATTGTACTTCTGGCCTTCCTTCTGCACCACGCGGGCGGCCATGGGAACGGCAGAGACGCCGGCCGCGCCGATAAGGGGATTGATCTTGCCCTTGGTGACCGCGCACATGACCTTGCCCAGGAGCACGCCGCCGGCGGTGCCCACGGAGAAGGCGATGACACCCAGGATGATGATCTTGATGGTCTCGGCCCGCAGGAACATCTCAGCGCTGGCTTTGGCGCCAACGGTGGTGCCCAGCAGGATGGAGACGATGTACATCAGGGAGTTCTCGATGCAGTTCACCAGCAGAGGCACCCGGCCGGACTCCTTGAGCAGGTTGCCCAGCATCAGCATGCCGATCAGAGCGGCGGCGCTGGGCAGCAGCAGAGAGACGAACAGAGTGACCACGATGGGGAAGACAATCTTCTCAGTGTGGCTGACGGAGCGCAGCTGCTCCATCTTGATGACCCGCTCCTTCTCGGTGGTCAGGGCCTTCATGATGGGGGGCTGGATCACGGGAACCAGAGCCATGTAGCTGTAAGCGGCAATGGCGATGGCGCCCAGCAGATCGGGAGCCAGCTTGCTGGTCAGGTACAGAGCGGTGGGGCCGTCAGCGCCGCCGATGATGCCGATGGAGGCAGCCTCCGGGCCGGTGAAGCCCAGGAAGATGGCGCCGAAGAAGGTGAAGAAGATACCCAACTGAGCGGCAGCGCCCAGCAGCAGACTGCGGGGGTTGGCCAGCAGGGGACCAAAGTCGGTGCCCGCGCCGATACACAGGAAGATCAGCGGGGGATAGATGCCCAGATTGGTGCCCTGGTACAGGTAGTACAGCAGGCCGCCGTTCTCGGACTCGGTGGCATGAGCCATCAGACCGGCCAGAGGCAGGTTGACCAGCAGCATGCCGAACGCGATGGGAATGAGCAGATAGGGCTCAAAGCCCTTCTTGATCGCCAGATAGAGGAACAAGCAGGCGATACCGATCATAATGAGCTCGCCGGGGAGCCGCAGGCCGAACAGCTCGGTGTTAAACTTGAACAGTTCGGAGAAACCTGTGCTTGCCCAGAAGCCTTGAAGGATCTCCAGCATATTGCGTGACCCCCTTACTGGAGGGTGACCAGCGGATCACCGGCAGCGACCTTGTCGCCCTTATTCACGGAAACGGAAGCCACAGTGCCGTCAGCGGGAGCAACGATCTCGTTCTCCATCTTCATGGCCTCGAGGACCACCAGCACATCGCCGGACTTAACAGCCTGGCCAGCGGAAACCAGCACGTCACGGACGGTGCCCTGCAGGGGGGCGGTGACAGCGCCGGCAGCGGCAGCGGCCTTGGGAGCGGCAGGAGCGGCCTTAGGAGCAGCCTTGGGGGCGGCAGGAGCGGGAGCAGCAGCGACAGGGGCGGAGGAAACTACCGCGCCGCCCAGCTCTTCAACTTCGACCTCGTGGGCCGCACCGTCGAGAACGATCCGAAACTTTTTAACGCTCATGATTCAATACCTCTCTCACTTTAATTTATTAGTGTGCGGAGCTGAACCGGCTGGTCTGGCTCCAGGAACTTTCAGCCTCCGCCACCCGGCGAATGCTGCGAACGATGATGCGATCGGTGCTGGTGCCCAGATAGGCAGCCACGGCAGCGGCAACGATGACCGCGTCAGCAGTGGTGTCTTTCTTGGCAGGAGCAGCCGCAGGAGCAGCCGCGGGAGCGGCAGCAGCCTTAGGAGCGGGAGCGGCGGCGGGCTTCTCGATCTTGCGGATGATAAACGCCGTCAGGTCGACGATGTAAGAAATCACCAGCAGAACGATGAACACGGTAACGATACTGAACAGACATACCGTGACGGCCTCGCCGATAGTAATGATGTCTCCATACATAGATGTTTGGCCCCCTTACAGAGGAATGTTGCCGTGCTTCTTGCGCGGCCGATCCTCGCGCTTGCCCTGGAGGGCCTCGAAAGCAGCGATAACGTACTTACGGGTCTCGCTGGGCAGGATGACGTCGTCCACGTAGCCGCGGCTGGCAGCCACATAGGGGTTCATCATGGTGTCGTTGTATTCGGCAATCTTCTTGGCGCGCTCGGCCTCGGGATCGGCAGCAGCCTTGATGTCCTTGGCGAACACGATGTTGGCAGCGCCGGCGCCGCCCATAACGGCGACCTCGGAGTCAGGCCAGGCAAAGACCATGTCGGAGCCCAGGTGCTTGGAGTTCATAGCGATGTAAGCGCCGCCGTAAGCCTTACGCAGGATGACGGTGACCTTGGGCACGGTAGCCTCGGTGTAAGCGTAGATGATCTTAGCGCCGTGACGGATGATGCCCTGATACTCCTGCTGGGTACCGGGCATGAAGCCGGGCACGTCCTCCAGAGTCAGAACGGGGATGTTGTAGCAGTCACAGGTACGCACGAAGCGGCCCACCTTATCGCCGGAGTGCACGTCCAGAGAGCCGGCCATAGCCTTGGGCTGGTTGGCCACGACGCCCACGCTCTTGCCGTTCAGACGAATGAAGGCGGTGATGACGTTGGGAGCGAAGAACTCCTGATACTGCATCATCTCACCGTTGTCGGCGATAGCCTCGATGACCTTCAGCATGTCGTAAGCCTTGTTGGGGTTCTCGGGAACCAGGTCGTTCAGAGCGGGATCCTCCCGGTTGATGTCGTCGGTGCAGGCGAACACGGGGGGAGCGTCCATGTTGTTGGAGGGCAGGTAGCTCAGCAGCTGACGGATCTGAGCAAAGCACTCCTCCTCGCTGTCGGCAGCGTAGTGAGCGCAGCCGGTGGTACCATTGTGCACCATGGCGCCGCCCAGGGACTCAGCGGTGACTTCCTCGCCGGTGACAGCCTTGATGACGTTGGGGCCGGTGATGTACATCTGGCCGGTGCCCTTGACCATCATGATGAAGTCGGTCAGAGCGGGAGAGTACACAGCGCCGCCGGCGCAGGGGCCCATGATGACGCTGATCTGGGGCACGACGCCGGAAGCCATGACGTTCTTGTAGAAGATCTCGCCATAGCCGGCCAGGGAGTCAACACCCTCCTGGATCCGGGCTCCGCCGGAGTCGTTGATGCCGATGACGGGAGCGCCGGCCTTCATAGCGGCCTCCTGCAGCTTGCTGATCTTCATGCCCTGCATCTCGCCCATACTTCCGCCGACAACGGTGAAGTCCTGAGCATAGGCATAAACCAGACGGCCGTCGATGGTGCCGTAGCCGGTGGCCACGCCGTCGCCGGCCAGATCCTTGCTGCCCATACCGAAGTTGGTGCAGCGATGCTTGACGAACAGGCCAGTTTCAACGAAGCTGCCCTCATCGAACAGCATCGCCAGCCGCTCGCGAGCGGTGTGCTTGCCGCCCGCATGCTGCTTCTCGATGGCCTTGTCGCCGCCGCCCTTACGCAGCTTCGCTTTCAGGGCCAGCAGCTCTTCCTGTTTTGCAGTTGCCAAGTGAATCCCTCCAATTTTTGATTTCTGTGGCTTGCTTGGACACTTTCCGGGAAACCCCGGAAACCTCATACGGGCCGCCGGAAATTTTATTATAATTTCCGATGGCCAGTAGATTCAAAATAAATGGGCAATCCCTTAAGATCGCCGCCGGGCCCGCCGATTACCGGCGCGCAACAACCGACCCGTTCCTCTTTTTGGACGTTGAAACAAAACGGGTCGGATTTTGCCTAAAGTGAGGCGAGAAAAAACAAAACGTCAACAAAACCAAAGAAACCCAGGCGTCCCTTTCGAGACGCCGAGAAGTAAAATTTCCATTCTATCCACCCCAAAAAGTGAAATTTCTATTGCGACCTGCACCAATAAACCGGGGGAGATAAAAAGGATTTTTAGTTAAAACTATCATAACATTGACTTTTGATAACGTCCAATATATAATTTATTATATACGGATGCTGTTTTAGTTATGAAATTATATAAATGACAGATGGAGGGAGAACATGGATATCCATTCACTGACTTATTTTCAAAAGGCGGCAGAGCTCCAGCACATTACCCGCGCCGCCGGGGAGCTGCATGTAGCCCAGCCCTCGCTGAGCCGAACGATCACCCGCTTGGAGGAAGAACTGGGTGTCCGGCTGTTTGACCGTTCCGGAAAAAACATTCACTTGAATGAGTATGGAAAGGTGGTGCAGCGTCATGCCGGCCAGATCCTTCGGGAAATTGAGGACATCAAGTCGGAGATCGCCGAGCTGAAGGGGGAGGAGAATCAGGTCGTCACCATCTCCATGTACGCCTGCTCCAAGCTGCTGCCGAAGATGATCATTGCATTTAAAAAGGAGCACCCCCAGAGCCGCCTGCACATCACTCAGGACGATACCCCTTCCTTTAAACAAAAGGAAAGCGATCTGCTGATCTTTTCCTCCATGCAGCCCAGCGCCGGGGAGGGAGAGGTCACCCTCATTGAAGAGGAGATATTGCTGGCCCTGCCCAAGGACAACCCTCTTGCAAAACGGGAGAGCCTGGATCTGCAGGAGGTGGCGGGGGAGGAGTTCATTGGCCTGCGCCGGGGGAAAAGCCTGCGCAGCATTACCGACACCTATTGCCAAATGGCGGGCTTCCAGCCGGAGATCATACTGGAAAGCGACAGCCCGGAAACGGTTCGGGAGCTGATCAAGGCTGGGATCGGTGTGGCCTTTATCCCGAGCATTGCCTGGTGTGGGATGAACCGGGATGATATTGCTCTGGTGCACATTACCTTTCCGGAGTGCAAACGGTACATTCATCTCTCCTGGAGAAAGAATGGTTATTTGTCTCCTGCGGCGCAGGAGTTTCAGGCCTTTGTGCAGGAGTATTTCAGAAAGGTGGCGTCGGGGGAAATTGATTTGGAGTGGCCCTGAGCCGCTGTTTGCGGAAAAGTAGATCAAGAACAAAAAGCTCCCTTTGCTTTGTCGCGCAAAGGGAGCTTTTTTCGCCTTTTTGGAACCAAAAAACAAAAAAGAGCGCATAAAAGAAAGCGGGTGCCTTCCTTATATATTAAGGTAAGGTAGGAGAAAATAGTCCGAAGTTCTGAAGCGCTTTTGGGGAGAGGAAAGCTGAGGAGTAATTTATAGATAATGATTGACAAAAAAGGGCGGCGTTGCTATAATAGATATTGGATAGTTTAACGTTTGACCAAGGGGGTGCAGGGGATGCCGGCCACGTTGAGAGACATTGCGGACGAGGTTGGGACCTCCATCACCACGGTCTCAAAGGTGCTCAACGGGAAGGAGATCCGGGTGTCGGAGATAAAACGGCAGGAGATCCTGGATGCGGCTGAACGGCTGAAGTATTTGCCCAATATTTCGGGAGTCAATCTGCGAAAGGGCTGTACCGACCTGGTGGCGGTCATTGTGGGCGATTTGCTCTACCCCTATTACGCAAAGCTTCTCAAGGAGCTGAGCTGTCTGATCAGCGCTCGGGGGAAAAGCGTGATTGTCTGTGACATTGATAATGATGAAGAGGCGGAGTTCAAGCACTACCAGCGGTTGAAAAGCGGGTATGTGGACGGGGCCATTATCGTGCCGCCTCCCTTTAACCGCTCGGTAAAGAACATACAGCGGTCCACAGCGATCCTAGATGGGATCGACCTGCCTGTCATAACCCTCTTCGGTGATGGAGGCGTGTTGTACCCCGACTACTCTACCGTAGGAACCAATTCTTTGAAGTGCGGATACATGGCGACAAAGCATTTGATCGACCTGGGACACCGGAGGATCGCCTATCTGTCCGAATCCAGGGGAGATGGCTCCATCAACCCCCGGATGGAGGGATATGCCATGGCCCTGGAAAAGGCGGGGATTCCCTACCGGCCGGAGCTGGTAGCCACAGGATATACCCGTTATGCCGGAGGTCGGGCCGCCTATCGGGCCCTGGCAGAGCAGAAAATGACGGCGGTGGTTTGTTCCAGCGATATGCTGGCCATCGGCTTTTCCAACGAGGCGATTGCCGCCGGCTGCCAGATCCCCGGAGACTGCTCGGTGATCGGCATGGACAACATCATGGCCACCGAATATAACGTGCCCCAGATAACCACGGTTTCTCAAAACGTAGGCGAGCTGGCTCGCCTGGCGGTGCGGGAGCTGTTCAAGGCGCTGGAAGAGCGCAGGCAGGGACGAAAGCCGGAAATCTGCCACATTCAGATTGAACCGGAACTGGTGGTGCGCAGCAGTACGGCGCCGCCGGTAGGACAGGGGGCGCGGCTGTGAAGAAAAAAGGGTATTATCCTTATCTGATCCTGATCCTCTGCTTTTTGATTCAGGGAGGGATCTTGGGGATCATCTCCAACTGCCGGGGGCTGTTTTATACCCCGGTGTGTCAAGAGCTGGGGATCGAACTGGGTGTGTTTACGGCATACGCTACCTTTTACGGCGTAGCCCTGTGCGCGGCCATCCCTCTGGCCACCAAAATGGTTCGCCGGGGGAATCTCCGAATGATCCTGACCGGTGCGGGTCTGACCATCGCGGCGATGGAATACGCCATGGCCTGGTTTACCGCTCCCTGGCAGTGGTACATAGCGGCGGCGGTTCAGGGGGCCTGCCATGCGATACTGTTCGTGCAGACCATTCCCATGCTCATCGACAACTGGTTTGCAGCCCGAAAGGGGTTTTTCCTGGGGCTGGCCTGCTCTGCGTCCGGAGTGGTGGGAGCGGTGATGAACCAGATTACCCAGCGGTATATGGCCGTCCACGGATGGCGGGATTCCTACCGGATGCTGGGACTGGCCCTGTTTCTGCTCATTGTGCCCGCCTGTGCGGCCTTTTCCGTCCGGAAGCCGGAGGATATAGGGGCAAAGCCCTATGGAGCGGACAGACCCCAGCTGGCGGCAAAAAAGACGGAGGGAACATTTCGGGAGTTTGCAAGTAAAAAAGAGGTTTTTGCTCTGCTGATTGGATACGCCGGGCTGATGTGCCTGACAGTGGGCTACAATCAGATTATTTTTTCTTTAGGTTTAACGTTCGACCATGCGCCGGAGCAGGCCAGCACTTTCGTCTCCCTGGCCATGATCGGCACCATCGTGTGGAAGCTGACGGTGGGATGGATGAACGATCGGTTTGGAACGGCGTCGGCCTGTTACTTTTCCGGCGGGATCACGATGATAGGTTTGGTTTTGCTCATTATGGGTCGGGCTGCCGTACCCATGATGGCGGGCTCCTTCCTGATGGGGATGCCCATGGCAGCTTCCATCGTGGTGATGCCCAACCTGGTGCGGGGCGTTTTTGGCAACCGGGAGTTTGAAAGGCGGTATAAGCCTCTGTCCATTGTGGCCAACCTTGCCAGCAATTTCAGCTTTACGCTGATCGGGTGGCTGGTGACCCTGGGATCCTATCAGACAGCGTTGGCGGCGGGTATTTTGGTGACGGGGGGCGCCCTGGTCTTGGTGGTGGCGGCCTTTGGAATTCGCAAAAGGAGTTTTTTGTATGAATGAAGTGATCAAGACCATCCTGGCCCGCCGTTCCATCCGGGGGTTTGAACCCAGAGCGGTAGAGGAGGAGATCGTGGCCCAGATCCTGGAGTGTGGCCGCTGTGCCCCCTGTGCTTGGGGAAAGCAAAGTTTTGAGTTTTTTGCGGTGACCGACCGGAAGCTGCTGGATGAGCTGGCGGCGCTGACGGCGAAATATCTGGGGGGAGAGGTTCAGGATCACAACTTTTTCTCCGCCCCCCTGGTGATCCTCGTTGCAGATCTGCGGGAAAACTTTATGCGCCTGGCCGATGCGGGATGCGCTATGGAGAATATGTTCATCGCGGCCCAGAGTTTCGGCCTCGGCTCGGTCTGGATCAACCAGATGTCCCCCATCTGCGACAAGTTGGAAGTCATTGAAAAGCTGGAAAGCATCGGGGTGAGTAAGGATCGGATCATTACCAGTGTAGGTGCGTTTGGCTATCCGGCCCAGCCCCCCCGGGAAAAGGAACTGACTTCAAAGGTCCATTACATTACATGAGAGGGGAACGTGCATCATGAGCCTGCATATCAACGCAAAGCCGGGACAGATCGCCAAAAATGTGGTGGTAGCCGGTGATCCGGGCCGGGTGGAGTACATTGCCAAAACCTACCTGAAGGATGCGGTGCTGGTCAATGACCAGCGGGGGGCGCTGTGCTACACCGGAAAATATGACGGGGAAGAGATCTCCGTCATGGCGGTGGGCATGGGGGTTCCCTCCATGCTGATCTACGCCACGGAGCTCTACCGGGACTTTGGCTGTGAGGCCATCATCCGCATTGGCACCTCCGCGGGATATCTCAGTGAGATGAAAAAGCACGACGTGGTTTTGGCCCAGGCCACCTGCCACACTTCGGCCATCAACGATGGACTTTTTAACGGAACTTTCTGTCCCATTGCGGACTACGGTCTGCTCCGCATAGCGGATCAGGAGGCGGCGCGGCTGGGCCAGAAAGTATACATCGGCAACACCATATGCAATGACCGGATCTACCGCCTGGCGGAGTCCTACCGCTCGGGAATGTGGGCCCAGTACGGAGTGCTGTGCTCCGAGATGGAGGGCGCTGGCCTTTATACTGCGGCGGCCCAGTTCCATAAAAAGGCGCTGATGATGGTCTCCATTCTCTCCCATATCACCTGTGATGAATCGGGAAAGGAAACCATTACCCCTCTGCCTGTGGAGGAGGGGCGCTCCATAGATGACGCCATTTGCCTGGCGCTGACCGTTGCGGCGGCCCACAGCCGGGAGGAGCGCAATGGAGCTGTTTGAGGCCCTGCGGACCCGGAGCAGTGTGCGGGAATACCGGGATGAGGCCATCCCGGAGGACAAGCTGGAGCGGCTAAAGGAGGCGGCCCTTCTTGCCCCCACCTCCCTGAACCTTCAGGAGGAGAAATTCTGCTTTATTACCGATAAGACCGTACTGGATCAGATCGGAAAGAAAATGATCGAGGTCTCCCGGCAGCGGGAGGAATGGGATTACATAGAGCGGCTGTCCCAGAGGGACTGGAAGGTGTTTTTCGGCGCGCCGCTGCTCATTGTGATCGGTGTAAACCCCAAGAACAATTATATCGATGTAGACGCCGGCATCGCCGCCCAGAGCATCTGTTTGGCGGCCAAGGCCCTGGGGCTGGAGTCGGTGATTATGGCGGCCCCTGACCGGGTTTTTACGGGGCCTATGGCGGAGGAATTCAACGCCCTGGTTAAACTTCCCGAAGGCTACCGCTTTGCCATTGCGGTGGCGGTGGGCTATGGCGCCCATCCTTTCCGGCCCCACGAGCTGAAGCCGGAAAACATCATCACTGTGTAGTGACAGGCCGCTATGCGGCTTTCACGAAATAAGTAAAATTGTAAAGGAGAAGAAAGATGAAAAAGAAGAACTGGTTAGCGATCCTCTTGACCCTGAGCATGATCCTGTGTCTGGCCGCCTGCGGCGGCGGGACAACTCAGACCCCGGCGCCTTCCGCTGCCCCCGGCGTGGAGAACAGCGAGAACGTGACTACCCCTGAAAAGACCTACAACGTCGTTCTGGTGCTGGCCAATACTCTGGGCGACAAAGCCTTCTCCGACATGGTTTGGGCCGGTGTTCAGATGGCCAAGGAGCAGAACCCCCTGGTGGGCAACATCAAGGCCATCGAGCTCCAGGGCGACACCACCACTCCCGTGCCTACCATGACCGAGCTGGCCGAGTCCAAGGAGTGGGATATCATCATCACCGGCACCTTCAGCCTGAAGGAAGCCATTATGACCGTGGCCGAGCAGTTCCCCGAGCAGAAGTTCATCATTTATGATGCCGACCTGGATTACAGCAACGGCGCTTTTGCCAACTGCGCTTCCTTCGCGGCTCTGCAGAACGAGGGTTCCTTCCTGGGCGGCGCTCTGGCTGCCCTGATGTCCGAGACCGGCGTGATCGGCTTCGTGGGCGGCAAGGAGACCAGCTCCGTCAGCGACTTCCTGGTGGGCTACATCGAGGGCGCTGCCTATGTCAATCCTGACATCACTGTCCGCTCCTCCTTCGTCGGCAACTTTACCGATACCGCTAAGGCCAAGGAGCTGGCCCTGGCTCAGCACGCTCAGGGCGCTGACGTGATCTACGCCGTGTGTTCCGGCGCCGGCCCTGGCGTTTACGGCGCTGCTGCTGAGAACAACTTCTGGGCTTTGGGCGTGGACTCTGACCAGTCCCTCATCTTTGAGGAGACCAATCCCGCCATCGCCAATGCCGTTATGACCTCTGTGGTGAAGAACTTCGACGTGATCCTCTGCAAAGCCATCAACGACGTGATCGCCGGCGACTTTGAGTGGGGCGTCCACAACGCCATTAACCTGGCTGACGGTGGTATCGGCCTGGCTGAGAACAGCTACTATGAGGCTGCCGTGCCCGCCGATATCCGTGCTCAGATCGACGAGCTGGCCGGCAAGATCGAGAGCGGCGAGATCCAGGTCAGCACCGCCATTGGTATGGAGGCTGACGTTTACGAGGCTCTGAAGGCTTCCGTAAACTAAGAAAAACGAACAAACAGTGCGGCGAGGAGGCTGCCATGGAACAGGAATATGAATACGTCCTTTCGATGCAGAACATCACAAAAATCTATAAGGACGGTTTTGTAGCCAATAAAAATATCGACTTCTCTGTTCGGAAGGGAGATATCCACGGGCTGGTGGGAGAAAACGGCGCCGGAAAGAGCACCCTGATGAAGGTGCTGTTCGGCCAGGAGCCTCCCGAGACCGGCAAGATCTTCTTTAAGGGCCAGGAGGTCAGTATCGGCAGTCCCCTTGCTGCGCTGAAATTGGGGATCGGGATGGTGCACCAGCATTTTATGCTGGTGCCCTCCCTTACTGTGGCCGAGAACATGGTCTTCGGCATGGAGCCCACCAAGGGTGGGATCTTCAACTATAAGGAAGCGGTTCGGCTGACGGAGGAGGTGGCCCGGAAGTACGGGTTGCCCATCGACCCCAACATGAAGATCCGGGATCTGTACGTAGGCCAGAAGCAGCGGGTGGAGATTCTGAAAATGCTGCTGCGCAACGTGGAGGTGCTGATCCTGGACGAGCCCACCGCGGTGCTGACTCCCCAGGAGACCGAGGAGCTGTTTGTCCAGCTGGTGAAGCTGAAGGAGCAGGGATATACCATTATCTTTATCTCCCACAAGCTCAACGAGATCAAGCAGATCTGTGATCGGCTTACCGTGCTGCGGGACGGCTGCTCCATTCAGACGGTGGATGTGGACAGCGTTACCGAGCAGGACATCTCCCAGATGATGGTGGGGCGCAATGCGGTGAACTCCATCGTGAAAACCCCGCCCAAGCCGGGGAATGTGAAGCTGCGGGTGGAGCGGCTCAACTATTTCAACAGCTTTGGCAAGCAGGTGCTGAAGAACGTATCCTTCCGGGTGCGCAGCGGCGAGATCCTGGGTGTTGCCGGCATCGAGGGCAACGGACAGCGGGAGATCTCCGAGATGATCTCCGGCATCGACAGCATCCAAAGCGGCGAAATCCTGGTCAACGGCGACTCGGTAAAGGGAAAGTCGGTTCGGGAGATCCGGGAGATGGGCGTGGCCCATATTTCCGAGGACCGGATGACCTACGGTGCGGCGGCGGAGGCCAGTATTGAGCAAAATCTGATCTCCGACCGGTTCTACAAAAAAGAGTATCAGCACGGCCAGATCCTGAATAAGAAAGTGATCCAGTCCAGGGCCAAGGAGCTGATCCAAAGCTTTACCATCAAATGCGACGGGGGAGAAGCCCCGGTCAAGACCCTTTCCGGCGGCAATATCCAGAAGGTGGTGGCCGCCCGGGAATTCTCCCAGGCTCCGCACCATGTTATGGTGGCCAATCAGCCCACCCGAGGCATCGACGTGGGCGCCAGCGAGCTGATCCGGGAGAAGCTGATCGCCCTGCGGGACGCAGGCTCGGCCGTGCTCCTTATCTCTGCGGATATGGGGGAGCTGCGGGAGGTCAGCGACAGCCTGATCGTGCTGTGCAACGGCCGGATCGTGGCCTATTTCGAGACGCTGGATCAGCTGAGCGAGAATGAGCTGGGCGAATACATGCTGGGACTGAAGGAACAGACGCCGGAAGAGATCGCGAGGTGCTGCAAATGAACAAAACAAAAAAGATCGAAGCCTTGTTCTTTGTGATCCGGGACATCTGCGCCATCGGGATCGCGCTGCTCATCTCCCTGGCGCTGATCTTCGCAGTGAGCCAGGATGGCTGGGGGGCTTTTCGGCTCTTCATTTTGGGGCCGCTGCAGACAGTGAGCCGGATGGGATACATTGTGGAGAAGATGATCCCCCTCATGTTTACCGGCGTAGGCGTATGCCTCATGGTTCGCTGCGGTCAGATGAACATGAGCAGCGAGGGAGCCTTCTACCTGGGCGGCGTGGCCTGCGCCGCGGCTGCCATCTACCTGCCTCTGCCCGCCGGAGTCCATCCCCTGGTTTGTATGATCTTTGCCGGTGTGGTGGGCGCTCTAGCCTGCAGTGTGACGGCGGTGCTGCATACCAAGTTCCATGCGTTGACCATCGTCACCTCTCTGATGATGAACTACATTTGTCTTTATATCGGCCAGTATTTCATCAACCATCCCATGTGGGATGTGGCGTCGGGCTATCAGGCCTCTTATAAGTATACCGAGAGCGCCTTGCTGCCCCGGCTCTTTTCCCGGACAAATATCCATGCCGGACTTTTCTTCGCCATCGCGGTGGTCATTTTCGGCCACATCCTGCTGGAGAAGAGTACCTTTGGCTACCGGATCAAGATGGTGGGAACCAATCCCCGGTTTGCCAAGTATTCCGGCATCAATGTCACGGCTACCATCATCATCTGCGAGCTGATCGGCGGCTTTTTGGCCGGTTTCGGCGGCGCGGTGGAGCAGCTTGGCATGTACAAGCGCTTTGAGTATTCGGGGCTTTCTGGCCACGGCTTTGACGGCGTTATGATCGCAGTCATTGCAGGCAACAACCCCAAATACATTCCCCTGGCCGCCCTGTTCCTGGCCTATGTGCGGGTAGGTGCGGAGGCCATGGCCCGGATGTCCGATGTGCCGCCGGAGCTGGTGTCCATCGTGCAGTCGGTGGTCATCATGCTGGTGGTGGCTGAGAAGTTCCTGGCAGGCTGGAAGCATCGGGTCATCGCCAAAGAGTCCATGAAGGATCTGGCGCTCACGGAGGTGAAGTAAGAATGGAAAGTGTATTGGGATATATCTTCTCTGTTGAGTTTATCGTAGCCATTCTTCGGATGAGTACCCCTCTGATCCTGTGCTCCATGGGCGTGCTGCTGGTTCGGAATTCCGGTGTGGTCTGCATCGCCTTTGAATCCATGATGCTGGCCGCCGCCCTGGGCGGCGTGCTGGGCAGCGCTTACTCCCAAAACCTGGTGGTGGGCCTTTTGTGCGGCATTGCCATGAGCGTGGTGTTTGCCATGCTGTTTGGATTCTTTGTTTTGGTTTTGAAAGCCAACAATATGTTGGTGAGTCTGGCCCTCAATACGCTGGGAAGCGGCGGCACGGTATTCATTCTGTTTGCCTTCACCGGTGACCGTGGCAGCTCCACCAGCCTTCAAAGCCTGCAGTTCCCGGTAATCAACATTCCTGTTATTGAGGATATCCCCATTCTGGGAAGCATCCTGTCCGGACACAATCTGCTGACCTATGTGGCGATCCTCAGCGTTCCCGTGGTGTACATCATCCTGATGAAAACGCCCCTTGGCCTCCGGATCCGTGCGGTAGGCGAGAATGAGAACGCTGCCGAGTCCCTGGGCACCAGCGCCATGAAGACCCGGTTCATCGCCCTGTTCATTGCCGGCATCTTTGCCGGACTGGCGGGCATGTACATGTCCATGGCCTATGTGGTGGCCTTTACCCGGGATATGATCGCGGGCCGCGGCTTTATCGCCATTGCCGCCCAGAACCTGGGTGGGTTCATGCCTGTACCCACCTTCATCTGGGCCCTGGTGTTCGGCGCCTCCAACGCCATTGCCAATGCGTTCCAGGCCATCCAGATGCCGCCGGAGTTCCTGCAGATGTTCCCCTATGTGGCCACGGTGGTGGGTCTGCTGCTGGTGGGTATGAACATCAACCACCAGGAAAAGAAAAAGACCCAGGAGATCGAGAAAAAGTCCAGACTGGCAGACGCCGCCCATGGAGGGAATGGATGACATGACAAAACCGAAGATCATTATGGACGTGGATACCGGCACTGATGACGCCGTAGCCCTGACCCTGGCCATGCTGGGCGGGGAGGTAGACCTGCTGGGCGTCACCACGGTGAACGGAAACCTGGAGCTGAAGCTCACCACAGACAACACCCTGCGGGTGGTGGATTTCTGCGGAAAGGGGGAGGAGATCAAGGTATACAGCGGCTGCGAATATCCCCTGGTCTCCACCCTGTCTCCCACCAGCGCCCAGTCCCTTCGCCCCATCCCCAAGCGGGAAGGCGTGAAGGTGCCCTTCATCATGCACGCCGACCACCTGCCCCTGCCGGAGACTTCGCTGAAGGCCCAGGAGAAGCGGGCGGTGGTGTGGCTTATCGAGACGGTGATGGCCTCCCAGCCGGGAACCGTTACCATCGTAGCCCTGGGCCCCCTGACCAACATTGCCGCGGCAATGCGCGCCGAGCCCGCCTTCGCTTCCCGCCTGCAGGAGATCGTGCTCATGGGCGGCGGCGACCGGATCGGCAACGCCAGCGCCGCGGCGGAGTTTAACATCTGGGCGGATCCTGAGGCCGCTGAAATCGTACTCCAGAGCGGCTGCAAGATCAGCCTGATCCCCCTGGACGCTACCCACGAGGCGGAGGTCTCCGCAGCCCAGGCCGCCGAGATCGAGGCCATCGGCAGCAAGGAGGCCAAGTTTGTGGCCGAGGTGATCCGGGAGCGGATCGGGGGCTACAGCGAGCGGGATCCGGAGCTGGCCGCAAAGCAGACAGCGCCCCTCCACGACGCTCTGGCCCTGTGCTATTTCCTGCACCCCGAGTGCATCACCAAGAAGATAGAGACAGTGTGCCATGTGGATGTTTCCGGCGGCGTGTGCTACGGAAGAACCATGGTGGATCGCCGGGCCAACCTGGTGATGGAGGAGCCCAACTGCACCTTCGCCTTGGGTGCGGATCGGGAGTGGTTTTTGGGATGGCTGATGGGAATTTTGAAGAAAGCCGCCCAAGGATAAAAACGGAAAAAAGCCCCGGGAGCATTGCTCCCGGGGCTTTTCTGCGTCATTTGGAGAAAATATGCCGGTCAAATCGTGGGCTCGATGCCTGCCTCATCGGTGTACCGCACCTCCACGGTAATATTTCCCACCCTGTCCTGGGCTTCCTGAAACATGGCGCAGATCTTGTCCACATACTCGGTAAAGCCCTCGTTGTCTCCATACGGGATCCCGGTATAGTGCCGGGGCCGCAGGATGGTGAAATCGTCGCCCTTATAGGGCAGCCCCGTCAAAATATCCCACAGCGCACTGAAATTCTCCCCATACCATTCATCCCATTCCATTGTCCGCCGCAGCTCCAGCCACAGCTCGGCCACGTACTTGCAAGGGGACAGATCCACCGTCACCTGCTCCCGGGGGAGGAGAACATAGTCAAAGTGCTCCTTTCCCAGCTCCTCCCGCAGACGGTCAAACAGGGCAAGCACCTGCTTCAGAGCCTCTCCTGCCTCTCCGTAAGGTTCGTCGGCATAGCGGATCTCCACCCGGAGATCTTCCCCACAGTTGCGGATATAGCGCTCCAACTCCTCCAGGGAGTAGATCTTGGGTTCGATCTCAAATTCGATGGAAAGAACCCGCCAAATGCCTGCCTCGTCGTTCCATTTGCCAAACCAAGGCTCCACCAGTCTCATATCTCATCCTCCGCCTTTCCGTCATAGGTTATCTCATAAAAGGTAAGATAGTGGTCATAGGTTACAAAGATCAGCCCGTCATTGGAAAACAGGATCCGGTGTGCGTTGCGCCGTCCCTCATAATAATTGATGTCTGCCTCATACCAGATCCGACCAGGCGCGGAGGGAAGGTGTCCGTCCGTGTTGTTGTAGATCCCGCCAAATATCATTTTGCCGGGAGCATATTGCCTGGGAACTTTTCCTTCATTCCATTTTAATTTTTTAATTTCCTCTTTCGAAATATAGTAATCCGGCAGTCGTCCATAATGGACGAGCCAATAGTCAGCGCCGTTTTCTCCATCTTTCGTGGCGCCGCCGGGTGTGATTGTCTCCATAGGAATTATAACACACCGACAGTGGTTGTGCAAGGGCGGCTCCACCTCCGGCCATTCATCCATAGCGTAGACCTTTCCATGGTGTCCCCGGCATTCTTTGCACAGCTTGGGATCCAGCACGGCGCTCCAATGTTTCCAGTGAACGCTCCGGGCCGTTTCCGGGAAAAACGTATCCAAAAGACCTTTGCGCGTAGCCGCCGCCCAATGTAAAGGATCTGCTGTTAAGACAGCTCCATATGTGTTTTTTCGGTACATAAAGCCCTCCCGCATATATGCCTTTGCTCATATGCGTTTCAGGCGTTTCTGTTGTATGTTTGGATACATCGGGCAACAAAAAACATCGGCAAATTTCTGATCGAAATTTGCCGATGTATGCTTGCGGAGGCAGGACTTGAACCTGCGACCGATCGGCTATGAGCCGCAAGGTCACTCTCGTCGAGGGGAATGCCATCCTCCAAAACGCCAGCAACCGTAGCCGCATGGAGCGGAGCAACACTGACAACCTCCAGGCGCTGAAAGACGGGGTCATGGCCGAACTGACCAAGCCCCCGGAGTACAAGGAAGCTCTCTTTGGAAAGGCGGGTGGAAAATAAAAATGCCGGAGTTCACTGAACTCCGGCATAATATTTCTGAGGATAGGATTCATGTTTCGTACTCAAAGAAGCTGTTGCTCTTGCAAACAGCCTTGCTCTGTTCCCTCGCTCCGCGTTTCCAGAATGAGCATCCGCCCCTCCTGCTGGCAGCGCTTCCTGATTTGACCGATATAGTGCTGCAAATCGCCTGAGGTTTCTATCAAAAGGTGATCGTGATATTCGCCGCAGACCAAGCAGAGTTCATATGGATCTTCCTCCCGGAGCTCCGGCCTGCCAGCGGCCCATCCGCGGGGCATTTCTCGCGCTCCATGGCCGTAATATGTGGCTGTTGCAAGGCCGCCCATGGGGATCAGAGGGAGCAGCTTGGGGCCATCGAACTCAGATAGGGCAGTCAAGTCATTCTTTTCCCCACAATATACCTGTCCGCCCTGACTTTGATACTCGGATATGTATGCTTCTTGCAGCGGGTCGACAGGTTTCCGATAAGACTTGCGGAAAAGCCCTTTCCTCTGACTGCGCCAAAATTGGCCCCCCAAAAGTTCTTCCACAACAAAGGGAAAGGAGGACAGCAATTCCGCGCCGAGGGAGCGCGCCAGATTTCCGAAAGAGGGATCGCTATCCTCATAGTACGGCATGACGCAAAGCAGATTTTTCCCGCCGGAATACTGTCCGCCATAGTCCCGGTAGTAGTCACCAAGATAGAGTTTGACCGTATTGACAGGCTTGTCCTGACTCTTCGGCGTTCTGTCTTTATGGAAGAAAAACATCTACAATCACTCCACTGCTGTAATGTCAACGACCCACCGGCCCAGCGCGCTGCCTGTCCACCTGCCGCCAATACTTGCTATGGAAGAATACGTCTTTTTTTCGATAAAGTCCCGTATGGGTCAAAAGATGGGTCAAACTTTCTGCCCCTCAAAAATCCGGGCCCAAAAGAAATAGAAAGTCACCGTTTCCAGAAAGAAACGGTGACTTTATGGTTGCGGAGGCAGGACTTGAACCTGCGACCTCCGGGTTATGAGCCCGACGAGCTACCAACTGCTCTACTCCGCGCTATATAGGGCCCTCCAAAAAGCGGAACACTTTTTGAAAAAGAAAGAAGGAACCTGTGGCTATGAAGCTTTCGGCGGCCCTTTGCCAAAAGGGAAATGAAACAGGCTTCCTATGACTGGTGCCGGAGACCGGAGTCGAACCGGCACG
The DNA here is from genome assembly GCA_022794215.1 of Oscillospiraceae bacterium. Lineage (GTDB taxonomy): Bacteria > Bacillota > Clostridia > Oscillospirales > Oscillospiraceae > Vermiculatibacterium. Next base: position 39,890 of record JAAWEH010000021.1, read on the forward strand.
TTCTTTTGGAACACAGGATTTTAAGTCCCGGGCGTCTACCAATTCCGCCACTCCGGCATGGATGGCACGGGTCTTTTCAGTGCTCAATTACTATACCATAGCTTCCCCATGGTGTCAAGGGAAAATTCCAATAGAAGGTAAAATTTTCCAAATCCACATTGGAAGATAGGGAGCGGATATCTTTTCCTTTACAAGCCGGAATCCTTTGGATATAATAGGAACCGATAAATTTTAAGAATGTGAGTGTGGATCATGCTTCAGTTTGACGAATATAAAGTGAGACTCAATAACCTTAAGCCTGCCTTGGATGATTTATCCCAGGCCCTGGATCTGGACAATGCCAAGCGGGAGCTGGAGATGCTGGAGTCGGAAAGCGCCAGCGAGGGCTTTTGGGACGACCTGGAAAAGTCCCAGAAGGCCACGAGAAGGATGAATACCCTGCGCAGCAAGCTGGAGCACCAGGATCGCCGGGAGCGGGAGTGGGACGACCTCATGACCCTGTGCGAGATGGGCAACGAGATGGAGGACGACTCCCTTCTGCCCGAACTGGAGGAGGGCTTTGCCAAGCTGGAGGCCGAGATGGAGGAGGCCCGGCTTTCCACCCTTCTCACCGGGGAGTACGACAGCTCCAACGTGATCCTGACCATCCACCCCGGCGCCGGCGGAACCGAGGCCCAGGACTGGGCCCAGATGCTCTACCGCATGTACACCCGCTGGACCGAGCGGAAGGGTTTTACCTATAAGATCATGGACTACCAGGAGGCGGACGAGGCGGGGATCAAGTCGGCCACCATCATGATCGAGGGGGAGAACGCCTACGGCTACCTCCGGGGGGAGCACGGCGTCCACCGGCTGGTGCGGGTGTCCCCCTTTGACGCCAACGCCCGGCGGCAGACCTCCTTCGCCTCTGTGGAAGTGATGCCCGACCTCCCCGAGGACGCGGAGATCGAGATCAAGGACGAGGACTACGAGATGCAGGTCTACCGGGCCAGCGGCGCCGGCGGCCAGCACATCAACAAGACCTCCTCCGCCGTGCGGCTCATTCACAAGGCCACCGGCATCGTGGTGGCCTCCCAGGAGGAGCGCAGCCAGTTCCAGAACAAGGAGAACTGTATGCGGATGCTCCGGGCCAAGCTGTTGGAGCTCCAGATGCAGGAAAAGGCGGAGAAGATCTCCGATTTGAAGGGGGTTCAGTTGAAGATCGAGTGGGGCAGCCAGATCCGCTCCTACGTCTTTATGCCCTACCAGATGGTGAAGGATCTGCGCACCAACTTTGAGACCAGCAACATCAACAGTGTGATGGACGGAGACCTGGATGGCTTTGTCAACGCCTATCTGAAGGCGGCGGCTACAGGAAACTGGGCCACCAAGTAAAACGCTTATCTTATGAAGGACGGGCAAATGCCCGTCCTTTTTTGATGGAATATATAGCCAAACAGAATATATTTCAACCCGGAAAGGAATTGCAAAGGGACTGTTATTTCGCTATAATTTTCTATGTAAAACCCCGCTATTTTTGTGCAAAATCAAAAAAGAAAAGGTGGTAGCAATGAAAAAGAACAAACGGTTCCTGTCTCTGGCCATGGCGCTGGCTATGACGGCGTCTCTGGTAACCCCGGCCTTTGCCGCGGAAGAGAAAGACATCACAATCCTTTATACCAACGATGTTCACGCCAACTTCAGCAAGAAGATCACCTACTCCATGGTGGCCGGCTACCGGGACAGCCTGGAGAACGTACTTTTGCTGGATGCCGGCGACCACATTCAGAATACGGTCTATGGCAATATCAACACCGCCAACGTGGTCATCGACATCATGAACGCCGCCGGGTACGATGCGGCCACCCTGGGCAATCACGACTTTGGCAACATGGCGGTGCTGGAGAATGCCGAGTTTGACTACCTGGCCTGTAACGTGTTCCGTGACGGAAAGGCCTTTGCGGATCCCTACAAGGTCTATGAGGTGGGCGGCAAGAAGGTGGCCGTCGTGGGCATCTCCACCCCGGAGACCATTGCCAAGTCCACCCCCACCAACTTCATGGACGAAGAGGGCAACATCATCTTCACCTTCGGCGAAGGGGAGGACGGCGCCGTTCTTTACGGCCTGGTTCAGGACGCCATTGACGCTGCCGCTAAGGAAGCTGACTACGTGGTGGCCCTGGGACACCTGGGCTCGGACGAAAGCGCCGCTCCCTATTCCAGCCTGGACGTGATCAAGAACACCACCGGTCTGACCGCCTTTATCGACGGTCACTCCCACACTGAGATGGAGGGCCAGCAGGTGGCCGACAAGGAGGGCAAGACCGTGGTGCTCACCCAGACCGGCTGTAACTTTGCCACCCTGGGCCAGATGACCATCGCCGCCGACGGCACCGTCACCACCAAATTGCTGAAGAACACCGATCTGGCCGAGGTCGAGCCCAACGCCGAGACCAAGAAGGTGGAGGAGGACTTCGCCGCCGCAACCGAGGCCCTGAAGAGCGTGGTCATCGGCGCCACCGAGGTAGCCCTGCCCATCAACGACGAAAACGGCGTGCGCATGGTGCGCAAGCAGGATTCCGCCATTGCCAACTTCTGCACCGACGCTTTCTATCATATGTACGACGGCACCGAGTACACCGTAGACATCGCCATCCAGGTGGGCGGCAACATTCGGGCCACTGTGGATGCGGGCGAGATCACCTATCAGGATGTGACGACCCTCTATCCCTGGAACAACGGCGTGTGCCTGGTGCGGCTTACCGGCCAGCAGGTGCTGGACGCTCTAGAGTGGGGCGCCAAGTCCCTCAATGCCGAGGGCACCGCTGAAGACGGCGGCTTCCTGAACGTGGCCGGCCTGAAGTATACCGTCAACGTGGCCATTCCCTCCACCGTGCAGAAGAGCGAGAACAACATCTGGACCGGCGGCCCCACCGGTGAGTACCGGGTGGTGGATGTTCAGGTCCTGGATCGGAAGACCGGCGAGTATGTCCCCCTGGATCTGGACGCCAAGTACAACCTGGCCGGTGTGAACTACACCCTGATGCAGATGGGCGACGGCTTCAACATGTTTGACGGCGAGTATATCCGCAACAACACCACCGTGGATTACCTGACTCTGGTTCAGTATCTGGAGACCTTCCCCGTGGACGAGGCCACCGGCCTGCACACCATCAAGGCCGGCATGGGGTATGACGACATCAACGGCCAGGGCCGTATCATCGTGATCAACCGTCCCGCCGATCTGGATGAGAACGAGTGGTGGTACGAGACCGCGCTGAAGGTTCTGGACAACAAGCTGATGAAGGGCAACGAAAACGGCTTCGACGCCCTGGCCAACGTGACCAAGGCCACCGTGTTCCAGACCCTCTACAACATGGAGGGCAAGCCCGTTGCCGCCGAGGACGCCAAGACCATTGCCATGCCCGAGGATGCCTGGTATGCCGACGCCATGAACTGGGCCGCCAACAATAACCTCTTCGCCGAGGAAGCCTACAACGAGGACAACGTGATTGACCGGGCCGGCATCAAGGCCATTCTGGACGCCTACTGTGCGCTGAAGGACGTCAACAGCGAAGGTCTGATGAAGGGCAACGAAAGCGGCGATCTGATGCTGGACAAGGCCCTGACCCGCGCCGAATTTGCCCAGGTTTTGGTGAACCTGACCGAGAAATAAGACAAAAGCATTGCGCTGCAGTGGATAGACATTTTTAAATAGAGCCCCCGGAGGCCGCGGCCTCCGGGGGCTCTATTTAAAAGGGGAAAAATTTTAGAAAGACTATTGTTTTTTTGTCACCGTTTTGTTACAATTACAAATGCCGAAGAAAGCATTTTGTCCCAATAAAACACAAAAGGAAAGGTGAATATCTATGAAGCAGAGCAAAAAGCTCCTGTCCCTGGCGCTGGCTCTCACCATGGGTCTCTCTCTGGCCACCCCCGCTATGGCCGCCGATGAGACCAAGACCGAGACCGGCAAAATTGTCATTCTTCACACCAACGACGTCCATTGCGGCATCGACCAGGCTGTGAAGGAGAATGAGGAGACCGGCGAGAAGACGGTCACCAACATCGGCTATGCCGGCGTTGCCGCCTACAAGGCCGAGATGGAGGCCCAGTATGGCGAGGGCAACGTCACTTTGGTGGACGCCGGCGACGCCATCCAGGGCGGCCCCATCGGCACCCTGACCAAGGGCGCTGCCATCGTCGAGATCATGAACGAGGTGGGCTACGACCTGGCCATCCCCGGCAACCATGAGTTTGACTACGGCATGGACAACTTCCTGTCCCTGGCCAAGGATACCGCCAAGTATCCCTATATCTGCGCCAACTTCACCGACCTGAAGGGCAATGCCGTTTTTGACGCCTACAAGGTCGTGACCTACGGCGAGGTGAAGGTGGCCTATGTGGGCATCGACACCCCTGAGACCTTTGCTAAGTCTACCCCCACCTTCTTCCAGGACGGCGAGGGCAACTACATCTACGGCTTCCAGCAGGGCAACGAGGGCAAGGACCTCTACGAGTGCGTGCAGAAGGCCGTTGACGCCGCCAAGAAGGACGGCGCCGACTACGTGGTGGCCATGGGCCACCTGGGCGACAACGGCTCCACCGAGGAGTGGAAGGCCCAGAGCGTCATCGCCAACACCACCGGCATCGACGTGTTCATCGACGGCCACTCCCACGAGGAGATCGAGAAGACCGCGGCCAACAAGGACGGCAAGGACGTGGTCTGGGCCCAGACCGGCACCAAGCTGGCCAACATCGGCAAGATCGTTATCGACACCGAGACCAAGGAGATCACCCACGAGCTGGTGTCCGGCTACGACAAGCAGGACGAGGCCGTGGCCGCTTTCGTGAAGGAGAAGAACGACGCCTTCGAGGCTGAGCTGAAGAAGGTAGTGGCCACCTCCGAGGTGGAGCTCACCGTCAACGGCGCCGACGGCAAGCGGGCTATCCGCAACGGCGAGACCAACCTGGGCGACCTGTGCGCCGACGCTTACCTCACCATGCTGGAGGCTGACGTGGCCATCGTCAACGGCGGCGGTATCCGCGCCAACATTGCTGCCGGTGAGGTCACCTACGAGGACATCATCAACGTCCATCCCTTCGGCAACGAGGGCTGCCTGGTGGAGACCAAGGGTCAGAACATTCTGGATGCCCTGGAGATGGCCTCCCGCCTGTATCCCGAGGAGTGCGGCGGCTTCCTGCAGGTTGCCGGCCTCACTTACACCATCAACGCCTCCATCCCCTCCTCCGTGGTTCTCAGCGATGAGGGCGAGTTTGTGAAGGTGGACGGCGACTACCGCGTCACCGACGTGATGGTGGCCGGCGAGCCTCTGGATCTGGAGAAGACCTACACTGTGGCCTCCCACAACTATATGCTCAAGGACGGCGGCGACGGCCTGGTCATGTTCAAGACCAGCAACCTGCTGAAGGACAGCGTCATGATCGACAACGCCATCCTCATCAACTATATCGTAGAGGCCCTGGAGGGCAAGGTCACCGAGGCCCAGTACGGCGCCTCTCAGGGCCGCATCCTTTTCGTCCCCGCCGACGTGGCCGTGGATGCCTGGTATTACAATGTGGTCAAGGAGACCCTGGCCACCGGCCTGATGCAGGGCACCGACAAGGGCTTTGAGGCTCTGACCGACGTCACCGTGGCCAGCGTGCTGCAGACCCTCTACAACGCTCAGGGCAAGCCCGACGCCACCGACGCCGAGGTGTGGTACACCGACGCTGTGAACTGGGCCACCAAGAACGAGCTGGTGAAGGAGTTCACCGAGGACGCCGCCGCCACCCGCGGTGAGGTGAAGGACATTCTGGACGCATACTGCGCCATGCTGAACGTCACTCCCGAGTCTCCCCTGATGAAGGGCAACGAGAACGGCGACCTGATGCTGGACAAGACTCTGACCCGCTCCGAGTTTGCCCAGATCCTGGTGAACCTGTCCCAGCTTCCCATGCCCCTGGCTGACTGATTCCATAGAAAAAAGAGGCCCGAGGATTTCCTCGGGCCTCTTTCCCTTTTCATCTCGGTGGAAAGGGGAGAAATGCCATTGTACTTTTATAGACTCTATGGTATGATAATACCGCACTTTTGCCCCAGGAAAAATTCACAAAAGAAAGGTGAGACAAGTATGAATTGGAAAAAGCCCCTTTCCCTGGCTTTGGCTGCGGCCCTGAGCGCGTCTCTGGCCGTCCCCGCCTTTGCCGCAGAGGAGACCGCCGCCCCCTGGTACGCGGAGGCCCAGGCCTACGTCACCGAAAAAGGCATCATGACTGGCACCGAGAACGGCTTCGAGCCCGAGGCCGAGATCACCACCGCCACCGTGCTCCAGGCCCTTTATAACAAGGTGGGCAAGCCCGACGTGACCAAGTCCAACGACCCCTGGTACATCCGGGCCCTGACCTGGGCCGAGGAGGAGGGGATTTTCCAGCCTGAGGGGGAGACCCCCTTTGCCGACGGCCCCGTGAGCCGGGCTCTCACCCTGGACATCCTCACCGCTTTCTGCGCCAAGAACGGTCTGGCCTCTGACGGCCTGATGCAGGGCAATGAGAACGGCGACATGATGGCCGATAAGGTCCTGACCCGGGCTGAGTTCGCCACCGTCCTTATGCGCCTGGATCAGCTGACCCCCTACTTTAAGGAGACCGTGGTGGCCATCGAAGCTGCCGAAGCCGACAGCATCCCCGCCCATACCATCCCCGGCACCCTCTGCGCCCCCGCTGAGGTTGAGGGCAAGAAGCTGCCTGCCGTGGTAATGCTCCACGGCACCGGCTCCAACCGGGAGGAAGCGGGCAATGGCTACCAGATGGCCGCCCCCGTCATGGCCGACAACGGCATCGTCACCCTGCGCATCGACTTTATGGGCAGCGGCGATTCCACCGCCGACTACTCCGACTACTGCTACTCCTCCGCCAACCTGGACGCCAAGGCCGCCGCCGATTACCTGGCTACCCTGGACTACGTGGACGCCGACAAGATCGCCGTCATGGGCTGGAGCCAGGGCGGCACCAACGCCCTGCTGGCCGCGGCCGCCTATCCCGAGACCTTCCACGCCGTCATTACCTGGGCCGGGGCCCTGACTCTCAACGAGAGCACCGGCCTCTTCGGGGACAAGACCTTTGACGAGGCCAAGGCCATTGCCGACAAGGACGGCTCCTACGAGATGACCTTTGACTGGCGGGATTCTCTCCAGGTGGGCAAACGCTGGTTCAAGGAAGTGGACGAGACCGACGTGGAGGCCGAGACCGCCAAGATCAAGGCCCCCATCCTGGCCATCAACGGCCTGGCCGACACCACTGTAGACCCGGAGAACGCCCGGAAGATCGTGGCCGCCTCCAAGAACGAGGCCACCAAGCTCTACCTCATCGAGAACTGCGACCACACCTACAACGTGTTCTCCGGCGACTTTACCGCCCTCTATGAGACCGTCAACGCCGGTATCGGCTTCCTCCAGGAGAATCTGAACGGCAAGGTGGGTCCCACCTCCGCCGCTGCCATCAGCAAGTACGGCAATGTGGGTACCAGCCTGTCCATGGATATTCTGGCCGGCGCCGGCTATGAGGTGGGCGACATCCTCACCGTGGAGATCACCGGCCAGGAGCCCATCACCCTGCCCCTGGGCACCGGCTACTCCAACGTGGATCAGGGCAGCCCCCTGGCCCTGGCCGATACCTCCAACAACACCCTGGCCCTGGCCATCAACCGGGGCGACTTCGCCACCACCTACGGCCTGGGCGCCAAGGGTGAGGACGGCGTTTACGCCATTACCGATAACGTGACCATCACCGTATCCATGGCCGAAAAGGGCGGCTACCTGGCCGAGATGGAAATCCGGGAGCTGGATTCCAAGCGCACCAACGCCCGTGAGGACTATGCTTCCGACGATGTCTTTGCCAACTTCCGCGCCATCACCCTGGGCGACATCGCCGAGGGCAGGCTCTACCGCACCTCCAGCCCCGTGAACCCTGAGCTGGGCCGCAACGCTTATGCCGACGGCTTCCTGAAGGAGGCCGGTGTGAAGACCGTGGTGAACCTGGCCGACAGCCAGGAGGCCATGGAGGGCTACGAGGGCTATGCCGAGAGTTACTACGCCACCCTGAACGTGGTTCCCCTGAACATGGGTGTGGACATGTATTCTGACGACGCCAAGGCCAGCCTGAAGGCCGGCTTCCAGTTCATGATCGCCAACGAGGGCCCCTATGCCTTCCACTGCACCGAGGGCAAGGATCGTGCCGGCTACTTCGCCATGGTGCTGGAGGCCCTGATGGGCGCCGGAGTGGAGGAGATCACCGAGGACTACATGCTCTCCTTTGAGAACTACTACCACGTGGAGAAGGGCTCCGAGCAGTGGACCAAGATCGCTGAGAGCAACATTGAGAAGGATCTTCTCAAGCTCACCGGTGCTGAGGATGCCGACGCTCTGGCCAAGGCCGACCTCCAGAAGGCCGCTGAGACCTACCTCACCGAGACCATCGGCCTCACCGCTGCCGAGGTCACCGCTCTGAAGGACGCTCTGAGCAAGTAAGAAGAACCCCCTTTTGGGGGAAGATAGAAAGCGGGGTGCGCGGCAAACTGCCGCGCACCCCGCTTTTTTGATCCGGCTCTTGTATCTTTCCAGAAAATCCGCTACAATTTGGAAAGAAAACCAGCAAAAAGAGGAGGGTCAGCCATGATCTGCGATGTAACCGCATTGGGGGAGCTCTTGATTGATTTTACCCAGGAGAAGGGCAAAAACGGGAACGTCCCTTCCTTTACCGCCAACCCGGGTGGAGCCCCCTGCAACGTGCTGGCAATGTTGGCCAAGCTGGGCCGCTCCACCGCTTTTGTGGGAAAGGTGGGCCAAGATACCTTTGGCCGATTTTTGAAGGCCGCCATTGAGGAAGCGGGCATCCACAGCGGCGGATTGCGGCTGGATCCAGATCCTGCCGCCCATACCACGCTGGCCTTTGTCCACAATGGCGCTGACGGAGAGCGGGAATTCAGCTTTTATCGGGATCCCGGCGCCGATGAGCTGCTGCGGGCAGAGGAATTGCCGGGAGAACTGCTGGGGAATAGCCGTATCTTCCATTTTGGTTCTCTTTCCCTGACCCGAGAACCCGTCCGCGCAGCCACCCGGGCGGCGGTGGAGCAGGCAAAAGCAGGGGGCGCTTTGGTCAGCTTTGACCCCAACCTGCGCCCCTCCCTGTGGCGGGATATGAAGACAGCGCGGGAAGAGATGCTCTGGGGCTGCTCAGTCTGCGAGATCCTAAAGGTGGCCCGGGAGGAACTGGTCTTTCTCACCGGCTGCGAAGAGGAAGATAAGGGGACGAACTGGCTTCGGGCCCAAAACCCGGATCTAAAGCTGCTCTTAATCACCGACGGCAGTGCGGGAAGCCGGGCGGTGTGGAACGGGCTGTCTGTGTTCTGCCCGGCCTACCGTCAGGTGAGGGCCGTCGACACTACCGGCGCGGGGGATACCTTTTGTGGCTGCTGCCTTCACGCTGTTCTGGAGTGGGGGCTGGAAGGGCTGGGGGAGAAGCGGTTGAGGGAAATGCTCTCCTTTGCCAATGCTGCGGCCGGACTGGTGACCACCCGGAAGGGGGCGCTGGGCAGCATGCCGGCCCCGGAGGAGATCCAAAGGCTGATGGCAGAAGGGCCCGCGGGTGAAAGCGGAAGCGAAGGATAACCGGTATAGGGAGAAAAAATACCCGGCGGCAGGGCGTTCTGCCGCCGGGTATTTTACCCCGTTTATAGACCCAAAAGGTGCTTTTCTGCCCCGTTTTGGCGTTATTCCCGGATTTGGCCGGAGCCGTACACCACATACTTGGTGGAGGTCAGATCTTCCAGCCCCATGGGGCCCCTTGCGTGGAGCTTTTGGGTGGAAATGCCAATCTCCGCCCCCAGGCCGAACTCAAAACCGTCGGTAAATCGGGTGGAGGCGTTGACATACACCGCCGCTGCGTCCACCGCGGCCAAAAACTGCTGGGCGGCGGTGTAGCTTTCGGTGACGATGGCCTCGGAGTGGCCGGTGCCGTGGGCGGCGATGAAGTCCACGGCCTCCTGGAGACCGGAGACCACCTTGACGGCAAGCTGGTAGTCGCCGTATTCACTGTCCCAGTCTTCCTCGGTGGCGGGGAGGGCGAAGTCCCCCAGGATCTGCCGGGCCTCCGGGTCTGCGTGGAGCGTCACATTTTTCGTTTGCAGCAGCTGCCAGGCCATGGGAAGGAAGTCCTTTGCCACCGCCCGGTCCACCAGCAGACACTCGGCGGCGTTGCAGACCGAGGGACGGGAACACTTGGCGTTATAAAGGATGCGGGCGGCCATGTCCAGATTAGCCCCGGCGTGGACATAGATGTGGCAGACTCCCTCTCCCGTGCGGATCACGGGCACATGGGAGTTGGCCGTCACCGAACGAATGAGTCCGGCGCCTCCCCGGGGGATGAGCACATCCAGGTATTGGGTCAGGTTCATCATCTCGTTGGCGGATTCCCGGCTGGTATCCTCCACCAGGGCCACACAGTCCCGGGGCAGGCCCGCCGATTCCAGGGCGTCCCGCAAGATGGTGATGACCGCCTTGTTGGAGCGGAAGGCCTCCTTGCCGCCCCGCAGAATACAGGCGTTTCCTGCTTTGAGGCACAGGGCGGCGGCGTCCACCGTCACATTGGGCCGGGCCTCGTAAATGATGCCGATGACTCCCAGGGGGGTACGCCGCTGTTCCAGCTTCAGACCGTTGGGCCGCAGGGTGGTTTTTACCACCTGGCCCACAGGGTCGGGGAGGGCGGCCACCTGGCGAACCCCTTCGGCAATGCCGGCAATGCGCGTTTCATCCAGGGCCAGCCGATCCAGAAGAGAGGGGCGCATCCCGCCGGCTTTGGCGGCCTCCAGGTCGGCGGCATTGGCCGCCAGCCACTCTTTCTGCCGGGAGATGAGGGCGTCGGCCATGGCGAGAAGGGCGGCGTTTTTGACTGCCTCTCCGGTAACGGCCAGCCGCCGGGCGGCGTGTTTGGCCGCCAGACCCTGGGTTTCCAAAATAGTCATCTGAAAGACTCCCTTCCAATGAAAAGTCTTCGGTACATATTTCCTAAATATTGCTCAGGCCTGTGCCGTCCCATATTTCAACGGCGCCGACGGCGTCTCTGAGGGGCTTTTCCGGCGGGGCTTCAGTAGCCGCGCTCCAAAGGAGCAGCCCGATGAGCAGGATAAGCGCCGCAACTGCCGGCAGAAGGAGCCACCGGGGGATGCCGGGGGTGGGCAGCTCCGGCCCGGTTCGCTCCGAGGGGGGTGTTCTTTCAAAGGCCGCCCGCCCCGGAAGGGAGCGTTTCTCCGCAGAGGGGTTCCAAAGGTCGGGGGTGGCCGTTTTGCCTCTATGGGCATACGGAGCCGGCGCCGACGGGCCGGCGGGGGGAGGGCTGCGCCATTGTCCCTGATGGATCTCATTCAAGATTTCCGTGATCCAGGGGATCAGGGAGAAGCACTCCACCATGGAGGAAAAATAGACGGCCAGGGGGACGGGCCGTCCGGTTACGATGTCCAGCAAGGCGGAGACCCCCATGGCGAAGCCGGACATCAGAAGCTTGCGGATGCGGGGCCTGTTTCCCGTCCAATAGGGCCTGGTGACCAGGGCAAAGCCCAAAAGCCCCAGCAGATTGAACACAAGCAGACCCCGCTCCAGGGAACGCCAAAAGACAGCCCCTGCCGCAATGCCGACTAAAGGGGAGATGATCAGGAGGATCAGCGCGATGAACATGCGCTGAAGGTTAGGCCAATCTTTTCGTTTCATTTCTGCTGTCCGGACAGGAACCGGGTACCCACGTCCTTCCCCTCCGTGATGTCATAAAGGGCGTCCAGGTTGTTGGAATTGGCGATGACCATGTCGATGCCGTGGGCTATGGCCCGCTTGGCGGCGGTGAGCTTGGTGGCCATGCCGCCGGTGCCCCACTGGCTGCCGCCGCCACCGCCCAGGGCCTCTATTTCCGGGGTAATGGCGTCCACCCGGTGAATGAGTCTGGCGTCGGGATGCGTTCTAGGATCGGCGTCAAAGAGTCCGTCAATGTCGGTGAGCAGAACCAACAGGTCGGCATGGCACAGGCCGGCCACAATGGCGGACAGGGTGTCGTTGTCGCCCAGAACCTTTCTCTGACCGGTTTCGATCTCGCTGGAGGAGACCGAGTCGTTTTCGTTCACCACCGGAATACAGCCCAGCTCCAACAGGGCCTCGAAGGTGCCGGACAGGTGCTCGGCCCGAACAGGGTGATCCACATCTTCGTCGGTAAGGAGGATCTGGGCCACCGTCTGGCCGTATTCTCCAAAAAATTTATCATAGAGATGCATCAGCTCACACTGGCCCACCGCGGCGGTGGCCTGCTTGAAGCGCAGGTCGGAGGGGCGGCTCTTCATCCCCAGCTTGCCCGAGCCCACGCCAATGGCTCCCGAGGAGACCAGGATCACCTGATGGCCCATGTTTTTCAGATCCGAGAGAACCCGGGCCAGAGCGTCCATTTCCCGCAGATTGACCCCGCCCCCCTGCCGAAGGAGGGTGGAGGTACCCACCTTGACCACCAGCCGTTGTTTGTTCATAGGAGAAGGCCCCTTTCCAGTATCTTTCTATGGGTACACTTGTCTTTGCAGATCGAAGTTATCATACCATATTTGTGATAGGAAGCAAAGGGGAAGGAGACAAAAATGCAGGAAAGAAAATTCCTTTTGGAGAAAATGTACAATCTGCGCCCTGGAATGTGAAAGGTTTGACAAGTAAAATGAAAAACGTACGAAATTTCTTCATTCTTTCCAATTTTGGTTGAAATTCTCTCCCAAATGGGGTACAATACTTTTGCTTTTCGGATAAAGCAGGGGCGGCAGACAGCCCTGCGAAGGAGGGGGATCTATGCTCAATATCGTCCTGGTGGAGCCGGAGATCCACCCCAATACCGGCAATGTGGCCCGCACCTGCGCCGCCACCGGGATCCGCCTTCACCTGGTGGAGCCTTTGGGCTTTGATATCAGTGACAAGGCCGTAAAGCGAGCGGGGCTGGACTACTGGCACCTGGTGGATCTCCACGTCTGGCACAACCTGGCCGAGCTTTTTGAGGCGGAGAAGCCGGAGGATATCTGGCTGGCCACCTCCAAGGGGGCCAAGAGCTACGTGGATCCTACGGTTCAGTTTCGGGACGGCTGCTGGCTCTTTTTCGGGAAAGAGACCGCGGGACTCTCAGAACAGTTCCGAAAGGCCTATTCTGAGCGCTGTATTCGTATCCCCATCCGGGCGGAGGCCCGGTGCCTCAATTTGTCAAATTCCGTGGCCATCCTTGCCTATGAAGCCCTGCGTCAAACCGGATTTTCGGGGCTGAAGGCAGCGGGAGAAATGGCCGAAGAAACCTGACAGCCAATATGCAGAAGGAGGTCAAAGTTATGAATTACAACAAAAAAACCGTGAAAGACGTGGACGTGAAGGGGAAAAAGGTGCTGCTGCGCTGCGACTTCAATGTGCCCCTGGCCAAGGATGGCAGCGGTGTGATTACCGACGATAAGCGGATCCGGGCGGCCCTGCCCACCATCCAGTATCTGCTGGATCAGGGGGCGGCCGTCATTGCCTGCTCCCATATGGGCAAGCCGGTGGCCAGCTTTGACAAGTGGGTGCAGAAGCAGACCGAGAAGGGGAAGGATCCCGCTACCCTCACCGAGGAGAAGTGGAAGAAGTCTTTGGCCGACCTGTCCCTGAAGCCCGTGGCCGCCCGCCTTTCCGAGCTGCTGGGCAAGAGTGTGACCCTGGCCGCCGACGTGGTGGGCCCCGACGCCACCGCCAAGGCCGCCGCGCTGAAGGGCGGCGAGGTGCTGCTGCTGGAGAACACCCGCTTTGAGAAGGGGGAGACCAAGAACGATCCGGAGCTTGCCAAGAAGATGGCCGCCATGGCGGAAGTCTATGTGTCCGACGCCTTCGGAGCCGTCCACCGTGCCCACGCCTCCACCGCCGGCGTGGCCGCCTATCTGCCCGCCGTCAGCGGCTTCCTGATTCAGAAGGAGCTGGAGGTCATCGGCGGCGCTCTGGCCGCTCCCAAGCGTCCCCTGGTGGCCATTCTGGGCGGCAGCAAGGTTTCCTCCAAGATCGGCGTTATCAACAACCTGCTGGAGCTGGCCGACACCATTATTATCGGCGGCGGCATGGCCTACACCTTCTCTGCCGCCCAGGGCGGCAAGGTGGGCAACTCCCTGCTGGAGGAGGATTGGAAGGACTACGCCAACGAGATGGTGAAGAAGGCCCAGGCCAAGGGCGTGAAGCTGCTGCTGCCTGTGGACACCGTGGTGGCCGACGCTTTTGCCCCCGACGCCAACAGCCAGGTGGTCAAGTCCGGCGAGATCCCCGACGGCTGGGAGGGCCTGGACATCGGCCCCGAGACCGTGAAGCTCTACTGCGACGCAGTGGCCGACGCGGGCACCGTGATCTGGAACGGCCCCATGGGTGTGTTTGAGTTTGATAAGTTCGCCGTGGGCACCAAGGCGGTGGCCGAGGCGCTGAGCAAGACCAGCGCCATCACCATCATCGGCGGCGGCGACAGCGCGGCCGCGGTGCAGCAGCTGGGCTACGCCGACAAGATGACCCACATCAGCACCGGCGGCGGCGCTTCCCTGGAGTTCATGGAGGGAAAAGAACTTCCCGGTGTGGCTTGCCTGTTGGACAAATAAGCACAAACAGGCACCGGCGGCAGTGCTCTGGAACCCCACAAAATCGAAGATTTTGTGGGGAGAGGAGGAGCAAGGGAGCGAGCGCAGTTTTCGCCAAGGGCGAAAACGGAGTAAGCGGACTTTGCTCCGACGACATGGGAGGCAAGGAGCTGCCGGGCACTGCCTGCTGGACGCCTGAGAAGGCACTTTTCGCAAATATGTCGATAGTTTAGGAGAAATCAATCATGAATCGTCGTTATCGGAAAACCATCATTGCCGGCAACTGGAAGATGAACAAGACCCTCACCGAGACCAAGGCCTTCGCTGAGGAGCTCAAGCCCCTGCTGGGCCGGCCCAAGTGGTGTGAGGTGGTGCTGTGCGTGCCTGCGGTCAACCTGCAGGCGGCCATCCGCCTGTTTAAGGACAGCCGGGTGTCCATCGGCGCGGAGAACTGTCACTTTGAGTCCTCCGGCGCCTACACCGGGGAGATCTCCGCCGAGATGCTTAAGGACATCGGCGTGAAGTACGTCATCATCGGCCACTCTGAGCGCCGGCAGTATTACAATGAGACTGACTTCACCGTCAACAAGAAGGTGAAGGCCGCGCTGGAGGCGGGCCTGCGGCCCATCGTCTGTGTGGGCGAGAGCCTGGAGCAGCGGGAGCTGGGGGTGACCATGGATCTCATCACCTATCAGGTCAAGTGCGCTCTGGCCGGGGTGCCCGCGGAAAAGATGCGGCATGTGGTCTTTGCATACGAGCCCATCTGGGCCATTGGCACCGGCAAGACGGCCACCTCTCAGGAGGCCCAGGAGGTCTGTGAGGGGATCCGTACCATTGTCCGCAAGCTGTACGGCGCGCGGGTGGCCCGGGCGGTCACCATCCAGTACGGCGGCTCCATGAACCCCAAGAACGCTTTTGAGCTGCTGGGTCAGCCCGATGTGGACGGCGGACTCATCGGCGGTGCGGCCCTGAAGCCGGAGCAGTTCCTGGAGATCGTCAACGCGGCCAATCAGGACTAAAAGAAGCGCGGGGGAACGGACGCTTTTGCGGGCAGTCCGGTTCGCAGCGTGACAATGCCGCCTGAAGGCAGCGTATATAAGGGGTCACCCTTTGAGAATAGAGGTATTTTATGAGCAAAACGCCTACTACTTTGATTATTATGGACGGCTTCGGGCTCCGGGAGGAGAGCAAGGGCAACGCCATTGCCAATGCCCGAAAGCCTTTCCTGGAGAAAGTTTTCCAGGAAAGCCCCTGGTGTAAGCTGTCCGCCTCCGGATTGGATGTGGGCCTGCCCGACGGTCAGATGGGCAACTCTGAGGTGGGCCATACCAACATCGGCGCCGGCCGGGTGGTGTTTCAGGATTTGCCGAAGATCACCAAAGCCATTCAGGACGGCACGTTCTTTGAAAACAAGGCCTATAAGGACGCCATGCTTGCCGCAAAGGAGGCGGGCAGGGCGGTTCATATCTACGGTCTGATGTCCAACGGCGGCGTCCATAGCCACACTGCCCATATCCAGGCGGCGGTGAAGATGGCCCATGATCTGGGCTGTCCCAAGATCTTCGTCCACTGCTTTATGGATGGCCGGGACGTGCCTCCCACTTCGGGCAAGGGCTTTGTGGAGGAGATGAAAAAGACCTGCGACCAGTACGGCGCACAGATCGCCACCATCTCGGGCCGCTACTACGCCATGGACCGGGACACCAACTGGGATCGGGTGGAGAAGTCCTACAAGGCCATGGTATACGGTGAGAGTGAGCAGCGCTTCATCGGCGATCCCGTGGGGGCCATGCAGGCCAGCTACGACGCCGGCGTCACCGACGAGTTCGTGATCCCCGTCATCACCGCGGAAAACGCGGAGATTGGCGAGGGGGACTCCATTATTTTCATGAACTTTCGTCCCGACCGGGCCCGGGAGATCACCCGCGCCTTTGTGGATCCTGATTTCACCGGTTTTGAGCGGAAAAAGGGCTTTTTCCATGTCAACTACGTGTGCACCACATCCTATGACGCCTCCATGCCCAATGTGGAGATCGCCTTTCCCAAGGAGAGCCTGCACAATATTTTCGGTGAGTATATTTCCCGGCTGGGCCTGACCCAGCTGCGCATTGCCGAGACGGAGAAGTACGCCCACGTCACCTTTTTCTTTAATGGCGGTGTGGAGACGGTATTTCCCGGGGAGGATCGGTGCCTGATCCCCTCCCCCAAGGTGCCCACCTATGATATGAAGCCGGATATGTCTGCCCGGGAGGTGGCTGCCGAGGCGGTGAAGCGCATCGAGAGCGGGGAGTACGACGTGATCATCCTCAACTTTGCCAACTGCGATATGGTGGGCCACACCGGGGTTTACGAGGCGGCCCGCCTGGCGGTGGAGACGGTGGATGAGTGCGTTTCCCGGGTGGTGGAGGCCACCAGCAAGATGGGGGGCGTCAGCCTCATCACCGCCGACCACGGCAACGCCGACCGGATGCTGGAGGATGACGGGGTGACCCCCTACACCGCCCATACCACCAACCTGGTGCCCTTCTGCATCGTGGGCGCAGACGTAAAGCTGCGGGACGGCAAGCTGTGCGACATTGCCCCCACCATGCTGGATCTTATGGGGCTGAATAAGCCGGGGGAGATGGACGGGGAGACCCTGATCGTCCGCTGAGTCGGCGTTTGCCAACCGTGAAATTATATTGATGTGTATCCTGGGCGAAAACGCCCTGAAATCGAAAGGAGAAATGCTATCATGAAGCAGATCATTGAAATTGTTGACGTTCTGGGCCGCGAGATCCTGGACTCCCGGGGCAATCCCACCGTGGAGGTGGAGGTCTATCTGGAGGACGGCACCGTTGGCCGCGCCAGCGTTCCCTCCGGCGCTTCCACCGGCGTGCATGAGGCCTGCGAGCTCCGGGACGGCGACAAGAGCCGTTACCTGGGCAAGGGCGTGCTGAAGGCCGTCAACAACGTGAACTCTGAGATTGCCGATTGCCTGGTGGGGATGAACGTGCTGGATCAGACCGCCATCGACAAGGCCATGATTGAGCTGGACGGCACCCCCAACAAGTCCCGCCTGGGCGCCAACGCCATTCTGGGCGCTTCCCTGGCCTGCGCCAAGGCCGCTGCCGAGAGCCTGGGCGTCAGCCTTTATAACTACATTGGCGGCGTCAACGGCAAGACTTTGCCCGTGCCCATGATGAACATTCTGAACGGCGGCGCTCATGCCACCAACAACGTGGACATTCAGGAGTTCATGATCATGCCTGTGGGCGCCTGCTGCTGGCGTGAAGCCCTGCGGATGTGCGCCGAGGTGTTCCACACCCTGAAGAGCGTGCTGAAGGAGAACGGCACCCCCGCTGCCGGCGTGGGCGACGAGGGCGGCTATGCCCCCAACCTGAAGAAGGACGAGGACGCCTTTAAGTGCATTGTCCAGGCCATCGAGAAGGCCGGCTACAAGCCCGGCGAGGACTTCAAGATTGCCATCGACGCCGCTGTGTCCGACTGGTACAACGCCGAGACCGGCTGCTATGACCTGCCCAAGGCCAAGAAGTCCATGACCAAGCAGCAGATGGTCAATATGTGGAAGAAGTTTGCCGACAACTACCCCATCATCTCCATGGAGGACTGCATGGGTGAGGACGACATCGAGGGCTGGCAGATGCTGACCAAGGCCCTGGGCGACCGGGTGCAGCTGGTGGGCGACGACCTATTCGTCACCAACACCCAGCGGCTCCAGATGGGCCTGGACAACAAGATTGCCAACTCCATCCTCATCAAGGTCAACCAGATCGGCACCCTGACCGAGACCCTGGACGCCATTCAGCTGGCCAACCGTCACGGCTACACCGCCGTGGTGTCCCACCGCTCCGGTGAGACCGAGGACGCCACCATCGCCGACATTGTGGTGGCCACCAACGCCGGCCAGATCAAGACCGGCGCTCCCAGCCGTACCGACCGGGTGGCCAAGTACAACCAGCTGCTGCGGATCGAGGAGGAGCTGGATGATGTGGCGCAGTATCTGGGCAAGGATGCTTTCTTCAACCTGAAGAAGTAAGAGTTTGATAAAGGAAAGAGAGACCGGAGCTGGGAGGCTTCGGTCTCTTTTTTTGTTTAGGGTGGAGGGTTGTTTTACATCCAGTTTGCTATATTGATAGGTTTGTGCAATCCTGGGGGGCCATTCTTTGAGCGGCAAAGAATGGCCCCCCAGACCCCCCAAGAAACCGCCAGAGGGGGATTTCGATTTCCCCCTCTGGACTCCTCCTAAACGACCAAAGGGAGGGCGTTAGCCCTCCCTTTGGATTCCCTCCCCGAACGTGGGTGGGGATACTTCAGTTTTACTCCTATTTTGCGTTTTGAAACAGCAGATTTGCCGGGTTTGTCGTGTGTACCCGTGCAAGTTATGGTGATGTGGGTGTTGAGTTGCCGGCTTGGTGATGCTTTCGACCCCTGGTTCCTCTTGCCTGCTCGCCCGCTGGTTTTGGGAACACTGTAGTGAGTTCGTTGTTCCCACTTCCGCCTTTGCGTGTTCTATTTTAGGAGGAGGTACGCTCTGGTCTGGCGGCCCCGCCGCCAACCCAACAAGGCTGCTGTTTCCAGGCGTTTCCCGGTCAGCGGCAATTCTCTGCCTCTTTGCTGGTCGGTAGCGGCAGCGGGGCTGGAGGAGCTATCCTAACTTTACGTATAAGCCGGAAACACTATCGTCAGAAAGCTTTTCTTGGGGAGCGCGAGGGGCTATTCTTTTCTCGAAAAGAATAGTCCTTCGCATTCACGCAACGTATAGTTTTAATCGCAACCACCAAACAAACGGCAAAACCTCACTTCAAAGAAATCTCCCCATGCTCCCGCTCAAACGCATCCACATACGCAATAATCGACCGCCGCACCACACTACTGGCACTTCGACAATCATACTGGGCAATATATTTCAATTTTTCCAGTAGTTCTTCTGAGATAGAAAATCCCAAATGCTTTTTTGCTTTTGCCATAAGAATCACCCCTGCTCATTATAGTCATAATTATGAGTATAGTCAAGTAAAAACCAGCCGTTTATCATGAATATATGGAAAGGTTGGGTGAGTGGTGTGATTTCTTATGATCCCTTTTGGCGGACACTGAAAGAAAAAGGAATATCAACCTATACCCTGATTGATAAACACGGGATCAGCAGTGCCACGATTCAAGGTCTGCGGGAGGGCAAAGGAATCAGCACCATGAAAATAGATGACTTTTGCCGCATCCTCCACTGCCGGGTAGAGGATATCATCGAATATATAGAAGAATAAAAACGTGCTGAAAGCCTTGGCTTCCAGCACGTTTCATTTTCCGGAAAGGGATCACTCCAACCCTTCCAGCTCTTCCGTCCAAAGGGACGCCGCTGCGTCGGACGGCATCCGCCAATCCCCCCGGGGGGAGAGGGTCACGCTGCCCACCTTGGGGCCGTCGGGCAGGCAGGAGCGCTTAAACTGCTGGGAGAAAAACCGGCGGTAGAAATTTTTCAGCCATTTGAGCAGGGTGGAGCGGTCATAGCTTCGGCCAAAGGCATACTCTGCCAGACGGAGGATCTTTTTGGGCGGGAAGGCCCAGCGGACGGCGTAGTATAGGAAAAAGTCGTGGAGCTCATAGGGGCCCACAATGTCCTCGGTTTTTTGAGCGATCTGACCTTCGATGGCAGGCAGCAGCTCGGGGGAGACGGGGGTGTCTAAAATATCCTCCAGCACGTGGGACAAAGCCTCGTCCTCCCCGGCCTTGTCCCCCGCTACATAGGCCACCAGGTGGCGCACCAGGGTCTTGGGGATGGAAGCGTTGACGGCGTACATGCTCATGTGGTCGCCGTTGTAGGTACACCACCCCAGGGCCAGTTCGCTGAGATCCCCGGTGCCGATGACCAGGCCGTTTGTCTGGTTGGCCATGTCCATCAGTACCTGGGTTCTCTCCCGGGCCTGGGCGTTTTCGTAGGTTACGTCCTGGTTCTCCATGGCCTGGCCGATGTCCTGAAAGTGGCAGGTTACAGACCGGGTCAGATCCACTACCTTCAAGGTGGCGCCCATCCGCTCGGCCAGGATCTCGGCGTTGGAGCGGGTGCGCTGGGTGGTGCCGAAGCAGGGCATGGTGACGGCGATGATATCGCTGGCGGGGCGCTCCAGCATCCCCATGGCAATCCCGGTAATCAGAATGGCCAGGGTGGAGTCCAGCCCCCCGGAAAGGCCGATGATGGCCGTTTTTGCGCCGGTGTGCTCCAGCCGTTTCTTCAGACCCAGGGCGGCGATCTTCAGAACTTCGTTGCACCGCTGCGCCCGGTGCTCCTGATCCTGGGGGACGAAGGGGGTGGGGGAGATGGGCCGGGTGAGGGCGGTGGTGGTGGGCTCCAAGGGAAAGAAGGAGCGGCCGACGCCGATGGCGTGGGCCTCCTTCATGGGATCCCGTTCCGGAGGGGTGAAGGTATTCATCCGCCGGCGCTGGTAGACCAGCTTGTTTACGTCGATCTCGCTGACGGTGAGGCCGGTGGAAAACCGCCGTTGGGAAAGAAGGACTCCGTTTTCGGCAATCAGATCGTGCCCGGCAAAGACCAGGTCGGTGGTGGACTCCCCCTCCCCGGCGTCGGCATAGACATAGCCGCAGACGCATCGGGCCGACTGCCCGGTCACCAGCTGCCGGCGGCACTCGGCTTTGCCCACCACCTCGTCGGAGGCGGACAGGTTCAGAATAAGGGTGGCCCCGGCAGCAGCCAGGGCGTTGGAGGGGGGCTCCGCCGCCCAAAGATCCTCGCAGATCTCCACGCCGATGACCAGGTTGGGCATATTTTCGCAGGCCCAGATCAGGCTGCTGGACAGGGGCACCTGCTGTCCGCACAGCTCCAGTATGGTGTCCAGATCCTTGCCGGAGGTGAACCAGCGCCCTTCATAAAACTCCCCATAGTTGGGGATATAGGTCTTGGGGACTACACCCAAAATCTCTCCTTTTTGTATTATTGCAGCGCAATTATACAATTTGTTGTCGCCGGGATTCCGGACGGGCAGGCCCACCGCTGTGACCATATCCAAGCTCCTGGTGGCCTCCAGGATGGTGGTAAGGCCCTCCTCCGCCCCGTTCAGGAGGGTGGGCTGAAGGAACAGGTCGCCGCAGGTATAGCCGGTGAGACACAGCTCGGGCAGACACAGCACCCGTACGCCCTGGTGGGCGGCCTGGCGCATGAGGGTAAAAATCTGTTCGGCGTTATGGCGGGGATCGGCCACCTTGATCTTCGGGGTGCCGGCGGCTACTTTGATGAATCCGTCACGCATGGGGAGACCTCCTTGTCAGGGGCGCGGCGCGCCGCTGTTCGTTGTACCATAGCGTAGGGTTTGACTGCTTGAAGGGGAGTATAGGCTTCCCCAAACGTACGGTTCTATTGTACCCCGATTGCCGCCAAAAGGCAAGAGGGCCCAAAAAGCCCCCGGCATTCACCGGGGGCTTTTTGGGTGTGTGTTTGTCTTAAAGAGAGAGTTGGAGAGGGATTCTTGGGAGGATGTTGTCTTGGCTTTTTCCTGTGTCCATGATTAAAATAACAGATAATTACGACAAAACTTTGACCGAAGTGTGAATAAACTGTAAATGTGCAAAGCCCTGGGGCGGCAAGGGCGCAAATATGGTTGCAGGGACGGAAATCCCTTGATTTTCCGGGAAGAGGATGGTAAGATATCCATATTACGAAAAGGGAAGGTGAACGCCTGTGACCAGGGAAGAGGCCTTTGAATTTTTGGACCGTACCGCCAGGGGAATTGCGGAGATGTTTGGCCCTTCCTGCGAGACTTTGGTGCAGGACATGGGGGACGCAAGCCACCCCATCCTTTCCATCTACAACGGCCAGGTATCCGGCCGGGAGGTGGGCTCCACCCAGGATATCCTGGGTTCGGACAAGGTGCTGGACGCCGCCACCCTCTCCAACGACTTTGTGAACCTGTATGCCACCACACCCTCGGGCTCCCAGGTAAAATCCTCCACCTTTCACCTGCGGGGGGAGGGCTTCGACCTGGCGCTGGGCATCGACTTCGATTTTACCTCCCTGGCCTACGCCAACCGAACCCTCATGGGGCTGATGAGCGCTGACGCCGATTTGCAGAGCGCCCTGTGGAGCGGCGGCGCGGGGCAGCTTTACCAGATCTTTGAGGAATGTTTGGCCGCTCTGGGCAAGCCGGCGGAAGGGCTGAGCAAGAAGGATCGGATCCGCCTGGTGGCCCTGATGGATCAGAAAAACGCCTTCTCCTTCCGGAAATCGGTGCCCTTTGTGGCGTCCCGGCTGAAGGTGTCCCGGTATACCGTTTATAAATATTTGGACGAGCTGGCCAAGGAAAAGGCCGCCGCGAAGAAAGAGTGATGGATATGTACGAAAAGGAAATCAGCGCGTATTTCGACGATCCCGCCCGCCGGGAGGAACTGGTAAAGGCCGTTTCCCGGCTGGTGGGGGTGAAGAGCGTGAAGGGGGAGGCCGCCCCCGACGCCCCCTTCGGCCCCGGCCCCCGGGCCGCTTTGGACGAGGGGCTGAAGCTGTGCGGGGAGATGGGCTTTTCCGTTCGGGACTATGACCACTATGTGGGCCTTGTGGATCTGAACGACAAGCCCACCCAGCTTCATATCCTGGGCCACCTGGATGTGGTGGGGGAGGGTACCGGCTGGGACACCGACCCCTATACCTGCGTGGAGAAGGACGGGATGCTTTACGGCCGGGGGGTCAGCGACGACAAGGGCCCTGTCTGCGCCGCGCTCTTTGCCATGAAAGCGGTTCGGGATCTGGGGCTGCCGGTGAGCAAGAACGTCCGGCTGATCCTGGGCACCGATGAGGAGTCGGGCTCGGAGGACATCGCCTATTACTATGCCAGGGAACCTTATGCGCCCCAGGCCTTTACCCCCGATGCGGACTTCCCGGTGATCAACGTGGAAAAGGGGCATTATCACCCCGATTTTGGCGCTTGCTGGGACAAGGAGACCGCGGAGCCCAGGGTGACGGCTCTGCAGGGCGGCTTCCGCGTCAACGTGGTGCCTCCCGAGGCGGCGGCCACTGTGCTGGGGGTGAGCGCTGACCAGGCAGAGGCGCTGTGCATGGGGATGGAGAAGAGATCGGGGGCAAAATTCACCCTGACCCAGGCGCCGGGGGGTGTGAGCATCCACTGCATGGGAAAGAACGCCCATGCCGCCAGCCCCGACGACGGCATCAACGCCATCTCCGCCCTGCTGGAGGTGCTGGCGGAGCTTCCCCTGGCCGACTGCCCCTCCACCAAGGCGATCCGGTCAATGGCGGGGCTTTTCCCCTTCGGGGATACCCGGGGCAAGGCCCTGGGCATTGCCCAGAGCGACGCCGAAAGCGGCGAACTGACTTTGAACCTGGCCCTGATGACCCTGGATGAGGCGGGCTTTACCGCCAAGTTTGATGCCCGGGTGCCCATCTGCGCCACCAAGGAAAACTGCGCCCAGGCATGTGAAAAGGCCCTGGCTGCCCAGGGCATCCAGGTGACCGGCGCCAGGGAGATGACCCATGTCCATGTGGTGGAGGCCGACTCCCCCCTGGTCAAGACTCTGCTCAAGTGCTATGAGACATACACCGGCGTCAAGGACGCCAAGCCCCTGGCCATCGGCGGCGGCACCTATGTCCACGATATCCCCGGCGGCGTGGCCTTTGGCTGCGACTTTCCCGGCTTCGATCCCAAGATGCACTCCGCCAACGAGCAGGCCAGCGTAGACAACCTGTTGCTCAGCGCCAAGATCTTTGCCCTTGCCATTGCGGAGCTGTGTCGGTAAATTCCCAGAGGAAGTAGGAGAATGAGGATGAAAAAGCATTGGAAGGCCGGGGCGCTGGCCCTGGCCATGACCCTGGCCCTGACCGCCTGCGGCGGGGAGAGCGGAGAGATCACCAAGTTTGACGCCGCCGCCTATGTGGACGGACTGCTCCAGGAAAATTACCTGGGACAGTTTGAACAGAGCTACCTGGAGCTGGTGGGAATTGACGAGGAGATCGCCCAGGATACCCACGAGCACTGCATGGAGCAGGAGGTGGGCTACTTCACCTACTATTTTGACGTCAGCGAGCCCACCGATGAAATTCGGGAAGAGTTCCAGACCCTTTTGGAGGAGATCTATTCCCACACCCGGTATGAGGTGATCTCCGCCGCCGAGCAGGAGGACGGCTCCTTCTCGGTGAAGGTGGAAGTGGAGCCCATCGACATTATCCAGTTGGTGAGAAGCGATTGGGACAAGAGCACCGAGGATTTTTATGAGGAGTACCCGGTGGAGCGGATCAACGCCATGAGCGACGCCGAATATGAAAAGATGGATCAGGAGTGGGCGCAGCTGATCCTGGAGCTGGTGCGGGAAAAGATGCCGGAGATCGGCAACCAGACCAGCCAGTCCATCGTGGTGCAGGTGGAGAAGAACGAGGACGGCTACTACAGCATCGTCAGCGACGACTTTTCCAAGCTCCATGATCTGATCCTGGACTACTCTGGTACAGAAGCATAAAAAAGGGCCGCGTTGGGCGGCCATGAGGAAACGAGCACCCGCTGAAAGCATTTGCTTTTCAGCGGGTGTGGCTTTATAAAGGGCTTTACCAACAAAGTGCCATTTATGGAAGTGGCTTTCCGTTTGTAAAAAAGTGTTCTGGTCTCCCGGCCGGGGGCACAGCCCAGCCGTTGGCGGCTTTGCCGCTTAGTGGCTCTTATGCTTTAGTAAAAGAATGGGCTTTCAGGATCCACGCAACGCAGAAATTTGATCGCAACCACCGACCAAACGGCACAACCGATAAATTTTAAGTTTATCCCTCTTGCCCTGCAGACCTCTTTTTTATGCCGAGGTTTGACTGCCCACAGGTTCCAGAGAGAGGACGGAGATCTCAAAGGCGGTGCGCTCCTCCTCCCGGTCTCCCTGTACCTTCCGGTATTTGCGGCTTTGAAGCCGGCCGGTAAGGTGAACGGTGTCCCCGATTTCCAATTCTCCGCAGCTCCGGGCCAGAGCCCCCCAGGTGATGCAGGGCAGATAGTCCGCCCGGCCGTACCGCCGGTTCACCGCCAGCAGCAAATCGCAGATCTCCCGGCCCAGAGGGGTGCGGCGCAGGGTGGGGGCCCGGCATAAAACCCCCACCAGCTCCAGGTGGTTTTCATGGCTTCCCTGGGCGGGGGCAAGTGTCTTGGCAAAAAAAGTGATGACCAGCCGGCTGCCCACCCCGGAGCGGTTGTTGAAGGAGCGGATCTCCCCGGTGACCTGGTAGCCCTCTCCGGGGAGTATGGGACAGGCGGCGAGCATCTCCTCCGAAACCACCACGTTGAGGGTGTCTGTGGCTCCGCTCAGCCGCTCCACCTCCAGGGGAAAGAGAAAGTATGTAACGCCGTGATTGACGTGGGAGGGCCCCGCAGGGCCCGCCGCCCGGCCCCGGAGGGCGGCTTGATTGACGGTGTAGCTCTCCATTGCTGTCACTCTCCTGTTCTTTGAGTACAGGAGAGTATATGAGACGAGCTGTCTGTATATGACACAAAGACGCCGCGGGTGCACATCCCGCGGCGTCTTCGCATGAGAAAGGAGGATTGGAAAGAATTACAGACCGGAACCCAGCAGGGTGGCGGAGTTCATACACATACACAGGGTCACCAGCACACCGTTGATAATGCCGCCGATATAGGGGTTCTTGGTGCGCTTGTAGATGGCCCGGGTAATGTAGGGAGTGATGAACAGCACCAGCACGCTGGTGTGGAGCCAGGTGGGGATCCGGGCCAGAGCGCCGGCACCCCACATCTGGTAACCGCTGGAGAAGAAGGTGGTATACTGAATGACAATGATGATAAGGGGAGACAGGCAGTTGAGCAGAGCCAGCAGGAACAGGTTGATGTGCTCGTTTTTGCTCATAGAGTCTGTATAGCCCTGAACATTGATGGCGATAGAGTTAACAATGTAGAACCAGAGGAACAGGGGCAGGAAGGGAAGGATGGGGGGGATCTTCTTGGCGGTGAAGGCCTTGACAGACCACTGCCAGAACCGGAAGTCGGTCTGGAAGAAGTAGTCGGCGAAGAACACAATGCCCCAGGCAAAGACCACAGTCACCAGAGCGATGCCGATGGTCTTCAGAACTTCCTTCTTGGGCAGGATCAGGCCGGCCTCCCGCAGGTCGATGTCCTTTTTCTTGGCGTAGCCGAACCACCAGGCGATGAGGGTGGCGGCGATGATAAAGCCGTTGATGGCGGCCCAGCCTGCGATACAGAAGGTGTTTTTCTGCTTCCAGATGGGGTCGATGCGGCTATACATGGTGCTATTCATGATCTGCCAGATGATAAAGATGGAGCAGCAGATCTTGATGGCGGAGGTGGCCAGGGACCAGCACAGATCTTTCTTGTCGCTGCCGGTGCGCATAACGGCCTCCCCCTTGAGGGACTCAAAGGTGCGGGTATCCAGCAGAGCAATGGCAAAGAAGGCCAGGAACATCCAGAAGCCGATGAGACCCAGGGCGCCAAAGGCGGACTTCACAGGCCAGCGCTGGCTGTCAGGGGAGAGGGTGTTGACCCCGGAGGGATAGAAGGCGTCCAGGAAGGTGGCGCCCGCCGCCACAGCGTCGGTGGACAGCCAGGTGGAGGCATGGATGGTGGCGGGGTTGTAGACCACCCGGACGGTCTCTTTGCCGTCCACAGTCTCCATGTAGAACTTACCGGGCTCCACGGCAGTGCCAGAAAAGGCGTCGGGCCCCTTTCCAAAGGTGACGAAGGCCTTGGCCATGGGGGTGCTGAGATACTCCCGGGTGGCGGTGAGGGGCTGAGCGCCCTCCTTGACGGTGAAGAAGTAATCGTCGTACTGCCCGGCGATAAGGGCTACGTCACGGCTGCCGTAGATGTTGTTGTAAGCGCCGTTGCTGCCCACCTTCACACCGAAGGTATCCTTGTTCTCATTGGAGTTATCCATGACCACAGGGTCATAGGAGATGAGGATACAGGCTTTGATCAGGTTGGTTTCCTTGGTGTTGTCGATAACCACCGCCTTGCTGCAGGCATTGGAGCCGGCAGAGTGGCCGCTGATGATGATGGCGTTGGGATCCACATAGGGGAGGGTGGACACATAGAAGGCGGCGTCATACATGCCGTTGCCGCCGTCGTAAGCCCGGACATTGTCCAGATCCTCGGAGTTGCCGTGGGAGTACATATCGTAGGCCAGGACAACATAGCCCCGGCGGGCATACTCCACAGCGTAGGAATCGCCGTTTTCTTTGCTGTTATACCAGCCGTGGGCGTAAACCACAGCCGGGGCCGGAGTGTCGGCCGTAGCGTTGGCGGGGATGTACAGTTTGGCGCTCATGGTGTGGCCGGAGATGCTTTCCAGGGTCAGAGTTTTGACATTTACGTTGCCACCGTCGGTTTGGATGAAATTGGTGACGATCATGCTCAGAAGCATCAGGGCCAAAGAGATCACTAACATTCGTTTCGCCTTGTCGCGCAGCCAGGTAAGCATTGTCTCTCCCTCTTTCTTCTCAATGATTTTATTAACAGAGATGAATTCCCATTAATAAACAGATCCAAAGGATATGCCTTCTGTTTTCAGCCGGTGGAACAGGTTGAAGGCGGTATCTTCAATCAACTCTCCGGCCCGGGCGATGGACTCCTCTATGGTCAAAGTGCCATCGTTAATGGGAATAATGGCATCCAGCCCGTGCTCGTACATGGCCTCAGCTCCCTGTCCCACGCAGCCTACGATGGCGACCACAGGAATGTCCCGGATACTCTTGGTGCGCCGGGTCACGCCGTAGGGCACCTTGCCCCGGGCGGACTGGAAGTCAATGCGGCCCTCTCCGGTGATGACCAGATCGGCGTCCGCCACGTGGGTATCAAAGTGGAACAGATCCAAAACCGTCTCGATACCCGAGTGGAGGGAAGCTTGGCAGAAGGCCATGAGCCCCGCTCCCAGCCCTCCGGCGGCGCCTGCGCCGGGGCGGTCAGAGACGTCGGCCCCCAGCTGCTCCTTCAGAAGCGCGCCATAGTGGGCAAGGGCGGCGTCCAAAAGCGGAATGTCCTGCTGTTTGGCGCCCTTTTGGGGGCCATAGACCGCCGCCGCCCCTGTGGGGCCGCAGAGCACATTGTCCACGTCGCTGGCAACCAGGAAGGTGGACTCTCTCAGCCGGGGATCCATGTGCTGACAGTCGATGCGCTCCAACCGGGAGAGGGCCCCGCCGCCGGGCGGGAGGGGGCGGCCCTCCTTATCCAGCATCCGCACGCCCAAGGCCTGGGCCATGCCGGAGCCGCCGTCGGTGGTGGCGCTGCCGCCCACGCCTACAATGAAGCGGCGGCAGCCCTGATCCAAGGCGTGACGGATCAGTTGGCCGGTGCCGTAGGTTGAGGCGGCAAGGGGGTCTAACTCGTGAGGCTTCAAAAGAGGCAGGCCGCTGGCCTGGGCCATCTCAATGACGGCGGAGCCGTCGGGGAGGATGCAGTATTGGGCGGAGATCTCCCGGCCCAGGGGATCCAGGACGGGAACGGTATGGAGCGTTCCGCCGGCGGCGGTGGCGAAGGCCTCCACCGTGCCCTCCCCCCCATCGGCAATGGGGAGGCAGACCAGCTGGGCCTCCGGCAGCACGGCGGAGAGGCCCCGGGCGATCCGGTGGACCACCTGGGGAGAGGAAAGGCTTCCCTTGAAAGAATCCGCGGCGATCACGATTTTCATAAGATTAAAACCTCTGATTCGGCTTTTGTTGTGTACTTTTCACATAAAGGATACCAGATCTGGAGCGCTTTGGAAATGTTACCGGAGACAAAAGGGGGGATGGATTTTTGGCCTTAGAGCCAACTGCCCCACCGTTCCTCCTCCAGAATGGCCAGGGCCAGACAGTAGAGGCAGCCGCCGGTATAGGTGCGGGGGTTAATCCCGGTAAGACCGGAGAGCTTGTTGAGCTTATATTGAAGGGTGTTTTTGTGTAGGAAAAGCTGCTCGGAGGCCTGCTGGATGGAGCCATTGCAGCCATAAAAAACCTTCAGAAGCTCCACGTAGCTCTCCCGCTCCTTGGGAGTGCAGTTTTGAAACACCTTGTCCACGTACTCGCGCTTAAGGGGTTCCGGGATCTCGTGGACAAAGATCTCCAGATGGACGTCCCGGTAAAAAACGGGCTGGCGCTGGGGGCCGGAGACGCTGCTGTACAGCGCCTTTTCCGCCCGGAGACAGGCCTGGTGCATGGTTTCGCCAAAGGCGGGGCAGGAATCCAGTCCGGCGGCCAGCTCGGTCTGATGCTCCTGCCGCACCCGCTGGCAGATGGACTCCACCGTGGTGAGCAGACGTTTGTCCGACCAATCGGGGAGCAGGCAGATAAATTTCTTTCCGGAGGGGATGACCAGAGCGTCGGGATAGGAGCTGATGGATTTGCGCAGGGTCTTTTCGATCCGATCCAGCAACCGCTGAGATTCCAGAGTGTCGTCCATGTCCGTCAGGGGCAGGAGCAGAACCGCCCGGCGGGACAGCCGGATGTCGATGCCCAGGGACAGGCCCCGCCGGACAAAGGCCTCCTGCCGGGCCGCGGCGGGATCCAGCACCCACTCCTGGATATACCCGGTACGCAGGCTTTTTTCCAGCCGTTTTTGCTCTTTGAGATAATCGTCCAGCAAAAGGATCTCGGTCATTTTTTTGATGATGCGCCCGTGCTCCTTGATGACCTCGTAGTCCCCGGTGATGCCGATGGCGCCGATGTATTTTCCGTCCATCTCCACAGGAAAATTGACCCCCTGGCGGCTGCCGGGGTATTCGTCGTCGGAGTTGATGATGAGAACCTCCAGGTGATTTTCGATGAGCTGGCGGCTTCCCTCGTGGACGGTGCCGATGCGCTTTTCATCGGTGCTGGCGATGACCACGCCGTTTTCGTCCATCAGATTGACCTTTTGGCGGATAATGTCGCTGAGATCGGTGACGATCCGCATGGCGGTTGCGCTGCTGATGTGCATGGTTTGCTCCTTTCAGCGGGGGGAGACGATGGTGGAGACCCCCTCGGGTATCACGGTGAGCTTTCCCTCCCGGCCCAAAAGACGGCGGGCGATGGTCAGGGCATCCTCCAGGTTGGCGGCAGGCTCCATCTGGAGGCCCCGAACCAGATCGGGGTCGGCCTGGCTGATGAGCACCACCCGGTGGTGGGCCAGGATGCGGGCAAAGATCTGACTTTGCCACTGGTCGGGCTGAGTCTGGTGGGCGGGGGTGGCCTGGATCTCCGCCAGGATCTCTGCCGGGGCGCGGCCGGAGAGGAAGGTGCGGGCAAAGACCTCTCCGCCGTGGCCGTCGCCACAGGCGGCGGCAATGACGATGACGGCGCCGGGGGCGCAGGCGGCTTCGGCGGTGCACATGCCCTTCACCGCCTGGTAAATGTTCTGATCCAGGGGGTGGCCGTTGTTGGAAGTGATGACGATATCTCCGGGCACCCGGGGAACGGCGCAGAGCTGCCGTACCAGCTCGGTGCCCTCCCGGTGGGCCTTTTCGCAGTCGCCGGCAAAGGCGCCTACCACCTCATGGCGGGCATTGATGACCACGTTGAGCACAAAGGCCAGCTTTGCCGCTTGGGCGGCAAAGAGCATATCTTTGTGGATGGGGTTGCCCTCCAGAATACCGGAGCGGGAGAGGGGATCCTGAATGAAGGCGGCGTTGTGGTTCCAATAGACCGTCTCCCGGGCGGCGATGCCGGGCAGTACGCTCTTGCGCCCGCCGGAAAAACCGGCGAAGAAGTGGGGTTCGATAAAGCCCTCGCTGATGAGCAGATCTGCTTGGGCCGCAAGACGGTTGATGCGGAGAACTCCGCCGGAGGGCAGGGTGCCCAGGGTGACCAGCTGGTCTTCATCGGCGCAGTCGTGGACGACGATGGGATACCGCTCCACGATCTCCTCACCAAACTTTTCCACCAGCTCGGCCCGGGTGGTACCCCGGTGACAGCCGGTGGCGATCAAAATGGTGACCCTGGCCTTGGGATTGCCCCGGTGGATGGCCTCCAGCATGGGTGGAACCAAAAGCCGGCTGGGAACGGGCCGGGTGTGGTCGCTGGCGATGAGGACGATATTTTCCTTGCCCCGGGCCAGCTCCTCCAGCGTGGGGGATCCGATGGGCCGGGCCAGGGCCTGGGCGATCAGCTCCGCTTCCCCCGCGGGGGGCACATATTCCTCCAGACGGCCCCGGAGCACGGCGTTGACCTGCTCCTCCGGAACCTGGGCGGTAAGGTGATCCTTTCCATAGGGGAGAGAGATTTTCATGGCGGGCCCCTCCTTGTGATCCCCGGCTGCGGCGGGGAGGTTGTTGATTTAAGTGTACCATACCAAAACAAACCCCATATATGTTACCGGTAACAAAAAACGGCCTGCTTTTTTGGGTAAGGGGACAAAAAGGAAGACCGTCAAAAGCAACAAAAGGGGCCCCCCAACGGGAGGCCCCTTTTTCCGGGGGGAAACTCAGACCGGGGCCTCTACCACCTGGGCCCTGATGAGGTTGGTGGTTCCCCGGACGCTGAGGGGAACGCCGGCGGTAAGCACCACAATGTCCCCCGGGACGATGAGGGATTCCTTCCGGGCGGTGTCCAGACACAGGGAGAACAGCCGGTCGGTGGAGTCCACCGCCCCGCACAGCAGGGGGCAGACGCCCCAGGAGATGGCCAGCTGCCGGCGGATCTTTTCCTTGGTGGTCAGAGCGACGATGGGGCAGGCCGGACGGAACCGGGAGATGGCCCGGGCGGTGTGGCCCGAGGTGGTGGCCGCCAGGATAGCGGCGGCGTTAAGATCCATGGCGGTCATACAGCAGGTGTGGCTGATGGCCTGGTTGATGGCTTCGCCGGTGCTGGAGGGATCGCCGCAGGTATACTCCCCCTGGCGGCGGAACCGGCCCCAATAGTTGGTGGCCTTTTCCGCGGCCATGACCGTGCGAACCATGGTCTCCAGGGCCTCCACCGGATATTTGCCCGAGGCGGTCTCCCCCGAGAGCATCACACAGGAGGTGCCGTCAAAGACGGCGTTGGCCACATCGCTGACCTCCGCCCGGGTGGGCCGGGGGTTGCGGATCATAGAGTCCAGCATCTGGGTGGCGGTGACCACGTTTTTCCCTGCCCGGTAGCATTTGGTGATCATGTCCTTCTGGATCACCGGCACCTCGTAGGCGGGAATTTCCACCCCCAGGTCGCCCCGGGCCACCATGGCCCCATCGGAGACAGCCAGGATCTCGTCAAAGTTCTCCACGCCCTCCCGGTTTTCAATTTTGGAAATGATGCGGATGCCCTCTCCGCCCCACTTGGCAAGCTCCGCCCGGATGTCCTGCACATCGCTGGCCTTGCGGATAAAGGAGGCGGCCACAAAATCAAAGTCATGCTCGGCGGCAAAGCGCAGATCCTCCCGATCCTTGTCGGTGAGGGCGGGCAGCTGGATCTTGGCGTCGGGAATGTTGATGGATTTGTTGTTGCTGAGGCTGCCGCCGGTGACCACCACACAGTGGATCTGATGATCCTCAATGCTCTCCACCCGCAGCTCCACCAGTCCGTCGTCAATAAGGATGCGGGTGCCGGGAGTGACCTCGTTATGAAGGTTCTGATAGGTCACCGACACCCAGTTTTCATCCCCCTCCCCCTCCCAGGTGGAAAGGGTGAAGCTCTGCCCTTCCCCAAGGGTAATGGGGCCGTTTTTGAATGTTCTGATGCGGATCTCCGGGCCTTTGGTGTCCAGCAGGGAGGCGACCGGCCGGCCCAACTCGTCCCGCATCCGGCGAAAACGGTTATAGGTGGCCAGGTGGCTTTCGTGGGTGCCGTGGGAGAAGTTGAACCGGGCGCAGTCCATACCGGCCAGGATCAAGCGGCGGAGCATTTCCTCACTGTCCACAGCGGGGCCTAAGGTGCAGATGACCTTGGTTTTTCTGATTTCCATAAAAGAGTACCTCCATATGGGCCGTTTCATTTCGTTACCTTTTTGACGGGGCCATCATACTATATCCTTCCAAAAATAAAAAGCGGCAAAACCACCAAAAATGATTTTGCCGCTTTTTCTTTACTTTTTATCCTCCTCCTGCCGCTCGGCTGCCTTGGCTGCTCTGGCGTCGGCCCGGGCGGTGGGGAGATAGGGGAAGAGCTTATCCACCTTCAAGGAGCCGGTGGAGTTCATCACAATGACCAGATCGGGCTCCAGCCAGTCGATGTAGTCCATCATGGTGTCCTGGTTGCCGTTGAAGTTCCGGGGATCGATGGCCATGACCTCCTGGGCCGTCAGAGCCAGGAAGGGGGTCAAAGCGCAGCCGAAGGAGTCCCGAAGGATCAGGATCCGCTTGCCCCTGGGGTTGTTTTCGTTCAAAGCCCGGGAGAGAAGGTAGTCATCCCCGGAATAGATGGTGTAGGGGTTGGTGTCGTAATACCCGGTGTCGGCCAGCCGCTCCGGAAAGAGAAGGCTCACCACAAAGGGCCCCTCCCGCTCAATGCCCACAATGGGTACCGTGTAGGTAAAGTCGGTGGAGAATTTGGGAGACCAGATCTCCAAATCGTCCAGCCCCCCGTACAGGGAACCCACCCGGCGGCCCTGGGAGCCCAGAAACACATCCTCAAATCGATACTGCTCAAAGGAATCCGGATCGGTCAGTTCCTCGTCAATGGAGAAACGGAAGCGGCTGCGCAGCTCATCACAAAGGCGCTGATAGCCCAGGAAGGCGCCCGCAGGAGTCCAGTGGTGGTCGGTCTGGAAGAAGAGGGAGACGGCCTCCTGCGGATCCTCCTGCGCGGCCTGCCGGAAGACGGGGCGAAGATCCAGGGTGGGAACCTTGTTCTCCTGAAGAATGGACAAAAACTGATCGGCCTCCGCGTCGGCGGTGTCGACAATGCCGTCGGGCAGTTGGGCCACATCCAGCTTGGAGGGGGCCTGCACATAGAGCAGGGGGATCCGGTATTCCTTGGAGATTCGCTGGGAAAACTGGATCATCTCCTGGGCCCGGGTGGTCATGTCGGTCTGCTGGGTCTCCAAATCGGCAAAGACCAGAAGGCCGTCGGTGAGCTTGACCACCGTGTATTGGGGGTCGGGATCCTCCACCAGCTGCCGGCCCATAAGCCGCTGCAGTCCGCCGTAAAGTTCAATAAAGGTGTGCTCCCGATCCAGAAGCTCGTTGATGGCAGGGTCGGCCTCCTGGGTGAGGGCGAGAGCGGCGCCGGTCAATTCCTGATAGGAGGGAATGGAGAGGCCCGAAGAGCCTTGGATGGCGTGGGGCGCCGTTTGAGGCCGGAGCCGGGGATCCTCCCCTTTGACCCGATCCCGGAGAGGGGTTTTAAGCCGGAATGTCCGGGTGGAGTGGGAGGGCACGGCATCCTGAAAGCCTTTGTTCTGGGGGACGAGCCCAAGGCCCAGATAGATAGAGGATGCCGTCAGCCCGGCCAGGAAAAGCAGGGCGGCATAGCTGTTGCGCCGCTGGGACATGGGATCATCTCCTTTCATTGGAATGGAACAGCATTCAGAATCGGAAGTAGATAAAGGGGTTGTAAGTGCCCTTTACCAGGTAGCAGGCGCACAGCACGCCCACGGCGGCAAGCCCTGCGGCGTAGAGGAGATCCCACAGGGGGGACAGATCCAGCCCGAAGGGGCGGAAGGTCTCCAGCTTCTTGCTCAGCCAGGGGGCCAGAGGGAAGGAGAAAACCAAAGCCAGCACCAGCAGCAGGGCGTTTTCGCGCAGGTAAAGCCCGCACAGCGCATCCACCGTCCCCGTGCCCTGGAAGCCCAGCATGGTGAGGAAAAAGCTGCCGGCATAGGCAAGGGTGTCCGAGCGGAAGAGCATCCACAGGAAGTTTACTGCCAGCAGGGTGTAAAGCCGCCGGAAGGGGGAGAACCAGCCCCGGGCCAGCTTATGGAATTTTTCCAGGTAGAGCAGCAGGAAGTAGAAAAGCCCCCACAGCAAAAAGGTCCAGTTGGCTCCGTGCCACAGGCCTGTCAGAACCCAGACCAAAAACAGGTTGCGGACGTGGACGTTCCGGGGCACCCGGTTGCCCCCCAGGGGAATGTATACATAGTCCCGGAACCAGGTGGACAGGGAAATGTGCCACCGGCGCCAAAATTCGGTCACAGTCCGGGAGGCGTAGGGATGATCAAAGTTTTCCCGGAAGCGGAAACCGAACATCTGCCCCAGGCCGATGGCCATGTCGGAGTAGCCGGAGAAATCGTAGTAGATCTGGAAGGTGTAGCACAGCGAACCCAGCCAGGCCATGGGGGTGGACAGGGCGGTGGGATCCAGGGCAAAGACCCGGTCGGCCACCACGGCCATCTGGTTGGCCAGCAAAACCTTTTTGCCCAGGCCGGTAAGGAACCGGCTGCATCCGGTGGAAAAGTCCGCCCAGTTCTCCTTCCGGTCCCGGATCTGCTGGGCAACGTCGGAATACTTTACAATGGGGCCGGCAATGAGCTGGGGGAAGAAGGAGATATAAAGCCCCAGATCCAGCACCGAGCGCTGAACCTCCGCCTTGTCCATGGCCACATCCAGCACATAGCTCAGGGCCTGGAAGGTGAAAAAGGAGATGCCGATGGGCAGCTCAATGACCGGAATTTGCCAACCCAGCCCCAAGGCATTGATGGATTCCAGGGTAAAGGTCAGGTATTTGAACACAAAGAGCAGGGCCAGGTTGCAGCCCACCGCCGCAGCCACGGGCCCGGTGAGGTAGCGGCACTGGAACCGCCGGCGGTGAACCCAGCGGCCAAAGCCGTAGTTCATAAGGATAGAGACGAGCATAACGGGCAGGAACCGAGGCTCTCCCCAGGCGTAGAAGAAGAGGGAGGCCAGGAGAAGGAAAATATTCTGGGCCTGCCGCATCCCCCGAAGGGGGACGTAGTACCCCACCAGCATCACGGGGAGAAAGATGAATAAAAATGTAGAGCTGGAAAACAACATCTGGGGCCGTTCCCCCCTTTTTTCAGTGTTTTAGAATAGGGACGTTTAGGTGAGCCAGCGGCCCAGGAAGGGAATTTTGGAAAACAGCCAAGCCACGCCGAAGGCGCACAGGAACACCACCGCCGTCAGCGCCGGTACCGAGGCCACCGGAGCAAAGGACAGGGTGGTCACCCCCAGGGAGCGGAGGATCATGATGAAGAGATCGTGAACCAAGTAGATGCCAAAGGCGATCCGGGCCACCCCGCCCAGCCGCTGCCGGCGGGAGCGCTCCTCGCTGACCCCCAGGACATAGCGAAACAGCACCACCACCGCCACCGAAAAGGCGCACACGTTGGGGGAAAAGTAGCCGTAGAGGGTGTCCACCAAGCCCCCGGCCCGGGTGGAGAGCACTGCGGTGCCCCATACGGTGACCACGGCGCCCAAAACCCCCAAAACGTAAACGATGGCCTCGGCCAGACGGCTGATGGTGTACTCCCGCAGGTAGTACCCTGCCACATAGTAGCCCACATAGCCCATGACCATCTTTACCTCCAGCCGGTCATACCAGAGGTGAAGAACGGCGGTGGCGTTGGGCCAGAGCTGAAAAGCCACCGGCAAAACCGAGGCAAAGAGAAAGCACAGCAGGAAAAACCAATGGAAATCCCCCTGGGAGGCCCCCCGGCAGAAGGCCCGGAGGATGGGGGTGACCAGGTAGAGGCCCAGGATCATGTAGAGGAACCACAGGTGATAGTGGGTGCTGCCCTGAAGGGCGGCCAAAATACTCCTCCACAGCCCCAGCCAGGTAAAGGCGCCTCCGGCAGCCACATACTCCACCACCGCGTAGACCCCGCTCCAGAACAGAAGGCATACCAAGATCCGCAAAGCGTTGTGGAACAGCAGCTTGGACAGGGGCAGAGAACGCCTGGCGTCCAGCATGAACATGCCGGAGAGCATGACAAAGACCGGCACACACCAGCGTACCAGTCCGTCGTAAAGATTAAAGACCCGCCATGCCTGACTGGTCACAGCCACCTGTCCCATCTGGCTGCCTGCCAGGTGGAGGACAATAACGGCAATGGTGGCAAAGACCCGCAGCAGGTCGGCATAGGCCACCCGCCCATCTATTTTCTGCGCCATTTCCTCACCGCTTTTCCGGGATGATCTCAATCCAGTAGCCGTCAGGATCTGTAATAAAGTAGACCCCCATGGCCTGATTTTCATAGCAAATACAGCCCATCTTCTCGTGGAGGGCGTGGGCTTTGGTCAAATCGGGGACAGAAAAGGCCAGATGGAACTCACACTCTCCAAGATCATAGGGCTTGCTCCGGCCTGACAGCCATGTCAGCTCCAACTGAAAGTCGGTGGAACCATCCCCAAGAAAGGCCAGGCGAAAAGGGCCGTCGGGATTCTCCCCGGCCTTTTCCCGTACCACATGAAGCCCCAAGGCCTCCCGATAAAAAGCGATGGAACGATCCAAGTGAAGAACGTTGAAATTGAAATGATTGAAAGCAAACAAAACCATCGCCTCTTTCCGAAAAAATAAACCAAAATATTTTACCATAAAATGAAAGGGGAGACAAGGGAAAGAAATCAGAAAGGGAAAAAAGAAGCACATTTGGGAGCGAAAAGAGAGAAAGGGGGCTTTACAGAAGAGTACCTAGCAGGGAAGATTCCCGGACGCCGGTGATCCGCACTGCCTTTTCGGTATTATGTAAACTTTTCGAAGAATCCACCCAGACCTCCACATAGTTGGGGGCATGGCCCCGCCACAGGTGGTCCTTCTCCTCCTCAAAGAGGATGGGCAGCTCCTGCCCCACCCAGCTTTCAAGGTATGCCTGCTGCAGTGCCTGGGCGACCTGGGCGGCCCGGTGAGCCCGCTCCTGCTTCGTTTGATTGGGAACCTGATCGGGCATTTTATCCGCCGGAGTTCCGGGTCTGCGGGAGTATGGGAAGATATGCATGGCAGTGAAAGCGCACTTTTGGAGGAACTCCAGGGTCTGCCCAAACTCCTCCTCAGTCTCCCCAGGGAAGCCGACGATGAGATCGGTGGTGATTCCTGGGTTGACATAATATTTTCGGAGCAGCTCCACACTCTCGTAGTACCGGGCGGTGTCATATTTGCGGTTCATGCGTTTCAGGGTGGCGTCACAGCCCGACTGCATGGAAAGATGGAAGTGAGGACACAAATTATGTAAACCAGAAACCCGCCGGCAGAACTCCTCCGTCACCGTCCGGGGTTCCAGAGAGCCCAGCCGGATCCGGCAATGGGGAACGGCGGCGCAGAGGGCCTCCACAAGGTCGGTCAGCTCCAGAGCATTTTTTAGATCCCGCCCCCAGGAGGAGATCTCAATGCCGGTGAGGACGATCTCCTTATAACCCTTTTCTGCCAATGCCTTGGCCTCTTCCACTGCTTTTTCCGGAGGCAGGGAGCGCACCGGCCCCCGGGCATAGGGGATGATGCAGTAGGAGCAGAAATTGACGCACCCGTCCTCCACCTTCAGCATGGCCCGGGTTCGTCCCTCCAGCCCGCCGGCGGGCAGCTCCTCAAAGATTTTGGTTGACATAATATTTCCGACGGTAATCTTAGGCGCCGGCTGTGCGCTGCCGGTCTCCGCCCGTGCCGCCGCAAGCTGCTCCAGCTCGTCCAGAAAGGCCATCCGCCGATCTGGGCCGGAGACCAGATCCACCCCCAGCGACCCTACCGCCTTGGGGTCGGTCTGGGCATAGCAGCCGCAGACGGCCACCAGTCCGGCCGGGTTCTGCTTTTTGCACCGGCGGACGATCTGCCGGGATTTGTGTCCGCTCATGGCGGTAACGGCACAGGTGTTGACGATGTAGACGTCGGCCCTCTCCTCAAAGGGAACCAGTTGGTGTCCCCGCCGCAGAAGCTCGGCCTCCATAGCCTGGGTCTCATATTGGTTCACCTTGCAGCCCAGAGTGTAGATGGCAATTTTCACGCTTTTCCCTCCCGGCCCGCTCTTTTTTCTTGAAGAGAGGGCGGTCTTGTTGTATAATAACCTAACTTACTTATTATAAAAGAGAAACGGGCGTTCGTCCAGAGGAAAACGCCAAGGAGGGGCCTATGTCCTACAACTTTTTTGCCCTGTTGGGCCGGATGAAATACATTGACCGCTGGGGGCTGATGCGCAACACCCAGGTGGAGAATATCCAGGAGCACTCCCACATGGTCTCGGTGCTCTCCCACGCCCTGGCTGTCATCGGCCGGGAGAGGTTCGGCGCCCAGGTGGATCCGGGCCAAGCTGCCATCGCCGGGCTCTACCATGACGCCTCGGAGATTCTCACCGGAGACCTGCCCACCCCGGTAAAGTACGATAACCCCGCCATCAAAGAGGCATACAAGGCGGTGGAGCGGGTAGCGGCGGATAAGCTTCTCTCCCTCCTGCCCCGGGAGCTGCAGGGGGAGTTCGCCCCCTACGTCCGGGAGGAGCTGGAGCCCGAGCTGCTCGCCGTCGTAAAGGCCGCCGACAAGCTCTCCGCCCACATCAAGTGCCTGGAGGAGGTAAAGGCGGGCAACAACGAGTTCCGCTTGGCGGCAGAGCAGACCAAGGCCGCCCTGGAAAAGATGGATCTGCCCGCGCTAAGCTACTTTATGGAGCATTTCCTCCCCGCCTTTGAACTTACTTTAGACGAGCTGCAATAAGGAGGTTTTATTTATGAGAGCCATCGTCACTGTGATCGGAAAAGACCAGGTGGGCATCATCGCCCGGGTCTGCGCCCTTCTGAGCGACCAAGGGGTCAATGTGCTGGACATTAGCCAAACCATTCTCCAGGAGTATTTCACCATGATCATGCTGGTAGACGCCTCAGGCGCCAAAGTGCCCTTTGCCCAGCTGGTGAAGCTGCTGGAGGAGGCGGGGAAGGAGCAGGGCCTGACCATCCACGCCCAAAGAGAGGACATATTCAATGCGATGCACCGCATTTGAGAGGTGATAGCCATGCCCATGTTCAATTCCAATGAAATTTTAGATACCATCCATATGATCGACCAGCAGCACCTGGACGTGCGCACCATCACCATGGGGGTATCCCTGCTGGACTGCTGCGACCCGGATCCCAGGGCGGCCTGTGAGAAGATCTATGAGAAGATCGTCCGCTCCGCCAAGGATCTGGTGAAAACCGGGGAGGACATCGAGGCCGAGTTCGGCATCCCCATCGTCAACAAGCGCATCTCGGTGACCCCCATGGCTCTGGTGGCGGGGGCCTCCCGGTGTGAGGACTATACCCCCTTTGCCGTGGCCCTGGACAGGGCCCGGGCCGAGACGGGGGTCAACTTTATCGGGGGCTTCTCCGCCCTGGTGCAGAAGGGAATGACCCCTGCCGACGAGCGGCTCATCCGCTCCATCCCCTCCGCCCTCAGCGAGACTGAGCTGGTCTGCGGAAGCGTCAATGTGGGCTCTACCCGGGCGGGGATCAATATGGACGCGGTGGCCCTCATGGGCCGGACGATCAAGGAACTGGCGTCCAAAACCGCCGATGCCGCCGGCTTTGGCTGCGCCAAGCTGGTGGTGTTCTGCAACGCCGTGGAGGACAATCCCTTCATGGCCGGCGCCTTCCACGGGGTCAGCGAGCCCGACAGGGTCATCAACGTGGGGGTCTCCGGCCCCGGGGTGGTGTACCACGCCCTCCAGAGCGTAAAGGGGGAGCGCTTCGACGTGGTGGCCGAGACGGTGAAAAAGACCGCCTTCCGCATCACCCGGATGGGCCAGCTGGTGGCCCAGGAGGCCTCCCGCCGGCTGGACGTGCCCTTTGGCATCGTGGATCTCTCCCTGGCCCCCACCCCCGCCGTGGGGGACAGCGTGGCCCGGATTTTGGAGGAGATGGGGCTGGAGACCTGCGGCACCCACGGTACCACCGCCGCCCTGGCCCTGCTCAACGACGCGGTGAAGAAGGGAGGCGTCATGGCCTCCTCCCATGTGGGCGGGCTCTCCGGAGCCTTTATCCCGGTGAGCGAGGACGAGGGAATGATCGCCGCCGCCCAGTCGGGAACCCTCACCCTGGACAAGTTGGAAGCCATGACCTGCGTGTGCTCGGTGGGACTGGACATGATCGCCGTCCCCGGGGACACCACCGCCGAGACCCTCTCGGCCATCATCGCCGACGAGGCGGCCATCGGCATGGTCAACTCCAAGACCACCGCCGTGCGGCTCATCCCCGCCCCCGGCTGCAAGGTGGGGGACATGGTGGAGTTTGGAGGGCTGCTGGGCTCGGCCCCGGTGATGCCCCTCCACGGCGCCTCCAGCGCTGATTTTGTCCACCGGGGCGGGCGCATCCCGGCCCCCATGCAGAGCCTGCGCAACTAAAAAGCACCGTCGGCAATCGCTGGTTGCGGAACTTCCAGCCTAAGCTGGTGGAGCCGCAACCAGGCATTTTGGTATATTGAGTGAGGGGCAGGGAAGCTTTCCCGGCCCCTCGCCGTCTATGTATGGGCGGATAACAGATACCAAGGAGGAATGAAAATGACATTGGGCGAAAGCATCTATTATTACCGTAAGCGCTCCGGTATGTCTCAGGAGGCTCTTGCCGAGCGGGTGGGTGTGTCCCGGCAGGCGGTATCCCGCTGGGAACTGGGGGACACCACCCCGGAGGTGGGCAAGCTGATGGCCCTGGCAGAGGCCTTTGGCATCACCACCGACCAGCTGCTCAGCGGCAAGGAGCCGGAAGAGCCCTCCCCGGGAGAGGGGCCCGTCCCCAATTCGGAATGGGATAAACTTCCCGGCTTTTTGGCGCGGATGATCCGCCGCCACGGCTGGCTGGCGGGGGTGTACATTGCCCTCCAGGGTTTGGGGGGCATCCTGGTGGGCGGGGTCGCCCGGTTTGCCTTCGGACGAATGTTCCGGGTGGCGGCAGACAGCTTCCAAAATTTTGGCGGCTTTGGCGGCTGGGGCGTTTCGGCGGTAGACAGCGCGGGAAATGCGATAGAACTGCCCCCGGAGGCCCTGGAGCAGCTCATGGAACAGGTCGGAGGCGGAGCCTTCGGTTCCGGGCAGGTGACGGCAGTGTCCGGTATGGGGGAGGTCTTTATGACCATCGCCACCGTTATCATGGTCATTGGGCTTTTGACCGCCATCGCCGGCACCATACTGGCGGTGATATTATACCGAAAGGGACGAAAAGAAGCTTAAAAAATCCGCATAGCCGCCTCATCCTCTTGAACTTGGGGGTGGAGCGGAGTACAATAAAGGAAAAGGCGGCTTTTTTAAGACAAAAACCTATTTGGCGAAACACACCGGAAAGGGAGCGAAGATCATGGAGGCAAAACGGATTTTGCGGGCGGCGCTGGCACTGACATTGACGGCAGGGGCCTGTACCCTCCCGGCTTCGGCGGCAGGGGTCAAGTGGGAGAAAGAGCCCGCTTCCTGGGCCGTTGAGCAGATGGA
Source organism: Oscillospiraceae bacterium (assembly GCA_022794215.1). Taxonomy (GTDB): domain Bacteria; phylum Bacillota; class Clostridia; order Oscillospirales; family Oscillospiraceae; genus Vermiculatibacterium. The sequence continues at coordinate 82,718 of JAAWEH010000021.1, forward strand.
GGATCTGGCCGGCGCCGGGATCCTGGGGCAAGGAACCTACAATCCCACCGTCATCATGAACCGGGGAGGGTTTTGCTATTTCATGGTCAATATCATCCACCGGGAGGGCAGGCGGGATCTTTTGAGCGCGGCCACCCCCGTGGCGGTAGACTATTTCAGCGATGTGACCAGTCCCGACGGCTTCGGCGGACGGTATAACATGTATACGGCGGCGGCCTACGGCCTTACCGAGGGAGCTTTGGTGGACGGCAAGCGGCTGGCCGACTGTGACAGCAATCTGACCCGGGAGCAGGCCGCCAAGATGATGTGTGCTCTGGTGGACGCGCTGGAGATGTATACCGGGGCCGAAATTGAGGAGGTAAACGGATCCAGGAGCTTTGCGGATGCGGACGCCATTAGTCCCTGGGCCGCAGCCTCGGTGAACCGGGTCTCCGCGTTGGGACTTTTGAAGGGGGACGAGGCCGGACGCTTCAACCCCCAGGGGATCCTTACCTTCCAGGAGGCCTGCGTTATGCTGGATCGGGTCTTTCGGGCGGCGGAGGCGGCCAATTGGAACCGGGAGGAGGCTTTGGGCATCGGACACCTGAACTCTGCGCTGGAGGTGGAGACAGAGTGGGCGGTTCACACCACCGGAGAACTATACCTGCTGGGGCGGAACGGAGAGCAGTCAGTCCTTCAGATCAGGGGCCGGGATGGGGAGAACCCCTGTGTCCGGGTGGAGCGCTTTGACGAAAACGGCCATTCCGCCGGCATCCAGGACATCCCCGTGGAGCTGGACTTCTGCGCCGGCTTCTATGAGGGGGAGGAGGCCTACTACCTGGCCTTCGGGCAGGACAACATGGAGGAGGACGACGGTAAGGAGGTCTACCGCATCGTCCGCTACGACAAAAGCTGGAACCGGCTTGCCGCCGCCTCTGTGACAGGCGGAGAGAGCTATACCACCCAGCCCTACCGTTCCACCAGCCATGTAGCCATGGCGGAGGAGGACGGAGTTTTGATCCTCCACACCTCCCGGCTGCGGTACCTCACGCCAAAAGACGGTCTGCGCCACCAGTCCAACATCACCATCAAGATCAGCACTCCGGACATGCGCGTTTTGTCTGTGAGTCCTCCCTTTCCCGGCAACCACGTGAGCCATTCCTTCGCCCAGTATGTGGCCTTTGACGGGGGCGAGCCGGTCTATGCCGACCACGGAGACGCTTATCCCCGGGGCTTTGCCCTGAATCTGGACGCCGCCACCGGATACGGCAAGGAGCTGAACTTTTTCCCCTTCTCCGGCGAGATCGGGCAGAACGCCACCTACGCCATCCCCGGCGGCCTGGGTATCAGCGGAGACAACTACCTCTTTGCCGGGGCCTCCTCCCCCCAGAAGGGGAACGACAAGCTGGAGTACGCCAACGCTTTTCTGGCGGTGATTCCCAAGGAGGGCTATCCCAACAGCCGGCCGGAGATCAAGTGGCTCACCGGCTTCCCCGCCGACGGGGAGGAATATGTGGATCAGGTCAGCATGGTGGAAATGAATAACAATACCTTTGTGGTCATGTGGCAGACGGTCAAGAAGTCCGGCCGAACCACGGTGGGAGATTTCGGTGACTTCTGCTACGCCGTCTTTGACGGCCAGGGGAACCAGATCGGCCAAACGAAGGCCCTGCCGGACTTTATGATCCCTAATGCAGACCCCCTGGTGGAGGGCGGCAGCATCCGCTGGGTTCGGCCCGAGGCGGGGCCCTACGGGGTGTTCGGAAGCTATCCCTCCCGGCATTTGAAGGCCTACGGGCTGGAGATCGATCTGAACGATGAAAGCCAGGGGCGGCCCGCCATCATTCAGCCGGAGGCGTCCGTCCCAGCCGCTTTTACGCTGAACAGAACGGATATGACCTTCAGCGCTCCCGGGGAGACTTTTGTTTTAAAGGTGGCTTTGACCCCGGAGGACGCCAAGGCTGACGTGACCTGGAGCTCCAGCGATCCCTCGGTTGCGTCTGTCTCCTGGAACGGGGTGCTTACCGCCGTCAGCAAGGGAACCGCTACGATCCGTGTGAAAGTGGAGGGAGTGGGAACCAAGACGTGCATCGTCCGCTGCAATTTTGTGGACAGCGAAGTGCCCACCAGCCCCTCCGCCGGCGGCTCCAGCAGCACCCCCCTGCCCGCCGACGGCAGAACCGACTACTACCGCGCGGACTGGGACAACGGAAAGTGGATGGCCCTGGAGGTGCTGGAGGGCAAGACCATCCGCCTGACCGGCTGTATGCCCGATCTGCCGGATTACTACAACTATGTGGTCCTCCAGGCCTATGAGGAGCAGGCCGAGGTGCCCCTGATCCCCGGGCGGGATTTCGCCTTGGAGGTGACTGTGGACACCGCCCGGTTCCGGGAGGAGGATCAGAGCAAAATGTACTATATTACCCCCATGGTCTGCCAGAACCATGTGCCGGGGAAAAAGAACCTGGCGGGCTTTTCCTTTGATGGGGCCAAAGTGTTCCTGACCCTTAACGACGAGGGAGAGTGCACCTTCCGGGTGGTGGAATAGTAAAAAGGGTTCAGGTATTATGGGGGCTGTCTTAGGACAGCCCCCATAAATTTTGGGACAGCCCCCATAAAATTCTTTCCAAATTTCTCCGGTTGGTATATACTATAGCCAACCCTTAGAGAATTTGTACAGGAGGTCATTTTCATGTTGAATCTGGATCTTTCCAATGTTTCCCCCTTCCTTCCCATGGGCTGGCGCACCGGGGAGGAGAAGGCCCTGGAGAAGGCCCACGACCATGTGATGAACGGCACCGGCGCGGGCAGCGATTTTCTGGGCTGGGTTCGTCTTCCCGCCGATTATGATAAAGAGGAGTTCGCCCGGATCCAGAGGGCGGCGGAGAAGATCCGCTCCGATTCCAAGGCCCTGGTGGTCATCGGCATCGGCGGAAGCTACCTGGGAGCCCGGGCAGTCATCGAGACCCTGACCTCCAACAACTTCAATCTGACCCGGAAGGAGGGCCCGGCCATCTATTTTGCCGGCAACGGCCTGTCCTCCGACGGCATCAACGAGGTCATCGACCTTGTGAAGGACGTGGACTTCTCGGTGAACGTCATCTCCAAGTCGGGCACCACCACCGAACCTGCCATCGCCTTCCGCATTTTTAAGGCCCTGCTGGAGGAGAAGTACGGCAAAGAGGGGGCCCGGGAGCGCATTTACGCCACCACCGACGCCAAGCGGGGGGCATTGAAGGGCCTTGCCGACAAGGAGGGCTACGAGGAGTTCGTGGTGCCCGACAACGTGGGCGGGCGTTACAGCGTCCTCACCGCCGTGGGCCTGCTGCCCATCGCCGCCGCCGGCATCGACATCCGGGCTCTCATGGACGGGGCGAAGGAGGAGATGGAGCTCCTGGCCAAGCCCGGCATGGACAACCCCGCCTGGCAGTATGCCGCCGCCCGCCACGCCCTCTATGAAAGCGGTAAACGGGTGGAGATCCTGGCCGGCTACGAGCCCGCCTTCCGTTTCTTTGCCGAGTGGTGGAAGCAGCTTTACGGCGAGAGCGAGGGGAAGGACGGCAAGGGCCTGTTTCCCGCCAGCGTGGAGTTCACCGCCGATCTTCACTCCATGGGCCAGTTCATCCAGCAGGGCGAGCGGATCATGTTCGAGACGGTGATCCGCTTTGACAAGGGTCACACCCAGCGGGTGATCCCCGACGATCCGGAGAATGTGGACGGACTTAACTTCCTGTCGGGTAAGACCCTGGACTTTGTGGCCGAGCGGGCTCTCCAGGGGGTGACCCTGGCCCATGTGGACGGCGGCGTGCCCAACATTCTCATCACCGTCCCCGCCCGGGACGAAAAGAGCCTGGGAGGGCTGATCTATTTCTTCGAGTTTGCCTGCGGGATCTCGGGCTATCTCCTGGGGGTCAATCCCTTTGACCAGCCCGGAGTGGAGGCCTATAAAAATAATATGTATGCCCTCCTGGGCAAGCCCGGCTATGAAAAGCAGAGGGCGGAATTAGAAAGACGGCTGGAAAGTTAAATCTCTGCAAAAGGCGGTTGCATTTCAGGGGGAAAAATGGTAATATAATACCAGGAAGCAAAAATGCTTGCTGGCAAAGGCATTTTTGCGAGACCGTCAATCCCGTGGCCGCGCGCAGCGCGGAAGGGCGATAGCCCTCTGGCTTGCACAGCAAGACTGACTGCGGATATCATACCATAGACCGGAAAAATCTGTCCGGCGGACAAAGTGAAGGAGTGATTCATCATGGTGCGAGTGATCATGGGAGTCAAAGGAACGGGCAAGACCAAGCAGATGATCGAACTCATCAACTCCGCGGCCAAGAGCGAGGCCGGCAGCGTGGTGTGCATCGAGCATGGCTCCAAGCTGACCTACGACATCCACTATCAGATCCGGCTGGTGGAGGCGAAGGAATACGCCATCAGCAGCTTCGATATGCTCAAGGGCTTCATCAGCGGCCTCCATGCGGGCAACTACGACATTACCCACGTGTTCGTGGAGAGCCTGACCAAGATCGTCGGCGTAGAGGCTGAGGATCCCAGTGTGGAGCAGTTCCTGGATTGGCTCAACCTCTTCGGGGAGAAGAACGGCATCAAGTTCACCGTCACCATCAGCGCCGATACCTCTCTGGCGTCCGATGGGGTAAAGAAGTATTTCTAAGGGAACAAAAATCAAAAACGGCCCGTCAGGATTTTCCTGACGGGCCGTTTTTTGGAGGGAGATAATTTCGTATAAAGGGTGGGCTCAGCCCCGGACGGGATCGGGAACCTCCGGGTGAAAGCCCAGGCGCTCAATAAGTTCCAGGTCGCCGGTGATGGTGGTGCCCTCAATGGTGAGCATGTTTCCGGTAATGGCGGCGTTGGCCCCGGCCCGGAAGAACTTCTCGCCCCCGTCGGGGAACCGGTCCCGGCCGGCGGCAATGCGGATCCAGGCAGTGGGGTTGAGGTACCGGAAGATAGCCGTGGCGCGGATCACATCCTCCTCGGAGATAAGCTCCACATTCTCCAAAGGGGTGCCGGGAATGGGCCGCAGCAGGTTCAGGGGGATGGAATCCACCTCCAGTCCGGCAAGCTCCAAAGCCAGATCCAGCCGATCCTGCCAGGTTTCCCCCAGCCCCAGGATCCCGCCGGAGCACACCTTCAGCCCCGCTTCCTTGGCCCGCAATACGTTGTCCACCTTGTCCTGATAGGTGTGGGTGGAACAGATCTGGGGAAAGTACCGCCGGGAGGTCTCCAGGTTGGAGTGGATCTGGGTTACGCCGGCTTCCTTCAAGGCCCGCATTTCCTCCACGCTCTGCAGCCCGTGGGAGACGCACAGGGCCAGGTTGGTCTCCTTGCGCAGCAGCCGGTAGGCCTCCAGCGATTTTTCCAGATCCTTCCCGTGGACGCCCCGGCCCACGGTCACCACAGAGTAGCGATAGATGCCCGATTCCTCGTTGCACTTGCCCTCAGCCAGGATATCCTGGGCCGGCAGGAAGGGGTGGGCCTCCACCGGGGCATGGCTGCACCGGGATTGGGCGCAGAACCGGCAGTCCTCGCTGCACCGCCCGCTGCGCCCGCTGATCACGCTGCAAAAATCAAAACCATCTCCGCACAGGGCCCTGCGGATCTGATCCGCCCCCCGGCTCAGTTCCTCCAGATCGGCGGTGAGCAGCCGCTCCAAGTCGTCTTCCCGGGTCAGCCGACGGCCCTGAGTGATCTCTTGTGCCAGTTGCTGCATAGACGACCCCTCCAGGTTGTAAACCAATTATGGAAATAAGTATACAGCACACCTGTTAGAATGTCAACTAATTTTGGAATTTGGTTGACAAAAGAGAGGAGACAGCCCGCCGGCTCCGGGCAAAAAAAGCCCTTCGCCTTTTGGCGAAGGGCTTTTTTAATCAATGGCGCCAAAATTCTGGAAGGGAGAGATCACCCACAGCGCTCGTCCAAGGACATAACGCTCGTCCACAGGCCCCAGCAGCTGGTGGCGGCTGTCCGAGGAGTGGTTGCGGTTGTCGCCCAAAACGTAGACAGAGCCCTCCGGCACGGTGAGATCCAAATAGATCAAAGCGGAATCGGTGGGCTGTTCCATGATTCCGTTGATATAGGGCTCATCCAAGGCGACGCCGTCCACATAGACGCAGTGGGCGTCGTAGTCCACCCGCACGTGCTGCCCCTCCACGGCGATGACCCGTTTGACCACGGGGGCGGTCTCAGGCCAAGGGAAGTCGGGCTTGCGGAGAACCACCACATCCCCCTGCTTGGGGGTATAGCCCACCGATTGGAGCAGCAGCAGGTCTCCCTCGTGAAGGGTGGGAAGCATGGAGGAGCCCACCACGCCGATGATCCGCCCTACCAGGGTAAAGACCAAGATGAGGCATACCAGGGCCATCACCAGGGCCTGAACCCAAAAATAGAGATCCAGCCGAAAGGAGCCCTTCTCCTCGTTGGGATTTTCCCCCGGCCCCTGATTTTCAGTTGGGAGTATGGTTTCGTCGGACATGGGATCAACTCCAAAGGTTTGATTTTGTTATTATAGCCCAATTGGAGAAAAAATGCAACGGGGCAGTCAAAAGGTTCGGCCAAGCCGCACTCAGGGCCCCATGTTCCAAAGGGCCTTGCCCCACACGCCGCTGACATGGACGCAGCCCAACTGCTCATGCCGGCTGTCGAAGGAATGGTTCCGGTTATCCCCCAGAACATAGACCCGGCCCGGGGGCACCGTCACGTCCAAAAGGCGTATGGCAGGGTTCCGGGTATCCGTCATAGCCTCTGGAACATAGGGTTCGTCCAGAATGACCCCGTCTACGGTGACCGTGTTGGCGGCATAGTCCACAACCACGTGCTGCCCCTCCACGGCGATGACCCGTTTGATGACCATTCCCAGCTCGCCGGCGGAGAGGATGACCACATCCCCGCTCCGGAAAGAAGCTCCCATTTGGAACAGGATCCGGTCACCCTCCTGAAAGGCAGGAGCCATGGAGCTTCCCGCCGCCTCATAAACCCGAAGGGAAGAGCAAAAGTTCAGCGCCAAAGAGAGAACAAAGACCAGAAAAAAGGTGAGCAGAAATATTTTGGGCCGGGACAGAGATTTTTTGGCTTTTTCCTCCATTGCCTCATTCCCCCAAGATGGTGACATTTTTCCCTGCCAGCAGCGTCTTTTCCCGGCTGTGGCAGGTGAAAAGAAGAACCTGCCGGGTTTTTGCCGTCTCCAACAGGCAGGTTAGAGCAAGGCTTGCCCGCTGGTCGTCAAAGGCGTCCAGAGCGTCATCCAGCAGAATGGGGCAGGGCTCTGCCTGGGGCAGGGCCAGCTCGCACATGGCAAGGCGCACCGCCAGATAGAGCTGCTGAGCAGCGCCCCCGGAGAGGGCCAGATCCTGCCGGGGGGCGGCCTCTCCCGTTTCCTGGGCCAGGGCCTGGAACTGCCGGGTCAGGGCGGCCTTGTTATACTTCCCTCCGGTGAGGGCGGAGAGGTAGGCCCCTGCCTTGTCGTTGACGGCGGGGGAAAACCGCTCCCGGAGAAGGGAATCGGCGGTTTTCAGGCTTTCCATGGCGGCGGTGATGGCGTCATATTCGCCCCGCCGCAGCTCCAGCTGTTCCAAGAGCTGACTGCGCCGGGCCTCCAGCTCCGCCGGGTCGCCCAGGGACCGGAGCTCCCCCTGGAGCCGGGCGGCGGCGTCGCTGACGCGGGTCAGCTCCCCGTTCACCGCGCCCAGCTGGGCGGCGAGATGGGTGGCGTCCCCCTGCGGGGCCACGGTGAGCAGAGGCCGGCTTTCCCCGGAAGCGGGAGAGGGGAGGGCGGAGAGAAGCTTTTCCGCGGCCTGGGCCTTTGTCTTGGCAAGATGATACCGCTCCCCCTGCTGCAGGGCCCGGCTAAGGGCGGCGGAGATGCCGAAGCGGTCGGTGACCTCCGGGGCGAAGGGGTGGACGAAGAGGAGAAGCTGGGCGGTGAGCTCCTCCTTTTGGGCGGAGAGCTTATCCCGCTCGGCATTCACGGCTTGAAGCTCCCGTTGGGCCTCCTGGGCGGCGGAGACCTTCCGGCTGTATTCCGTGCTGCGGTGAAGGATGTCTTGGGGGGTCTGGGTTCCATATTGGGAGAGAATGGCATGGAGGGCTTTTGCCCGGCTTTTATCCCGCAGCAGGCAGGCCAGCCCGCCCGCCAAAGCCCCCAGAAGGGCGCAGGGCAGAAGGATCCACAGCATGGTGACAGGGCTGACGATGCACCCCTCCATAAGCCCAAGGGAGAACCCCAGCTGAACCAGGGGCTGGGGGGCGGCAAAGGCCAGAAGAAGCCCCGGCACAGCCCCCAAAAGAGCGCCCAGAAGAAGGAAAAGGGGCAGAGAGGGTTTCTTTTCCAGGCGCAGGGCCTGGTCGTGATCCAACTGGGCCTTGGCAGCGGCCTGGGCCGTTTCCCAGCTGCTGAAAAAGGGGTCGTCCCCGACTGCTTTTTCCGCGGCCTCCGCCCGGTCTTTGGCTTCCGGCACCGCCTTTTCCGCCAGTTTCAGGTTGGCGATAAGGGTGTTTAAGTAGGCCAGGTCTCCCTGGGCCTGCCGCAAAGCCTCGGTGGAAGGCAGCGTATGGGCGGCTTTTTCCGCGCTTTGAAAGTCGGTGAGGGCCGCGGCATACTCGGCCTGGGCCTGCTTGTGCTTTTCGGCCTGCTGTGCCTGATCCGCCGCGGCGTGGGCCTGGAGCTGGGCTTCCAGCCGGGCTTTTTTGGCCTCCAGAGCCTCCTTCTCCTGCTGGGCTTCCTGGGCTTGGCGCAGGAGGGAGCCCTGGCGGGCAAGGGCGGATTCCACGGTGGAAAGCTCCCCTTCCAATTCGGGGATCAGGCCGAAGCGGGCGTTGGCCCGACGGCGGTTGAGCCAGTCCTTCAGCCGGCGCTCCACCTGGGAGTAAGATACGTCCTCCTCTCCGGAGGTGGCCAGGGCCGCCACCCGCTTTTCCAGGTCGCCGCTGGGGGAGAGGGCGATCTCTCCCTGGCTCACAAAGGCGGTGCGCTCAAAAACCTCCCGGGAGACGCCCAGCAGCGTTTCCCCGCAGTTTTCGGCGGTCAGCTCCGCCACCGGCTCTCCGGTGGCGGCCCAGACGGCGGAAAAGGCGCCCCAGGGGGTGGTTCCTTTGGGGCCCCGGTAAAGGGTGAGCTCCCGGCCCTGCCATTTCAGGGTCAGGGTACCCTCCATGGGTGCGCCGGACCAGGGCTGATAGCGGTTTTTCTCCGCCAGGTAGCCGGATTTGTCCCGGTCACGCTGGGGGAAGCCGTAGAGCATGGCCCGGAGGAAGGCGCACCAGGTGGATTTTCCTGCTTCGTTGGAGGCCATGATAAGGGTGAGGCCCGGCCCGGGGCGGAGGGCGGCCTTGTGAAGCTTGCCGAAGGTGGCGGTCATCTCGATGATTTTCATGGCGTGTCCTCCCCGTTTTCCAGGGCGGTGAGGCCGAAGCGTACCGCCCGCTCCAGGGTGGCCTTTTCCTCGCCGGCGGCAGAGTCGATGCGGCGGCGCATATCCCGGAGGAAGAGCCCGGTGAGGCTGTCCTCACCCTCCCGGCCCCAAAGGTTTTGAGGGATGCGGGTATGATCCCGAACCGTCACCGCCCAGCGGTAGGGAGCGGCGGTTTGGGCGAGGGCGGAGAGATCCAGGTCTTTTGCCTCCCCGGTGAGGATCAGGCGGCAGATATCGTCCTTATTTCCCTGGGAGAGAGCGGAAACCACGGCTTGGGCCGGGTCGCGGCCGGTCAGGTCGCACTCCAGGATCTCATAGCGGCGGCGGCACAGGGGGAGAAACTCCGCCGTTACGGTACGCTCACCGGAGATGGTGACCCAGAGGGCGCCCTTGTCCCCCAGCTCGTCAAAGCCCCGGCCCTCGGTACAGCCGGGGTAGGCCCAATAGGTATTGCCCTCTTTTTGAAGGCCCGAGCAGGCGTGGATATGCCCCAGGGCCAGGTAGGTCAGGCCGCTCTGGGCGATGTGATCCCGGGGGATGGATCCGTAGCGGCCGGCGCCGTCCACGTCCCCGTGGAGGGCCATGACCGCGGGCTTGCCGGTATCCGGGGCGTGGAAGCCCGCCAAGGGCGAGCCGTCCCGGAACTGTCCGGTGAAGGCGGAGCCGTAGAGGGTCACGTTGGGAAGTTCCACGCTTTGGATGGCGCCCTCCCGGAAGATGAGGACATTTTTGGGCCAGATGGGGGCGGCGTAGAGGGAGCCGGGGCCGTAGAAATCGTGGTTGCCGGGGGCGATGACCACGGGGGTGGGGATGCGGCCCAGGGCGGCGGCCAGAGCCTGGGCGGTCTCCCGGTAGGTCTGGTGAGAGTCCAGAAGATCGCCGGAGAGGAGCACCAGGTCGGCACAGCGCTCAATGGCGGTATCGGCCAGGGCATCCAGCAGAAGCCGCTGTTCGGAGCGGCGCTGGCGGGCCTGCTCCGCTGTGAGGGCGGCGAAGGGGGCGTCCAGATGGAGATCGGCGGCATGGAGGATATGGAGCATGGGAGGATCTCCTTTCAAGGATATATAGAACATTTGTTTCACGTGAAACAAGGGTTGGACGTTTTTTGGATGGAGATTCCAAAAATGGAAAATCATTCTGGTACAAAAAGAAGGGATAAGGTACGCTTTCTGCCCCGGAAGGGAGGGAAAAGGGAGGATAGGGGAGGGGCGGGGGGATGCAATTTGGGTACAACAAGAGTTTGGTGTACCGGAATGTGCAACAGGGATGCAACTATGGGAGAGAATACATTGCGGGAGAAAGGAATTGGGCTTTTGGAGGGGACTTGGTCAGTCGAGCAGATCCACCCGTTCCACCGAGAGGCACTTTTTTGCCTGGGCGTCGATGGTGAAGAGGACGGCGTTGAGCTTGGAGGGGCCTTCCGCTTCCTGGTAGCGCTGGGGCAGGCCGCCCAGGAAAAGGTTAATGGACTGCTCCGGCTTGATGCCCAAGACAGAGCGGGAAGGGCCGGTCATGCCCAGGTCGGTGACAAAGCCCAGCCCCTGGGGGAGGAGCTGACAGTCGGCGGTGGGCACATGGGTGTGGGTGCCCCAGAGGGCCTGGACGCGGCCGTCCAGATAGTAGGCCAGGGCGCCTTTTTCGCTGGTGGCCTCGGCGTGAAAGTCCACCACCACAAGGTCGGCGCCGGGGTTTTTCAGGATGGCGTCGGCGGTGAGGAAGGGGTTTTCGTTGTGGGGGGACAGTTCCAGACGGCCAATGAGGTTCATGACGCCGATGCGCAGTCCCCGGGGGCCGTCGTAGACGCCGTAGCCCCGGCCGGGGAGACGGCTGGGGTAGTTGGCGGGGCGGAGGATATAGGGGTTTTCCTCCAGAAAGTCGGCGATCTGCAGCCGGTTCCAGGTGTGGTTGCCCAGGGTGATGACGTCAGCCCCGGCGTCGAAGATGGTCTGGGCCTGCTTGGGGGTGAGGCCCACGCCGGAGGCGTTTTCCCCGTTGACCACGGTGAAGTCCACGTTATGCAGCTTTTTCAGGGTGCGCAGGCGGCGGGTAAGGCAGTCCAGGCCGCCCTGCCCCACCACATCGCCCACGGCGAGAAGGTGAAGAAGCATGGGGATCATCCTTTCTGATGGGTCTATTATACGGTATTTTGCCGGAAATGGCAATGATCGGTGGGGGTGAGGTTTCTGTTCCGGGGTGGGGATGGTTTCCCCTCCGGGGGTGGTATCGTTTTGCTGATGATTGATTTCTATACTATCAGTGCGTGAACTGGGGGACTATTCTTTGAGGCCAAAGAATAGTCCCCCAGGTCTCGCCTGCCGGCTCGGTCGTGCGGTGGACGCCCGCCACCGGCGGACACCGCCCCCCCAAGAAAGCCCCAGAGGGGGGATTTCGATTTCCCCCCTCTGGACTCCCCCTTGAAACGACCAAAGAGGGGCCACTGCGGTGGCCCCTCTTTGGAAACTCCCCATAGTCCTTCTCTTTCCGCTGGGATGGCCCCAGCCCCTTACTTCGTAACGGGGTTGGGGCGCGGGAGGTTAAGCGATATTCGAAACGTGTTCATGCCCCAAAGAGCAAAAAGGCCAGTTCGTCAGGGGGCGGCGGGGGGGCGGCCTCCTGCGGCTTCATAGCCGGCGAGGAAGGCGAGGCGGAGGGCGGCGGCAAAATCGTCTTTTAGAGCGTCGACAAAAGGATCCAGAGCACGGCTGGCGTAAAAATCGCGAAAGGCGTTGTCAAGGGAAGCCTCAAATTGCTCCTGCAGGCTTTTGTGGTCTATCGCATCTTCATACATAATGTCCACCTCCAGATACACTAATTTACACGAATTACCACGAATTGTCAAATGAAGATAGCGAATCATAGTATTATCTCATATAGAGGTGATATTATGAAGCCTTTGAAAAAGTCTATCAGTATTACGTTGGATGACCCGGTTTTGGAGAAAATCAAGGAGTTGGCAGAGATACGGGATCGCTCTGTTTCCAGCTGTATCAATATCATCCTGCGGGAATATCTGGAAAAGAACAAGCCCGAGGAGAAATTGTAAATTTTTTTCGAACAGCCTTGAAATTTATGGCTCCAGGGATTATCATAGGGTTAGCACTCTCTTTCGTCGAGTGCTAACCCTATTTTGTTTTCAAAAAATGGAATATATATGGAGGCGCACAGAAGATGGCAAAGAAGCAATTCAAGGCGGAGAGCAAGCGGCTGCTGGATCTGATGATCAACTCGATCTACACCCACAAGGAGATCTTTTTGCGGGAGCTGCTGTCCAACGCCAGCGACGCGGTGGACAAGCTGGCCTACCGGGCTCTCACCGATGACAAGGTGGGCATCAAGCGCAAGGATTTTCAGATCACCCTTGTGCCGGACAAGGCCGGACGCACCCTGACCATTGCGGACAACGGCATCGGCATGACCCGGGAGGAGCTGGAGAAGAACCTGGGCACCATCGCCCGGAGCGGCTCGCTTCAGTTCAAGCAGGAGATGGACAAGGCGGAGAAGGCCAAGAATGTGGACATTATCGGGCAGTTCGGCGTTGGGTTCTACTCCGCTTTTATGGTGGCGGATACCGTGACGGTGCGCTCCAGGGCTTACGGCAGCGACGAGGCCTGGGAGTGGAAAAGCGACGGGGCCGACGGGTACACGGTGGAGAGCTGCGACAAGGAGACCGTGGGCACCGAGGTGATCCTGCACATCAAGGCGGATACTGAGGAGGAGCACTACAGCGAATATCTGGAGAGCTACCGGCTCCAGGAGCTGGTGAAGAAGTATTCCGACTATGTCCACACCCCCATTCGCATGGAGCTGGAGGTCACCGAGAGGAAGGAGCGGCCGGAGGACGCGGGGGAGGACTATAAGCCCGAGTATGAGACCCACCGGGAGTGGGCCACCCTCAACTCCATGGTTCCCCTGTGGCAGAGGGCCAAGAGCAAGGTGAAGGAGGAGGAGTACGGGCAGTTTTACAAGGAGAAGTTCGGAGACTGGGAGGAGCCGCTGGCGGTGATCCATGTGGCCGCTGAGGGACAGATGGAGTATAAGGCCATGCTGTTTATCCCGGGCCACGCCCCCTATGATTACTACTCCAAGGACTATGAGAAGGGGCTGCAGCTCTACTCCTCCGGGGTGCTTATCATGGACAAGTGTCCCGAGGTAGTGCCGGATCACTTCTCCTTTGTAAAGGGCGTGGTGGATTCCCCGGATCTGCCGCTGAACATCTCCCGGGAGACTTTGCAGCACACCAGGGCGCTCCACATCATCGAGAGCAACGTGGAGAAGAAGGTGAAGGGGGAGCTTTTGAAGCTCCAGAAGGAGGATCGGGAGAAGTACCTGAAGTTCTGGAAGGGCTTTGGGCGGCAGCTGAAGTACGGGGTGGTGAGCCAGTACGGAGCCAAGAAGGAGGTTTTGCAGGATCTGCTGCTTTTTGCCTCCTCCGACAGTGACAGGCTGACCACCCTGGGCGAGTACGTGGAGCGGATGAAGGAGGATCAGGGCGGCATCTTCTATCTCTGCGCCGAGAGCGTGGAGATGGCCAAGGCCCTGCCCCAGGCCGAGCGGGTGCTGGACAAGGGGTACGAGATCCTCTATTTCACCGACGAGGTGGACGAGTTTGTGGCCCAGACCCTGATGCAGTACGGGGAAAAGCCGTTTCGGAACGCGGCCAGCGCCGATGCGCTTCCTGAGAGCGAGGAGGAGAAGGCGGAGAGCGAAAAGAAGGCCGAGGCCAACCGGCCGGTGCTGGATTTTGTGAAGGAGACCCTGGGAGACAAGGTTTTTGACGTGCGGCTTTCCAAGGTGCTGAAGTCGGCGCCGGTGTGTCTGAGCGCCGACGGGCCCATGAGCTTGGAGATGGAGAAGTATTTCCAGCGCATGGGAGAGGCTATACCGGGGATGAAGGCCCAGCGGGTGCTGGAGCTGAATGCGGACAGCCCGGTTTATTCCGCCCTGTGCCGGGCGGTGGCCCAGGAGCCGGAGAAGGCGAAAAAATATGCGCAGCTGCTCTACGACCAGGCTCTGATCATTGCGGGGCTGGGTGTGGAGGATCCGGCGGGGTACACTGAGCGGGTATGCTCGCTGATGATATAAGGACGAAAAGATCGACCCCCTCTCATTTTCACGGGTGAGAGGGGGACTTTTTGCAAGAAAAATTGCACGGATCCATTCAAAGCTATTGTAATTATTTCAAAAATGTGCTAAAAATTTAACAAAATGCCAATTTAAGGAAAGAAAGGGGGGAAAAATGAAAAAAGCAAAGCTCGCAGCGCTGTCTCTCAGCGCGGCGCTCCTGCTGTCCAACTGTGGGAGCCCCGCTGCCAAGGAGACAAATCCGCCGGCTCCCCAGGAGGGCGCCTATGTGGCAGGTACTTATGAAGCCAGCGCCGACGGCAGAAACGGCCCGGTGAAGGTGTCGGTCACCTTTACCGTCGACGCCATCGAGAAGGTGACGATCGTTGAGCACGCCGAGAGCAACGGCATCAGCGCCCCCGCCATCTCCGGCATTCCCGAGGCCATTGTGACGTATCAGAGCCTTGGCGTGGACGTGGTGTCCGGCGCCACCATTACCTCCGAGGCCATTTTGACGGCCGTGGCCGCCTGTGTGGAGCAGGCCGGCGGCGATGTGGAGGCGCTGAAGGCCGTTCCCGCCGGTGAGGGGGAGGCGGAGACCCTCCAGAATGCCACCGTTGACGTGCTGGTGGTGGGCGGCGGCAAGGAGGCCACCCTCCGTATGGCTCAGGAGGCTTTGGACGCTCAGGTGCAGTACGGCATGATCTCCAAGGGTGAGACCCTGACCGAGCTGGCCGAGACCATCGGCGTGCCCGCTGAGACTCTGGAGCAGACCATTTCTGAGTTCAACGACCTGGTGAAGGCCGGCCAGCCCGACGAGTTTGGCCGCAGAACCTGGGAGAGCACCATCGAGGAAGGACCCTTCTACGCCGTGGCCTTCTCCCCCTGCGTCCACCACACCATGGGCGGTCTGGAGATCGATTCCGAGGCTAAGGTGCTGAACACTGAGGGACAGGTCATTGAGGGCCTGTACGCCGCCGGTGAGGTCACCGGAGGCATCCACGGCACCAACCGGGTGGGCGGCAACGCCGTGCCCGACGCGCTGACCTTCGGCAAGATCGCCGGCGAGAACGCCGCGAAGAAGTAAGAGGACAAAAGAGAAGGGGATCGGCTTTTTAGCCGATCCCCTTTTTTGTTTGGGAAAGGTCAGGCCAGGATTCGGAGCAGGAGGGACATGGCCTTTTCTTTGTCGAGCTGATAGGCTACCTGCACGTCCCCCTCCAGGGGGACATAGACCCGGCTTTCCACCACCATGCGGCCGTCGCAGAGACTGCCGCCGAAGTCTACGTCCACGTTGCGGCGGCGCAGGTCGGTGACCAGAGTGGGATCCAGGAGGTAGAGGATGCACAAAGCGTCGTGCATGGCCATGGAGAAGTCGTTGGGGTCGTCCTTGTAGGCGATGCCCAGCAGGCGCAGGCGCTCAATGAAGTGGAGGAGCAGGTCGGCATAGAAGCGGGCGCAGGGGTTGTCCAGGGCCATGATCTGCTCGGCGTCGTGCTCCCGGAAAACGATGGAGGTGGTGGCGTCCAGGGGGAAGATGACGATGGGGCAGGGGGCGTGGACTACGATCTGGGCGGCCTCGGGATCCTTGAAGAAATTGAGCTCGGCCGCGGAGGTCAGGTTTACGTCCCGGTCGCCGCCCCCCATGAGGATGAGCCGCTTGATGTTTTTGGCGATGTCGGGGGCCATGCGCAGGGCCATGCCCAGGTTGGACAGGGGGCCCACCGAAACGATGGTGATGGGCTCGGGGGTGTTGCGCAGGGCGTCTACCAGAAAGCTGACGGCGTGCTGAGACTGGGGTTTCAGGGAGGTGGGGGGCAGGGGAAGGTAGGGGGCGTGGACGCAGACCTCCTCCCCGTCGATGATCTGGACATACTTCTGGTGGCGCTGGTTTCCGTGGCGGCCGGGCATGAGATCCTGCACCATGGGGCCGGGCATACCGCCGTAGACGGGCACGCCGCCCCCCATGAACTCCACCACCCGCAGGGTGTTTTCCAGGGTGTTGTGCAGAGGCTGGTTGCCGTGGGTCACGGTGATGGCCAGGAGCCGATCCTTCAGCGCACGCATGGCCAGGATGATGGCCATGGCGTCGTCGGTGCCGGTATCTACGTCCAGGATAATTTTAGAAGTGTCGGTCATAAGGGGAGCCTCCTTTGAAAAAATAGGGCGGTCAGCGCAGCTCTTCGTACATGCCGGCGGCGTCGGCCTTGCCCACGATCTCTTGAACGGAAAGGACTTTTACCTTGGTGAGACGTTCGCCGAATTTCAGCTCCAGCACGTCCCCGGGTTTTACGTCGTAAGAGGCCTTCACGGGCCGGCCGTTGGCAGAGACCCGGCCGGCGTCGCAGGCTTCGTTGGCCACGGTACGCCGCTTGATCAGGCGGGAGTTTTTGAGCCACTTATCTAAACGCATAGAGATACCACCTTTGTCAGACTGGCTTTATTGTATCATACCGGCACAAAATTGCATAGACAAAACAGCAAAAAGGGATGCAGGGGATGGAAAAGGGAAAACAGCCGTTTTGATCCGCGGTTTTTCCCCGGAATACCGGAGCATCCGGGGAAGGGGGAAAAGAAAAGTGCCTTTCCAACAGGGAAAGGCACTTTTAAGAAGCGAAAAGGGGAGGGAAAAGAGGCAAAAACGGCTCCGGGATTCCCGGAGCCGTCTTGTTTTTCCTTTGGGTGCAGCTTATTTCGCCACGACGTCCTTCAGAGCCTTGCCGGGCTTGAAAGCGGGAACCTTGGAAGCGGCGATCTTGATGGTCTCCTTGGTCTTGGGGTTGCGGCCCACGCGAGCGGCGCGGCTGCGAACCTCGAAAGAACCGAAGCCAACCAGCTGGACCTTGTCACCATCGGCCAGAGCCTTGGCGATCACGTCGATGACGGCATTGACAGCGGTCTCGGTGTCCTTCTTGGACAGGCCGGCCTTTTCGGCGGTAGCATTGATGAGTTCAGCTTTATTCATGGATGTTTCCTCCTATTTTTCTCGGCGGTTACCCGCCAAATATACTTAAGGCCAGCGGCCGTTAAGTCTGTTTTGCGCTCTCCCAAAGCTTGTCCAGCTCTTGAAGAGACATTTGGGCCATGTCCTTGCCCTGGCTGAGAGCCATCTGCTCCACCTTGGCAAAGCGGGAGATGAACTTGTCCGTGGCGGCGCTGAGGGCCTCCTCCGGATCGGTGTTCAGGAAGCGGGAGACGTTTACGACGGAAAAGAGAAGGTCGCCCAACTCTTCCTCAATGTTGCTTCCCTGGGCCATGGCCTCCTTCAGCTCCCCCAATTCCTCGGAGAGCTTGTCCACTGCGCCGGAGGCGTCGGGCCAGTCGAAACCGGCCTTTTTCGCCTTTTTCTGCACCTTCTCCGCCCGCCAGAGGGCGGGGAGAGATCTGGCCACAGAGGTGAGGGTGTCGGTATAGGTCTCCTGGGCCTTCTCCTGGCGCTTCAGAGCGTCCCAGTTTACCAACACCTCGGCGCTGTCTGCTACGCTCACGTCCCCAAAGACATGGGGGTGGCGGAAGATCAGCTTTTTGGAGATGCCGTCGGCCACGTCATCTAAATCGAAGCGGCCGGCCTCCTGCTCGATGTCGGCATGGAAAACCACCTGGAGCAACAGGTCTCCCAGTTCCTCCTTCAAGTGGTCGGGGTTTTCCTCGTGGATGGCCTCGATGACTTCGTAACACTCCTCCAGGGTGCCCCGGCAAAGGCTCTCGTGGGTCTGCTCGGCATCCCAGGGGCAGCCCCCCGGCGCCCGGAGGATGGAGACGATTTTTTTCAAGTCGTTGAGGCCGTAGGATTCTTTCCTTACAAAATCTATCATATTTTACCTCTCTCTGCAAGGGCTTTTTTCAAAAAAATCATTGAATTTTCAGGATTTTGGCAATTTTGTCCCCTTTGGGCATCAAAGCGAGGTCATCTTTGGAGATGACGCGAAGGGCCAGCACCAAAATCAGGTAGACAACGACCCCCACCAAAATGGCTCCCACCGTGGACAGGGAGTTGCCCAGGAAGCGGTGGAGCAGGCCGTAGGAGCCCCAGGCGGCAGCGGCCATGAGCGCGGAGGCCAGGAAGGGCTTGAGGAAGGCCCGCAGGAAGCTGGGGGGCTTGGGGATGGCACGGCGGATGATGAAGATCTCCAGGGCGGAGATGACGATAAAGCAGCACAGGGTGCCCACGGGGGCGCCGTTGATGCGGATGTCCGGGTTGCCCACCAGATTGTAGTTGACCACTACCTTGGTAATGCCGCCGACGATCACCGCCAGGATGGGCAGGTTCACCATGTTGTTGGCCTGGAGGATGGAGTTGCACAGCAGCTGCAGGGCCACGAAGATGGAGGCCAGGCCCAGGACGGAGAGGAGGGGGCCGGCGATGGTTACGTCGATGGCGGGGAAGAGCAGACCCATGATGGGGCCGCCCAGGGCGAAGAGGCCCATGCCCATGGGGAGGGCCAGCAACAGGCCCACCCGGAGGGCGGACTCGCTGACCCGCTGAGCCTCCCGGTGGTTCTTCCGGGCCAGGGCTCCCGATACGGCGGGGATGATACAGGCGGTGAGGGGAACCATCATGGAGAAGGGCAGGTTGTAGATGGACATGGTTTTGGAATAGATGCCGTAAAGGGTGCGGGCGGCGTCCAGGGCGGGGCCGGTACCGTCGGGGTTCAGGAGAAGGCCGTCCACTGTTTGGAAGATGCCGGTGAGCTGGCCCATGACCAGCTTGGTGTCGATGAGGGTCACCAGAGAGGTAGCTGCCGAGCCCAGGGTAATGGGAACGGCCAGACGCAAAAGATTGGCCAGAATGGCGCCGGCGGAATCCGGGGAGTCGGAGGCCGATTCCCGCTTTTGTTCCCGGCGGGACTTTAAGAACAGGGTGATGATATAGCACAGGGCCACAACGCTGCCGCAGGAAACACCGATAATGGCGCCCACCGAGCCGAAGTCCGGCTTTTGGAGGACATAGACGGCGTAGAAGGCCAGGGCCAGACCGATGACCAGCTTAAAGCCGGCCTCAATGACCTGTGAGATGCCGGTGGGAACCATGTTGAAATGGCCCTGGAAATAGCCCCGGAAGGAGGACATGATGCACACGCACAGCACCGAGGGGGCCAAGGCCACCACACAGTAGACGGCCTTGGGGTTTTCCAGCACCACCGAGGCCATGAAGCCGGAGAGCACCGTCATGCAGAAAAAGCTGATGAGGCCCATGGCCAGGAAGGTGTTGAAAGCCACCCGGAAGATCTTGTTTACCTGGTTTTTCCGGCCCAGGGTGTTGGCCTCCGAGATGGTCTTGGAGAGGGCCACAGGCAGACCTGCGGTGGAGATGGTGAGGAAAAAGTTATAGATGTTGTAGGCGGCGTTGTAGTCTCCCATCACTTCATCCGGGAGGATATTTCCCAGAGGGATGCGGTAAAGGGCGCCGATGCCCTTTACCAGGAGGGCGCTGGCCGCAAGAATGGCCGCCCCGCCGAAGAAGGTGCTTTTTTTGGATTCAGACAAGGTTATGACACAGCCTTTCCGGGGTTATTTGCCGAACAGAAGGGGCACGGCGTATTCCTTCACTTCAGAGAGGGTCTTTTCCCGGTCAATGGTGAGGAATTCCCCGTTTTCATATATGACCTTGCCCCGGCACATATTCAACACCACGTTGCCGCCGTGGGCGGCATAGGCGATGTTGTTGGCGGCGTCGTGGCAGGGGATGAGGTTGAGAGCTTCGGCGTCCAGCAGGACGAGGTCGGCCCAGAGGCCGGGGGCGATGGATCCCGTCTCCCGGCCCAGGGCCTTGGCCCCGCCGACGGTGGCCATCTCCAGAGCGTCCCAGGCGGTGAGGGCCAGGGGGTCATGGCGCACGCCGTTTTGGAGGATGGCGGAGAGCTTCATGTCCTCGAACATATCGGTGGTATTGTTGGAGGAGACGCCGTCGGTGCCCAGGGCCACGTTGACCCCGGCCTTGAGAAGTTCCGGGACGGGGGCTACCCCGGAGCCCAGCTTCAGGTTGGACACCGGGTTGTGGACGGCGGTGACATGCTTTTCGGCCATAATGGCCCAGTCCTGGGGCTCGGTCCAGACGCAGTGGGCGGCATAGGCGCGGGGGCCGTCCCAGACGCCGTGGCGGTTCAGGATCTGGATGGGGGTGAGGCCGCCGTGGCGGGCTTTGCACTCCTCATGCTCCTTTTTGGTCTCGGAGACGTGGACGTGCATATTGAGGCCGTGGGTCTGAGCAAAGGCGGCCATCCACTCCCACAGTCCGGCCTTGGAGGTATATTCTCCGTGGATGGAGGCATCCACCTGGATGCGGCCATGGTCATAGCCGTGCCAGGCCTCAAACAGGGCCTCCTGGTTTTTGCAGTCGCCGCAGGCGTCGGGGGAGAAGGTCTCCCCAAAGAACACCCCGCCGCAGCACAGGTTGGCGGAGAGGCCGGCGTCGGCCACCGCCTGACCCACGGTAAGGGTGTGCATATACATGTCGGTGAGGCAGGTGACCCCCGAGGCGATCATCTCCATAAGTCCCAGGTCGGCGCAGGAGCGGACAGCCCGGTCGTCCCACTTGGCCTCCACGGGGAAGATGAAGTCGCTGAGCCAGGTCTGGAGGTCATGGCCGTCCCCGTAGCCCCGCATGGCGGTCATGGGCACATGGGTGTGGCAGTTTACCAGCCCGGGCATGAGGATGCCCCCTTTGCCGTCGATGACCCGGTCAAAGACGCCCTGGGGACGGGTGGAGGAGACGGCGGTGATCCGGCCGGAGTCCACAGCCACAAAAGCGTTGGGCAGGACGGTGTGGGCGGCGTCCATGAGGACGGCGGTGACATTTTGGAAGAGAACAGACATGGAAAGCTCCTTTCAAGGGGGGTCATTTACCCTGGGCGTCCCGCTGGGCGCGCACCTGGGAGAGGACGCGGCGGGCCTGATCCGCGTCCTTTTTGTTTACATAAATCACATATTCGGGGGCGGCGGGTTTGCCCAGGGCTCCCAGAGTGGCCTGGTCATAGGATTGGAAGTTGGGATCCCAAAGCTTGACGGCGTAGTCGATACCGGCGGATTTTAGGGCGGACTGAACGGCTTGGAAGTGCTCGCCGCTCTGGGTCAAAAGCAGCTCGGTACGGTTTAGAACAGTTAACATAATTACATCTTCTCCAGGCAGGACAGAATGAGTTTCGAGAACTTGCCCTTGCTGGCCTCGGCGGTGGCGTTGACCTCCTCCCCGGAGAGGGGCTGATCCAGGATACCGGCGGCCATGTTGCTCAGAAGGGTGAAGCCCAGGATATTCATGCCCGCGTGGGCGGCGGCGGTGGCTTCGGGGGCGGTGGACATACCGCAGGCGTCGGCGCCCAGAATCCGGGCGGCCCGAACCTCGGCAGGGGTCTCAAACTGGGGGCCGGGGAAGTAGCAGTAGACGCCCTGGCGCAGGGTCAGGCCCAGCTCCTTGGCGCTTTGACGGGCCACCTCCTGAAGGGCGGGGGTGTAGACATGGGACATATCGGGGAAGCGGGTGCCGAACTGGGGGAGGTTCTCCCCCCGGAGGGGAGACTCCAGGAAAAACTTGATATGGTCGGTGATGAGCATGATATCGCCCACCTCCCAGTCCATGTTGGTACAGCCGGCGGCATTGGTGACCACCAGGGTGGAGCAGCCCACCAGACGAAGAACCCGGACTGCGTAGGACACGTCCTCAAAGGAGTAGCCCTCGTAGTGGTGCATCCGGCCCTGCATGACGGCCACCTTCTTGCCCCCCAGGGTGCCGCAGACCAGCTGACCCTTATGGCCGGGAGCGGTGGAGACCTTGAAGTGGGGGATGTCCCCGTAGGGGATGACGATGGGGTTCTCCACCAGATCCCCCATGAAGCCCAGGCCGGAGCCCAGAACCATGACTACGTCGGGGGTGAAGCCGTCCAGCTTGGAGGTGATGTAATTGGCGCTGGCCTGATACTGGGAGAAGGGATAGCTCATAATGATACCTTCCTTTCTAATGTGTGTGAAATAAAAAAGATCAGTATTTTTATTTTACACTCTTTTAGACGAAATTGCAATGTAAGAGGCGGGTTTTTCAGGCAAAAAAGGAAATATTTGCCCGCCCCCGGGGCGGGGTGTCCTTTTTGGTAAAAAAGGACAATATCCATTGAAATGGAGGGGAGGCCTTGCTTTTTGGAGGGAAAGGTTTATAATAATAAAATAAGATCCCCCAAGGGGGTATTGACAAAAAGGAGGAAACATCATGAAGAAAATGACACGCTTTTTGACGGCGGCCGCTCTGTCCGGCGTGCTGCTGGTGGGCGGCACGGCCGCCTTTGCCGCGGAGGGCGGCATTTCCGTTCAGTTGGACGGGCAGGAGCTGAGCTTTACCGACGCGGTTCCCCAGGTGAAGGATCAGCGGACTTTCCTGCCCTTCCGGGCCGTCTTTGAGGCCATGGGCGCCGAGGTATCCAACGAGGGCAGCGTTATCACCGCCACCCGGGACGGCAAGACCCTGACCATGACCCTGAATGAGACGGCCGCCACGGTGACCGAGGGAGACAAGACCACCGCCATCACCATGGACGTGGCCCCCTATGTGGACAGCGAGACCTGGCGGACTTACGTGCCTGTCCGGTTTGCGGCTCAGGCCTTCGGCTGCGCCGTGGGCTGGGATCAGGAGAAGAGCACCGCCGTTATTGTGGACGCAGGCAAGGTGGTGGACGAGGCCCTGGAGGGAAAGAGCTTTACTTACCTGGAGAAGCTGGTGGAGTACAGCGAGAAGTACAACGAGGGCATCTGGGATATGGAGGCCGGCTTTGACGCCAACCTGACCATGATGGCTATGCCCATGACTATGAGCGGTACCCTCTCCGGCACCGTTGCCGACAATGAAATGAGAAGATGAGCATGGACATGAACATGAAGATGGATCTCACCGAGTACATCAAGTCGGTGAATCTGCTGATGGCTCAGATGGGCGGAGAAGGAGTAGAGCTCTCTGCCGAGGACCAGGCCATGCTGGACGCCCTCAAGACCGACGGCTTTGACCTTGCCCTGCGGGGGGATATGGCCGAGGGTACGCTTTATATGAACATGAAGGGCGATATTATAGCCGCTGCCGGCATGAACGGTGAGGATTGGTATAAGCTGGACATGGCCACCCTGATGGATCAGATGGGTATGGATTGG
This sequence comes from Oscillospiraceae bacterium, assembly GCA_022794215.1. Classification (GTDB taxonomy): domain Bacteria; phylum Bacillota; class Clostridia; order Oscillospirales; family Oscillospiraceae; genus Vermiculatibacterium. The sequence continues at coordinate 106,312 of JAAWEH010000021.1, forward strand.
GCCGAGCTGATGGCCGCCTCCAAGAACCTGGACTATACCGCTTTGGCAAAGAGCGCCATCGGTTCGCTGAGCCTGAATGATTCCACCACTGCCTATACCCAGGTGAAGGAGACGGTGGAGAAGATCGTGAATGCGGTTTCTGACGAGGGCTTTGTGAAGGAAGGAAACGAGTATACCGCGATCGTTGCTATGGAGGAGGACGACGCCGTTGTTATGATGGTGCTCGTCATGACCATGGAAAAGGATGCCGTGACCGGGTATGTGATGGGAGTGTCTATGGAGGCTACGGAGGATGAGATGACCGTGTCTATGGACATGACCGTCTCCGTGGACGACAAGGATCAGATGACCGCTGAGATGCACATGGACGCGGCGGGACTCATGACGATGGAGATGACCATGGACGGCAGCTACACCCAGGGTAAGACCGCCCCGGCCACCGAGCCCCCCGCCGGGGCCAATGTGGTGGATCTTATGGAGCTGATGTCTGAGGAGATGAACGCTGAGGAAAAGGCGGCTCTGGGCATCATCGGCGGCGCCGACGGCCCCACCAGCACCTATGTTGCCGGATCTTGATTTTGAAAAAAAGAAGTGGAAAGGCGGGGGCTTTGCCCCCGCCTTTTCCTTAGGGCGGCAAGGAAAACGAGGGGAAAAGCGTTTCCCAATGGGGGTACAGGCAGGGGACAATTTGAAAAATTTTCTATTGACAGGCTGGGAATGAAATGGTAATATAACGAAAAATCACTCAGGAAGGAGGCGCGTTGAAAATGACTCACGGTTATGGCATGATGATGCGGAGCATGGACATGGCGATGATGCCGATGCCCACGATTTTGCGCGCCTCCGCACAGATGTTCTGAGAAATCACGGTCTTTGGGCCGATTTCAGAAAGCGGGAAGCGCGTAGGCGTTTCCCGTTTTTGTTTTGCAAAGAAGGCCGGGGTACCCAACGGCCTGCCGGTATATAAGCCCACTTTGGAAAGAGGGAATGAACGTGATAAAACTGGATCACATCAGCAAGACCTTCGGCAGCGAGGAGGCCGGAGTCCACGCCGTTCGGGACGTAACATTGCAAATCGCCCCCGGCGAGATCTTCGGTATCATCGGTTACTCCGGGGCGGGCAAGTCCACCCTGGTTCGATGTATCAACCTGCTGGAGAAGCCCACCGCCGGCACCGTGACGGTGGATGGACAGGAGCTGACACGAATGCCGGCGCGGGAGCTGCGTCAGGCCCGGAAGAAGATCAGCATGATCTTCCAGCTTTTTAACCTGATGCCCTCCCGCACCGTGGCCGAGAACGTGGCCTTCCCCCTGAAGGGTTCCGGGCTCTCCAAGGAGGAGACCAAGGCCAAGGTAAACGAGCTTTTGGAGCTGGTGGATCTGCCGGACAAGGCGGAGGCCTACCCCTCCCAGCTCTCCGGCGGACAGAAGCAGCGGGTGGCCATCGCAAGGGCCCTGGCCAGCGATCCCAAGGTGCTCCTGTGTGACGAGGCCACCTCTGCCCTGGATCCCCAGACCACCCGATCCATCCTGCGGCTGATTCAGGATATCAACCGGAAAACGGGGATCACAGTGGTGGTCATCACCCACGAGATGGCGGTGGTGAAAGAGATCTGCCACAGAGTGGCGGTGATGGAGCTGGGCCGGGTGGTGGAGCTGGGAAGCGTGTTTGACATCTTCTCCAACCCCCAGCAGAGCGTGACCCGATCCTTTATCGCAACCACCTCTAACCTGGGCAAGATCGATGAGCTCATCGCCGCAGATGACCCCCTGGTGGCGGTGAAACCGGGGGCGGTGGTGGCCCGGCTCAACTATAGCCAGAGCAACACCGGCGAGGCCACCATTTCCGAGATCTCCCGGAAATTCAATGTGGATGTGAGCATTGTGTTCAGCAATGTGGAGATCATTGAGGGCCAGCCCTTGGGCGGCCTGGTGGCCATCATCAGCGGAGACAGAGTGACCGAGGCCATCGGATACTTAAGCGAGAAAAACGTGATGGTGGAGGTGCTCAAGCGTGGCTGATTTTCTCTATTCGATCATCCCCAACGTGATGGATAAGCCGGAGCAGCTTTGGCAGGCCTTTGTGGAGACCATCCAGATGGTGGGGATTTCCGGCATCATCTCTCTGGCTCTGGGCATCCCCTTCGGAGTGCTGCTTTACACCACCAAGACCGGAGGGATCCTGGAAAACAGGCCCATCCACTTTGTCCTGGGCAAGATCTGCGACGTGTTCCGCTCCATCCCCTTCATTCTGCTGGCCATTTTGCTCATCGGCCTGAGCCGGCTGATCCTGGGAACGGGCATCGGCGTGAAGGGCGCCATCATCCCCCTGCTGTGCGCCACCATCCCCTATCTGGGCCGGCAGGTGGAGGGAGCTTTGGCGGAGGTTCCCGACGGCCTTGTGGAGGCGGCGGAGGCCATGGGCTGCTCCCCCTGGGAGATCATTTGGCGGATCTACTTAAAGGAGGCCATCCCCGGGATTGCCCGGGGCGTGACCATTACCCTGATCTCCCTTATCAACTTCACCGCCGTGGCGGGGGCTGTGGGCGCCGGAGGACTGGGCAACTTCGCCATCTCCTACGGCAGCAACCGCCGGCAGACCGACATTGCCGTGGTGGTGGTCATCATCATTATTATTATGGTCAGCATCATCCAGACCATCGGCTCCACCGTCGCTAAGAAAGCGACCCATTAAACCGTAAGCTCTTGTACTTTCCCTCGGGAAAGCCAACATTGCAATTCACTTTTAGGAGGAACGTAACATGAAAAAGAAGAATATCATCGCCCTGACCCTTACCGCCACTTTGAGCCTCAGCCTGCTGGCTGCCTGCGGCGGCGGTTCCGCCACCACTCCTGCTCCCCAGGAGTCCACTCCCGCTGAGGAGACCGCTCCCGTGGAGACCGGGGCTCCCGAGACCACCGTGGTTACCGTGGGTGTGGTTGGCGCCAACAACGACCAGTGGATCACTGTCAATGAGCTGCTGGCGGCGGAGAACATTGAAGTGGAGATCAAGGAGTTTTCTGCCTACAACATTCCCAACGACGCTCTGAACGCTGGGGAGATCGACCTGAACGCCTTCCAGCACAAGGCTTACCTCAACAATGAGATCGAGGCCCAGGGCTATGACATCACCGTTTTGGGCGACACCATTATCGCTCCCCTGTCCCTCTACTCCGACAAGATCACCTCTGTCGGAGAGCTGAAGGAGGGCGACCAGATCGCCGTACCCCAGGATCCCACCAACGAAGGCCGCTGCCTTAAGATCCTGGAGGCCCAGGGTGTGCTGAAGGTGGACCCCGCCGCCGGGTATATGCCCGAGCTGAAGGACATCACCGAGAACCCCCTGAACCTGAAGTTCGTCGAGGTGGAAGCCGCCCAGACCTCCACTATGCTGCCTGACGTGGCCGCCGCCTTTATCAACGGCGCTCACGCCTCTGACGCCGGCCTGACCCCTGACGACGCCATCTGCACCGAGACCGTGGAGCCCGGCAGCGACAACCCCTACATCAACATCATCGCCTGCCGCACCGCCGACCTGGAGAACGAGACCTACCTGAAGGTGCTGGCTGCCTATCAGTCCGCTGAGACTGCCCAGGCTATCAAGGACATCTACAAGGGCCTGTATATCCCCGCTTTCCAGTACTAAGACAGATTTTAGGGTGGCCCTTCCGTTTGAAAGAACGGCAGGGCCGCCCTTTTGACCTGCAAAAGGAGGCGCGTTTCCTTGGAGGCATTGGGTTTGGCCATGAGCCTTGCCGCAGCCCTTGCGCTGGGTGTCTGTGGGGGAATGATAGCCCCTGTGGATACGGGGCAAGAGCCTGACGGCGTTACTGTGGTTAAAGTGGGTGTGACAGGAGATCGCAATCCCCAGTGGGATACGGTGAATGCTTTGCTGGAAGAGGAGCATATCCGGGTAGAGCTGATAGAGTTTATGTCCTATGAGCTGCCCAACCGGGCTTTGGCGGCTGGGGAGATCGACCTGAATGCCTTTCAGCATAAGGTATATCTGGAGCGAGAGGTAGAAACCTGGGGCTATGACATTGTCTCTTTGGGGGATACCCTGATGGCTCCTTTTGGGCTTTATTCTGAGAAGCTCACCTCCATAGAAGAGTTAAAGTGGGGCGGCAGGATCGCTCTTCCCAACGACCCCGGAGGGGAAGGCCGCTGCTTTAAGATTTTGGAGGATATGGGCGTGCTGGAGCTGGATCCCGCTGCCGGATACACCCCGGGGGTGGCGGATATCACGGAAAACCCGCTGAACCTGATGTTTGTGGAAGTTGAGGCCCACTACACTGCCCGTATGCTGCCGGATGTGGATGCTGCCTTTGTGGGAGGGGCTTTTGCACTGGACAACGGTTTGTCCCTTTCAGACGCCATATATACCGAAGCGGTTCGGCCCGGCGGGGACAATCCCTATGTCAATGTGATTGCCTGCAGAGCGGAGGATTTGGAGAATGAGATCTACCTGAAGGTGCTGGCTGCCTACCAGTCTCCGGAAACGGCCAGAGCCATTTTGGAGGCATATGGGGGCGTCTATGTCCCCGGGTTTTCATATTGAGCAGGAAAATAGAATTTCGATCATGAAGTAGGATCAAAGGAGGTTCCACCATGGATTTTCGCAAAGAAGCGCAGGCCCTGGCCCCCTACCTCTCCGGCCTGCGCCGGGAGTTTCATATGCACCCGGAGGTGAGCCGGCAGGAGTTCTGGACGGCGGAGCGCATCGAGAAGGAGCTGGACGCCATAGGGATTGCCGATCACAGGCGGGTGGACGGCAGCGGGGTCTACGCCGTGTTTCACGGGGAGAAGCCGGGAGACCGGGTCATGACCCTCCGGGCGGACATCGACGCCCTGCCCATTCAGGAGGAGAATACCGCCCTGCCCTACTGCTCCAAGGAGCCGGGAGTGATGCACGCCTGCGGCCATGATGGACACGCCGCCGGACTTTTGGGCGGGGCCAGGCTGCTCTACAGCCACAAGGCGGAGTTTGGCGGAGAGGTGCGGCTGTTCTTCCAGCACGCCGAGGAGATCGGCTACGGTGGCCGGGTGTTTGTGAAGGAGGGACTGCTGAAGGGTTCTGGGCGGGTGTTTGGTATCCACATGGCCCCCGACCTGAAGGTGGGCACCGTGGGGGTCAAGACGGGGCCCAACAACGCCAGCGTGGATCACTTCACCATTCGGGTGAAGGGGGTGGCCTCCCACGTGTCCAAGCCGGAGCAGGGGGTGGACGCCCTTTACATTGCCAGCCAGATCGTGGTGGGGCTCCAGGCACTGGTTACCCGGCGAACTTCTCCGGTGGATCCGCTGGTCATCGGGGTGGGTAAGCTGACGGCGGGCACGGCCTATAACATTGTGGCGGAGAACGCTGTGCTGGAGGGTACCGTCCGGGCCATGACCGCTGAGACCCGGAAGAACGCCCAAAAGTGGATCAACGCTCTGTGCGCCCAGACTGCCCAGCTCTACGGGGGCACGGCGGCGGTGGAGTGGATCGACTTTGCCACCCCCCTGGTGAATCCGGAACTGGGCTGTAAGGAGGCCGGACAGGTGGTCACCGACCTCTTTGGGCCCCAGGCCCTGGTCACTGACCGGGAGCTGTCCCTGGGGGGAGACGACTTCGCGGAATTTCTGCTGACGGTTCCCGGCTGCTATGCCTATGTGGGCAGCGCCAGCGACAGCCGGCCCGAGACCCGGCGGCCGCTGCACAACGACGGGATGGACCTGGACGAGGGGGCCCTCACCGTGGCGGCGGTCCTTCACGCGGAGTACAGCTGGAGGTACCTCACGGGGGCATTTGATTGACATAATATTAGAAAAGACTTTTGCGTAGAGTGCTGTCTCAATAAGATGATTCTTTTTAGAAAAAGTTTTGGTTTTAATTGTATTGGTGGATGAAACATATAGAAACCGAGAAAAATATAGAAAAAGGGAAAAATGGAGCGAAAGATGCTTGCCAAGGATGGTAGAACGTGGTAAACTAAACTTGAACATTGGAAGCGCTTTTGGCCTTCCGTTTTTTTGCCCTCGAATTTACAAAATTTGTAAATTTTGAGTAGTATAGTGAAGAGAGTATGCATTCATTATCCTATGCGGAGGGCAAATCAAATGGGAAAGATCATTCCTTTTACCAGACAGGATCGTAATAGCAGTAGGGGTGAAAGAGATATGACAGAAGTAATAAGGGAAATTCGGGCCTTGCCCCGAGACGGGGCTCTAATCAAAACTGCGGTTGATTTGATTTTAAAAAAGATGGGGCTTACAGATAAATACCCTATCCCCATTGTTCGGATTGCCCAGGAGATGGGTTTTGCAGTTTATCAGCAACCAATTTCTGATAAAAATCTGTCTGGATATATTGCAATTTCTGGGGATTTAAAAGAGCGCTATCCCAGTGATAAAATCATCAGCGTTTCCCAAGATGAGAGCCTGGGGCATAAGCGGTTCACCATTGCCCATGAGTTGGCCCATTTCCTCTTTGATTTTGACCCCGGAGAGATGAGCGAGTATTATGACACTTATCAGACTGATGCGATTCATGCGGAAAGTCCGGAGGAAAAGAGAGCAAACCAGTTTGCTGCGTACCTGCTTATGCCAGAAGACATATTTAACAAAGTCAATGATCATGTAAAAGTAGAGGGAGATCTTTACGAGACGGTAAACCGCTTGGCAAAAGAATTCCAAGTCTCTGCTACGGCGGCAAGACTCCATATAGATGAAGTAAAATCGAAACAGTAAAAATACGGGTCTTACTTTAAGTGTGGTGAGCAACAATGGGAGAGAGCGAGCAGTATCAGCCCCCTACGATTGATAAAGCCGCCGAGGATACCATAAAAAAGGATAAGGAAAAGGCAAGTCGGCTTTTGAATAGTGTCCAAGAGCAGTTGCCGTTGGGGAATGACCAGGAATTGTCGGAGAGCGATAAGTCCTCTATAATGAGTCATAATGAGGCATTTACAAAGTTGCTGAATTCCTATACAGACAATTTAGAGGGAAGCTTGGCTCAAAAGAGGGTGTTTAAGAGTGCGTTTTTTCTCGGTGTATGTGGAGTGCTGTGGAAAATTTTAGATTTGACAACCATGGTAGTGACACAGGGAGTTAACGGAAATCTGTCCGGAGAAAATATGGGACTTTACCTTACCGCAATGGGAACTTTCTTAACTAGCTTTATTGTGTTGCCAAAGGTGATTACAAAATATTTGTTCAACCCTGAGGAAGAGAAGGGGATGGCGGACATTGTAAAGGCCATCCAGGAATATGATACAAAAATTCGAGATAACAGAAAGCGGTAAACATAGAAAGTCCGGCACCCATCGAAAGGGGGTGCCGGACTTTCTATGTTTTAGAATATATTTCTCAAAAAAGTACCACCCTTTCGAGGGTAGTACTTTTTGATGAAGCAGAATAAGATCAGCGCTTGGAGAACTGAGGAGCGCGGCGGGCGGCTTTGAGGCCGTACTTCTTCCGCTCCTTCATACGAGGGTCGCGGGTGAGGAAGCCGGCGGCCTTCAGAGCCGGGCGGTACTCGGGGTTGACCTCCAGCAGGGCCCGGGCGATGCCGTGCCGGATGGCGCCGGCCTGACCGGTGACGCCGCCGCCGGTGACGGTGGCGGAGATGTCCACCTTGCCCAGCAGGTCGGTGGTGACCAGGGGCTGACGGACGATGAGCTTCAGGGTATCGAGACCAAAGTAGTCGTCGATGTCACGGCCGTTGATGGTGATGGCGCCGGTGCCGTTGGGGAAGAGATGCACCCGGGCCACGGAGGACTTCCGGCGGCCGGTGCC
>JAAWEH010000022.1 GCA_022794215.1 Oscillospiraceae bacterium
AGATGAACAACGGCAAGTGGACGGCCGCCGCCATCGGCTATATGTGCGGCTTTGCCTATGTGGCCTCCCTGATGGTTTATCAGCTGGGCGGAGTGATCGCCGGGGAGGTTTCCTTCGGGGTGGGCACCGTTGCCGCCCTTGTGTGCCTGGCGGGTATGATCTATCTGCTGGCGCGGAAGAATCAGTACGAGGAGAACCACCTGACTGTCAGCGCGGTAGCTGCGGCGGCGCGATAAGGAGGGAAGGCCTATGCCAAATCTTTCTACCATACTGGTGGGGCTTGTGGTGTTCGGGGCTTTTGCCGCTGTCATCATCAGAGCCATTCAGAACAAGAAAAACGGGAAGGGCGGCTGTTCCTGCGGGTGCGGGGACTGTCCCAGCAAGGGACTGTGCCACCCGGAAAAGTAAAAAGAAAAACTGCCCGGCAAGCGTTTGCTGCCGGGCAGTTTTTTGTGCTGTTGAAGAGTCAGGCCGTAAGGCGGGATAGGCCGCTGCGCTTTAAAGCCTCCCGGATGGCCAGGGCCAGGGGTGGGGCGGCCAGGATCGCCACGGAAGCGTTGAAGAGAGAGGCAGGGATCTTCAGGGGGAGAACCGCAGCGGCCACGGCGGGCTCCAGGCGCTGGATCAGGAGGCCGCTGTAGAAAAAGCTTTTGAGGAAATAGAGGATATAATAGGCGATACAGCCCAACACGCTGGCGACGGTGGCCCGACGGTAGGTGAGCCCGTCCCGGGCCAGGGCCTGTTGTGCGGCCAGACCTGTCGCCAGGCCCATGGCGCCCTTGTTGATAAAGGTGATCCAGCATTCGGAGGCGAAACGGGGATCAAAAAGGTCATAGAGGGCCGAGCCCAGGCCGGAGGCCAGAGCGCCGAGGGGCCCCAGAATGAGGCCCGACAGACAGCACAGAATGTTGGCCAGGGTGAAGGAGGTTTGTCCGGCGATGGCCAGGGGCATGGTGACCCGGGCATAGTTGCCGGCGAAAACCACCGCTGTCATCATCCCCAGAAGGGCAAGCTTACGGGTGGAAAAAGAGCGCTGCACATAATTCCCTCCTTTTTAGTAGGAATATGGACAGTATAAAACAAAACCGGCTCTTTTGCAAGAGCCAGTTTTGACAAAGAGGAAGGGCGGGAAGCCCTTATCTCAGGATCCAGTTCAGCATCATCAACAATCCGAAACCGGGGACGCCCAGGATCCCCAGGATCAGGGCGTTGAACAGGTTGACCCCCAGACAGGTGCCAAAAAACTGGCCCACCGGGGCAAAGAGGGTCAAAAAGGCCAGACCAAGGCCGGTTCGTCCGGCCAGACGGAGAAGGCTGGCCAGGGGACGGTGCAGGAGGGTCAGGGCCATTACCAGGGCCAGACTGCCCAAAAGCCAGGGCAGGGAGGCGATCCACAGCTGCACCATGTCAGGCCACCGGGAGGACGCTGGGGTTTGGCGCCTGCAAAGGTTCCGAAAGGGGGGACTCCAGGCTTTTTCTCCGGCGGAGAAGATAGGAATACCGGGCTTGGAGGGCCTGGATCTCGTAAATATAGGACTCCACCAGGTCGTGATCGGCGGCGGCATTGAAGCCGGCGTAAGCCTGGGCGATGAGCACCCGGGTCTGGGCCAGACTTTCCTCCAGCTCTAAAAGCTCCGGAGATTTTCCCTTTCTTCTTAAGCTGCGCTTTCCCATAATGGACACCTTCCCTTCTGTTCCATTCTATGGGAAGTGTGGACAAATATGCCGGGGATTATACGGGGAAAGAAAAAGGCCGGGAGCTTAGGCTCCCGGTCTTTTTTTACTTGCTTAGAACAGAACGGCGCCTTGGGCAGGCCGGCTTTCGGCGATCTTTTTGCCCTCTTTATAGGAACAGAGCACGGCGGCGTTGGTATTAAGGGCGTCGTAATACGTTTCGGCGTCCATCACCACGAAGCTGGCAGGGCGGCCGGGCGCCACGCCGTAGGAATCCCCCAGGTGGAGGGTTTTGGCGGCGTTGGTGGTGATGAATTTGTAGGCGTTCATAATGTCCTCGTAGCCCATCATCTGGCAGACGTGGAGGCCCATGAAGACCACGTCCCGCAGGTTGCCGGTACCCATGGGATACCAGGGGTCGAAGATGTCGTCGTGGCCGAAGGAGACGTTGAGGCCGGCCTCGGTGAGCTCCTTGACCCGGGTGACGCCCCGGCGCTTGGGATAGGTGTCCATCCGGCCCTGGAGGTGGGTGTTTACCAGGGGGTTGGAGACAAAATTGATCCGGCTCATTTTAAGAAGGCGCATCAGGCGAACCACGTAGGCGTTGTTGTAGGAGTGCATGGCGGTGGTGTGGCTGGCGGTGACCTTGTCGAAGAGTTCCAGCTCCAGGGCGCGGGCGGCCACTGTCTCCAGGCCGCGGGAGGCTTCGTCGTCGATCTCGTCACAGTGGACGTCCACCAGCTTGCCCTCCTTGGCGGCCAGCTCCAGGGCGAAGTTCAGGGACTCTACGCTGTATTCCCGGGTGAATTCAAAGTGGGGGATGGCGCCCACCGCGTCGGCCCCCAGTTTTACCGCGTCGATCATGAGCTGCTTGCCGCCCGGATAGCTGAGGATGCCCTCCTGGGGAAAGGCCACGATCTGGATGTTCATGACGCCCTTCAGCTCCTCCCGCAGCTCCACCATGGTTTCCATGGCCACCAGGGAGGGGTCGGTGACGTCCACGTGGGTGCGGATGTGCTGGACGCCGTGGGCGGCATAGAGACGGACGGCCCGGTTGACCCGGTCTTTAATATCCTGTTTGCTCAGCTTGTCCTTTCGCTTGGCCCAGCATTCAATGCCTTCGAAAAGGGTGCCGGTCAGGTTCCACACCGGGTCGCCGGCGGTGAGGCAGGTGTCCAAGTGGACATGGGATTCGATGAAGGGGGGCAGCACCAGCTTGCCGCCCAGGTCAATGACCTCCTCCCCGGGATTGGGTGTGAGGTCGGGGCCGATGGCTTCAAACTTGCCGTCGGCGATCCGGAAGCTTGTGACGGGGGCATTCTCGATACGGGCGTTTTGAAACAGCATTTTCAGTTCCTCCTTGCCGTTAGGCCTCGGTTTTGACCAGCTTGTCGAAGATGAAGTAGATGACGCAGGCCACCACCATGGCGTTGACTGAGGCGATGCCCCAGCTCACCAGGTTGCCCACCAGAGCGCCGGCGACCACCCCCAGAATGGCGCCCCAGTTTACCTTCCGGGTGACCACCGAGTCGGCGGTGTAGTTGTCCTTGTGAAGGAAGTAGTCCAGGATGATGATGGCGCCCAGGGGGGCAGGGTGCCGTTAAGGATGTTCAGATAGGAGATGAAGTTGTTGTAGAGCCAGATGGAGGTGATGGTTCCGATGACGCCGGAGGCCAGCACCATGGGCCGCTTGGGCAGCTTGGTGATGTTGGACAGGCCCAGGCCGCAGGTGTACAGGCCGTTGTCGGCGGTGGTCCAGATGTTGGCGCCCAGCACGATGAGGGCGGGGATCGTAAGCCCCTGGGCCATCATGACGTAGAAAATGTCGTCCTTGCCGGTGAAGGCGCCGCCCACCGCGCCGAAGGCGAACATGAGGGAATTGCCCAGGAAGAAGGCGATGACGGTGGTGATGACCGCGGTCTTATTGTGGTTGGCGAACCGGGTGAAGTTGGGGGTGGCGGTGCCGCCGCTGACGAAGGAGCCCATTACCAGGCCCACTCCGCCGAAGAGGGTCATGCTGCCCGCGCTCTTGGCGAAGATGGCCACCAGCCCGCCGCCCTGGGTGGTGGCGGTCACCATGGAGTAGACGCCCAGGATGGCGATGAGGGGCACCGAGATGTAGCTGACGATCTCCAGGCCCTTGATGCCGAAGTAGGCCGAGGAGGTCATACACACGCCGGCCAGGACAATGAGAAACCAGGGGTTTACGTGGAGCACCTCAGCGGCGGGGATGGCGAACATGGCCAGACCCACGCCGAACCAGCCGATCTGGGTGAAGCTGATGAGGGCGGAGGGCAGGAAGGAGCCCACCTGGCCGAAGGAGCGCTGGGCCAGCAGATCCAGGGACATGCCGGTGGCGCTGCCGATGTAGCCCAGGCCGCCGGTGTAGACGCTGAGGATCAGGCTGCCGATGAGCACTGCCAGGACAAAGCCGGAGAAGTCCAGGCCGTTGCCCAGGCTGGCGCCCACGGACATGCTGGCGGAGAAGAAGGTGAAGCCCAGCATGATGAAGAACATGGGCCAGAATTTTTTGCGGGCGGTTTTGGGGACTGCCTCCAGAGAGTAATCTACATCGGTGTGGGCAGTTTGGGGTTTGGTTGCCATGGTAACGTCTCCTTTTCTTTTTGGTATGAATGGGTAAAAAAAGAGACGATCACGAAGTGATCGTCTCAAAAAAGAAATAGCCCATTCAAAAAGGGAACAGAACGCCCACGGCTTTTGGTACGGTAACGGTGTACGCTGGCCATGAACCATTCCCCCTTTCATTAGGAGGTATGATACCAGAATTTTGGGCGGAGGGCAAGAAAAAATTTGCGGGTTTGGGGGATTTTTCTGTTTTGTACAAAAAGAAGGGGAAAAAAGAGGGGGAAGGCCCACAATATGCGCCCTAACCTTAACGCAAAAGACCAGAAATCAGCGCTACCTTGTCCCGGTCGGTCAAATCCGTGTTCTGAACAATGGTTTCGATTTCCTGCAGCCGCCGCATGGCTTCCCCTCTGAAAACCTGATCCAGTTCTTCTCCGGTAATCCCCTCAAACTCTACAACTGTACGCACCCGTTTTAGATAATGGTTTAACTTCTGCTGTGTCCACTCCAAAAAAATCCCTCCAATTTTTGAATGCACCTATATTAGTGCAATAATAGCACAAAATTACGCTACTATCAACTTGAATTTGCACCCATATAAGCGCAACGAGGAGGTGGCGGTGTGGACTATTCCTATGACAGAGAAGTGGGGCAATGTATCCGTGCAGTGCGAGAGCAGCGGGGACTGACACAGGAACAGCTTGCCGCCCGGCTTCAGACCCGGGGCTGCGACATTACCCGCAGTGCGTTGGCAAAGATAGAAGCGGGCCAACGGCATATCTATTTGTTTGAGCTGCGGGTTCTGCGGGAGATTTTGGGTGTGTCCTACGAAAAGTTGCTTCCCTAATAAAAATAACGCCCGGTGGCCAGGAACCACCGGGCGTTATTCTGCCTCTTTGTCAGGCAAGTATATAATGATATCTTCTAAGCCGCAATCCAATATTTTACACAGGGCGTCTAACGAATTAGTGGAAATAGACTGTCCGGCCTTCAACCTGCGAACGGTGGAGCTGCTGATCCCGCCCTTCACCTGAAGCGTGTAGGTTGTGGCGTTCCTTTTCTCCATCATCCTCCACAGCGGTTCATAGGAAATCATTTGCTCCACCTCCATCCCCCATTGACATATCTCTATTATTGCCTATAATGGAGGGGAAGCGTGATAGGCAATATTGCCTATACAGGAAGGGGGAGAGTATGGATCCGCATATTGAGGATTTATTTGAAAAAGCCCCGTCTTTCTTTGGGGGCGAGGCGTCCTTTCACCCGGACTATGATAGCTGCAGTATTACCGCCAACATGTTGGAGGATATGATGATCGAATATTTTGGCGGGGAGGTGGCCCGGCTTATGGGGGAGTACACGGCGGCGCAATTTGAAGTGGAGCGGTTCTACGCCCTTCACTACTTCTACCAGGGCTATCTGGCGGCAAAGGCGGAGTTGAAGCAAAAAAGGCCTGACGCGAAGGGCGAGACCCCATAAAGAAGGGAAGGGCAAGACAGACCATTACGGTCTGTCTTGCCCTTTTTCTACTGTGTAACCCGCTATGATATTTTCGGGGATGGCGGCTCGGCTTCCCAGCCGGGGCCACAGCCCAGCCGTTGGCGGCTTTGCCGCTTACGGCTGGGGCGTACTCCTTGCGAGTAAAACCGCTTGAAAGCGGTTCTGGACTGCGTCGTCGCAAAGTCCGCTATGCTCCGCTGCCGCTGGAGGGAGCGTAACCTTTGCGCTCTTCGCTGAAAGCGGCGCCGCCTGGGTGGTTCGGCGGCCCCGCCGCCAACCTGACGACCTGATCTTTCCAGGCGTTTTCCGGTCAGCGGCACTCTCTGCCTCTGGGGTTCCCGCAAAAGCGAACCTCAGCTTTTGTGGGGGGAGGAGGAGCTATCCTAACTTTACGTATGAGCCGGTAACACTATCGTCAGAAAGCTTTTCTTGATTACTCCCGCTTGGCGAGCGCAGCGAGATTAGCGGGAGTGAATGCCCCGGAGGGGTAGGGAGTCTGAGGGGCCACGCAACGTATAGTTGTGATCGCAACCACCAGCCAAACGGAACAACCCCCCAAATTGGAACCTCAAAAAAGAGGCCTATCCACTCACCCCTTACTGACCGGAGCAAACACCGCCCCCACAAAACCGGCCAGGGCTTGGGGAGACAGGGTCACCTGCCGGCCTATTTTCCCGGCGGAGACGGTCATTTCCTCCAGAGTTTCCGCCGAGGCGTCCAGGACGGTGGGAAAGCGTTTTTTCATGCCGATAGGGGAGCAGCCGCCGTGGACATACCCTGTCAGCGGCAGGAGCTGGGCCTGCTTGATCATCTCGATGGACTTTTCCCCCACCGCTTTGGCGGCGGCCTTTAGATCCAGCTCTTTTTCCACCGGGATCACGAAAACGTGATTTTTCTTCGATCCCCCCACCGTCACCAGGGTTTTAAAGCAGGTCTCGGGGGCCACCCCCAGGCGGTTTGCCGCCGTAACGCCGTCTAGGGCGCCGTCGGAGACATCGTACTGGCGCGGGGTATAGGGCACTTTTTTCTGCTCCAAGAGCCGCATGACGTTGGTTTTTTCCTCTGCCATCGTTGAAACACTCCTTGCGTCGTGGTAATATATAAAATAGTCATTGAATCCAGCAGGCAAGACGGTCTGCGGACATTATAAACCACAGGAAGGGGAAATTCAAATATGAAATGGGACGTAACACCCTATCGGGACACGGTGATGGAGTATGCCAAGACCCTTTTGGCCCAGGATAGTCCCAGCGGGTTTACCAACCGAGCGGTGGACGCGGCGGAGGCCCTGGCCCGGGGGCTGGGGTACGAGACACGGCGCAGCCGGAAGGGGAACCTGACCATTTTGGTCCCCGGGCGGGATCACAGCAGAAAAATCGGGCTGTGCGCTCATGTGGACACCCTGGGGCTGATGGTGCGCTCGGTCACCGCCGACGGACGGCTGCTCATCACCCCCATCGGCGGGCCGCTGCTGCCCACTCTGGACGGGGAGTATTGCCGGATCTATACCCGAAAGGGTGCGGTCTACACCGGAACCATCCTGTCCCTGTCCCCCGCCGCCCACGTGGAGGACGACGCCCGGACACGGCCCCGGGACGACAAAAACATGGCCGTTCGGGTGGATGAGGTGGTCTATTCCCGGGAGGACGTGGCCAAGCTGGGCATTGAAGCGGGGGACTATGTGTGCTACGATCCCAAGACACAAGTCACGCAGTCCGGGTTTATCAAATCCCGGTTTCTGGACGATAAGGTCAGCGCCGCCTGCATCCTGGCTGCGCTGAAGCTGATGAAGGACAAGGGGCAGAAGCCCCGGTACGATGTGGAGGCCACCTTTACCGTCTATGAGGAGGTGGGCCACGGCGGGGCCACCTTCAGTCCCGAGCTTGCCGAGATGCTGGCGGTGGATATGGGATGTATCGGGGAGGAGCTGAGCTGTACCGAGGAGCAGGTGTCCATCTGCGCCAAGGATTCGGCGGGGCCCTTTGACTACGGGATGGTGTCCCGGTTGGTGGAGCTGGCCCAGGAGAATGGGGTGAGCTATGCTGTGGACGTGTATCCCCACTACTCCTCCGACGCGGCGGTGGCTTGGAAGGCGGGCAATGACCTGCCGGCGGCTTTGATCGGAACCGGAGTCCATGCCTCCCACGGTATGGAGCGAACCCATTGGAACGGACTGAAGGCCACCATGGAGCTTATCGGGCTTTATTTGGAGGCGGAATGAGACCCTCCGCCGCGGTGCGGGCAGGTTTTTAGGGACACTCGCGGCTTAACACAAAAGCGGAACCGGGCAGGCTGGCCCGGTTCCGCTTTTTTCTTGTCCTGCCGAAGGGCAACACCCCCCGGCGGGTATTTCTATCTTCCCGGGGAATTTCCAAGCACCCCGGCAAATTCAGTTTTCCTCGTCCAGCTTCAATACCGCCATAAACGCCTCGGTGGGGATCTGGACTGTGCCCAAGCTCCGCATCTTCTTTTTGCCCTCTTTCTGCTTCTCCAGCAGCTTCTTCTTCCGGGTGATGTCGCCGCCGTAACACTTGGCCAATACGTCCTTGCGCATGGCCTTCAGGGTCTCCCGGGCGATGACCTTGCCGCCGATGGCGGCCTGGATGGGCACTTCGAAGAGCTGGCGGGGGATGTTCTCCTTCAGCTTTTCGCACAGCCTCCTGGCCCGGGGGTAGGCCTTCTCCCGGTGGGCGATGAAGCTCAGGGCGTCCACCTGGTCGCCGTTGAGGAGCAAGTCCACCTTTACAAGCTCGCTGGGCCGGTACTCGCTCATCTCATAGTCCAGGCTGGCATAGCCCTTGGTTCGGGCCTTCAGGGTGTCGAAGAAGTCGTAGATGATCTCCCCCAGGGGCATGGAGTAGTGGATCTCCACCAGGTTGGTGTCCAGGTACTGCATGTCCTTGAACTCCCCCCGCCGGTCCTGGCACAGGGGCATGATATTGCCCACATAGTCCGGGGGAGAGATGATGGACACCTTGGCATAGGGCTCCTCGGAGAGCTGAATGGAGCCCACGTCAGGGTAATTGTGGGGATTGTCCACCATCACCACGCTGCCGTCGGTCTTGGTGATGCGGTAGATGACCGAGGGCAGGGTGGTGATGAGATCCAGGTCAAATTCCCGCTCCAGCCGCTCCTGGATAATCTCCATGTGGAGCATTCCCAGAAAGCCGCAGCGGAAGCCAAAGCCCAGGGCGGCAGAGGATTCCGGCTCAAAGGACAGGGAGGCGTCGTTGAGCTGGAGCTTTTCCAGGGCGTCCCGGAGGTCGGGGAACTTGCTGCCGTCCTCGGTGTAGATGCCGCAGTAGACCATGGCCTGGGCGGGACGGTAGCCGGGCAGGGCCTCCGCCGCGGGGCGCAGGGCCTCCGTCACCGTGTCGCCCACCCGGGTGTCCTTTACGTTTTTGATGGAGGCGGTGAAATAGCCCACCTCCCCGGCAATGAGCTCTTTGCAGCTCTCCATACCCAGGGGGAGGAGATGGCCGCACTCGATGACCTCGTATTCGGCGCCCGAGGCCATCATCCGGATCTTCATGCCGGGGCGGAGAGAGCCCTCCACCACCCGGAAATAGACGATGACCCCCCGGTAGGCGTCATACTGGCTGTCAAAGATCAGGGCCTTCAAGGGGGCTTTGGGGTCTCCGGCGGGGGCGGGGATATGCTTTACCACGTCCTCCAGCACCGCCTGGATATTGACGCCCATTTTGGCGGAGATCTCGGGGGCATCCTGGGCTTCCAGGCCGATCACATCCTCGATCTCCTGTTTTACCCGCTGGGGGTCGGCGGCGGGCAGGTCGATCTTGTTCACCACCGGGCGGATCTCCAGGTCGTGCTCCAGGGCCAGGTAGGTGTTGGCCAGGGTTTGGGCCTCGATGCCCTGGGCGGCGTCCACCACCAGAATGGCCCCCTCGCAGGCGGCCAGGGAGCGGGAGACCTCGTAGTTAAAGTCCACATGGCCCGGGGTGTCGATCAGGTTGAGCTGATAGGTTTCCCCGTCCAGGGCCTGATAGCTCAGCCGAACGGCCCGGGCCTTGATGGTGATGCCCCGCTCCCGCTCCAGGTCCATATTGTCCAGCAGCTGGGACTCCATCTCCCGCTGCTCCACCGCCCCGCACAGCTCGATGAGCCGGTCGGAGAGGGTGGACTTGCCGTGGTCGATGTGGGCGATGATGGAAAAGTTTCTGATCTTGCTCTGGTCGGTCATAAGGAATACCTCCGTAGGCAAATCCACCGGGGCCCCATTGCAGATGGGGCCCCGTGAATGGCGCTGTGTTATTTCTTCCGGCCTTCCACCGCCCGGTTCACCCGCTCGCCGGTGTTGTGTACGATCTGGAGCAGGGACTGACAGGCGGCGGGATAGCCCTGGGCCAGGGCGTCGTTGTTCATGGGCGGGAAGCTGTCTTTCCCCTTTTCCTTTGCCTGGAGGGACAGGGCGTCCAGATAATCGGCCTCGGAATAGGTCATGTCAGCGTCGGTACAGCCGGCCAGGAAGTGGTTGGCGGGGATAGAGAAAAATCCCTCGTTCTGAGTGCCGCCGGCCCGATACAGGTGGCGGAACATTTTATAGACCGCGTCGGAAAGGTAGTTGGAGGCGGCGGTAATGGCCTCCCGGCTGCCCACCTTGCCCAGCAGGTCAAAGAGCAGATCCAGGGAGTTGACCAGCAGCTTTTTGTTCAGGGTGGCGGCGATGCTGCCCCGCAGGGTGTTTCCCTTCTCGGCGGAGGCGTCGTAAAGCTCGTCGGCAGTGATGGTGGCCCCCTCCCGGCTCATGCTGCGCCCCAGAAGGAAGTCGGCGGAGACGTGGTAGTAGTCGCAGGCCTTGCGGACAAAAAGAAGGCCGGGCTCCCGAGCTCCGTTTTCATAGTGGGACAGGAGGGCCTGGCTGATGCCCAACTCCTTGGCGGCGATCCGTTGACTGACCCCTTTCTCCTTCCGGAGCAGGGCCAGAGACCGGGCAAAATCGTGGTTGGATTCCATATTCATTCTCCTCAATGTGCATAAATAAAAACAGTAAGTATAGTATAGCCAACCCATTACATATTGTAAAGTGAAAGTTCGGGAAAATTTTCTCAACGAACAATTGTGATTTTATTGACAAAGTTGACTGATGGTGTATAATGTCCTACACAAGGAAAGAATCAGGGTAAGCAGACTGTTTCAGGAGGGACAGAATATGGAGCATTTTGATTTCAGGCCCATGATCAACAAGCTAAAGAGCGACCCAAAAAATATCGTTTTTACTGAAGGAACGGATCCCCGGATCCTGGAGGCCAGCGCCCGCTTGCTGGCCGGAACCTGGCTCACCCCCGTGCTGATTGGCGGGGAGGAGGAGATCCGCAGCGCTGCGGAGGAAGCGGGTTTCAACATTCGGGGCGCCACCATTGTGGATCCCGCCCATTATCCGCGGATGGAGGAGATGGCCCAGCGTATGTCCGAACTACGCAAGGGGAAGAAAACAGTGGAGGAATGCCGGGAGATCCTGAAGGAGGCCAACTACTTCGGCACCATGCTGGTGGCTATGGGGGAGGCGGACTGTCTGCTGGGCGGCGCTACCTACTCCACTGCCGATACCATCCGTCCGGCCCTTCAACTGATTAAGACCAGGCCGGAGAATAAGATCGTCTCCTCCTGCTTTGTGCTGGCGCGGCCCTCGGCCACCGGCAACCAGGAGATCCTGGTCATGGGGGACTGTGCAGTCAATATTAAGCCCACCGAGGATGACTTGGTGGAGATCACTGCCGAGATCGCCCAGTGCGCCCGGGTCTTTGGGGTGGAACCCAAGGTGGCTTTGCTGTCCTATTCTACCAAGGGTTCCGGCTTCGGCGAAGAGGTGGACAAAATGGTGAACGCCTACCATAAGATCCTGGCCACCGATCCGGATTTCGAGGTGGACGGTGAGCTCCAATTTGACGCCGCCGTCTCCCCCCGGGTGGCCAAGACCAAGCATGTGGACTCCAAGGTGGCGGGCTATGCCAACACCTTTATTTTCCCCGATATCAACGCGGGCAACATCGGTTACAAGATCGCCCAGCGGCTGGGTTCCTTCTATGCTTACGGCCCCATCCTTCTGGGGCTCAACGCCCCTGTCAACGACCTCAGCCGGGGCTGTAACGCCCAGGAGGTCTATTCCATGGCCATCATTACCGCGGCCATGAGCTGAGAAAGCAAACGCAAAGCGGATCGCCCGAGGGCGATCCGCTTTTTGTTTTCTTCTTCCGGCCTCTCTCCCGGTGAACGCCAAATTAAAAGGCGATCCGCTCCTGAATATAGGCCTTCAGCCCGCTGACGGGGATGCGCACCTGCTCCATGGAGTCCCGCTCCCGGACGGTGACGCAGTTGTCGGCCTCCTCGGTGTCGCTGCCCACGGTCTGGAAATCCACCGTGACGCAGAAGGGGGTGCCGATCTCGTCCTGGCGGCGATACCGCTTGCCGATGGAGCCGGCGTCGTCAAAGTCCACCATGAAGTCCTTGCACAGATCCTCGAAAATCTTCCGGGCGGGCTCGGAGAGCTTCTTGGAAAGGGGCAGAATGGCGCACTTGAAGGGGGCCAGGGCGGGGTGGAGGCGCAGCACGGTGCGCACGTCGTTCTTCTCGGCGTCCACTACCTCCTCGTCGTAGGCGTCGCACAGGAAGGCCAGGGCCACCCGGTCGCAGCCCAGGGAGGGCTCGATTACATAGGGGATATAGTGTTCGTTTTTCTCCTGGTCGTAATAGGTCAGATCCTTGCCGCTGGCCTCTTGGTGCCGGCCCAGGTCATAGTCGGTCCGGTCGGCGATGCCCCACAGCTCGCCCCAGTCGGTGAAGGGGAAGGCATACTCAATGTCGGTGGTCGCCTTGGAATAGAAGGCCAGCTCCGCCGGCTCATGATCCCGGTAGCGCAGGTTTTCCTCCTTGATGCCCAGAGACAGCAGCCAGTTGATGCAGAAGTCCTTCCAGTAGGCGAACCACTCCAGGTCGGTTCCCGGCTGGCAGAAAAACTCGCACTCCATCTGCTCAAACTCCCGGGTGCGGAAGGTGAAGTTGCCCGGAGTGATCTCGTTGCGGAAAGCCTTACCCACCTGGCACACGCCGAAGGGCAGTTTCTTCCGGGTGGTGCGCTGGATGTTGTTGAAGTTCAGGAAGATGCCCTGGGCGGTCTCGGGCCGGAGGTAGACGGTGGAGGCGGAGTCCTCGGTGACGCCGATCTGGGTCTTGAACATCAGGTTGAACTTCCGGATGGGGGTAAAGTCGTGCTTGCCGCAGACCGGGCATACCACGTCCTGGTTCTGGCTGATGAAAGCGTCCATCTCGTCAAAGGTCATGGCGTCGGTGTTCACCTCGGGATGGACGTCGCCGATGAGCTTGTCGGCCCGGTGCCGGGCTTTGCAGGCTTTGCAGTCCAGCAGGGGATCGGAGAAGCCCGCCACGTGGCCGGTGGTAATCCAGGTCTGGGGGTTCATGATAATGGCGGCGTCCAGGCCCACGTTATAGGGACTTTCCTGAACAAACTTCTTCAGCCACGCTTTCTTTACATTGTTCTTAAACTCCACACCCAGAGGGCCGTAGTCCCAGGAGTTGGCCAGACCGCCGTAGATCTCGCTGCCGGGGAAGATAAAGCCCCGCCCTTTACAAAGGGCAATGATCTTGTCCATGGTCTTTTCGCTGTTTTTCATGTCACTTTCGCTCCTTATATGATAAATTTTGCTTGTTTGCCTGCAAAAAACGCCCTGAGCCTAAGGCTCAGGGCGAACTTGTCAGTCCGTGTTTCCACCTGAATTCGGGCCCGGGGGCCCGCACTCAAACCCGATAACGGCGGGAACCGACGGGGCATTTCCTCCCCATAAGCTTCCGGGCGCCTTCCAGAGTTCCCAGGGGGCCTTTCACCGTCCGGCCCCTCTCTTCCTGCTGGGATAACACTGTACTATTCCCGTTCATCGCTCTTTGCCAGTTGATTTTATCACCCTTTCCCGCCCCTGTCAAGCACAGCAAACCTGTGCCGCAATCTGCCGGGGGCACACCGGGAAACAGGGATCGTCTTCCGGTCTCTCTTTATTCCGGCGCAAGGCCGGTCAGCCAATCCAGGCGGGGCTTGCACAGGCGGTCAAAGACGGCGATGACCCGGCCTACGCCCACCACCCCCAGCAGGGTGCCGATCCCGACGGCCCACAGAAAGTGCCCGGTCACCAGGCCCATCACAAGGGTCACCGTCATACAGAAAAGGTCAAAGAGATTTTTGGTGATGCCCTTACCCTTCCCGAAAAACTGGGCCAGGGTCTCGATGATCCCATCCCCGGGGTTGGGGATCAGCTTGGCGTTCAAGTTGAGGGCCACCCCTATACCGGTAAGGAGGATGGCGGCGGCCAGCAGGAGGAGTTTTCCCCCCATCTGGGCCGGCTCTATGGAAACCACCCGATCCATCCAGTTCAGCACCCGGGTAAACACCAGGCAGACCAGGATCTGGGCCAGCACCGGCAGCTTTTCCCCCCTGGGTTTCAAAATAAGCTGAACCAACACACACAGCAGGTAAAACACGAGCATTCCGTCCCCAAACTCCACCCCCCAGACCAGGGAGGCAAAGTAGGCGGGGGTGGACATGGCGGATGTGCCCAGGCCACACTTGTTATTCAGGGTAAGGCCCAAGGCCAGGAGGAGCAGGCCCAGGATATAAAACAGGCCTCGGAACAGTTTTTTCTGGTTCACTCCGGGCACTCCTTTCTATGTTCTCTTTTTTAGTATACTTGAAAAGGAGTTTTTTGACAAGGCGCAAAAGGCCCTCACCCGGCGGTGAGGGCCTTTTTTCTTTCGTTTACCCCTTTATGGAGCCGGCGATGGCATCGGCCAGGGCCCCCAGCTCCGGGGCCTGGTTTTTCGCCAGCTTGGAGCGCATGGTCAGCGTTGTCTCCAGCAGCGTACAGCCGGTGAGCTCCTGGGTGATAAACTGCCCCATCAGCTTGCCCGCGTTGGGGTTCCAGGTGCCGTTTTCCAGCACCGCGAAGATCCGGTTTTTCAGGCCCAGGGCCTTCATGTCCTCCAGGTAATCCCGCATGGGCGGGAAGAAATCCATGTTATAGGTGGGGCTGGCCAGCACGATGTGGGAGACCCGGAAGCTCTGGGCGATCAGGTGGGAGACATGGGTGGCGGAGACGTCGTGCATGGCCACGGAAACGCCCCGCTCCACAAGGGCGGCAGCCAGAGCCTCGGCTGCCTCCTCGGTGCCGCCGTACATGGAGCCGTAGACCAGCAAAACAGCCTGATCCTCGGGCTCATAGCGGCTCCATAGATCGTATTTGCCGATGAACCAGGAAAGGTCGCTGCGCCACACGGGGCCGTGGAGGGGGCAAATTAGCTTGAGCCTGTCCCCCAAAGCGGCGGCTTTGGTCAAAAGGGCCTGCACCTGAGGGCCATACTTGCCCACGATGTTGGTATAGTACCGCCGGGCCTCCGGGAGCCAGTCGTGGGGGAAGTCCAGCTCGTCATTGAACAGCTTGCCGTTGAGGGCGCCGAAGGTGCCGAAGGCGTCGGCAGAGAAGAGGATGCCCTCGGTCTCCTCGAAGGAGACCATCACATCGGGCCAATGAACCATGGGGGCGGCATAGAAGGTGATGGCGTGTTTGCCGAAGGAAAGGCGCTCTCCCTCCTTGGCGGTGATGCGCTCCGCGGCGATGGGCGCAAAGCCGAACTGATCTATAAACCGCTGGGCTGCCAGACTGGAGACCAGCTTGGCCTTGGGCCACTTCTGCAGCACCGCCCACAGTCCGGCGCCGTGGTCGGGCTCCAGGTGGTGGAGGACAATGTAGTCCAGCTCCCGGCCACCCAGCAGATGCTCCACATTTTCCACCAGCCGGGGGGCGGCAGACCAGTCCACGCAGTCGAAGAGGACGGTTTTTTCGTCCAGGAGCAGGTAGGAGTTATAGCTTACCCCCTGAGGGATGGGGTGGATATTTTCAAACAGCGCGGTGCGGCGGTCGTTGGCGCCCACCCACCAAAGGGCGTCGGTGACTTTGCGGACGCAGTGCATAAAATCCTCTCCTTTGTATGGGATCTTCCTGCCCTTCATTGACAAGGCAGGGAACATAAGGTAAAATGTTTTTGAGGAAAACAGAATCGTGCAGCAGCCCGTGGGTATTCGCAGTACCCACGGGCCTGCGCGGGTGACAAGACCACCCACACAACGGAGAAATCCGCACTACGACGTTATTATACCCTTTGCGCCCACCACATAGCAAGGGGTTTTTACGAGTGTGCGCTGTTTTTGCGTGCCGTGCTGGGGTCATATCCCGCAGGGCACGTTTTGTTTTCCTCACGGGACAAGGGAAAGGGGGGCGGCTGTGCCCCCCAAACCCGCCCGTGAGAAAAACGAAAAGGGAGAGACAAACGATGAAAAAGAAGGATCGAGTAAAAAGAGCCCTATTGTGCTATCTTTGGGAGCCGTTCTCCTTCTGTCAGGATGCGGGGAGTCAGCCCAGCCAAACGAACCGTCAGGCTCCTCCGCTCCTACAGCGGGAACCTCTGATTTTGGGCCAAACAATCAACCCTCAGATTCTCAGGTAAAGGCCTATGCAACCAGCAGCGCGGAAAATGATACCGATGTTGGACTGAGAAATATTAAAATCGATACTGCCGCACTTTCTCTGTCGGAAAGCCAAAAAGAAGTCATGGAATATTTTGACGATGATTATTTCAGCGTTCCCAGCTATGAATTTTTGCGGCGATATCCAAATGTTTTTCAGGGCACCCAGATGCATGTATGGGGAACCGTTGTAAAAGTTATTTCTATGGATAGCAATCAGTATGAATTGGTTTTATGGGTCAACGTGGGCCCTGTAGAATATGAATATTCCTGGGCTTATCCTGAATACGAGGGCGCCTTTGTACTTCTGGCGGGAAAAACCGGGGCTTCCTGGTATATGCAGGGAGATACCCTTGATGTATATGGCCGATATATCAGCGTGGAAACCATAGAAATAGATGGTACTTCTTATACGATCCCCAAGCTAAACGTATATAACGCATATTATGATACCGATACCGCGCCAAACGATCTGTATCGATATATCGAAAAATTTGACGTGTCCTTTATCAAGCGGGTCGCCTCTTCCATTTTCGGTGATGACATTGAAGTTCGCTTGCCTATTGTGGGGGTAGATATCACGCAAGAGCAAAGCGATATGTGGAGCGAAGTTATCGGGCACGCTCCCTGTTATACTGTGGAACTGGAAGACCAGAGCAATGCAAAATTTAAGAAGTTTTTCTTTTATACGGACACATCTAACCTGGAACGGGCCCGGATACAAGATGCAAAAGATGCTTTGGCCGGTTATACCGGCATTGATCGGTCTATTGAATTTGCCGCGGATTTTGAACACTTTTTCTTCTTTACCTATGATCAGAATCTCCGAGTTTTAACTCTTGAATACTACGATTCCTCCTTTAACAAAATTTGGAAGCGGGAATTTACCGAAACTGTCAGCGCCCAGTATGACTATACTAAAAACAATGTTTATCTGGTGGCAAACAATGAGTTATATATTATCAACGTTGAAACGGGCGAGGATACCTTTCCCCCCTCTTATGTGGGAGAAAAAGTCGCTGTAAGAAAAATGAGCGACGGGATATTGCTGATCTCCCCCAACCAATCCGATGGAATCATGAAAGTCGATCTCAAGGGCTCTATTCTTTGGAGATTGAATCTTAAAAACGATGTGTATTCTGTAGATGGATTACAAGTATTGGATGATAGACTTGTATTTGCGCAATATTATTGGGAAAGTGCAGAGGACTACGGTACTCGTTATCTTGTAATAGACAATCATACCGGAGATGTACTGACAGACGCTGTCTCTATCTCGTAAGTCAAAAAAGCAGGCCGGGGGACAACATCCCCTCGGCCTGCTTTTTATTCTATCTGTATAGCCTACCCTTACTTCTCCATAGCCTCCACAGCGGCCTCGAAAGCTTCCACGGTCGCGTCGGCGTTTTCGGCGATGAGGAACATGAACCAGTCGCCGGAGGTGACGAACTTGGCGTTCTCCACCTTGGGGAGGTTTTGGGCCAGGTACCAGGAGAAGGTGTCCTCCTGCTGCTGGCGGTAGGACTCAAAGGCCGCCTTCAGGGACTCCTCCTGATCCTTGGCCAGCTTGCCCAGCACCAGGGTGTCGGGGGAGGTCATCATGGGGAGGAAGGCCACGCCCTCGGTGATCTGCTCGGCAGTGAAGCCGTGGGCCTCGCCGTAGAACTCCACCAGCTCATCGGGGGTGGACTTCATGCCAATTCCCATGCCGGCGGTCTCCATCAGCTGGTAGGCCAGCTTCATGAGGGGGGTGCCGTTGGGGGTGGTGATCTCGTAGCTCTCCCCCTCGTCGGTGGAGTTGTCGGTGACGGTGACGCCCTCCAGCAGATTCAGTACGGCGGCGGGGACGTAGGTCACGCCGTCGATGAGCAGGGCCTCGCTGTTTTCCACCTTCTCGTCGTTGACCGAGATGGACATGTCGTTGAAGTCGGTGAGGATCAGGTCGTTGCCCAGGTAGAAGGTGCTTTGATAGGCGTCCCCATCCCAGTAGGCGCTGCCGTAGTCAGCCTGGATCACGGCACGGAGGGGGAGGTAGCCGGCGGGGACATTGGAGATCTCGCTGAGGAGGACGTTGACGGTCTCGCTGCCCCAGCCGGGAACCTCGCGGTCGTAATCGTAGCTCTCCAAAACCTTGCCGTTGATGGTGATGGTCTTGTCATAGCTGCCGGCGTTGGGGTTGGGGGAAATGAGCATGGGGCCCCGGGCGCCGTCGGCAGGCGTCCAGCCCTCGGGCCTATCCACAGCCAGGGCGGAAACGCCCAGGGAGGCGGTAATGCTCAGGGCCAGCGCCCCGGCGGAAATACGTTTCAGATTCATGCTGGTTCTCTCCTTTTTTCTTTTTGGATCTGTCGATCCCAGTTATGTTACCACACCTTTGACGATTGGTGGCAAAAAAAGTTCCCGTGAAAAGCTTATTTTTTGAAAATTTTATTTTTTGCTCCGGCTGTCGGGCTCTTCATTTTTCCCGTCGGCTGTGCTACAATGGCGGAAAGGTAGTTTGCCGCAGAAAGGAAGTCGTTCTTTATGGCACATATCGCCGAGCTCATTGCGGTGGGCACTGAGCTGCTGTTGGGCAGCATTGCCAACACGGATGCACAGATTCTTTCCCGGGAGCTGTCCGCCCTGGGCATAACCGTTTACTATCACACGGTAGTAGGGGACAATCCGGAGCGGCTGCGCCGGGCGGTGGAGGTTGCTAAGGAACGGGCCGACATTATTATCACCACCGGGGGGCTGGGGCCAACCTGCGACGACCTGACCAAGAGCGTTTTGGCCCAATGCTTTGGTAAGGAGCTGGTCTTTAACCAGGAGGCGGCCAAACGGATGGCGGCCTACTTTTGGAGGCTCCACCCGGACACAGGGGAGATGCCGGAGAACAATTACCAGCAGGCCTGGCTGCCCGAGGGCTGCGTTCCCTTCCAAAACGACTGGGGCACCGCGCCGGGCTGCGGCTTTGAGGCCGGCGGGGTGCGGGTGATCATGCTTCCCGGGCCGCCCAGCGAATGTGCGCCCATGTTCCGCCACAGGGCCGTGCCCTATCTGCAGGATCTAACCGACGGGGTCATCGTCAGCCGCTCGGTGCGGATCTTCGGGCTGGGGGAATCGGAGGTGGAAAGCCTGCTGCGGGAGCAGATGAACGCCATGGAGAACCCTACCCTGGCCCCTTATGCCAAGGAGGGGGAGGTAGAGCTGCGCATCACCGCCAAGGCCGGAGACGAGGACTCCGCCCGGGCCCTCATCGCCCCGGTGGAGCAGCAGCTTTTGGAGCGGTTCGGGGAGCTGGTCTACGGGGTGGATGAGCCCTCGCTGGAGGCGGTTTGCCTGCGCCTGCTCCGGGAAAAGGGGGTTACCCTGTCCGCGGCGGAAAGCTGCACCGGGGGGCTCATCGCCAAGCGCATCACCGATTTGCCCGGGGCCTCCGCCGTCTTTAAGGGCGGGGTGGTCAGCTATTGGAGCGAGGTAAAGCACAACGTCCTGAATGTGCCCCAGCCGCTGCTGGATCGGTGCGGGGCCGTGTCGCAGCCGGTGGCGGGAGCTATGGCCCAGGGCGTTCGGACGCTTACAGGCTCCGACCTGGCCGTGGCCGTTACCGGCGTGGCCGGACCCGAGCCCGACGACCGGGACAACCCGGTGGGTCTGGTCTTTGCCGCCCTGTCCACACCGGAGGGCACCTACGTACGGGAGATTTACGGGGCCGGAAGCCGGGAGCGGATCCGGCAGGTGGCGGCCAACCACGCTTTGGACCTGGTGCGGCGGTATCTTACGGGGCTGCCCTTCTAAAGCCGCCGGCCCCAGGCATTGCCTTTATCTTGACATTTTTGTCAAAATCGTTTATCCTTAGAGTATTCATTGCTTGAAATACAAAGAATCGAGGGGTCTTTATGTCTGATTACAGCAGCCGTCGCATCTCGGAAGCAGAGCTCTCCGTCATGGAAGCTCTTTGGGATACGGGCACTCCCATGACCGCCAAAGACCTCCAGATCCTGTTGAAAGAGCGCCGGGACTGGGAGCGCACCACCGTCCGCTCCCTGCTGACCCGGCTTCAGGAGAAGGGGTCGGTTCAGGTGTCCAAGGAGAACGATGTGGCCACCTATGCCCCCGCCTTTACCAAGGAGGAGTACGGCTGGGATCTGGCCGAGGTGCTGGTTCTGCGGCTCTACAACGGGGACGCCCAGGCGCTGGTGGCCACGCTGAAGGCCCACGGGCTGCTTGCCTGATAGAAGGGGAACGGTTTATAGCGGAACGTATTTTTGAAAAGAAAAATACGTTCCGCTATTCTTTTTGTGCATTAAAACGTTGATTTTCCACGGCTTGGAGTGTATAATAGCAAACCGTATGGATTTTATTTTGATAGGCTAAAGATTTGAGGTGCGAGACATTGCAGAACAACAAGTTACGAAACGTGGCCATCATCGCCCACGTAGATCATGGCAAGACCACGTTGGTGGACGAGATGCTCAAGCAGGGCGGCATCTACCGGGAAAACCAGGCCACCGTGGACCGGGTCATGGACTCCGGCGATTTGGAGCGGGAGCGGGGCATCACCATCCTGGCCAAGAACACCGCCGTCCACTACAAGGACACCAAGATTAACATCGTGGACACCCCGGGCCACGCCGACTTCGGCGGCGAGGTGGAGCGGATCCTGAAGATGGTCAACGGCGTCATCCTGCTGGTGGACGCCGCCGAGGGCCCCATGCCCCAGACCCGGTTCGTTCTCAGCCGGGCTCTGGAGCTGGGCCACCGGGTTATTGTAGTGGTCAACAAGATCGACCGGCCCGACCAGCGGATCCACGAGGTGGTAGACGAGGTGCTGGAGCTGCTGCTGGATTTGGACGCCACCACCGAGCAGCTGGACTCCCCCATGCTGTTCTGCTCCGGCCGGCAGGGAACCGCGTCCTATTCCCCCGACGCCCCCGGCACCGACCTCACCCCCCTCTTTGAGACCATTTTGGATTACATTCCCGCCCCCGAAGCCGATGAGAGCGCCCCCTTCCAGATGCTGGTCTCCTCCATTGACTACAACGAGTTTGTGGGCCGGATCGCCGTGGGCCGGATCGAGCGGGGCACCATCAAGCAGAATGAAGAGATCGCGGTGTGCAACTTCCACACCCCCGACGCCGCCCCCAAGAAGGCCAAGGCCACCGCCATCTATCAGTTTGACGGTCTGGCCCGGGTACCCGCCACCGAAGCCACCGCAGGCAACATTATCGCCATGAGCGGCATCGGGGACATCACCATCGGCGACACCATCTGCGCCCCCACCGCCATTGAGCCTATGGAGTTTGTCAAGATCTCCGCCCCCACCATGGAGATGACTTTCTCGGTCAACGACTCCCCCTTCGCCGGACGGGAGGGCAAGTTCGTCACCTCCCGGCAGCTCCGGGAGCGGCTCCAGCGGGAGACCCTGAAGGACGTGTCCCTCCGGGTCACCGAGACCGACAACACCGACTCCTTTAACGTGGCCGGCCGGGGCGAGATGAGCCTTTCCATCCTCATGGAGACCATGCGCCGGGAGGGCTACGAGTTCCAGGTCTCTCCCCCCCGGGTGCTCTTCCAGGAGATCGACGGGAAAAAGTGCGAGCCCATTGAGCGCCTGGTGGTGGACGTGCCCGCCGACTGCGTGGGCAGCGTCATCGAGGCCATCGGCCGCCGGAAGGGCGACATGCTGGACATGACCCCCGTGGGCGACCGGATGAAGGTGCAGTTTTTGGTGCCCAGCCGGGGCCTGTTCGGTTACCGCAACGAGTTTTTGACCGCCACCAAGGGCGAGGGCATTATGGCCAGCGTCTTTGAGGAGTACGCCCCCATGAAGGGGGAAATCGCCCGGCGGAACACCGGAAGCCTGGTGGCCTTTGAGACCGGCGAGGCGGTGACCTACGGTCTCTATAACGCCCAGGAGCGGGGCGCCCTCTTCATCGGCGCCGGCACCCCGGTCTACGCCGGCATGATCGTGGGCGAGTGCCCCAAGCAGGAGGACATCTCGGTCAACGTCTGCAAGAAAAAGCAGCTGACCAACATGCGGGCCTCCGGCTCGGACGACGCTCTGCGCCTGGTGCCTCCCCGCCAGATGAGTCTGGAACAGGATCTGGAGTTCCTGGCCGACGACGAGCTGCTGGAGTGCACCCCGGAGAACCTCCGCCTTCGCAAGCGCATTCTGGATCACAGCGCCCGGATGCGGGAGGCCAGCAAGAAAAAGTAAACCCAGGCTGTAAAAAGCCCCCGGACAGACGTCCGGGGGCTTTCTTTTTTCTTTTTTTAAAAGGAGGTCCAGCCGCCGTCCACCTCCAGGATCACGCCGCTGACATAGGCCGAGTCGTCACTGGCCAGAAAGAGCGCGGCGTTGGCGATGTCCGTGGCCTCGCCGGGGGCGGGGGAAAGAGCCAGAACCGGGCCCACCTTCTGGTAGCCGTCCATATTGGGGCGGCCCATGGCGGAAGCGATCTCGGTATTGATGCCGCCGGGGGCGATGACGTTGCAGCGGATGCCGTCCGCCTTATACATAAAAGCAGTGCTGCGGCTCATGGCGTTGAGAGCCGCCTTGGACGCGCCGTAGACCGGGCCTGCGGCCTGGTGCATGGAGCCGACGGAGGACACGTTGATGATGTTGCCCCCCTTGCCCTGGCTGAGGAACACCTGGCAGGCCTTCCGCATGGCGGCCAGGGGGCCGTAAACGTTGATGGCCATGACCTGGTCGTACTTCTCGTCGGTGACCTGGGCGATGGGGGCCATGTCGTCCATAACGCCGGCGTTGTTTACCAGCACATCCAGCCGGCCAAACTCCTTTACCGCCAGGTCGATCATGCCCTCGCAGTCCTCCCGCTTGGATACGTCGCCGACAAAAACGGCCACCTTGCCGGGGGCATCCTTCAGGCTGGCGGCCAAGTCCTCCAGCCGCTCCTTCCGCCGGGCCACCGCCACTACGCTGGCGCCCTCCTTGGCAAAAAGCTCCACCATGGCCTTCCCCATGCCCGAGGAGGCGCCGGTGACTACGATCGATTTATCTTTCAGCTTCATGATCCCTTTCTCCTTTCCATATTTCGGAACCTCGAAATTTTATTCCCAAAATAGTTTGTTATAATTATAACACTCCTCTTGCGAAAGTCAAGGCCAACTTGCTTTTTGGGAGGGTTGGGTGTATCATATAGCCAAACTTTTCCTCAAGGAGGACTTTTTTATGAACAAAACCATCGCCACTCCTTCCGCCCCCGCCGCTGTGGGGCCCTACTGTCAGGCAAAGCTGTGCGGCAACACCCTGTACACCTCCGGGCAGCTGGGGCTGATCCCCGCCACGGGAAAGTTGGCTGAGGGGGGGATTGAGGCCCAGGCAAAGCAGGCTTTGGAAAATATCGGGGCTGTTTTGAAGGCGGCGGAGATGGACTACGGCGACGTGGCCAAGACCACCTGCTTTCTGGCGGATATTGCCGATTTCGCCGCTTTTAACGCCGTCTACGCCCAGTTTTTCAAGGGGGAAGTCCCCGCCCGCTCCTGTTTTCAGGTAGCGGCCCTGCCCCTGGGGGCGCTGGTGGAGATCGAGTGCATCGCAGTGAAGTAAGAGCGGCTGTTAAACAGCTCCCGCCCAAAAGGACGGGAGCTGTTTTCTTTTAATAATCGGCAAAGGGGAGGTAGGACCAGCCCAGCATAACCCCCTCGTTGATCTCCCCCCAGGCGCCGTCGGGATAGGTATAAATGAAATGTCCGTTTTCATAGAAGGCCATCTCGCTGGCCAGTTCCCCGCCTGTGTCTATATATTGGATCAGGACGTGCCGCTCCTCCTTCGGGCGCTCCTCCAGCGGCCTCCATTTGATGATGGTGAATTTTTTGGGTTCGGGAATTTTCATTATTTTCTCCGTCCTTTCTGTGCTACATTTGTCTTGCATATTAATAGCACGTTTTGTCTTACAATTCAAGCATAAATGTAAGACAGGAGGGTGACAAACGTGGCACGCAAACGAAAGTTTCAAATTCCCGCCATTCCCCCCACCACCTCAAAGAGTATCCGCTTTCCCAACAATATTATTGAGGAAGTAGAGGCCGCCATACAAGGTACAACCTGTACTTTTTCCGCATTTGTCGTGGAGGCCACCCGGTTGGCCTTGGAGGATTTACAGGATTCTGAGGGTTGAGTGCAAGGTTTATAGAAGGCCGTTCTTCCTCCGGGAAGAACGGCCTTTTTTCTGCTTGGCAAAATGCTCTGTTTGTAAATAGAGGCTTACTCTTCCCCCCTCGTTATTCCGGCCAAGACGGAACGGGAAGCGGTTATGGGACGGAGGGCTTCTCCTTTTTTTCGGCGTTCCCCTTCAGCAGTCTCTCATGCCCGAACACCATCAGGGCCAGGAGGAGAGAGAGGAAGATGGGCAGATAGGAAACCCCGATGTGCTCGGCCAGCACCCCGAAGAGGGGCGGCATCAGAAGGCTGCCGGTGTAGGCGCTGGCCATCTGGACGCCGATGATGGCCTGGCTCCGCTCCGCCCCGAAGAGCTCCGGGATGGAGTGGATAATGCTGGGGTAGATGGGGGCGCAGCCCAGACCCACCAGGATAAGCCCTGCCAAGGCCGCCTGCGGCCCCGCCGGGAGGAACAGGGCGGCGACGCCCAGAAGGATGATACCCTGGCCCAGGCGGATCATCTGATGGTCGTTCCATTTTAGCGTGAGAAAGCCGCAGACGGCCCGGCCCAGGGTGATGCCCAGGTAGAAAAGGCCTGCGCAGCCCGCCGCTGTCTCTGCCTCCATGCCCCGGGCCAGGGTCAGGTAGCTGCCGGCCCAGAGGCCGGCGCCGGACTCCAGGGCGCAGTAGCAGAAAAAGACGGCAATGATGGCCCGGACGCCGGGGATGGCCAGCACCTCTTTGAGGGAAAGGGGCCGGGCGGGATCATCGGGGCTTTCCTCGGGGGCGGCAGCAGACCGCCGGTTCCAGAGGGGGAGGCTGATCACCAGAATGGCGGTGAGGGCGATCTGCAGAAAGGCCACCGCCCGGTAGCCCATGCCCCACCCCAGGCCGCCGGCGAGGGCCCAGCCCATGATGTACGGCCCTGCCGTAGCCCCAAGACCCCACATACAATGGAGCCAGCTCATGTGCCGGCTGGCATAGTGAAGGGCCACATAGTTGTTGAGGGCGGCATCCACGCTGCCCGCTCCCAAACCGTAGGGGATGGCCCACAGGCACAGCATCCAAAAGGAGCCGCTGACGGAAAAGCCCAGCAGGGCCGCCGCCGTAAGCCCCACGCTGACAGCGGTGACCTTTCCGGCCCCGAACCGGCGGGTGAGCCGGTCGCTTTGCAGGCTGGATAGGATGGTGCCCACCGAGATGATCATAGAGATCGCCCCGGCATAGGACACGGGAACTCCAAATCCGGGGTACATGGTGGGCCAGGCCGCTCCCAAAAGGGCGTCAGGCAAGCCCAGGCTGATAAAGGACAGATAGATAACAGCAAGAAGCAAATGAACCATGGGGATCGTTCCTCTCTTTTTGTGCTCGTGGGATTATAGCACGAAGGCTTACAGGATGCAATCAAAACCGGAAAACCGGGCGAAAAAGCGACAGGAGCACCTCACTCCTGTCGCTTTTCTGATGTTTAAAAGGGCTCGGAGATGGTTTACCGGGCGCTTTCCGGGCCTTTTTCCTTCTGGCGGCGCTTTTTTCTTCCGTACCACACCCGGTTGAAGCAGCTGCCCAGGATCAGGATATTCCCGCACAGATACAGCCACACCAGCAGGATCATCACCGAGGCCAGGGAGCCGTACACCAGGGAATACCGGGAGGACAGGCCGATGAAGTAGGAAAACACCACCGAGGAGAGCACCAGGGCCGCCGACGCCAGAAACGCTCCGGTCAAAATAGGCGGGTGGAATCCCTCCCCCCGGGGGGCGGTGGCCCGGTAGACCAGCATGACGAACACCAGCACCAGGCAGAACAGGATCACAAAGCGCATCCACTGCCACTCCCAGGGCAGCTTGACCTCTGCCAGCCGGGGAATGCGGTGGATCAGCTCTTCTAAAAGATGGAAAAACCAGTTGCCCGTCAGCACCACCACCAGGGACAGGTAGATGGTGAGCAAAAACAGGGCAGAGAAGGCAACGCTGGCCACGATCTGCCAGATGCCTGTATAGGTTCGGCGCTCGTAGATCTCGTCCATCACCGTCATCAGGGAGCGCATGGCCGCCGATGCGGAGAAAAGCATCATAACGATCCCCGCCAGCAGCAGAGCCCGGGACTGGTTGGTGGTGATATAGCGCACATACTCGGTGAGCACCGTCAGCGCGGCCTCGGGAATGATGATGGCCGCTTTCTCCAAAAGGGCGGCTACGTTCAAATCCAGGGTGCCGATGACTGCGTTGATGCAGGTGAGGGCCGGGAAAAAGGAGAGAACCAGAAAATAGGCCAGCTCCGCTGCCGCCCGGGATACGCCCTTATTGAAATAGAGCTCCACCATCTCCCACAAAAAGCGGACAAACCCGTTTCTTTTCAGCCGTTCCAAAGCGACTCCCCCTCGGTGTGACAAAATGCGCAGGGACACAAAAAACCGCCTGCAGAGCAGGCGGTTCAATGGAATCCGAACGAAACTCAGGCCAGCTTGTTCAGCTTCAGGGTCATCCCGCTCTTCTTGTGAGCAGCATTGTTCTTGTGCAGGATCCCACGGCAAACGGCTTTATCCACCGCCTTGACAGCCACCTTGTAAGCGCCCTCGGCCTCGCTGCGGTTGCCTTCCGCCACCGCGGCCTCGAACTTCTTGATGTCGGTCTTGAGAGCAGACCGGGCGGTCTTGTTCTGCAAAGCCTTGGCCTTGTTCACCAGAACACGCTTCTTAGCAGACTTAATGTTCGGCAAACCAAACACCTCCTCCGAATGACGATTTTTTCGGGCACTACGCCCGTGCAGGTATCTATTTTAGCAGACCGCGCACAAAAATGCAAGAATTATTTTGAACTTTTCCTATTTTTTCGCATAGCCGGGACTTTTCTGCCAAAAATAGAATGGAAATATCCAGAAAACACTATATCTTGTGGTCAAGGAGGGGCAAATATGTTCAAACGAAGAACCGACCTGGCACTGGAGGCCCGGGAATTGTGGTCAGGCGCAGGGGAGCTGCCCGGGGTGGAGTGCCGGGAAACCCAGACGGAGGGGTTCCCCCTCACCACCGTTCAGGTTCTCTCTCCGGAGGGGGCCCAGGCTTTGGGAAAGCCGGAGGGAATCTATCACACCCTGGATCTCTCCGCCCTGGGCCGCCGGGAGGAGGGAGCCTTCCCCCGGGGGATCCAGGCGCTGGCCGCCCTTCTCTCCCCCCTGCTCCCCCCCGACAAGGGGGAGGTGCTGGTGGTGGGGCTGGGAAACCGGGCCATTACCCCCGACGCGGTAGGGCCCAAGGCCGCCGACCGGACGTTGGTGACCCGGCACCTCATCGGCATGGCCCCGGAGCACTTCGGAGACTTTCGCCCGGTGGCGGCTTTGGCCGCAGGGGTGCTGGGCACCACGGGGGTGGAGAGCGGCGAAATCGTCAAGGCCCTGGCGGACAAGATACACCCCCGGGCGGTCATCGCCATCGACGCCCTGGCCGCCCGGCGGGTGGAGCGGCTGTGCGCCACGGTTCAGGTGTGCGATGTGGGCATCGCCCCCGGCTCCGGGGTGGGCAACCACCGCTTTGCCCTAAACCGGGAAAGCCTTGGGGTGCCCGTTATCGCCGTGGGGGTGCCCACGGTGGTGGATGGGGCCACCCTTTGCGCAGACCTTCTGGAGGAGGCGGGAGGGGAGCTTGCGCCCCAGACCCTTTCCCAGCTGCCGGGGGCTTCCCTGATGGTGACGCCCCGGGACATCGACCAGCGGGTAGAGGACATGGCCAAGGTCATCGGGTATGGGGTGAGTCTGGCGCTGCAGCCCGAGCTGGATCTGGAGGGGTTGGAGCTGCTGGTTGAGTAAAGTCCCTTTTCACGCCGGAGCGCCCGCGGTCACAGGGCCGGCTGACGCCATCGGCCATTGCCCTTCGCGCCCAGGGCGCCGCGCCACAGGGAAACCCAAGGGGAGGCCGGAGAAAATTTCTCCGGCCTCCCCTTTGTCATATCTGCCGCCCTTCTTTGCATACATTATCCCATGTCAACCGTCACAAAGGAGGGACAAGCGATGAGAAAATTTCGTTGGGGCCGGGTTTTTCGCCGGGGGATGGCGGTGTGTTTGGCCACCATAGCCCTGTGGCTGCTGCTGGCGGGAGCGGGGGCCACGGCGGTGGGGGACGCCGCCGAGACCCTGGCTTACAGCGAGGCCTTTGTCACCGCCGCTCTGCGCACCGAGCTGGGCCGGTTGGAGGACGACGGACTCCCTTTCTGGCAGCGGCTGGCGGTGGCTCAATCTCCGCTGCTGGAGTATAACCCCGGGCAGGAGACCCCGCCGGAAGCCCCCGTGCCCAGCGCTCCGCCGCTCCCCGACGCCCAGCCCGCCCCGGACCGGGATGACGAGGGAGAGGAGGAGCCCCAAACCACCGCCGCTCCGGAGGATATCGTGGAGCGCACCCTGGTGCCCACCAGCGCCCAGGGCTATGACACCGGGGCGGGTCTTTACCTCTATAACCGAACCAAACTGGGGGTGGATTTGGCCGCTTCCCTCTCCCAAGAGCTGACCTTTTCCCTTGCTCCGGCCGCGGAGGGACCTCAGCTGCTGATTATTCACACCCACACCACCGAGGCCTACACCCAAGACGGGGCCGACGTCTACACCCCCAGCGACAACAATACCCGCACCCTGGACGAAACCTGCAATATGCTCCGGGTGGGGGACGAGATGGAGCGGGTATTCACCGAGATGGGCCTTTCGGTGATCCATGACAGGGGTGTATACGACTACCCCACCTACAACGGGGCCTATACCCGTTCGGGGCCGACGGTGGAGCAGTATTTGCAGCAGTATCCCACCATCCGGCTGGTGCTGGACGTCCACCGGGACGCCCTGGTGGGAAGCGACGGCACTGTATATAAGGCTGTGACCACCATCGACGGGACAAAGACCGCCCAGGTTATGGTGGTGGTGGGCAGCAACGGCGGCGGGGGAGACCACCCCGACTGGCAGAAAAACCTGGCTTTGGCGGCCAAGCTTCAAAAAAGTTTGGACACCCTCTATCCCACCCTGGCCCGGCCCATGACCCTGCGGCAGTCGGTATACAACCAAAACCTGTCGGCGGGCTCTTTGCTGGTGGAGGTGGGCTCCCACGGCAACACCCTTCAAGAGGCCCTCCAGGGTGCCCGGGACTTTGCCCGGTGCGCCGGGGCGGTGTTTCTCTCCCTGGTGGAGGGATAGGGCGCTCATATTTTCCCTTCCCGTCACATATATCTTTGCCAGAACAAACGCATTGGGGGAGTGTTGCGTGTGAAAGGGAATATGGAGGAACGGGCCCTGCAGCTGGCCCAGTACATCATAGAGAATCGGGCCACGGTTCGCTCGGCGGCCATCAAATTCGGCGTGAGCAAATCCACGGTACATAAGGATCTCAGCGAGCGGCTGCCCGCCTTCAACCGGCCCCTTTACCTTCAGGCAAAGGCGGTGCTGGAGGAGAACAAGGCCCAGCGCCACATCCGGGGAGGCATTGCCACCCGGAAAAAATACAAAGGAAACTGAAATTTCATAAAAAAGTAAGGACATCCCTCCTTCTCCCGGACTATAATAAGTCGAAAAACGGCGAAGGAGGGAAAACGATGGCCCGAACCCAGGCTCCAGTCCGGCCCCGCCGGAGGGTAAGACCCAGGCGGCGCAGAGGACGCGGGCAGCTCTTCCTTCCGGGGGCCATCCTTCTGCTTCTTGGCGCTCTTGCCCTTTTCCTTTTTTTCAAAAGAGCCAAGGGCTCCCCGGTGGAGCCCCTGCCCGAGCCGCTGCCGCCCTGGATCCAGCAGGAGCTGCTGCCGATCAACGAGTGGTCCCGGCCGGGGACGGCCATGGACGGTATAAACGGCATTGTGGTTCACTATGTGGGCAATCCGGGAACCACTGCCCGGCAGAACCGCAGCTATTTTGAAGGTCTGGCCCAGAGCCACGAAACCTACGCCAGCAGCCATTTTCTCGTGGGGCTGGACGGGGAGGTTCTCTTGTGCGTTCCGCCGGGAGAGATCGCTTATTGCTCCAGCACCCGGAACCACGATACCATTTCCATCGAGGTCTGTCATCCCGATGACGCCGGGGCCTTTACCCCGGAGAGCTACCGCTCCCTGGTGCAGCTGGTGAACTGGCTGCGGGCGGTCTATGCCCTGGAACCCGACCAGGTAATCCGGCACTATGATGTGACGGGAAAGGAGTGCCCCCGGTACTATGTGGAGTACCCGGAGGCCTGGGCGGGGTTCAAGGCAGACCTGCTGGCGGCAGAGGAAGAATAAAATAAACCGGGACGATCCTGAATGGATCGTCCCGGTTTTTCTCTTTCAGCACCGGCTGTCAAAACCGCAAAAAGGCGGTCACGGCGGCCAGACTTACGGCAATCACCGCCGCTGAAGTGCTCAGCTCCAGCCAGTTGGCCGCCCGCTCCCGGCGGGTAAGGGCAGGGAGGGCCTCCTCCTCACACGCCTGCCGAACCTCCGGGGCGTCCTGGGCTGTTTGGTTCAGCTGCTTCCAGGCCTCCTTGGTCTCCAGCCGCTGGCGGCAGCGGGCAAAGTCCAGCACCTCGCCGCCCGCCGCCCGGTTTTGGGGCGCGGGGGCGGGAACCACGGTGGGGACAAACGTCAGCAGGTCGGGGCCGCCGCTGACTTTTACACGCCTTGTGCTTACGTTATAATAGATGGTATCCATACTTCGTGCCCTCCTTTGATCTGTTATCCTTAAAATATCAGATCATCAGTCCCATATGCCGGACTTTTCCGCCCTGGTGCTCTCTTTTTGCAGATTGGAACATCTGTTCTTTTCTCAATATACAACATTTGTTCGAATTCGTCAAGAACAAATGTTCTTTTTTGAAAAAATTTTTCTTGGGAAGGAAACTTTTTCTTCTTTTCGCCGTCTAAAAGGGAAAAGAGGCGTTGTGTGCGCCTTAACAAGGGAGGATCTACCATGAAACTGCGTAAATTGGCGGCCGCCGGGTTGGTTCTGGCCCTGGGGCTGAGCCTGGGTGCTCCCGCTTTTGCCGCGGAAGCTGCCGACGCCCGGCTCACCAAGGTGACCTTGGCGGTGAAGGGAACCCTGGACATTGACGACAGCTATACCCAGTTCTACGGCCAGCCCGATGAAACACCCCTTGGCACCCGCTGGGATCTCAACTGGTCAGGGGAGGATCGGAGCCTCACGGTCTCCGCCACCGATGAGGGCAAGGTGCTTTACATGTCCTACCGGGAAGATCAGAACGACATCACCGCTTCCTCCGGCTCCTACGGTTCCGGCCCCAGCTTCCCCGCCATGACCCGCGCCCAGGCTCAGGAGGCGGCCCAGGCCTTCCTTTCCCGGGTTTTGAGCGACAATGAGGAGGCTCTTTTCAGCGGCGAGGAGGAGGAATCCCTCTCCGCGGAGGACTATTCTTTTCGGGGAAGCATCCAGCTCAACGGCCTTCCCTCCCCCATGACCTTTTACCTCCGGGTTCGCCTTCGGGACGGAACGGTGACCAGCTTCTGGCGGGGGGATGTGTCCGATTACGCCGGACAGCCTGCCCCCGCCGGCACCTCCACCACCGGCGACAAGGCCCGGGAACTGCTGAAAAGCACCCTCTCCCTGCAGCTGGAGTATGTTTTGGATGCGGACAGTGAGATGGCGGTGCTCCGCTATTTGCCCAACTCCACCGATGAATTCTATGTGGACGCCGCCACCGGGGAGCTGGTGAACCTCACCGAGCTCCAGCGCATGCTGCGGGAGCAGTATGCCGTCGCCGGCGGGGACAACATGGTATTCAACACCAGCATGAAGGCTGCTGACGCCGCTGCGGAGGAGGGCGCGGCCTCCCTCACGGAAATTGAGCTGGAGGGGGTTGCCAAGCTGGAGGATGTGCTGGACAAAGAGGCTTTGGACAAAGCCACCCGCGCCTGGAGCGAGCTGGGGCTGGGCAGCTACACCCTGGGCTCCGCCACCTATTCGGTAAACCGGGAAACCAGCGAGGTCACCGCCCGGATCACTTACGCCAAGAACACCGAGGACGGCATCTATCGCCGCTATATCACCGTGGACGCCAAGACCGGCCAGCTGCTCAGTATGTCCGGCAGCAATCCTTTCCAGGTGAGGCAGGATGGGGTTAGGTTCCTCTCCGCCCAGGCCGCCCAGGAGAAGGCGGAGGCCTTTTTGACCCTTCTCTGGGGAGACCAGTTTGCCAGGACGGAGGTCTACAACGCCCCCGACCCGGAGACGGACGCCACTTTGTGGGCATTTACCTTTGCCCAGAAGGTCAACGGCTATTTCTTCCCCGGAAACTCCATTTCTGTCCGGGTGGACGCCGCCGACGGTTCCATCATGGGCTTTTCCAAGAATTTTGACGATGATGTGACCTTCGATTCCGCCCAGGGCCTCATCTCTGAGGAGGCCGCCATTGACGCCTGGTGCCAGAGCTATCCTGTAGAGCTGGGATATATGGAGATCCCCGTGGCCCTGGACATGTCTGCCGAGTTTGAGCTCCTGCGAAACGCGGGCTATCACTACTATAACACCCTGAAACCGGGTTACGCCCTGGGAGAGCGGGAATACCGGTACACCGGAGTGGACGCCAAGACCGGCCAGCTGGCAAAGACGGAGTATCATGACCCCGCCCAAATGATCTACGACGACCTGGAGGGCCACTGGGCCCAGGAGATCCTCACTGAGCTTGCCCGGTGCCGGGTGGGCTGGTGGGGTGGCAAGGCCGAGCCCGACAAGGCCCTGACCCAACTGGACTATATAAAGCTGCTGGCCAGCGCCGACGGCTACCTCTACGACCCGGAGACAGAGGATGTGGAGTCCCTCTACAACTACGCCATTCGCCGGGGGATCCTCACCAAGGAGAGCCGGCAGGACGACAAAGTTCTGACCCGGGCCGAGATGGTGGAGATGCTCCTCAACAGCCTGGGCTACGGCCCGGTGGCCCGGCTTTCCGGCATCTTCCGCTGCGACTTTGCCGACGCCGACCTGATCCCGGAGGCCCAGCTTGGTTACGCCGCTCTGGCCCAAGGCTTGGGCATCGTCTCCGGGGACAGCCTGGGCAGCTATGCCCCCCAGCGCCCCGCGGTGCGCTCCGAGGCCGCGGTCATGCTTTGGAAATACATGAAGCGGTAATTCCTTTTCCGCATAAAAAAGCAGGGGCCTGCGCTGCAGGCCCCTGCTTTTTGGTTGAAATTACACGTTAAAACGGAACAGGACAATGTCCCCATCCTTCATCCCGTCGCCGCAAGCTGCATATCCCTCGTCCCGGCACAAGCGCCGGGCCTCACTCATTTCGCTGCGGCTCCTCTCCCCATGAAAGCCTGCTTCGCAGCTTTCCCGGGGGCCCCATTTAGACATTAAATCGAAAGAGAACAATATCCCCATCCTTCATCACATACTCTTTGCCCTCGGAACGGATCAGACCCTTCTCCTTGGCGGCGGCCATGGAGCCGTTGGCTTTCAGATCCTCAAAAGAGACTACCTCGGCCCGGATGAAGCCCCGCTCGAAGTCGGTATGGATCTTGCCCGCGGCCTGGGGCGCCTTGGTTCCCTTTTTGATGGTCCAGGCCCGGCACTCGTCCTCGCCGCCGGTAAGGTAGGAGATGAGACCCAGGAGGGTGTAGCTGGCCTTAATGAGCCGATCCAGGCCGGACTCGGAAATGCCCAGATCCTCCAGGAACATTTTCTTTTCCTCCTCGTCAAGCTCGGCGATCTCGGCCTCCAGCTTGGCGCAGACGGGGATCACCTGAGCCCCCTCCTTGGCGGCCAGGTCTTGAACCTGCTTATAGTAGGGGTTGTCCTGAGGGGCGGCGAAGCCCTCCTCGTCCAGGTTGGCGGCATAGATGACGCTCTTGAGGGAGAGAAGCTCGCTGGTGGCAATGACAGCCCCTTCGTCCTCGTCGCAGTCAAAGCTCCGGGCGGAGTTGCCCTGGTTGAGCCAATCTTTCAGACGGGTGAAGAGCTCGGCCTCCTTGAGGAACTTTTTGTCCCCCTTGGCGGCGGTCTCCGCCTTCTTGATGCGCCGCTCCACCATCTCCATGTCGGCCATGATGAGCTCCATGTCAATGGTAGAGATGTCCCCCAGGGGATCCACAGGCACATTGGTAGAGGTGTCGGCCACCACGTGCATGATGTTCTCGTCGTCAAAGCAGCGCACCACATGGACGATGGCGTCGCACTCCCGGATGTTGGCCAGGAACTTGTTGCCCAGGCCCGCCCCCTGGCTGGCCCCCTTCACAAGACCCGCAATGTCCACAAACTCGATGACGGCGGGAGTTGTCTTTTTGGGGTGGTAAAATTCGCTCAGCCAGGTAAGCCGGCTGTCCGGAACGGCCACCACGCCCACGTTGGGGTCGATGGTACAGAAGGGGTAGTTGGCGCTCTCTGCCCCGGCGTTGGTGATGGCGTTGAACAGGGTCGATTTGCCCACATTGGGCAGGCCCACGATTCCTAATTTCATTGGAATAGCCCTCTTTCGGTGGTTATTGTATGGGTATTATAGCGGAAGAGGAGAAAAAAGGCAAGACATTCGGCCCCGTCTGTGGTATAAATAGGGCAGAGGAGGCGATCCTATGGGCTTTCTGCCGATATACTGGATTTTGACAGCCAGTGTGGTAGGGGTTTTTCTGATGGGTTTTGACAAGCGACAGGCCAAGAAGGGCGGGCGGCGAGTCCCGGAGAGGCGTCTGTTTTTGGTGGCCCTGCTGGGGGGAACCCCGGGGATGATCCTGGGAATGTACGCCTTTCATCACAAAACCCGACATTGGTATTTTAAGTGGGGCTTGCCCTTGATCCTGGTTTTACAGCTGGGGGTTTTGTGGTTTCATTGGGAATACGGAGTGACGCTTTTATGAAGAAAACAGGCCCCGGCTGTATAAGCCGGGGCCTGTTTTGACCAGTCAGTTTTCAATGATTTGATACTCGCCGGGATGATCCGGATCTTCCAGGATTGAAACGCTCTTGCTCTCCGCCTCATCTCCCAAGTCCTCTGTGGGCTCTTGAGATTCTGCGGGCTGAGGCCGATCCCAGTCTGC
The DNA here is from genome assembly GCA_022794215.1 of Oscillospiraceae bacterium. Classification (GTDB taxonomy): domain Bacteria; phylum Bacillota; class Clostridia; order Oscillospirales; family Oscillospiraceae; genus Vermiculatibacterium. Next base: position 35,399 of record JAAWEH010000022.1, read on the forward strand.
CAAGGCCTGGGCCTTCTGGGGGTCGGCCTTGGAGGGATCCAGGGGCAGGGTGAAAAGGGCCGTGTCCCCTTTGGGCGTGATGGCGCCGGTCTTCTCCTCAAAGTCAAACAGCTCCGCGCTGGGGGGGGTATGAGTGCCGGGATACACCGCCAGATAGACGGTGTGGTCGGCAAAGACCTCCACATTGTCACACTCAAAGAGGTAATAAAGGGTTCCCTCCTGGGCAAAGGTGTGGGTGCCGCCCCCTAAAGTCCAGGCGTTGAGCTGCCAGGGAGCATAGCCCTCCACCAGGGGGCTGACAGTAAGGTCGGGCACGTCCTCCTCAATGGCCGTCCCGTCGGTGCGGGCATAGGCCAGAACTGCGTAGGTTTTGTCCTGTGTCACACCACCGGGTAGGTTCTCCACCCGGCTCAGGCCCTCGCCGCTGATCAGGCCCATCAGGGTCACGCTGTAGTCGCCCACCGTTTTCGTCTCATTGCTCATGACGGCCTCTCCACTCTCAAAGGCGGCGGCCAGGGCCTCATTTCCGGCCTGCTGCGCCACATCCTGGGGCTGCAGCATCATAACAGCGGCTCCGGCGGTAACGGTAAGGGCGGCAGCCACGGCAGCGGCCACAAGTCCAGTTCTCAAATTCCACTTCTTCATGCCGTTTTTCTCCTTTTTCTGGGCCAGCTCCTCCAGACGCGCCATGGTTCGGTCTTGAAAGTCGGGGGAGAAGGGTACGGCATCCATTTGGGCACGGTATTCTCTCCGGTTCATACTTCTTCCTCCTTCAGCAAATTCCGCAGGCGTTCCCGCCCGCGGGAGAGCCGAGTCCCCACGGTGGGGGCAGGCAGCGCCAGCAGTCTGGCGATCTCTTTGATGGAATAGCCCTCATAATAATAAAGATGGATCACGGTGCTGTACGCCTCGGGCAGGGAGCGGACAGCAGAGAGGAGAGGGCCGTAGTCAATGGCTTCGGCAGCGGTTTGGGCCGCTTCCTCCAAGGGGGCGTCGTCACGCCGGCCCCGGCGGATGTCGCTGGCCCGATTGAGCGTGGCGCGAAGGAGCCATGCCTTCTCGTGTTCCCCGTCCCGGAAACGGGGGCGCTTATCCAGCAGCCGAAGAAACACGTCCTGAACTGCATCCTCCGCATCGGCGGGGGTTGGCGCCCGGGTAAGGGCAGCCCGGAGGAGCATTGGGCTATAGGTTCCCACCATGCGGCGGAGGTCTTGTTCCAGTTCGTGGTCGGTCACGGTCTCATCTCCCTTCATCTATAACACGATCAAAGAGACCGATATTTTTCAAGGAAGGTTTCTTTTTTGCGTTCCGTTTTCCCCGGCAGGCGTGATACCCTAAGGGGGTATGAGTACAAGAGAACACAGACATCGGACTTTTTACGGCCTTTGGGATATCCTTTGGCGTTTTTTCTGCCCAGGAACAGGGAACCCTTTCCAGGCTGGAGGCCTGTGAGCTCCCGATCTATTTTCTGTTCCCCCGGGCCGGTAAAATCCTGCTTAGAGAGGTGAAACGCCGGATATTTTCATTTTAAAAGAGCCCTGCGGCGTGTGCGCCGCAGGGCTCTTTCTTTTCTTTTGGCAGGCTGCTTACGGACGCAAGCCCATGCCGCCCTCCAGGGTGAGGGTCTCACCGGTGAGGTACTTGAAGTCAGGGTGAGCCAACTGAACGCAGACCCGGCCGATCTCGGTCTCGGGGTCGCCGTAATGCCCCATGGGGGGCATCTTCACGTTGGCCTTAAACGCATCGGGATACGCGTTCTGGAAATTCTCCAGTTGAGCTGTCCAGGCGATGGGACAGATAACGTTAACGTTGATCCCGTCGGGGCCCCACTCGGTGGCGGCCACCCGGCTCAGGCCCCGGATGCCCTCCTTGGCCGCAGCGTAGGAGCACTGGCCATAGTTGCCGAAGAGGCCCGCGCCGGAGGCAAAGTTGATAACGGTACCCTTGGTCTCCTTCAGGTGGGGATAGCAGGCCTTCATGTAGTAGAATGCGGCATACAGGCCGGAATACAGGGCCAGGTCAAAGTTTTCCGTGGTGTGGGTGGCCAGAGGCACGCCGGAAGCGGAAGCCTGAGCGTTATTGATGAGCACATCAATGCGGCCAAATGCCTTGATGGTCTCGTCGATGACGTGCTGAACGGTGGCCTCGTTGTCGGTGCCGGCAGCCACGTCAGCCTGCACCACCAGAACCTTCACACCGTAGAGCCGCTCCAGCTCCTCCTTGGCATCCTCCAGCTTCTTCATGTTCCGTCCGGTAATGACGAGGTTGGCGCCCTCCTTGGCGTAGGCGGTGGCGATGCCGTAGCCGATGGAGCCGCAGCTTTTGCCGTCGCTGAGCACAGCCCGGCCAGCGCCGGTAATGATGGCAACCTTATCCTTTAAAAACCCCATAGATATGACCTCCTCCTTAAAGTATTCCCTGTGGATTGGCTTTTGCGGTGTCTTCCAAAATATCACATATATGGTAGCATACTCTAAGAGAAAAAGAAATAGCTTTTTCCCTCTCCCCGCATATTTTCCCTATGCCTTTTCGACTCCATTCCACAGTCTGCCGCCGCCGGCCACATAATCCCCCTCATAAAAAACCGCCGCCTGTCCGGGCGCGGGGGCCCGCTGAGGCGCGTCAAAAACCAGCCGGAGCGCCCCGTCGGTCAAAGGGAAAACCTCCGCCTCCTGCTCCCGTTGGCGGGAGCGGAGCTTCACCCGGAAGCGCCGGGGGGCGGTCAGCCGGTCTGTCAGAATCCAGTTTACCTCCCGAACGAAGACCTCCCGGCGGTAAAGCCCCTCCTCCGGGCCCACGGTGAGCGTGTTTTTCTCCATATCCTTGTCCCAGACATAGAGGGGCCCGTCCGCCGCAAGGCCCAATCCCTTTCGCTGGCCGATGGTATATCGAACCGCCCCCCGGTGTCTGCCCAGCACCCGCCCCCGGGGATCCAGGATCTCTCCCTCCGGCCAGCGTCTGCCGGTATGGTTTTCCAGAAAGCGGCCATAGTCCCCTCCGGGGACGAAACAGATGTCCTGGCTGTCCCTTTTGTGGGCGTTTCGGAATCCCTGGGCTTCCGCGATCTTCCGAACCTCCCCCTTGGTCAGCTCCCCCAGAGGGAACCGGGTATGGGCCAGCTGGCTCTGGGTCATGGTATAGAGAAAATAACTCTGGTCTTTGCTCTCATCCCGGGCCTTGCGAAGCAGATACCGCCCCGACCGCTCTTCGATCCGGGCGTAATGGCCGGTGACAAGGGCCTCACAGCCCAATTCTCTGGCCCGCTGAAAAAGCCGGTCAAACTTGAGACAGCGGTTACAGTCAATACAGGGATTGGGGGTCTCTCCCCCCTCATAGGCCGCGGCGAACCGATCCATCACCTGAGTCTTAAACTCTTGGGAAAAGTTAAACACATAGTACGGGATCCCCAAATGCCGGGCCACGTTTCGGGCGTCCTCCACATCGTCCAGAGAACAGCAGGTTCTGTCAGAAGCCCTCCCCAGATCCTCGTTGGAAAAGAGCTTCATGGTCACGCCCAGGCACTGAAACCCGTCCCGCTGGGTCAAATAGGCCGCCACGGAGGAATCCACCCCGCCGCTCATGGCGATCAGCGCCTTATTCCCCATGGCAGCTTTCGCAATGCCCGCCCTCCGGGAAATCCTTGGGGTCGTAAGAAATGTGGCGGCGGTCATAATAGTCCTTCACCGCCGCCCGGATGGCCTCCTCCGCCAGCACCGAGCAGTGCAGCTTATGGGCGGGCAGGCCGTCCAGCGCCTCAGTGACCGCTCGGTTGGTCAGCTGGAGCACCTGCGACAGCGGCTTCCCCTTGATCATCTCGGTGGCCATAGAACTGGAGGCAATGGCGCTGCCGCAGCCGAAGGTTTCAAATTTCACATCGGTCACAATGTCCCCCTCGATCTTGAGATAGATCTTCATAATATCCCCGCACACGGCGTTGCCCACCTCGCCTACGCCGTCGGCGTCCTCAATAACGCCCACGTTCCGGGGGCTGCGGAAATGATCCATTACCGTTTCACTGTAAAGTGCCATAAAAGTTCCTCTCCTTTCTTAAATCAAAAATGCCCGCTTTCCCTCTACCTTGTCCTCCCAAAGGGGGGACATATCCCGCAGCCGGGCCACCACCTGGGGCACCGCCTTCAGGATCTCCTCCACCTCCTGCTGGGTGTTGTCCTCCCCCAGGGTGAGCCGCAGCGAGCCGTGGGCCACCTCATGGGGCCGGCCGATGGCCAGCAGCACATGGCTGGGCTCCAGAGACCCGGAGGTGCAGGCCGAGCCGGAGGAGGCGCAGATCCCCAGGTCGTCCAGCAAAAGTAGCAGGCTTTCCCCCTCTACCCCCTCAAAGCAAAAGTTGACGTTTCCGGGCAGCCGATGAACCGGGTCGCCGTTCAACGCGCTGTGGGGGATCTTGGACAGGCCCGCTATCAGCTGATTCCGCAGGGTGGCTGTCTTCCGTCCGTTTTCCTCCATGTGGGCACAGCTCTCCTCCAGCGCCGCCGCCATCCCCACGATGGCCGGCAGGTTTTCTGTTCCTGCCCGCTTTCCCCACTCTTGTCCGCCCCCCTGGATCAGACCGGTCAGCGCCACCCCTTTCCGGGCGTAGAGCGCCCCCACTCCCTTGGGGCCGTGAAACTTATGGGCGGAAAGGGAGAGAAGGTCTATCCCCTGGGCCTTCACGTCGATGGGCAAATGCCCCGCGGCCTGAACCGCGTCGGTGTGAAACAAGACCCCCTTCTCCCGGCAGACCTGGCCGATCTCGGCCACCGGCATCACCGAGCCGATCTCATTGTTGGCATACATGACACTGACCAGGCAGGTATCCTCCCGGATGGCCCGCTCCACCTGGTCGGCGGTGACCTGCCCCAGGGGGCCTACCGGCAGGAGCTCCACCTCAAATCCCTTCTGCTCCAGCTTTTTCAGGGTGTGGAGTACCGCATGATGCTCAAAGGCAGTGGAGATAATATGCCTCTTTCCCCGCCGCTCTCCCAGGGCGGCGGCGGACAGAAGGGCCTGGTTATCCGCCTCACTGCCTCCGGAGGTAAAGAGGATCTCCCGGGGCTGGGCGCCGATGCAGGCGGCCACCCGCTCCCGGGCCGACCCCAGAGCCTCCGCCGCGTCTTGTCCAAAACCGTATAGACTGGAGGGATTGCCCCATCGCTCCCGCATACAGGCCGTCATCGCCTCCACCGCCCCCGGGCTCATCCGTGTGGTGGCCGCGTTGTCCGCATAGATCATCCTTCCGTTCCTCCTTGTTTTGTGGTTGGCTTTTTTGTCGCACTGCCAGTATAGGCAATAAATCATAGTTTGTCAATATGATTTATTGGCAAACAAAGGGCCGCCTGCGTAACCCCTGCGCGCAGGCGGCCCTGATGTCTTTTTTCCCTTACTCCAGCTGGAACTGTCCGGTATAAAGCCGGTAGTACCGGCCCTCCTGCTCCAGCAGTTCGGCGTGGGAGCCCTTCTCCTCGATCTGCCCGTGCTCGATGACCACGATGCAGTCGGAGTTGCGCACGGTGGAAAGCCGGTGGGCGATGACGAACACCGTCCGGTTCTCCATCAATGCGTCCATGCCCTTCTGGATCAGGGCCTCAGTTCGGGTGTCGATGGAGGAGGTAGCCTCATCCAGGATCATCACCGGGGGATCGGCCACCGCGGCCCGGGCGATGGCCAAAAGCTGCCGCTGGCCCTGGCTCAGGTTGGCCCCGTCCCCGGTGACCAGGGTCTGATAGCCGTCGGGCAGCCGCCGGATGAAGGAGTGGGCCCCGGCGGTCTTGGCTGCCGCAATACACTCTTCGTCGGTGGCCTCCAGCCGGCCGTAGCGGATGTTCTCCATCACCGTGCCCGTAAAGAGATGGGTGTCCTGCAAGACCGCCCCCAGGGACCGCCGCAGGTCATCCTTCCGGATCTCTTTCACGTCGATGCCGCAGTAGGTAATGACCCCGTCCTGGATCTCGTAGAACCGATTGATAAGGTTGGTGATAGTGGTCTTACCCGCTCCGGTGGAACCCACAAAGGCGATCTTCTGCCCCGGGTTGGCGTACACCGAGACATCATGCAGGATCTGCTTACCCGGCACGTAGGAGAAATCAACGTTTTGGAACCGCACCGCACCGGTAAGCTCCGTGAGCACATAGCCCTCTCCCCGGGTGACCGCTCCCCGGATGCGGTGGAGCCCCTCCGCCGGATCCCCCTGGGGATACTTCCAGGCCCACAGGTGATCCGGGACGTCCTCCCCGCACTCGATCAAGCCCTCCTCTTCCGCCTTGCGGCAGGCCACCAGGGCCATCCGGCCATTGTCCGGCACCTTCCAGGCCCAGCATCCGGTTCGCTCCCCCTCGCCGGCGGGGGTCAGGCTGCCGTCGGCGTTTTTGCGGACGGCCACCAGCGTCACCTGGCCATTGTCCTCCTCGGGCTGGGTGTCCATGACCTCGAAGATCCGCTCGGCGCCCGCCAGGGCGGACAGGATGGTGGTCATCTGCTGGGAGATCTGGTTGATGGGCTGGCTGACCTGGCGGGAATATTTTAGATAGGTGGAAAATCCGCCCAGGTCAAACCCGCCGAAAATGGCCAGCAGTCCCCCCGCCGCGGCAAGGAAGGCATAGCCCACGTTATTCAGGTTCATGGCCACCGGCATCACCACAGAGGAATAGAAATTCGCCTTGGACGCCGCCTGGCGGTAATCGTCGTTGAGCTTGGCAAAGGCGGCCTTGGCCTCCTTCTCATGGGTAAAGGCCTTTACCACCTTCAGCCCCTCGATCATCTCCTGAATGTTGCCGTTGACCTTGCCCAGGTTGGCCTGCTGCTGCCGGTAATACTTCCGGGACTTGCCTCCCATGACCCGGAACACCGTCATGGTGATGATCAGGATCACCAGGGAGATCAAAAACAGGATGGGACTGATAAAGATCATCATTCCCACCACCCCCACAAACATGAGGGCGGAGGAAAACAGAGACACCACCGACTGCTCCAGGGCCATCTGCACGTTATCCGCATCGTTGGTAAACCGGCTCATCAGCTCGCCGTGGGTGTGCCTGTCGTAAAAGGAGATGGGCAGATCCTGAAGGGCGTTGAAGAGATCCCTGCGCAGCCGGTTGACTCCCTTTTGGGCCAGCCGCGCCATCACCGCCGCCTGGAAATAGGAGGCCACCACGCCCACCAGATAGATGCACAGCAGGGGCACAAGCGCCGCCAGCAGATCTGCCGGCCCGCCGTAAACTCCGCCCACCAGGTTATTGATGATGGGCCGCATATAATAGGAGCCGCCGATGTTGCTGCCCACCGACAGCAGCAGGCAGATCAGAACGCCCACCAGGGGCAGCTTGCTCTGGGACAGATATCCCAAAAGCCGCCGAATGGTTTTTTGGGTATCCTTGGGCTTGGAAAAGCCCCCTCTTCCACGAGGTCCCGGTCCCGGCATTATTCGCTCACCCCTTCCTGCTGAGATTGGTAAATTTCCTGATAGACGGCGTTGGAGGCCATCAGCTGTTCATGGGTGCCCTCACCCACAATAGCTCCATCGTCCAGCACCAGGATCTTGTCGGCATACCGAACCGAAGAGATCCGCTGGGCAATGATGATCACCGTGGTTCCCGCCAGGTTCTTGGCAAAGGACTCCCGGATGGCCCTCTCGGTAGTGGAGTCCACCGCCGAGGTCGAGTCGTCCAAAATGAGAATGGCAGGCTTGCGCAGCATGGCCCGGGCGATACACAGCCGCTGCTTCTGGCCGCCGGACACGTTGGTGCCGCCCTGATCCAGTTTGGTCTCAAAGCCCTCGGGGAAGGACATGATAAAGTCATAGGCCTGGGCGTCCTTGGCGGCCTGGATCAGCTCCTCTTCGGTGGCGTCGCCCCTGCCCCAAAGAAGGTTTTCCCGAATGGTGCCGGAAAAAAGCACATTGTTCTGCAGCACCATACCGATCCGCTGGCGCAGCTCCTCGATGGGGTAATCCCGCACATCCACCCCGTCCACCAGGACTTGGCCCCCGGTCACATCGTAAAACCGGGGGATCAGGTTCACCAGGGAGGATTTCCCGGTGCCGGTTCCTCCCACAATGGCGGTAAACTGCCCCGGCTCCACGGTGAAATTCAGGTGCTCCAGCACATCGTCTCCGGTGCCCGACGCCCGGTACTTAAAGCTCACATCCCGGAACTCCACCTGTCCCTTGGGTTGGGGCAGGATCCGGTCATGGCTGTCGGGCCGATCCTGAATGTCGGGTTGGGTGTCCAGCACCTCGATGATCCGTCGGGCGCAGGCCACGGCCCGGGACAGCTGCAGAAGGCTCATGGCCACCATCATCACGCTCATGAGGATCTGGAAAATGTAGTTGATAAAGGAGCTCAGATCGCCGTAGAGCATGGTTCCCGCCATCACCTGGCTGCCGCCCAAATACAGCACCGCCACTGTTGCCACGTTGAGGGACAAAGTCATCACGGGCATGATGGCCACGATCCGCATGGCCACGTTGATCCCCGCCTGGGTCAGCTCGTCGTTGGCGGTTTTAAACTTGGTCTTTTCATAGCCCGCCCGAACAAAGGCCTTTACCACCCGAACCGCCACCAGGTTCTCCTGAACGGTGTTGTTCAGGTTGTCGATCTTCCGCTGGGTGACCTCAAAAAGCTTATTGCACATCTTCATAATGACCCCGATGGCCACCCCCATGGCCGGGACGACAATAAGCAGCACCACCGCCAGGGACGGGTTGATGGAGAAGGCCATCAGCAGGGCCGCCAGCAGCATCACCGGGGCGCGGGTAATGATCCGCATTCCCATGGTTACCGTCATCTGGATGGCGTTGACGTCGTTGGTCATCCGGGTAATGAGGGAAGCGGAGGAAAAGCGGTCAATGTCCGCAAAGGAAAAGTCCTGTATCTTTTGGAACATGGCGTTGCGGAGGTTGGCTCCAAAGCCTTGGCCGGCTATGGAGGAGGCCTTGGCCGATACAATGCCGCACGCAATGCCAAACCCCGCCAGGATCAGCATGATGCCGCCCTGCCGCAAAATATACCTCATATCGGAATTGGCAATGCCCACATCCACGATGGAGGCCATCAGCCGGGGCATGGCGATCTCGCACATGACCTCCAAGATCACCAGCATCGGGGCTAAAATCATCCAGCGCTTATATTCTCCAACATAGGCCGATAGTTTTTTGATCATTCGCGCTCACTCTCCTTTTCCCCATCGGGACAGAAGGGCGGGGGCTCCATCCCGCCCAGATTTTCGATCATGCGGGTAAAAAAACCCGTCAGCTGCACCCGCTCCGCCTCCGAAAAACCGGAGAGCATCCGCTCATCCACCGCCCGGAAGCTCTCGCCGCACAGCCCCACCGCCTCTTTTCCCTTCTCGGTAAGGCTTACCCGGTTCCGGCGGGCGTCCTGTTCGTCGGTGCTGCGCTTCACGTAGCCGTTTTTCTCCAGGGTTTTCAGAGATACCGCTACCGTGGCCGGAGAGATCCGCATGGTTCGGGCCACATCCCGCTGGGACCATCGCTCCCCGGCGGTCTCGGCATAAAACAGGCTCATCAGCAGCATGGGGGCTCCCAGCTCCCGCACTCCCCGGTTGGCCTGCTCCTCCATGACCCGCCGCTTATGGGCATGGTGAAGCCCGTGGAACAGAGCGCTGGGCTCGTGCTTATCATACATGCCTTTGTCTCCCTTCAACCGTTCGTATATTAACGATTCGTATGCTTATGAATTGGTAGTATACGCCTTCTTCATTGGAAAGTCAATAAAGAAATTGTAAACACAGAGAAAAATCTTAGAACAAATGTTTGACATTTTTCAATGTGTATGGTAAGATACAACCAAATCATAAAGGAGGGATCGCCATGCCCGCGTCTTTGACCCCCAAGCAGGCAGAAATCTACGACTTTATTCTTCAATATACCAAGGATCACGGCTATCCCCCCTCTGTGCGGGAGATCGGCTTCGCCGTGAATCTGAAATCCCCCTCCACCGTCCACTTTCACATGAAGAAGCTGGAGGCCGAGGGCTATATTCTCAAGGCCGACGGCAAAACCCGGGCCATCACCCTCCCCCTGGAAGCGGTGGCCGAGGAGCTGGACGGACACGCCAACCAGGTGCCCGTTCTGGGCAACGTAGCCGCCGGCTCCCCCATCCTGGCTGACGAGCATGTGGAGGAATACCTGACTTTTGATACCGACGGTCTCGCCGGAGAGCACTTTGCTCTGCGGGTTCGGGGCGAATCCATGCTGAACGCAGGCATCCTTCCCGGCGATCTGGTGGTGGTTCACCGCCAGGAAAATTTCCGCAACGGAGACATTGTGGTAGCCCTCTTTGAGGACGAGGCCACGGTAAAGACCTACCACATGGAAAGGGGCCACCTCTGGCTCCTGCCGGAGAACCCGGACTATGACCCCATCGACGGCGAGGGCTGCGCCCTTTTGGGCCGGGTGGTGGCGGTTCTGCGCCGGTATTGATGGGGAAGGGGTTCTATCCATGGAAATCGACTTTGGCACCCGCTCCCAGCCCGGGTTAAAGCGCCTCAACCCCTCCGACCCGGTGAACGCCGTCCCCCGAAAGATCGGACTGCTGTCCGCCGGCGCGCTGATGGGCCTTTGCGTCAAAAAGCCGGTGGCCCGGCCCCTGGCGGGTCTGGTTTGTACCCTTTTGACGGTGGGCGCCGCCGCACCCCTTATTGCGCAGCGCCTGAACCCCACGTCCCATACCGTTCCTGCGGCTCATGCCTCAGAGGAGACCTGACAAGGTCTCCTCTTTTTTATGGACTTATACACACTCCATTCGGCCGGCCAAAATACCTCTCTTTTTTTACAGAATGATTACAAAGCCACCGCAAAGTATCTGGTTTTGTAACCTTTTTTTGACCACAAGATATGGCCCTTCCCCCTTCTTTTTCCAGAAAAAATCGTCGAAAAGCCTGAAAACACTTGACGGATGAACAAAAAACGTGTATTATCACTTTTGTAACCATTTGTAATCTTTTGTTTCTTTCTCGTAACAAGCCGGTAATCATCCGTTGAGAGAGAACGTTACCTTATTAGGAAAGGAGGGAATCCTGTGGACGAACTGTTGCCTTCCCCTCGTGGCTCGATCCTTGCTCCGGCCCCTTCCAGGCTTCGCAATCCGGTTCGTCTCCGGCTCCCCTCCTGGCAGGAGCTGCGCCCCAACTGGCGTCTGCCCAACCTGCTGGAGCGGCGCTCCCCCGCCGACGCCGCCATTTTTCTCACCTTGGCGCTCTCCCTCTCGGCCGGCGCCGTGCTGAGCAATCTTTATGCCCCCGCCTATCAGGTATCGGTGGACGGCGTAGATCTGGGCCTGGTGAACAGCCGCCAGTCCGTAGAGGCGGCCATCCGCCGGGTAGAGGCCCGGGCCTCCCGGATCCTGGGGTATGAATACACCCTGGATCACGAGATGACCTACGATTTTCAGCTGGCCCTTCGGGAGGATCAAGTTCCTGTCTCCCGGGTGGAAACTTACCTTTTCGACCAGATCGGCGAGGTGATGAAGACCTCTGTGCTCTCGGTCAACGGCCAGGTCATCGGCGCCGCTGACGATGCCGACGCCCTCACCGCCATGCTGGATTCCATCAAGGCTCCTTTCATCAATGAAAACACCGTCTCCGCCGACTTTGTGGAGGCCCTGACCGTGTCCAGAGAATACACCCCCACCACCGCCCTTCGGGACATCTCCGACATGGCCCAGGTTCTGACAGCCAACAGCCTGGAGCAGGTGGACTACACCGTCCAGTCCGGCGACACCTTCTCCGGCATCGCCAACAGCCAGGGAATGACGGTGAAAGAGCTGCAGATCCTAAACCCCGGCGTGGACATCAACCGTTTGTGGGTCGGGCAGACCCTCACCATCAGTCAGGCGGTGCCCTACCTGTCGGTAAAGACGGTGGATAACCTGACCTACGAAGGCCCGGTGGCTTTCGAGGTAGAAGAGGTTCCCGACGGCGACATCTACCAGGGCTACACCAAGATCCTGGTGGAGGGCGTGGAGGGCGTAGCCACCTACAACGCCGACGTAACTTACCTCAACGGCGTGGAGCAGGATCGCGTCATCAACTCCACCGACGTCCACGTTGAGCCCACCACCCAGGTGGTTGCCGTGGGCACCAAGCCCCGGCCCAAGACTATGGCCACCGGCAAATTCATCTGGCCCATCCGTGGACGCATTACCTCCGGCTACGGCAGCCGTTATATCTTCGGCTCCTACAGCTTCCATTCCGGCATCGACATCGCCGGCTCCTACGGCGCCGCCATTGCCGCCGCCGACGGCGGCAAGGTCGTCTTTGCCGGCACCGGCACCGGCGGCTACTGGAGCTACGGCAACTACGTGGTCATCGACCACGAAAACGGTTTGCAGACCATCTACGCCCACTGCTCCAGCCTGTGTGTCAGCGCAGGGGAGCGGGTCTACCAGGGCCAGACCATCGCCCGGGTAGGCTCCACCGGCCGGTCTACCGGCAACCACTGCCACTTCCAGGTCAAGGAGGGCGGCACCACGGTAAGCCCCTGGAACTACCTGCCTTAACAAGCATTCAAAAAGGACGGGAGACGCTCTCCCGTCCTTTTTTATCCTCCGATTCACCCTTAAAAAAACAGTAGCCTATTTCCCACTTTTGCGGTATAATAGCTGCAAGCAGCTATTATATTGATCGAACTGAATATACCACAACGCCCCTTTGGGGCTGCGGTATAATGGTCACAGTCCGTTCTGCAAAGCAAGGGTTTTTATTTTCTGGAATGCAAAACCAGCCTGTTTATGGGAGGGATCTATATGAAGCTCGTGCTGGCCATTATCAACCGGGACGACGCCAACGCCGTCACCCAAAACCTGACTAAAAACGGATTTTCCTCCACCCGGCTGGCCACCACCGGCGGATTCCTCCGGGCGGGAAACGTCACCGTCCTTGTGGGCGTGGACGAGGAGAAAGTCCAGGCTGTCATTGATGTGATCAAAGAGCACTCCCACTCCCGCAAGCAAATGATCGCCTCCACCACCGAAACCACCTACGGCTACTATCCCGCCATGCCCGTGGAGATCACCGTAGGGGGCGCTACCATCTTCGTGGTGGACATTGAGCGCTTTGAGCGGGTCTAACGCTCTGGGCCTGTCCGCCCTTGCGGGCAACGCCCCGCTGAAGCGGCAGCTCTCCGCCCAGGCTCAGAGCCGGGGCCTATCCCACGCTTACCTGATCAGCGGGCCTGCCGGCTCGGGCAAGCACACCCTGGCCCGGCTCATCGCCGCCGCCATGGTTTGCTCCGGGGAAGGGGAGCTTCCCTGCGGAACCTGCCCCGCCTGCAAAAAGGCCCTTCAGGGCATCCACCCCGATGTCATCACCGCCGGCGAGGGGGGCAAGGCCATCTCGGTGGGTCAGGCCCGGCTCCTCCGCGCCGACGCTTACATCCGCCCCAACGAGGCCCCGCGAAAGGTCTATATCCTGCCCAACGCCCAGGATATGAACGCCTCCGCCCAAAACGCCCTTCTAAAGCTGCTGGAGGAGGGCCCGACCTATGCCGCCTTCCTCCTGCTGGCGGAAAATCCCGGCGGCGTGCTCACCACCATCCGTTCTCGGTGTGAGAGTCTTTCCCTTGGCCCCGTCTCCCCTTCGGAGGCAAGGGAATACCTGCGCTCCCGCTTCCCCCAGCTCCCCCCCGAGCAGCTGCATCAGGCCGCCCAAACCTGCGGCGGCTTGTTGGGCCGGGCAGTGGAGGCCCTGGAGCACAGTGACAGCGACCCCTCCGCCTGCCGGGAGGCCGCCCGGCGCCTTTTGGAGCTCATGACCGCCGGCAACGAGCTGGAGCTGGCCGCTTGGTGCGTCTGCCTGGAAAAGTGGGATCGGGAGGCCTTATCCCAAATGTTGGCCCAGGCCATTGCCCTTCTCCGGGATGCCCTGGCTTTGGAGGCCGGGGGCCGGACCCTGAGCGCCGGCGGGGAGGAGGATTCCCTTCTGCAAGCCACCGCCGCCCTGGGCCGAAAGCGGCTTCTGCGGTGCGTGGATCTACTGGAAACACTGACAAGCCATGCCGCCTTCAACGTAAACGCCGGCCACCTGTGCGGCGCGCTGGCGGCAGGGATCAATGGAGGTACCCTATGACAGAAATCATTTCGGTTCGCTTTAAAAGCGGCGGGAAAGAATACTACTTTGACCCCCGGGGAACTGCCGTCCGCCCGGGCGATCCAGTCATCATCGAAACGGCCAAAGGCCCCGAATTCGGCACCTGCTGCCTGGGCAACACCATGGTGGAGGACGAAAAGGTGGTTCAGCCCCTGCGCCCCCTGCTGCGTCTGGCCACTGAAAAGGATCTGGATACCCTGCAGCACAACCGGGAGCGGGAGAAGGAAGCCATGCGGATCTGCCAGGAAAAGGTGGAGGAGCACGAGCTGGACATGAGCCTTGTCCGCTGTGAATGCTCCTTCGACGGCAATAAGCTGCTGTTCTTCTTTACCAGCGAAGGCCGGGTGGATTTCCGGGCCCTCGTGAAGGATCTGGCCACCACCCTCCACTCCCGCATTGAATTGCGGCAGATTGGCGTTCGGGACGAATCCAAGCTCCTGGGCGGCCTGGGCATCTGCGGCCGGCCCTACTGCTGCAACGCCTTTTTGGAGCAGTTCCACCCCGTCAGCATCAAGATGGCCAAGACCCAGGGCCTAAGCCTGAACCCCACCAAGATCTCCGGCGCCTGCGGCCGGCTGATGTGCTGCCTGAAATACGAGCAGGAGGCCTATGAGGACGCGGTAAAGCGCCTGCCCAAAAATGAGTCTTTTGTGGAAACGCCCGACGGTGTGGGCACCGTCACCGATGTGGATTTTCTGCGGGAACGGGTAAAGGTTCGCCTGGAAAACGCCCCTGAAACGCCCCAAACTTACGTGCGGGAAGAAATCAATATTGTCCGCAACGGCAAGGGCCGCCGGCCCGAGGGCTATGTGGCCCCGCCTCCCCAGGAGCTGGAGAAGCTGCGGAAGGTCACCCCCCGGCTCATGCCTGCCACCTCCGAACCCCGGGAGCTTTCCGCTGACGTGGACGCGGCCCTTGCCCAGATGGATCCCAACCGGAAGGGCAGCCGCCGCCGGGGAGACCGGCCCCGGCAGGAAAACCGCCCCAAGCAGGAGGGCAAACCCAAGCCCAAGCAGCCCCCCAAAGCCCAGACGCCCAAGGCCCAAGCTCCCAAGGCCGCCGTCCCCGCGTCTAAAAATCAGGGGGAAAAGCCCAAGGAGGGACACGGGCGCAATCACCGCAGACGGCACCGGAGTGGCGGAAAGCCCAAAAGCGGTGGGCAGGAGTAAATAATATCAAAACCCAAGACCCGCCAAAGAGCACATGCTCTTTGGCGGGTCTTGCCCTTTGATTGGCGGTTGCGGTTAAATTTCAACGCTGCGTAAGCGCCGATTTTTCCGAAAGGATCCGGGCCAAGCGGCTCTGAATCTTGAAAAGAATGACCCCAAAAAAATCGCACAAACCTAACCGTAAAACAAAATGCAATGTGAAAAACGCCCCGCCAACATAAAATCCCCATATATTCACAAAACCTTTTCTTTTTCCAAAACAAATCCCCTTTCTTTTTCCGCCAAGTGTGGTATACTATCTACCAAAAAATATGGAACAAAGAACATACAAAGGAGTGTGACGTACAATGGAACTTTCCTGGCGGCAGCGGGTCCAACTCTGGCTCCGGCTGGGTCTGCGGCTTGTCGGCTGTCTGCTGATCCTTTGGGCGGCAGTACGTCTGGGCCCGGTGCTGGTCTTTTTGTTCGCTCCCTTTTTGCTGGCTCTCCTGGTGGCCTGGGCCCTTTCCCCTTTTGTGCGTTGGATTCACGAAAGGCTTGGCCTTTCCCGGCAGCTGTCCGCCCTGGGGCTTTTGGGCCTGGTTTTGGTGTGCTTGGGTGGCCTTGCCTGGTGGCTTCTCAGCGCCGGCGTGGGAGAGATCTTATCCCTGGCGGGAAACTGGGAAAGCCTGGTGGCCTCCTTTCAAGCTCTGGTAGACGGGCTGGGGGGCCGCTTCTCCCGGTGGATGTCCTTGCTGCCCGCTTCTGTTCAGACCGCTGTCGATAACATGGTTTCTCAGCTTTTCCTGTGGCTGGAGACCGCCATCCCCCTGTTTCTCTCCTCCGCGGTGGAACGGGCGGCTGACCTGGCCCGGGGGCTCCCCTCCTTTGCGGTGGCTTCGGTGGTTTTTCTCATGGCGGCCTATTTTTTCATTGCCGACTTCCCCCGGCTGCAGTCCGCGGCCCGCACGCTGCCCCCCGGCCCCCGGCGGCTTCTCTCCCAGGTGAAAAAAGCCGCTTCCGCGGGGTTTGGCGGGTATATTAAGGCGCAGGTCATCTTGTCCATCGGGGTCTTTTTCATTCTCTTGTTTGGTTTTCTCCTCATCCGGCAGCCCTACTTTTTGCTGCTGGCCGTTGCCCTGGCCGTGCTGGATTTTATCCCCATCCTGGGCTCGGGCACCGTAATGGTGCCTTGGGCGGCGGCAGACCTTCTGATGGGAAATTACCGGCATGCGGTGGGACTGATGGCGGTGTGGGGGATGGTGGCTCTCTTCCGCCGGATCGGAGAGCCCAAAGCGTTGGGCGACCAGACAGGACTTTCCCCTCTGCTCTCTCTGGCCAGCATCTATGTGGGCATGAAACTGGCGGGGGTGCCGGGGATGATCCTGGGGCCCGTGCTCTGCCTGGTATTGCTGGATCTGCTCAGCTCCGGCCTGCTGGAGCCCGCCCTGGCGGATCTGCGTCTGGCCTCAGCAGACCTGTTCGCTCTTTTTCAGAACGGGGATCAGAAGCGTTAAGCCCGCTTCTTTCTTTGATTCCTGAAAAAACCGCTCCAAATTTTTAAGGAACTGGGGAAAAGTTCAAAAAACCCCCTATTTTTCTTCATGCTTTGGACACAATTCCGGGGTATCCTAAATACTGTTCTAAGATTCGATTCCATTTTCAAAGGAGCGAGCGTTCATGTATTACAACGACTACAACCGACTCAATGAGGAGCCTGTTTTTACCGATGATTTTCTGGTAGACGGTCAGCGGCATACCCCGCCCGTATCCCATAAAAAGCACTTTGGGCTGAAGATGGCCGCCCTGTGTCTGGCCTGCGCCCTGGTGGGCGGCGTTGCCGGCGGCTCGGCTGTCCGGAACATTCCCGCTCTCTCCGGCCGGAGCACCACCATTTATCAGGGCAATCACGCCCCCACAGCGGTTCATATGTCCAACGTCACCACCGAAGAACCCATGACCGGCGCCCAGGTCTATGCCGCCAACGTAAACTCCACCGTGGGCATCACCACCGAGCTGGTCACCACCAACTTTTGGGGCCAAACCGTTCGGGGTGCAGCTGCCGGCTCCGGTTTTGTCCTTTCTTCCGATGGCTACATCCTCACCAATTACCACGTGATCAACGGCGCCTCCTCCATCCAGGTAGCCTTTGTGGACGGCTCCACCTACCCCGCCTCCCTGGTGGGCGGCGAGGAGGCCAACGACATCGCCGTGCTGAAGATCGAGGCGGAGGGCCTCACCCCCGTCCTGCTGGGGGATTCGGATAACCTGGTGGTGGGCGAACAGGTCTGCGCCATCGGCAATCCCCTGGGCGAGCTAACCTTTACCTTCACCTCCGGCTATGTCTCCGCCAAGGATCGCTCCATCACCATGGACAGCGGCGAGGTAATGAACATGCTTCAGACCGACACCGCCATCAACTCCGGAAACTCCGGCGGCCCTCTGTTTAACCTTTACGGCCAGGTCATCGGCATCACCACGGCCAAGTATTCCTCCAGCTCCTCCTCCAGCGCCTCGGTAGAGGGCATTGGCTTTGCCATCCCCATCAACGATGTGAAGGATATGGTCAAGGATATCATCGAAAAGGGCTATGTGACCGGCAAACCCAACGTGGGCATCCTGATGAACGACGTCTCCAGCGACGCTCAGCGCTACGGCATCCCTGCCGGCGCCTATGTGGAAGCGGTGCTGGAGGGCTCCTGCGGCGCCAAGGCCGGACTGGCCGCCGGCGACATCATCACCGCAGTGGACAATACCGCCGTCACCTCCTCCAAGCAGCTGTCCTCGGCGGTAAAGAATTACCGGGCAGGGGATCCCGTTACCTTCACCGTCTTCCGCGACGGCGAGCTTGTCACCCTGCAGCTGGTACTGGATGAGGACAATGTCCAGCGCAGTGAGGATATGGCCGAAATGCAGCGCAAGTATCAGGAGCAGCAGCAAAGTCAAAGCTCCGCACAGCAAAGCGGAAACAATTATGGCTGGAGCTGGCCCTTCGGTTGGTGATCCTCTCCCGGCGTTTTGCCCCGGATTCAGGTCAAAATAAGTACCCCCGGCTTTGGAAACGGAGCAAAGCCGGGAGTATTTTTTGTCCTTTTCGGTCTCTGCCCCCAAAAGACCACTTTTGGGGGCAGAATGGCCACTTTTTCGAAAAAAAAGAGACCGCCAAAAGCGGTCTCTTTTTGCTGGTTTTACCTGTGCTCTCCGGGGGCGTAAGCCACCACGATCCGGCGGTTGGGCTCAGCGCCAATGGAGTAGGTGCTCACATCGGGGTACTCCTGCAGGGCTGTGTGGATCACGTGCCGCTCATAGGCGTTCATGGGCTCCAGGGTCACGTTCCGGCGGTAGCGCACCGCCTTCTCCGCCGTGCGGCGGGCCATGCGCTCCAGGGACTCCTCCCGCTTAGAGCGGTAGCCCTCGGCGTCGATGCGAACCCGCACCCGGGTAGACTGGCCATGGTTCACGGCGTAGCCGGTGAGCTGCTGAATGGCGTCCAGGGTCTCGCCCCGGCGTCCGATCACAGCGCCCAGGCCCTGGCCCACAAGCTCTACAAGGTAGTTGCCCTCCTCATCCACCGACACCTGAGGCACAGCCTGAACCTCCATGCGCTCCAGAAGGCCGGTAAGAAAATCCGCAATTTTGGCAGCCCGGTCATCATCGGCGGGGACAGAGGCGTTCAGGGGTCCTGCGGGCTTCGGGGTCTCTTTTACAGGGGCGGGGGCTGCAACGGCCTCCTCTTCGGTCTGGATGGGCGCTTCCGGGGCCACGGGAGTCTCCTCCGCCGGAGGAGCCGCCTCCGGCGCCTCGTCGGGAGCCTCATAGGTCACCTTGATCTTGGCAGGGGTGCCGCCGATGCCCAGAAAACCGGGCTTTGCCAGCTCCAGAACCTCTACCGACACTTCCTCACGGGCCAGGCCCAATTTTTCCAGAGCGGCGGCAATGGCCGCTTCCTCGGTTTTTCCGGTACATTCGATGTATTTCTGCATGGTTTCCTCTCCTCCCATGAGATCAGTCTTCTTTGCTGCTCTCGCCGTCAATGGCCGCATCCAGCTCGGCGTTCACTTTGTCCAGGTCGGTTTCCACCGGGGTGGGCTCGGCTGCGGACGCAGGCTCAATGGGGGTGGGCTCGGCGGGCTTTTCCTCCTCTGCAGGAGCGCTCTGGCCCTCCTCATAATAGGGGGTCACACCGCCATAACGGTTGGGGTCGTAAGCCCGGCCTCTGGCGTATTGACGGATGCCCACCCGGCTGGCTTCCCGCTGCTGGGGGGTCATCTTTTCCTCCTCCGGGCCCTTTTCCTTCTTTTTGCCCTTGTTTTTCTTGGCCTCTTCCGCTTCCCGCGCGCGCTGCTCGGCTTTTTCCCGACGCAGGCGCTTCTCCTCTTCCTTCTCTTCCAGCTCCCGCTGGCGGGCTTCCTCGGCGGCCTTTTCATAATCCTTCTTCAGCAGCTTGCCGCAAAGGATCTCCTGCGCCAGACCCAGCACGTTGTTGGCAATCCAGTAAATACTCAGGGCCGCCGGCATAGCAAAACCGATCCACAGGGACATGATGGGGCTGAGCCACATCATGCTCTTATTGGTCTGGTTGGCCTGGGCGTTCTGGTTATTCATGTTGTTGGTGCGCATCATGACCAGGGAAAACAGGATACTGGTCAGGGCGGACACCACAGGGATGAGGAACAGGCCAAAGCCCATCAGTCCGGTGGTCCAGAACTTCAGCTGGGGCATCAGAGACAGGTTGACCCCCAGGAAGGAGAAGTTAATGGAAAAGACATCCTTCAGTGTGGTGCCGGCAGCGGCCTGAACCGCAGCCACATTCTCCGGGGTAATGAGAGAAGCTAAGTACAGCTGGTTATAACCGGCCTTGGCGGTGGCCTCGGTCAGCTCGGCGGCCTCCCGAATCCAGCCGTTCTGAGCCGCGACACTGGCCCAGTTGAGCACATTGTTGCCTACGGTCACCACCTGCTCATAGGACATGCCCATCATATACTTTAGCGGCTGGCGGATGATGGCATACAGAGGCAGCAGAATCAGCAGGGGGAGGAAGGACCACAGGCAGCCGCCCATGGGATTGACTCCCTCTTTATCATAGAGCTTCTGCACCTCCATGTTATAGCGGGCCTGATCCTTGCCGTACTGCTTTTGCAGCTTCTGCAGCCGGCCGGAAAGCATGTTCATCTGGATCATGCTCTTTTTCCCCTTCAAAGACAGGGGGAACAGGATCACCTTCACCACCAGGGCGAAGAAGAGCAGGGCCACACCGTAGCTATTGAAGATCTGATAAAAGAACATCAACAGCCAGGTGAAGGGGGTCATTACGTAATACCAAAAGTCCATAGACATGGCCTCCACAATCTTGTTTTTTAGGGAACCGGATCGTATTCCACACTCCTCTGCCGATGGAAGGGGTGACACTTCAGCAGCCGCCGCAGCGCCAGAAACCCACCCTTGGCCGCCCCATACTTTTCAATGGCCTCCACCGCATAGGCAGAGCAGGTGGGGATAAAGCGGCAGCAGGGAGGACGGCCCGGAGAGATATGTTTCTGATAAAACCGGATACACCAAAGCATCAGGGCTTTCACTGGGGCTTTTCCCCCTTTTGACAGACCCCCAGCTTGTCCAGCAGACGCAGAAGCTCCCGCTCCAACTCGGCATAGGGGGCATAGGCTGCCCGCACTCGGGCCACTACCACAATATCCCAGCCGGAGGTCATCCGGCCTTCGTTAATGCGGTAAGCCTCCCGGAGCCGGCGGCGAACCTTGTTTCTGCGCACCGCTTTTCCCACCTTGGTGCCCACGGTGATCCCCAGCCGGTTTTCCCGACGGCGGTTGGGCCGCACGTAAACGGCCAGGGCGGGGGAGACGCTGCTTTTTCCCTTGGCATAAAGCCGGCGGAACAGATGGTTTTCCTTCAGGGATACGGTATGCCGCACCTGTTCTCCCCCCGTTTCTCTCCATGCAGGTTAGGGGCGGCAGAAAAAATCCACCGCCCCACGATCAAAGCCCTATTTGGTTTGTGCCGCCACCTTAGTGGGTCAGACGGGCCCGGCCGGCGCGACGACGCCGGGAGAGCACCTTGCGGCCGTTGGCAGTGGCCATCCGCTTACGGAAGCCGTGAACCTTGCTGCGCTGACGCTTCTTGGGCTGATAGGTACGAACCATTTTCAGTACACCTCCTGTACTCTTTCTCACGGGAAAACCCGCAACCACAACGCCGGAAATCCGGCGCGGTCGTCAGAATGAAATGCGCCGACAATAGCGCAAATGCCATTATACTGGATAAAGAATCCCCCTGTCAACCTTCTTTTTGGGAATTTTTCTTCTCTTTGAACGGGAGACCCAATATGTTGTGTTGAAAAATTTTTTACTCACAAAACACCTATTTTATGTGGAAAATTTTTTCTGAGAAATCGCCGATTTCGTTGCTATCAGGGCGAAATTTTGGTATAATGTTGTAGATTGTTTTGTTCCGAGAAATAGATGCAGAAATGGGTGAGAAAGATATGAATTCCGCTCCTGATATCTGGAAACGAATTTTGAAGCTGATGGAGGAGGATCTTACCGCAACCACGCTGAGCACCTGGTTTGACGATGCGGAGGCGGTGGCTTTGGAGGAGGACTCCTTTGTTCTCTACACCCCCTCCAATTTCAAACGGGACATTATCGTTTCCCGCTATGTGCCCAACATTCAAAAAGCGCTGCGGGATCTGTTCTCCGCTGATCTGGAGGTAAAGGTGCTGGGGGAGGGAGAACGGGAAAATTTTTCCCAGGCCCAGGAAAACTCCTTCCTTCCCGGTACGGAGGAATATACCTTCGACAAGTTTGTGGTGGGCTCCTCCAACAAGTTTGCTTACTCTGCGGCCCAAGCGGTGGCCGACGAGCCGGGAAAACCTCAAGGTTATAACCCCCTCTTTCTCTATGGAGAGTCCGGCCTGGGCAAGACCCATTTGCTCTACGCCATTGCCCATGCCATCCACAGCAAATTTCCCCACTACCGGATCGTTTATATCAAGGGCGACGCCTTTACCAATGAGCTCATCGCCGCCATCCGGGAGGGCCGAAATCAGGAATTTCGGGAAAAGTATCGCTCGGCGGACGTGTTCTTGATGGACGACGTTCAGTTTATCGCCGGACGGCAGGCTTCCCAGGAGGAGATGTTCCACACCTTTAACGCCCTCTATGAAGAGGGCCGGCAAATCGTCTTTACTGCGGATCGTCCCCCCAAGGAGATGCTGCGGCTGGACGACCGGCTGAAAACCCGGTTTGAATGGGGGCTCCCGGTGGATATTCAGCCCCCGGACTATGAGACCAGAGTGGCCATCATCAAAAACAAATCCATCCGCCGGGGGATCCGGCTTCCCGATCCGGTGCTGCGGTACATTGCGGACAACATTACCTCCAATGTCCGGCAGATCGAGGGCACGGTGAACAAAATCCTGGCCTTTCAGGAGCTGATGGGCGAGCAGGTGGATGTGGACACGGTGACAAGAGCGGTACGGGACATGTTCAAGGACAAAAACGAGTTTCTCCCCTCTGCCGACGCCATCATTGAAGAGGTGGGTAAGTTCTACAATATTCCCGCCCACGATATAAAGGGTCAATCCCGAACCAAAGATACCGTCCTTGCAAGACAGATAGCCATGTATGAGATCCGGAGAATGACCAGCCTTTCTTTGAAGGAAATCGGTCAGGAGTTTGGCGGCAGAGACCACACCACGGTAATGCACTCCATTGAGCGTATTGAAGAGCTGACTAAACAGTCCCCTGAGATGGCTGAGATCATCAAGGATATCAACGCCAACATTAACGCCCGGTACGAATAAAAAGGCCTCCCTTAACTTGTCCACAAATCCACCGGAAAAAGAGGAAATGTGGAAGAATCTATTGTGGAAAACTGTTTGATGGGAAGTTGTGTGGAAAAGGGTCGGTTTTTTCCACGGACGGCTGTGGACGACAAAATCTTACAAAGACAGTGCCTTTCGGTGTGTTTCCACATTTTATTCGCCTACTAAGACTATTACTAAAATAAAAATCCTCTCCTTTCAGAGGAAAAGAAAGAACGGAGGAATACCATGAAGTTTTCCTGTGAAAAAGCCCTGCTGCAAAGCGCCATTGCAACCACCTCCCGGGCCACTGCGCCCAAGAGCTCTATTCCCGCCCTGGAGGGAATTTTGCTGGAGGCAGATCAAGAACTGCGGCTGACAGGATATAACCTGGAGACAGGCATCCGCACCGTGGTTCCGGCTGAGGTGAAGGAGGGCGGCTCTCTGGTGCTGTCGGCTCGGCTCTTTGGCGACATTGTACGAAGACTGCCTGACGATATTATCAGTGTCAGCACAGAGGGGCTTACCGTTTACATTCAATGTGGAGTCAGCAAGTTCCAGATCCAGGGGATCGATCCCGAAGAGTTCCCCGAGCTTCCCGAGGTGGAGACGCAAAACGCCCTGGTGCTGCCCCGGGTTACCCTCAATGATATGATCAGCAGAACCATTTTCGCGGTTTCCAACAACGACGGACGGCCCATTCTTACCGGGTCTCTGTTTGAGGTGGTTGGAAATGTGCTGACGGTGGTTTCTGTGGACGGACAGAGACTTGCCCTGCGGCGGGAAAAGCTGGAGGAGGCACCGGGCCGGGATTTCTCCTTTGTGGTTCCCGGCGCTGCTTTGGGTGAGGTGCGGAGCATCTGCGGAGACAGCGAGGAGAATGTTGCCATCAACACCGGAGCCCGACACATTCTTTTCCGGATGGGTTCCACCCTGCTGGTGACCCGGCGGCTGGAGGGGGAATTCCTCAATTACCGCCAGTCCATTTCCTGGAAGAGTGAAATCAAGCTGGAAGTCGTGGTAAAGCAGTTGATGACCTCCATTGACCGGGTGAGTTTGATCCTGCAGGAAAACTCTAAAAATCCCCTGCGGTGTATTGTGGGAGAGGGGTGCATCTTCCTTTCCTCTGTCACCGCCATCGGCAATGCTTCCGACCAATGCCCTGTAGTGGGCAGCGGCAACGATCTGCACATTGGCTTTAACCACCGCTTCATGATGGATGCGTTGAAGGCTGTTCCTGTGGAGCAGGCCAAGCTGCTCATGGGGACACCCTCCACCCCCTGCATTATTGTCCCTACCGATGAGCCGGAGGGGGAGGAGAGCTTCCTGTTCATGGTACTGCCTGTGCGGATGAGCGCCAGCTGGGATAAGTAAAAGGGCGGATTGTTTCACGTGAAACAATTTGGAGAGTAGGAGAAGAGCTACATGGAGGAGCAAAAAATTCAAATCAAAACAGAATACATCAAGCTGGAGGCCCTTTTGAAATTTTCCGGCGTGACGGAGACCGGCGGAGAGGCCAAGCAGATCATCCAGGACGGCGGGGTTTTGGTCAATGGTGAAGTCTGTACCATGCGGGGAAAGAAGCTGCGCTCCGGCGATGTGGCGGAACTGGACGGCGTGAGGATCGTTGTCTCATGATCCTGAAAGGGTTGGAGCTGGATTTTTTCCGCAACTATGTCCATACGGAAGTAACCTTTTCCCCGGGGGTCAACGTGATCTGGGGAGAGAATGCCCAGGGAAAGACCAACCTGCTGGAAGCGGCGGTTTATCTGTCCTCGGCCAAAAGTCACAGGGCCCGGTATGACCGGGAACTGATCCAGTTTGGGGTGGATCATGGGTTTTTGAAGGGGGAGGTTTTCTCCCGCAGCCGGGATTTTACCTTAGAAGCCCGACTCCACCGGGGGGAGCGGCGGCAGCTATTTTCCAATGGGGTGAAGCTGAAGACCGCTGGGGAGCTGGGAGAGGTTTTGAATACCATTCTGTTTTGTCCCGAAGATCTCTCCCTGATCCGGGCCGGGGCGGTGGAGCGGCGGCGGTTTTTGGATGACGCCATTTGTCAGCTGCGGCCAAAATACGCTGCGGCCCTTGGGGAATACCGGCGGCTTTATGAGCAGAAAACCCGGATATTGCGGGATTGGGAGGATAAGCCTTCCCTCCTTGATACGCTGGACGACTTCAATTTGGGAATGGCCCAGGTGGGGGCGGTGCTGATCCACTATAGGGCACATTTTGTAAAGAGGCTGGCGGCTTTGGCCCCGCCCATTCAGGGGGATTTCTCCGGGGGGCGGGAGCAGTTGGAGCTAAGGTATGAGACGGTGTCCACCGTGACAGACCCGGAGGGAAATCCAAAGGCCATATTGGAACAGCTTTTGGAGCATCAGCAGAGCCACCGCAGGGTAGAGTTAGAGTCCCGGCAATGTCTTTCCGGGCCGCATAAGGACGACTTGGCGGTGGAGATCGACGGCCGGGCCGCCCGACAGTTTGCCTCCCAGGGGCAGACGCGGACGGCGGCTTTGTCCCTAAAGCTGGCTTGCCGGGAGCTGTTCCGGGAGGACAGAGGAGAGTGGCCGGTGCTGCTGTTGGACGATGTGCTCTCCGAACTGGACGCCCGGAGGCAGAGCTTTGTGCTGGAGCGGATCGACGGAGGACAGGTGCTCATTACCTGCTGCGAGGAGGACAAAAGCGTGCCGGTCAGCGGCAAGCGGTTTCAGGTGAAAAACGGGCAGCTGGTGTAGAAGAAAGAGGATGGAGACGCATTTCTGTGTGGAGGAGATACATGGCTTTTTTTGTGATTTTATTTCTGTGTCTGGGGACGGTGGAATTTTTCCTGGTGACCCGAACCGGAATGTGGAGGTTTTCCGGCATTGTCCTTCCCGCGGCGGCTGTATTCTTTTGGATGGAGAGACAGAACTATTGGGCTGCACTGGAGACGAGCGCTCAGGAGGAGCTGGGGTATGCCTTGGAGGTGATCCTGCTGGGAACCTGGGCCGCCGCTGTGGTGGTGGGAGCCATAGCAGGGTTCATTTGGAATTGGCGGAAAGACAAAAAGAAATGAGGGTTCCATGATTGTTTTGATACTATTGGGGCCGCCCCTGCTTTTGGGGCTGGTGCTGGAATACATTCTCTGCCGGTTTCCCAAAAGCCGCCTGTGGCGGTATCTGCCCCCGGCTGTGGCCGCGGTTATCACCTGGGCGGTGGCGCTGCACCGGTATCACGGCTGGAGCACGATAGGGGAGAAAGCGCCGGTGGAAACCTTGCTTTTGGTGCCGGGGGTTTCTGCAGCGGGAGCCTTTTTGGGATTCTTTCTGGGATGGAAACTCTGGAAATGGATCTGGGGGCCCAAAGTGGTAAAAGACAGGAAAAGGGAAGGGTGAGGGCTTGTATTTACATTTGGGACAGGCGGTGGTGGTTCCCGAAAGGGACATCATCGGGGTATTTGACCTGGACAATGCCTCCTGGTCGCACAGAACCCGCCGCTTTTTAGAGAAAGCGGAGAAGGAGGGCAGGGTGGTGAGCGCCACCGGGGATCTGCCGAAGAGCTTTGTGGTGTGCGCGCCGCCGGGGGGATCCGATCAGGTCTATTTGTGTCAGCCGTCTACTGCCACCTTAAAGGGACGGGCGGAGGGCGGCTGGATGGAGTAAAAGGAAACCAAAAGCAGTGCGAAGCGGGGGAAAACCCCTTGCTGTAAGGGGCTTTCCCATGCTTCGCGCAAGAAGCCCCCAACAAAGGGTTCGCCTTTGTCGGGGAGGGGAGGAACAGCGGGAAAAAAGCCCAGGACATGGGCCCGGGCGAAGGACACGAAGCTTGTTCCGACGAAGGAGGTTATTATGAACGACGAATGGATGAAAGAAGAATTGGAAAAAGAGCAGGAGTGGCAGGACAGCGTTACCCAGACCGGGCATGAGTACGGCGGCTCGGAGATCCAGGTGCTGGAGGGCCTTGAGGCCGTCCGGAAGCGTCCGGGCATGTATATTGGCTCCACTTCGTCCTCGGGTCTGCACCACCTGGTCTACGAGATCGTGGACAACGCCATTGACGAGGCTCTGGCCGGTTATTGTAAGCACATCACGGTGGACATTCTTCCCGGCGATGTGATCAAGGTCACCGATGACGGCCGGGGCGTCCCCGTGGACATCCAGCCCCAGACGGGAAAACCCGCTTTGGAGGTGGTGTATACCGTTCTCCACGCCGGCGGCAAGTTCGGCGGCGGCGGGTACAAGGTCTCCGGCGGCCTCCACGGCGTGGGCGGCAGTGTGGTCAACGCTCTGTCCGAGTGGATGGAGGTGCGGGTCCATAAAAACGGCAATATCTACGAGGTCAAGTTCGCCCGGGGTAATATGACCCAGGAGATGACCATTATCGGAAAGACCGACAAGACCGGCACCGAGGTGGTCTTTAAGCCCGACCCGGAGATGTTTACCGACACCACCGTATACGATTACGACGTTCTCCATACCCGAATGCGGGAGGAGGCATTCCTCAACGCGGGACTCCACATTTCCATCACCGACCAGCGGGGAGAGGAGCCGGTGGGGGACGATATGTGCTACGAAGGGGGCATCAAGGAGTTCGTCACCTGGCTCAACCGGAGCAAGACCCCCCTCCATGACGGGGTCATCTATGTCTCCGGACAGAAGGACGACGCCATGGCGGAACTGGCCTTCCAGTATAATGACAGCTACAACGAGACCATTTTGTCTTTTGCCAACAACGTCCACACCCCCGAGGGCGGTATGCATGAGGATGGCTTTAAGCGGGCGCTGACCAATGTGCTCAATGCCTACGGTAAAAAGTATAAGATTTTGAAGGACGAGGACAAGGTCTCCGGCGAGGACTGCCGGGAGGGACTGTGCTGCGTCATCTCCGTCAAGCTCACTGAGGCACAGTTTGAAGGACAGACCAAGGCCAAGCTGGGCAACAGCGAGATCCGCACCCTGGTCAACGCCATCGTCACCGAGAAGCTGACGGAATTCCTGGAGGAGAATCCGGCCATCGGCCGGGCCATTCTGGACAAGGCCCTTACCGCCAACCGGGCCCGGGAGGCCGCCCGGAAGGCCCGGGAGTCGGTGCGCCGCAAGACGGCCCTGGGGGGCGCGGCCATGCCCGACAAGCTCCGGGACTGCAACATCAATGACCCCACCGTCACCGAAATTTACATCGTAGAGGGCGACTCCGCCGGGGGCTCCGCCACCCAAGGCCGGGACAGCCAGTTCCAAGCCATCCTCCCCCTGTGGGGCAAGATGCTCAACGTGGAGAAGGCCCGGGCGGACAAAGTCTATGGGAATGACAAGCTCCAGCCTGTTATCACCGCCTTGGGGGCGGGCATTGGGGAGGAATTTGACCTTAACAAGCTGCGGTATCATAAGATCATCATCATGGCCGATGCCGACGTGGACGGCGCCCATATCCGTACACTTTTGCTCACCTTCTTTTTCCGCTTTATGCGCCCGCTGGTGGAGGAGGGCTATGTCTATTCCGCCGTGCCGCCCCTGTTCAAGCTCTCCCGGGGCAAGACGGTACGCCTTGCCTTCTCCGAGGAGGAGCGGGACAAGATTTCCGCCGAGCTGCGGGGAGACAACCCCAACGCCAAGGTGGATATCTCCCGGTTCAAGGGCTTGGGCGAGATGGATCCCCACGAGCTGTGGGAGACCACCATGGACCCTGAGCGGCGAACCCTCCGGCGGATCACCCTGGACGACGCGGTAGCAGCCGACGAGACCTTCACCATTCTGATGGGCGAGAAGGTGGAGCCGAGAAAAGAATTCATTGAGCGTAACGCCAAGTACGCCGTCAATCTGGACTATTAAGGAGGCGAGAAACCAATGGCAAAGCAAAGAAACCACGTGGATCCGGAGGATTTCCGCTATCCTGATCAAGTCATTCAGGAATCCCCCCTGGTTCCCGAAATGGAGCAGAGCTATATCGAGTACGCCATGAGCGTCATCGTGGGCCGGGCCCTGCCCGACGTGCGGGATGGGTTGAAGCCCGTCCACCGCCGGATCCTCTACGCCATGTACGAGGACAATCTGACCCACGACAAGCCCTTCAAAAAGTCCGCCACCTGCGTGGGCGACGTGTTGGGCCGGTACCACCCCCACGGTGACGCCAGCGTCTATGACGCCATGGTTCGTCTGGCCCAGGACTTCTCCATGCGCTATATGCTGGTGGACGGTCACGGAAACTTCGGCAGCGTGGACGGCGATCCCCCGGCCGCCTACCGGTACACCGAGGCCCGCCTTTCCAAAATTTCCGAGGAAATGCTCCGGGATCTGGAGAAAGAGACGGTAGACTGGGATCCCAACTTTGACGAGAGCCGGAAGGAGCCCAGGGTGCTGCCCTGCCGGTTCCCCAACCTTTTGGTAAACGGCTCTTCCGGCATCGCCGTGGGTATGGCCACCAACATCCCCCCCCACAACCTGCGGGAGGTCATCGGGGCCTGCATCAAGGTACTGGACGACCCCGAGGCCACTCTGCCCGACCTGATGGAGTATGTCAAGGGCCCCGACTTCCCCACCAGCGGCATCATCATGGGCCGCAGCGGCATCCGGTCCGCCTACGCCACCGGACGGGGGAAGGTCATTGTCCGGGCCCGCACCGAGTTTGAGGAGTACGGAAAAGACCGCATCCGCATCATTGTTACCGAGCTTCCCTACCAGGTCAACAAGCGGATGCTCATCAAAAACATGGCCGAGCAGGTGGAGGACAAGCGGCTGGAGGGCATCTCCGACATCCGGGACGAGACCGACCGCAACGGTATGCGTATCGTCATTGAGCTCAAGCGGGACGCCAATCCTCAGGTGGTGCTCAACCGCCTCTTTGCCCAGACCCAGCTCCAATCCTCCTTTGCCATCAATATGCTGGCTCTGGTGGAGAACCAGTCTCAGCCCAAGATCTTGTCTTTGCGGCATATTATCGACGAGTACCTGGCCTTCCAGGAAGAGATCATTGTGCGCCGGACGAGATACGACCTGCGAAAGGCTCAGGAGCGGGCTCACCTGCTGGAAGGCCTGCTCATCGCCCAGGATCACATCGACGAGGTCATCAAGACCATCCGCTCCTCTTACGACAACGCCAAGGAGAACCTGATGGCTAAGTTTGACCTGGATGAGATCCAGGCCCAGGCCATCTGCGACATGCGGCTCATCGCCCTTCAGGGCCTGAACCGGGAGAAGCTGGAGAGCGAGTATAAGGAGCTGGAGGAGAAGATCGCCTACTACCAGCAGGTCCTCTCCGACGAAGGCTTGGTGAAATCCATCCTGAAGGAGGAGCTCACCGCTGTGGCCGACAAGTACGGTGACGAGCGCAAGACGGAGATCCAGGACGTGGAGGACGAGATCGACATTGAGGATCTCATTGAGGAGGAGCAGTGCGTCTTTACCCTCACCGCCGGGGGCTACATCAAGCGGCTGCCCGCCTCCACTTACCGGGCCCAGAAGCGGGGGGGCAAGGGAATCACCGCCATGGCCACCAAGGAGGAGGACTATGTGGACACGGTGTTCACTGCCTCCACCCACGACTTTATCATGTTCTTTACCAACAAGGGCAAGGTCCACCGGAAGAAGGGCTACCAGATTCCCGAGTCGGGACGCACCGCCAAGGGAACGCCCATTATCAACGTCCTGCCCCTGGAGCCGGAGGAGAAAGTGACCACCATGATCCACCTGGAGAACCGGGAGCCCACTGAGGATCCCCGGTACCTCATGATGGTCACTCGGAAGGGCACAGTAAAGCGAGTGCAGCTCTCTGCTCTCTTCACCGCACGGAAGGCGGGCATCCGCTGTATCACCATGGCCCCCGACGACGAGCTCATCGCCGTCCGGGAGACCGACGGCAACCAGGCCATCCTGCTGGTGACCCGGCAGGGTATGTCCATCTGCTTCAAGGAGGAGGACGTGCGCTGCATGGGTCGGGACGCCTACGGCGTTATGGGCATCCGTCTGCGCCGGGACGACTATGTCATTGGCGCGGCCCGGGCCAAGTATGACCACCAGGTGCTCATCGTCAGCGAAAACGGCTACGGCAAGCGCACCGAGATGGATGAGTACATCCGGGGCGAGGGTCCCCAGAAGCGGGGCGGCAGCGGTATGAAGGGCTATCAGGTCACCGATAAGACCGGCCCCCTGGTGGGAGTGAAGGTGGTCAGCGACAATGACGACATCCTGATCATCAACGACGCCGGCGTTATCATCCGCATGGCCTGCGCCGACATCAACTGTTACAGCCGGGGCGCCCAGGGCGTGAAGCTGATGAATATGCCTGAGGGGGTGAAGGTCATCTCCATCGCCCGCACCGACCACGAGGAGGAAGTCCCTGGGGAGGAAGTTTCTGAGGAGGAGACCACTTCCGAAGAGGCCGGCGAGACCGCCGGGGAATAAGATCCAATGGGGGGCGGGCCGTCTGGCCCGCCCCCCATCAAGAAAAAAACTTCTTCCGTTGGGATGAAAGGTTTTGAGAACCGAGCAAGGAGGGATCTCTGTGAAACGAAAAATTACCTATCGGCCCAGCTCGGCCCAGATCCGGTTTGGCCGGGTGTTTTCCGGGGTGTTTGCGCTGGTGGCCCTGGGCTTTGTGGCCATCGGCGTCACCCAGGTGCTGCCCGGCGGCGGGATCTTTGGCCTGGTGTGGACAGGGATGGCGGTCTGCTTTTTCTGCATTGGGGTCTACGGTGCGGTGAGCAAGGAGGGCCCCTACAGCCGCTGGAACCGGGGCAGTCTGGAGATTGAAGACGAGGGCGCTGGAACGGAGAGCGTGGAGGAGCGGATGAGAAAGCTCCAGGCCCTCTATGACCAGCGGCTCATTACCCCAGAGGAATATGAGGAGAAGCGGAAGGAGATCTTACGCCAGCTATGAAAATCCCCAAATGGATGGTCCCGCCTCCGGACTGGAAGCCCCCGCCCGCGGAGCCTTGGTGGCTGCGGCGGGGCCGGCGGTTTTTCTGGATGCTGGCTGCGGCGGGAGTTATGTGCTTTCTCGGCAGCTTCTGCGGACTGGCGGAAAACGGCTGGAAAGAGGCCCTTGTCATGGCGGTCCTGGGAGCGGGCCTGCTGACCGGGGCCGGAGGGACCTTGGCTCTCAGCTATGAAAAGGTGCCCCAAGAAAGCATCTTTTCGGTCAAGGTCTTGGTGCGCCTTGGCTTTATGGCCGTGGGCCCGGCGGCGCTGGGAGAGGCGCTGTTTCTGGAGCCGGTAGACGGGGGAACGGACATGGGACTGTTTGCCCTCCGGTGGGCGGGGTTTTGCCTACTGACAGCGGCCCCCTTTGGGATATCGCTGGCAAAGTTGGTCCTGCAGCGAAAAATAAGGGAAAAAAGAGGAAAACAGCCATGAAAACGGTGACCATTTATACCGACGGAGCCTGCTCCGGCAACCCCGGTCCCGGGGGCTGGGGTGCCATTCTCCAATATGGGAGGTTCAAAAAGGAGCTCTCCGGCGGGGAGGAACACACCACCAACAACCGCATGGAGCTCACTGGAGTCATCGCCGCTTTGGAGGCGCTGAAGGAGCCCTGCATTGTGGAGCTGTATTCCGACTCCAAATATGTGATAGACGCCCTGGAAAAGGGATGGGCCAAAGGCTGGAAGGCCAAAGGCTGGATCAAGGCGGACAAAAAGCCCGCCCTGAATCCCGACCTGTGGGAGAGGCTTTTGGAGCTGTGCGCCTATCATAAGGTAAACCTCCACTGGGTCAAGGGGCACGCGGAAAACGAGTTTAACAACCGCTGCGACGAGCTGGCAGTGATGGAAAGTCAAAAATTCAAGAAATGAGCGGTGAGGCCAATGCTGAAAAAGGTGACGGATCGGATCTATTATCTGCCCGGAGAGGATTTTACCGGCCGGGACAGGCCCTTTCTATATTACATTCGGGGCGATAAGCTGAGTCTGGCGGTGGATGCGGGCAACTCCCCGGATCATGTGGAGCTCTTTTACTCTCAGCTAAAGGCGGCGGGGCTGCCCCTGCCGGACATTACCCTGCTGACCCATTGGCATTGGGATCACACCTTTGGCCTGGGGGCGGTGAAGGGGCTTACCGCTGCAACAAAGGCCACCAACGAGACGCTGCGAAGCATAGAGCGCTGGAAGTGGGACGAGGCGTCCATGGAGGAGCGGCTGCGCACCGGGGAGGACATCCAGGCCTGCGCCGACTGCATCCGCCGGGAGTATAAAAACCCTGAGGACATCCGGGTGACCACCGCCGCGGTGGAGATCGACGGGCCTATGACCATCGACCTGGGAGGGGTGTCCTGCCAGGTGATGGTTCAGGATTCCCCCCATTCCAGAGACGGGCTGTTTGTCTACATTCCGGAGGAGAGGGCCCTGGCCGTGGGGGATGGAGAGAGCGGGGACTACTATGAACTGGACGGGCAATATGACCCCTTTAAGCTAAAAGCCCTGCTGACCTTCCTGGAGGAGCTGGACTACGACCTGGCTCTGCCGGGGCACCAGGAGCCCTGGAGCAAGGCAGACCAGCTGGCAGCGCTTCACGAGATGGAAAAGAACACCGCCACCCTGTAAGGGCGGCGGTGTTTTCTTTTTGGAGAAAGCGTCTCTCTGACGTCACAGGGTGTTTGCCACGGCCTCCAGATAGTTGGGCTGCAGGGTTTCCACCTGCCCGGCGTCGCAGGCGGCAGCCAGGGCGGGATCCAGGGGCAGACGGGCCAAAACGGGGATATTGTGGGCGCCGGCGATCTCGTCCAGGCGGCTTTCGCCGAAAATTTTGTGTTCCTTGCCGCAGTCGGGGCACTTAAAATAGCTGTAGTTCTCGATGAGGCCCAGAATGGGCACGTTCATCATCTCGGCCATCTTCACCGCCTTCTCCACAATCATGCTCACCAGCTCCTGGGGGGAGGTGACCACGATGATGCCGTCTACGGGCAGGGACTGGAACACGGTGAGGGGCACATCCCCGGTTCCGGGGGGCATATCCACGAACATGTAGTCCACATCGCCCCACTGTACGTCGGACCAAAACTGCTTGACGGTGCCGGCGATAAGGCCGCCCCGCCAGACAACGGGATCGGTCTCATTTTCCACCAGGAGATTGAGGCTCATGAGCTTCACGCCGGTGGAGGAGGGGACGGGAAAGATGCCCTCGTCATTGCCCACGGCCCGCTGGTGGACGCCGAAAGCCTTGGGGATGGAGGGACCGGTAATGTCGGCGTCCAGCACGGCGGCGGATTTGCCGCTGTGCTGCACAGCGGCGGCCAGGGAAGCGGTGACCAAACTTTTGCCTACGCCCCCCTTGCCGGACATGACGGCGATGACCTTTTTCACGTTGG
The DNA here is from genome assembly GCA_022794215.1 of Oscillospiraceae bacterium. Classification (GTDB taxonomy): domain Bacteria; phylum Bacillota; class Clostridia; order Oscillospirales; family Oscillospiraceae; genus Vermiculatibacterium. The sequence goes on from JAAWEH010000022.1 coordinate 69,741, forward strand.
AATGGGGGTTGGCCTTGGCCCGGAAATCAAATTCGGCGGTGCGCTCACCGCAGCTTTCGCCGCAGGAGGAACAGTCGTGGTTACACTCAGGCATGGGAACATCTCCTTTGTTTTAAAATAAGCTTTGTGCAGGAAATCATTTATAATGGTAGCTTCCGCCGCCGATAAACTCCCGCAGCAGGGAGTTTTTGGGCACCAGAGCCGGGTCTACCGGCTCAAAGGTGTCGAAAGCGGCCATCAGCTCCAGCAGCTCTGCCTTTCTCTGGTTCTCTTCCGGCACCGCCTTCAGAAGGGGAAGGGCGTAATTCTTCATCACCGATACCTCGTAGGGCAGGGAGGAATCCACAATGACATGGGCGGTATTTTTATAGGGGGAGATATAGAGCTTCTCCCCCCGGCGCACGTTGGCCCACTGGGCCAGGGTGAAGGAAATGTCGTTGCCCCGGAAGTTGTAGTCCCGGACGGCCCGCCTCGTCAGCCGCATCCAGGTGCCCTTGAACTTGACCTGGCCGTCCTCCATTACGTTGGAGCGGGCGGAGATATAGAGCCGGGTGGCCTCCGGGTGGGGGCCGGCGATGCCGGGGCCCAGGGCGTGGATGCCCTCAAAAATGGCGATCTCGTTTTCCTTCAGATGCAAAGGCCGGCCCCGGGCGTCGTTTCGCATCTGGCGGGAGAACTCAAAGTGGGGGATAATAACCTCCTCCCCCCGGGTCAGGCGGGTGAAGGTTTCGTCCAGCAGCTTCATGTCCAGACACAGGGGGGATTCCAGATCGTATTCCCCGTCGGCGGTACGGGGAGCGGTCTTGGGATCCCGGGTGAGGAAGTAGTTGTCCAGGGAGACGGTGTGGGTATTGATGCCCCGCTTTTCCAGCTCCTCCTCCAGCTTCAGGGCGGTGGTGGTTTTCCCCGAGCCGGAGGGGCCGGAGAGAAGGACGATGGGGGAGAGGGTCATCCGCTCTACGATCTTGTCGGCGGCGGCCACCACCCGCTTGTGGTAGTTCTGGTCGCACTCGGCCAGAAAAGCGGGTGCGTCGGCGCGGATAGCGGCATTGATCTCTTGCAGTTGATAGGCCATAAATCAGGATCCTTTCGTCTCCAGAAGAAAGGGGGCCAGGGCCGCTTTCTCCCGGCAGAGTTTTTGGATATCCCGCAGGTATTCCTGGGGATATTTGGGGTTGGAAAGGCGCTCTATTTTACCGGTTTCGGGCCAGACCAGCTTGGTGACCCCTCCGCCCCCCAGGGCCAGGATGGTGTGGAGCTCCTCCATCATGGCGATGTTGTAGAGGCTTTCAAAACCGGGTTTTGCCCAGCCCACGTTCTCAAAAGAGCCGGACATATATTTCTGACGGTAGAGGTAATAGGGGGTGTAGCCCGCCTGGGCCAAGGCGTCCCAGGCGGCGTTCAGCATCTCCTCCACAGCCTGGGCCGAGGGAAGGCGGGTTCCCTCCTCCATAAGCCGGGAGCCTTTTTTCAAGGCCAGGGTGTGGACGGTGATATTCTCCGGGCCCAAGGCCATGACCTGGGCCAGGGATTGGGCGAAACCCGCCGGGGAATCTCCGGGCAGACCCGCAATCAGATCCATGTTGACAGCGAAGGTTCCCGCTTGACGCACCTGGGCAAAGGCCCTGCGGATATCATCCCCCGTATGGGGCCGGCCCATGCGCTGCAAAACATTGTCCGCCATTGACTGGGGATTGACCGAAACCCGGTCGACACCATGGCCGGCAAGAACCGCCAGCTTTTCCTCTGTGATGGTGTCGGGCCGTCCGGCCTCCACGGTAAATTCGCTGCAGTGCTCCAAAGGCAGGTGGGCTTCCATGGCGGAGAGGATCTGGTCCAGCTGCTGGGCCGACAGGGTGGTGGGGGTGCCGCCGCCTATATAGACGGTGCGGATCCTCCGGCCCGTTTCCCTTAGAAGCTGTCCAACCGCCTGGATCTCCCGGCAGAGGGCTTCTGCGAAGGGGGAGACCAACGGAAGGCACTTATCCACCGCCGCCGAGATAAAGGAGCAGTAAATGCACCGGCTGGGACAGAAGGGGATGCCTACATAGAGGGAAACCTCCTCAGGGAGAAGGCTCCTCTTGGCCGATACACTGTGCCGGGCGCAGTCCACCGCCAGCTTGGATCGGGCGGGAGAGACATGGTAGGTTTTTTCCAGCTCCCTTTTGGCCTGGGCGGGGGAAGCCCCCTCCCAAAGCGCCTTGGTGGGCAGCTTGGTGGGCCGCACTCCGGTGAGGCTGCCCCAGGGCAGATCGTGGCCCAGAAGGGCGCTTCCGGCGCGGTAAAAAGCCTGCTTCAGTGCCCGCTGGACAGTATGGTACACCAGCTCCGGGGCCTGATCCAGCTCTTCGCTGGGGAAGCGGATCACCCCGTTGTGCCAGCGGTTTTCCCGCAGGAGCAGGGCGCTCATGTTGGTGAGCTTTTTTCCCCGGTGGAGGGTGAAAATGACCGCATTGTCCTCGGCGGCGAGAGAGGTGGGAACCGGGGCGTCGGGATATTCGGGCCGCTCTCCGGGAAAGAGGGTCAGCAGCATCTGCTCGGCGGCATAGTGATAGCGCCCGGTGTCCCAATCCCAGTTGTCTGAGGTAAGCCAGAGCTTCATTTGCCCATCGCCTGGAGCATATACCGGTTGGTCTTTCGCTCCTGGTCCAAGGTGGAAAAGCTCTCATGGCCCGGCAGCACCCGGAAGTTCCCCTCCAGTTCCCCCAAGCGCTTTAGGGAGGCCATCATCTCCCCGTAGTCCCCGCCGGGGAAGTCGGTGCGGCCGCAGGTGCCGGCAAAGAGGGTGTCGCCGGTAAAGAGGGCGTCCTGACACCGGAGAACCACCGAACCCTTGGTGTGGCCGGGGGTGTGGATCACCTCCACCTTCAGGTTCCCCATGGGAACCACATCCCCGTCCCGCCAAAGGGTCAAGGGGCCCAGGGTGGAGGTGGGGATCCGGGCATCATACCGGCCGGTGTCGTCGGGGTGGATATAGGCGGGCACATCGGGAAAGGCCTGACGGAGGGCGGCAACGCCGCCGATGTGGTCATAGTGGCTGTGGGTGAGGAAGATGGCCCGCAGGGTGTAGCCGCTCTCCTGGCAGAACTGCTGGATATCGGCGGTGATATCTGCGCCGGGATCAATAACGGCAAAGGATTTGCTCTCTTCGTCACAGAGGAGGTAGCAGTTGGTGTATACAGAGGGGATATAAATGTGCTGAATTTCCATTTTGTTGTCTCCTTTTCCTGTTGATAGGCTTAAAGGTCGAGCCGCATGATGACCTCGCCGTCCTCCACCACTCCGGTGGGAAGGAACCCCAGCGTTTCATATATATGTTTTGCCCGGTCATTGCCCTCCATATAACCGATGGCGATGCAGGCATATTTTCCGCTTTCCCGGGCCAGGGGGATAAGCTTTCGGAGGGCGGCGGAACCGTAGCCCTTTCCCTGATGCTCCTTGGCGATGGCCAGCCGCCAGAGATCCAGAACCTTTTTTTCGGGCTCCTCATGAACCATCATAAAGCCTACCAGCTCCTCGGCGTGATAGACCGCAAAGGGATGGGTGTCATGGCTTTCGTAGTAGAGCCACGCCTCGGCCAGGGAGACGGCGTTGGAGGCCACAAATTTCCCTCCGTCTCCCGGATCCATTTTCAGCAGGGAATAAAAATTTTTCTTGTCGATAGACCGGAAAGAAACCATTAGAGAGCCTCCGTATCCAGCAGAATGGTCACCGGGCCGTCGTTCTGGGAAAAGACCTGCATGTCTGCCCCAAATTCCCCGTGCTCCACATGAAAGCCCCGCTTTTCGCACTGGGCCATGAACCGCTCGTAGAGGGGGATGGCGGTGTCGGGCCGGGCGGCGCCGGTAAAGCCGGGGCGGCGGGATTTGCAGTCGGCGAAGAGGGTAAACTGGCTGATGACCAGTAAAGAACCCCCTACCTGTTCCAGATTCAGGTTCATTTTTTCGTTCTCGTCCTCAAAGACGCGCAGACCGCAGACCTTGTCGGCCAGTTTGTCCGCCTGCGCCTCTGTGTCTGCAACGGCTACGCCCAGGAGAACCAGGAAGCCTCCGTCGGTTTTTCCCACCGTTACTCCGTCAATGTCCACCCGGGCATTTTTTACCCGTGTCACTACCGCTCGCATGGGGAAACCCTCCCATTTTTCAGAATATCTTATTATATCCTTTCCGGGAGAAAAGGTCAACGGGGCATGGGGCGGCCATTTTCTCGAAGAAAAGCCCTTGTATATCCTTGAAACCGGGATGAAAAAATGATATAATTTTCTGATTAACGACACCCAGAAAAGGAGGGGCCCCATTGGAACGAACCACCGTTCGGATTTCCCCTGAGGACATTGCCCGCCAGCGGGAATTTTGCGAGAAGATACAAGAGCGGCTCTCCGCCCAGAACAAGGAATATCTGGCCTTTGTGGATACATACGGCTGCCAGCAGAACGAGGCGGACTCCGAGCGCATCCGGGGCTATCTTCGGGACATGGGCTACGGCTTTACCCAGGATGAAAACGCCGCCGACGTCATCGTCATCAACACCTGTGCCATCCGGGAGCACGCCGAGGATCGGGTGCTGGGCAACGTGGGCGCCCTGGTTCACTCTAAGCGCCGGCACCCGGGACAGGTGATCTGTCTTTGCGGCTGTATGGCCCAGGAGCCCCAGGTGGCGGAGAAGATCAGGGAATCCTACCGCCATGTGGACATTGTTTTTGGTCCCCATGCCCTGTGGCGGTTTCCCGAGCTTCTCTACCGGGTGCTGACAAGAAGGGGACGCATCTTTGAAAACGCCGAAGAGCCCGGTTCCATTGCCGAGGGCATCCCTGTGGTGCGGCAGGGGGATGTGAAGGCCTGGGTTTCCATTATGTATGGCTGCAACAATTTTTGTACGTACTGCATCGTTCCCTACGTCCGGGGCCGGGAGCGCTCCCGCTTGCCCGAGGACGTTTTGGCGGAGGTCAGGGAGCTGGTGGCGCAGGGGTATAAGGACATTACCCTTTTGGGCCAGAACGTGAACTCCTACGGCAAGGATCTGGGGCTGGAGATGGATTTTGCTGATCTTTTGGAGCAGATCAACGACATTCCCGGGGAATTTCTTATCCGGTTTATGACCAGCCACCCCAAGGATGCCTCTCAAAAGCTTTTTGAGGTCATGGGGCGGTGCGGGAAGATCGCGCCGGTGTTTCACCTGCCCGTCCAGGCGGGCAACGATCGGGTGCTGAAGGCTATGAACCGGCACTATGACCGGGCCGCTTATTTGGATAAGGTAAAGCGCCTTCGGGAGCAGGTGCCTGACGTGGTCATCACCTCCGACATCATTGTGGGCTTCCCCGGGGAGACCACCCCGGAATTTGAGGAGACCCTCTCTCTCATTGAGGAGGTGCGCTTTGACGCCCTGTTTACCTTCATTTTTTCTCCCAGAGTGGGGACTCCTGCGGCCAAGATGGAGGATCCCATGCCCATGGCAGAGAAAAAGGCCAACTTCCAGCGCCTGGTGGACGCCCAGAACGCTATCTCGGCGGAAAAGCACGCCGCATACATCGGAAAGACCCTCCGGTGCCTGGTGGACGGGGTTTGCCAGGAGGAGGGCTACGCCCTCACCGCCCGCACCCCCGGCAACCGCCTGGTTCGGGTGGTAGAGGGGGATGAGAGCCTGATCGGCACCTTCCGGGAGGTAAAGATCACAGGGGCCAACACCTGGTCGCTGTGGGGGGAATTAGCCCAGGCGTGAAAGTTCCAGCCCGATGGAAAGCCCGGCGGAAAAAAGGGATTCTCGTTGGTAGCTTTCCACAATACTCCATTCCTGAACATAATTATCCAGCTCCTGGCGGGCAGGCTCATCTAACATGGAGCGCAAGCGTTTCAAGCGGTTTTCGCCGGAAGTCAAACAGGACAGATATTCCTCTTCGCCATCGGTAAAATGGCCGTCCAAGCGGTTGTTCAGAGCGTAAGCGTATAGACACCCAGCCAAAGGAGAAAGCATAAGCAATCCCTCCGAATCTTGCCCGATTGGGCAATTTGTGCTATCATTATAACATGCCCGTATGGGCAAGTCAAGGAGAATTTCTATGACTTTAAGTGAACGGCTCAAGCAACTGAGGGACAAAAGCAATATGAAGCAGGAGGAAATTGCGAAAGGCATGGGGATCCCTCTGCGGACGTATTGCCGTTATGAGTACGGCGAGCGGGAACCCGGCGTGACCGCGCTGTGGCGCATGGCGGACTTCTATGGCGTGACCATTGACTATTTAGTGGGGCGCTCAGACGTAAGATGATCCAGCCGAAAAAAGGACAGAGAAACAGAAAGAGAGGTCACCACCATGGCCGAAGGCACCCCCATGATGCTGCAATACCATAAAATCAAGGCCGACCATCCGGACTGTATTTTGTTTTTCCGGCTGGGAGACTTTTATGAGATGTTCAACGAGGACGCGAAGGTGGCCTCCAAGGAACTGGAGCTGACCCTGACCAGCCGGGATCGGAAGCTGCCCCCCGAGGAGCGCACCCCCATGTGCGGGGTTCCCTACCATGCGGCGGAGGCCTACATTGCCCGGCTGATCAACAAGGGCTATAAGGTAGCCATCTGTGAACAGATGGAGGATCCGGCCCAGGCCAAGGGGCTGGTGGAGCGGGACATCATCCGCATCGTTACCCCGGGCACCGTTATGGAGGAGACCATGCTGGAGGAAGGGAAAAACAATTTCCTCTGCGCCCTGTGTCTGACCGGGGAACGGGCGGGACTATGCTTTGCCGACCTGTCCACCGGAGAGGTCTCCGCTACCGGTTTTGATGGCCCGGATTGGCGGGAGCATGTGGAAAACGAGCTGGGCCGATTTTCCCCCCGGGAGGTAGTGCTGTCCGCGGAGGCTCGGGAAGACAAAGCGCTGGCGGAGTTTCTCCTCTCCCGTCTGGACTGCCGGATGGAGGGCGGACTGCCGGGGAGCTTTGATCCGGATCGGGCCGGCGCCGCGGCGGAAAAACAGTTTGGGGCGAACCACGGCCTGCCGGAAGGCCCGGTAGTCCGGGCCGCCGGCGCTTTGATGGCCTATCTGATTGAGACCCAAAAGACCGACCTGTCCCACCTTTCGGCGGTAAATTACTATACCGCCGGGGAGTTTATGGAGCTGGATCTCACCGCCCGGCGGAACCTGGAGCTCACCGAGACCCTGCGGGGCGGGGAAAAGCGGGGCAGCCTTCTTTGGGTGCTGGACAAGACCTGCACCCCCATGGGCCACCGGCTCATCCGTTCCTGGCTGGAGCGGCCCCTTCTGTCCCCGGTTCAGATCGGCAAGCGCCAGGGGGCGGTGGCCGACCTGGTGAACGATTCCGTGACCCGGCAGGAGCTCTCCCACGAGCTGCGGGAGGTCACCGACCTGGAACGGCTCATCGGCCGGGTGGTCTATGGCACCGCCGGAGGCCGGGATCTGGTGGCTCTCAGCCGGGGCCTGGGGAAGCTGCCCGCCCTGCGGCTGCTGCTCTCCCCCTTCTCCTCGGCCTTGCTGGAGGTGCTGCGGGACAGCCTGGACGACCTTTCCCAGCTAAGGGGCCAGATCGACGCCGCCTTTGTGGACGAACCGCCCTTCTCTGTCCGGGAGGGGGGATTTATCCGCTCGGGCTACGATCAAGAGGTGGATCGGCTCCGGGGGATCCTCACCGGGGGCAAGGATATGGTGGCCGCCATGGAAGCCCAGGAGAAGGAAAAGACGGGCATCAAGAGCCTGAAGGTAAGCTACAATAAGGTTTTCGGCTACTATATCGAGGTTTCCAAGACCAATGCGGCCCTGGTGCCGGACACATATATCCGCAAACAGACCCTGGTGAACTGCGAGCGTTACATCACCCCTGAGCTCAAGGAGATGGAGAACACCATTCTGAGCGCCCAGGATCAGCTTACCACACTGGAATATCAAATTTTCTGCCAGGTGCGTCAGGCTGCCGCCGAGCGGGTGGCGGACATCCAGCGCTCCGCCGCCGCCGTGGGGCAGGTGGACGTGCTGTGCTCGTTTGCCCGGGTGGCCGCAGAGAATGGATACTGTATGCCTGCGGTGGATCTGGGGGATTGCGTCGAGATCAGCGAAGGCCGCCATCCCGTGGTAGAGAAAACGGCGAAAGAGCACCTTTTTGTTCCCAATGATACCAAAATGGACGGGAAAGAGGACATGGTGGCCATTATCACCGGCCCCAATATGGCAGGAAAATCCACTTATATGCGCCAGGTGGCCCTCATTGTTCTCATGGCCCAGATGGGGTCTTTTGTTCCGGCAAAGAGCGCCCACATCGGCATTGTGGATCGGGTGTTTACCCGCATCGGCGCCAGCGATGACCTTTCCGCCGGACAGTCCACCTTCATGGTGGAGATGACAGAGGTGGCTGAGCTGCTGAAGAACGCTACGGCCAAGAGCCTTCTCATTCTGGATGAGATCGGCCGGGGAACCTCCACTTACGACGGCATGGCCATTGCCCGGGCGGTGCTGGAGCACTGCGCGGATCGGAAGCGGTTGGGCTGCAAGACCCTCTTTGCCACCCACTACCACGAGCTGACCGTGCTGGAGGGGCAGATCTCCGGCGTGAAAAACTACAACATCGCCGCCAAAAAGAAGCAGGACGATATCATTTTCCTGCGGAAAATCGTCCGGGGCGGGGCCGAGGCCAGCTACGGCATTGAGGTGGCAAAGCTGGCCGGGGTGCCCCAGCGGGTCATTTCCCGGGCAAAGGTGATCCTGGAGGAGCTGGAGACCGAAGGCGCGGCGGCGGGAACCGGTTCCCGCACCATGGCCGCCGGGTCGGAGCAGGTGTCTCTGGAGGACATGGGGGCCTTGGTGGTGGCGGATAGGCTGCGGGCGGTGGATGTGGATACCCTGACGCCTATTGAGGCCATGAACTTGGTGTATCAGCTGAAAAGGGAACTATAAGGGGGAAAATGGAGATATTCACCACAAAAAGAAGGATATAAAACAAACCAAGACGAAAGGAGGCGGTCGGTATGTTCCGCCGAAGCTGGAAAAGCAAAATGACCGTCTCTGAGCGGAAGCGGGGGCTGGTGTTCTTTCTTTTGTATCTATTGGTATTTCCGCGGCTCAACGCTTGGGCTCAGCGGGTACTGATGGGGGATGGGGAGACGCCGGTGGCGGAGGCCAACGTTGTCTATTATGTGTTTCTCTTTGCCCTGGCCCTGTTTGTATTCTGGAGCTTTTTGCGAAAGGATTTTGTGGATCTGCTGGATTGGCTGCCGGAGAATTTGTTTTCCATTGCGGTGGGCTTTTTGGTGGCGGGGGGGCTCTATGTGCTGCTGGAGCCCATGCCCTTCCTGGTGAGCGATCCCATTGCAGGTCAGTATGCAGAGCAGTTCCGGGCGGCGCCGATCCCTACGCTGGCCCTGATACTGCTGCTGATCCCGGTGGTGGAGGAAACCCTGTTCCGGGGGTTGGTGTATGGAACCCTGCGCGCCTACAGCCGGCCCTTGGCCGGGGTGGTGAGCGCGGGATTTTATGCCCTGTCCATTGTGTGGCGGTACGCTTTGGAGTATGGAGAGCTCCGGTATCTTTTGCTGGCGCTGCTGTATCTGCCCGTTTCAGCGGCCCTGACCTGGTGCTATGAGCGGGGGGGCAGTGTGTGGGGCTGCGTGCTGCTCCACGGGGGGCTCAACGGATTGACCCTATTTATGACCCTTTGAGAAGAGATAACCGCCTTTTTGGGAAGAAAAGGAGGCAGCTATGCCTGAAATTCGCGTATTAGATAGCCATGTGGCAGACCTGATTGCCGCAGGCGAGGTGGTGGAGCGGCCGGCCAGCGTGGTGAAGGAGCTGACCGAAAACGCCATTGACGCCGGAGCCCATACGGTGACGGTGGAGATCCAGAACGGGGGCATGACCCTCATCCGGGTCACTGATGACGGCTGCGGCATTGCCCCGGAGGAGGCCCAGACCGCTCTGCTTCGCCACGCCACCTCGAAGATCCGCAGCGAGTATGACCTGGAAGCCATTGGAACCTTGGGCTTTCGGGGGGAGGCGTTGGCGGCTGTCGCCTCGGTGTCCCGCATGGAGCTGCTGACCCGGCGGCAGGGGGATCCGCTGGGGACAAGCCTTACCCAGGAGGGGGGGCGGGTCACGGGGCAGGAGGAGGCGGGCTGTCCGGTGGGCACTACCTTTCTGGTGCGGGATCTCTTTTATAACACCCCCGCCCGGCTGAAATTTATGAAAAAGGACGCCGCAGAGGGCGCGGCCTGCCTTGCCGCCGTGCAGCGGCAGGCCTTGGCCCATCCGGAGGTTTCCTTCAAATTGATCCGGGACGGCAAGCAGGAGCTGCTGACCCCGGGGGACGGCAAACTGCGCTCGGCCATGTACGCGGTGCTGGGCCGGGATCTGGCCTTGGGCTTTGCGCCGGTGGAGGGCAGCGGGGAGGATATGAGCGTATCCGGCTTTGTCTCCCTGCCCACCTGCTGCCGGGGAACCCGGGGCTATCAGTTTTTCTTCGTCAACGGACGGTATGTGAAGAGCAAGACGATGATGGCCGCCCTGGAGCAGGCCTACGCCAACCAGCGGATGGTGGGCAAATTTCCCGGCTGCGTGCTCCACCTGACCACCAAGCTCAACGCGGTGGATGTGAATGTGCACCCCACCAAGCAGGAGGTCAAGTTCGGCTCGGAGCGGCAGGTGTTTTCGGCAGTATATTATGCCGTTTTGTCCGCTCTGGGGGCCGACAAAAGCCGCCCGACGGTGACGGTTGGCGCTGTGGCCCCGGCGGCGGAGCAGGGCAAGCAGACCAGTCTGCCCCTTCACGATTTCACGACGCCCAGGGATACCGGGGCGACGGCCTTTCAACCGGCCAAGCCGGAGGCGGCCATACCCTCCGTTCCCGGCAAAGCCTCGCCGGGGCAGGACGTACCTGCGGCCCGGGGGGGAGGGCCTGTGACGAAGGGCGGAGAAGCCGCGGCAGACCGGCCTGCGCAGGCAGTGGATTTTCCTGTTTCGGCACAGCGGGATACCCCGGTGGACAGATTCTCTGTCCCGGAGGAACGGGGCCGGGAGGAAAAGGAATGTAAGGCGCCGGAGAGGGAGGAGGTTTCGGGAATGCAGCCCGAGACGCCCCCCGCTCCCGTTTTGGTGGAGGAGGACGCCCAGGAGGTGCCCTGGCGCATGGCTGGAGAACTGTTCCACACCTATATTATGGTAGAGCAGGGGGACACAGTTCTGCTCATCGACAAACATGCCGCCCACGAGCGGATGAATTTTGACAAAATGCGGGCCCAGGACTATGTTCCCATGTCCCAGATCCTTCTTTCCCCGCTGGTCTTTACCCCTGCGCCCGAGGAGAAGGCGCTGCTGCTGGAACACCTGGAGGAGCTGGACAGGGTGGGCTTTGAGGTGGAGGATTTCGGCGGCGGTTCTCTGGCGGTGCGCAGCATCCCCGATTTTCTGGAACCGGGAGATGTGGAGGCCGCCCTTACCGAGATCGCCGGAAAGCTGACCCTTACCGGAACCACCGGGCTCCAGGAGCGGCGAGACCAGGTGCTCCACACCATGGCCTGCAAAGCGGCCATCAAGGGTGGGTGGAAAAACGGGGCCCAGGAGCTGGAAAAGGTGGTTCGGGCCGTTATGTCCGGCCAGGTGAAATATTGCCCCCACGGCCGGCCGGTGGCCATTGAACTGACGAAAAATCAACTGGAAAAGCAGTTTAAACGCCGTAGCTGACAAAATTCGACAAAAAGTAAGGGACACATGGTATATTATGGAAACATCTAATAGAGAAAGGATGTTTCCTATGTCAAAAAACACAGACCTGCAAGACCTGTTCCTGAACCGTGCCCGCCGTGCCCAAGAGCCCGTTACCCTGTTCCTGATGAACGGCTTTCAAATGCGGGGGAAGATCACAGGTTCAGATTCCTTTGTGGTGGTGCTGGAAACCGACGGAAAACAGCAGATCATCTACAAGCACGCCATTTCCACCGTTGTGCCGACCCAACCCATTGACCTGACTCCTGATATCCATACATAAGCTGCCGCCAAAGGGAGGGGAATAGGGGGAAGGCACCCTTACAGAAAGAGAGAGCGGCCCATGAAGCAAGGAACTTTTATCAACCGAATCGTAATGATCCTGTTTTTTGCAGCCATTCTGCTCTATTTTATTGGAGCGGCCTGGCGGGAGCTGCGGGATCCCTATCCTACGGTGCAGGCCTACTCCTACGGGGTGGACGACACAGTGGAGGTCACCGGATATCTGGTGCGGGAGGAAAAGCCCCTTTCGGGCCAGGGAGGGATCGTCCGGCTGCTGCCCAATGAGGGGGAAAAGGTGGCCGTGGGTTCCACGGTGGCGCTGCTGTACGCCGATGAGCTGTCCCTGGAGCGCTCCGAGCGGCTGGAAACCCTGGAGACCGAGATGGCTCAACTCACCGCCGCTATCGCCGCGGCGGGGGAGAGCAGCCAGCGGGAGAGCGGACAGAGGGTCATTGACACACTGATCACCCTGCGTGCCTCCATAGAGGAGGGGGATTTCACTCGGATGGAAAACCAGGTGACCTCCTTCAAAAGCGCTGTGTACCAGCAAGCACAGCGGTACGGAAACGCCGATGACCTGGCGGCGGCGGTGGCCGCGACCCAGGCGGAGATCGACACGCTGCGGGCCCAGACGGCCCAGAGTACCGGGCAGGTCGCCGTGGAGGAGAGCGGAATCTTTTCCGGCCAGGTGGATGGGTATGAAAATATTTTGACCCCGGATATGCTGACAGGGCTGACCGTTGCCACTCTGGATGCTCTGGAGGGACATGTTCTGCCTGTGAGCAAAAACCAGCTGGGGAAGCTGATTACCGACAGCACCTGGTATTTCGTGTTTTCCATGCCGGAGGACACCGCCAAACGGCTTACCGAGGGGCGGACGGTCACCGTCCGCTTTTCCCGGGACTGGGCCGGAGAGATCGACATGACGGTGGAGCGCATCGGCACCCCGGAAAACGGCCGCTTGGCGGTGACCCTGTCCTCCAACCGTTTTTTGTCTGACACCACCCTGCTCCGCCGCCAGACTGTGGAGCTGGTATTCAGCAGCAGGATCGGGATCCGGGTGCCCCGGGAGGCTGTCCGGGTGGAGACGGTGACCGAGACCGAGACCGACCCCGACACCAAGGAGGAGCGGCAGGTGGAACGACAGGTCACGTGCGTCTATGTCCAGGTGGGCATAAACGCGGAGCTGAAGCCGGTGACGATCCTGGCCCAGGGGGAGGATTATTATGTGGTGGAATCGGCCATCCCCAAGGACGCCAAGGACAGCCAGGCGAAAAAGGCCCTGCGGTCAGGGGATCTGGTGATTGTGGCCGGAGAGGACATTTGGGACGGAAAGGTTTTGGGATAACCCCGGAGGCCGGAAAGAAAGAGAGGGACAAGCCGTGTCTCTTGCAGAAAATATCCAAAAAGTGAAAGTTGAGATTGCTGCTGCCGCCAGAGAAGTGGGACGGGTTCCGGAGGAGATCACCCTGGTGGCGGCCACCAAAACACAGTCGGATGAGACCATCCGGGCGGCCATTGCCGCCGGGATCACCGCCTGCGGAGAGAACCGGGTTCAGGAGATGACAGCCCATTTGGACGCCGACGCCTATGTCGGCGTTCAGCTTCACTTCATTGGTCACCTGCAGACAAACAAGGTCAATAAGGTGGTGGGCCGGGTGGATCTCATAGAGTCGGTGGATTCCCTGCGCCTGCTGGAGGCCATTGAGAAGCAGGCTGCGAAGCTGGATTTGGTTCAGGACATTCTCATCGAGGTAAACGTAGGTGGGGAGGAGAGCAAGTCCGGCGTGAGGGCAGATCAGGTGGAAACGCTGGCGCGCAAAGCGTTAGAGCTGCCGCATGTAAGGCTTCGGGGACTTATGGCCATCCCGCCGGTGGCGGGGGAAAAGGGCAATCGGGGATTTTTCCGGGAAATGTATCAACTTTATGTTGACATAAAACAGAAAATGGTTGATAATGAAACTGATATAAACTGCTTGTCCATGGGGATGAGTGCCGATTATGCCGACGCCGTTCGGGAGGGAGCCACCCTGGTTCGGGTGGGAACCGCCCTGTTTGGGCCCCGGCCGGTACAGGCTCCGGTGGATTGATTGCGGATATTTTTCTGAGGAGGAACCATTTATGGGACTGCTTGACGAACTGAAGCGCATTGCCCGGCCCTATGAGGACGAGGACGAGGATTTTGACGATTTTGACGCCATGGGTACCGACCGGCTGGATCGGACAGCCATAAAGGAGCGCGCCGCGGCCCGGGACGATACGGACAGCTTTTTTGAGCCCAAGCCGGTGGAGCGCCGGAGCAACAAGGTGGTAAACATCCACACCACCACCCAGCTTCAGGTGGTGCTGGTGAAGCCTGACCGGTTCGAGAACGCGGCTGAGATCGCCGACCACCTGCGGGAGAAGCGCACTGTGGTGCTCAACATGGAGCAGACCAGCAAGGACGTGTCCCGGCGGATCCTGGACTTCCTTTCCGGCGCTGCCTATGCCCAGGAGGGCAAGGTGAAGAAGGTGGCTCTGGCCACATATATCATCACCCCCTATAATGTGGACATTCTGGGTGATTTGATCGACGAGCTGGAGAACAACGGCCTGTACATCTGACAGGGGGGCCGCCGCAGGCGGCGGAAAGCCTTGGATACATATATAGAAATGGAGTGAGAAGGATGCTGACGCCCCAGGAGGTAGCGGAGCACGCCTTTAGCAAGGCGTCCTTTGGCGGATATAATATGGCCATGGTGGACGAGTTTTTGGACCTGGTCACTGCCGACTATACCACCCTTTACAAAGAAAATGCCGCGCTGAAGACCAAGATGAAGGTGCTGGCCGACAAGATCGAGGAGTATCGCTCCACCGAGGAGGCCATGCGCAAGGCCATGCTGTCGGCCCAGAAGATGGCCGATCAGATGGTGGCCGAGGCCGAGGAGCAGGCTTCCTCCATCGTGGACAAGGCGGAGCAGGAGGCCAAGGAAAAGATCGCCTCCATTCGGCAGGAGGTGGACAGCGAGCAGCTGCGCCTCACCGCCGCCCAGAATGCGACGGCGGCTTACGTGGCCAAGCTGAAGGATCTGTATGAAAATGAGATGCTGTATATCTCCAGCCTGTCCAAGCTCACCGCCGCGCCCAAGCAGCCCGATCCGGTGAGCGTCGCGGCTGACGCCATCGGCACCGCGGTGGAGAAGGCCGTGGAGGAGGTCCCCGCTGTGGAGGAGGATGATGAGCCCACGGTGCCCATGGACGGCATCAAGCCGGCCCAGCCCGAGGAGGAGCCCCAGAAGCCCTTGGAGGAGGACAGCCTTTACCAGGAGCTGAAGAGGGGGCCGATCCCCTTCCGCAAGGAGGAGCCCGAGGACGAGCCCGAGCAGGACGCTGAGGCCGAGGAGGATGAGGGGGAAGAGGAACCCACCCGCCGCATCGACTTTAACAACCTGAAATTTGGCAAGGACTACGAGATCGACTGAAAAGGAATAAAAGGGCCTCTATCCCGCGGGGATGGGGGCCTTTTTTTCTGCTGAAAACCAGCTTCCCCTTGACAGAAGAGGGAAAAGCGGATAAAATGCTTGAAGTGAAACGCGATGACGAGGACAAGTATCCCCCGATCCCGCCCAGAGAGCCGCCGTTGTGGTGAAAGGCGGAGGGGAGGAGGGGAGAAACGATCACCTCAGAGCGATGGGACTGAACCGAAAGGATAAGTCCCGGCGGACGGCCCCGTTACAGGCCCCCGAGTGGTTCCGGGTATAAATCCGGAGCAATAAGAGTGGTACCGCAGAGGTTTGCGCCTTTGTCTCTTGAAAGCAGGAGACAAGGGCGTTTTATTTTACACAGGGAGATGGAAAGATGGGCCTATTTGATAAATTCAGGAAAAAACCGGAAGAGCCCCTGGACTTTTCCGGGGAGGACTCCCGGGAGAAGGCGGAGGAGCTGGCCAAGCGGGGGATCCTGCGTCCCCTCTACCTGATGCCCCTGCGGTTCGGTGGGTCGGAGAGCCTGCTGGAGAACAGCGTTCTGGCCACTCCCGCTGCGGTGGAATGGAAGGATCGGTTCGACGACCAGGTGGAAAAGCTGCTGGCTCAGGGCAAGGTGAACGGCTATTCCTGTGAGCCCCAGTACCGGGACAAGAGCTTCGTCCCCTGTGCCGTAAAGGTCACCGCCCGGAGGGATGGGGCTGACGTCCTCACCGAGACCATCCATATTTGGTAAAGGAATAAAAATCATTTCACATAAAGGAGAATCACCATGGATTACAACAACACCGTACACCTGCCCCAGACCGACTTTCCCATGCGGGCGGGCCTTCCCAAGCGGGAGCCCGAGATGCTGGAGGCCATGAAGGGGAAGGACCTCTACCACAAGATGGTCAAGCGAAACGAGGGGAAGCCCTCCTTCCTGCTCCACGACGGCCCTCCCTACGCCAACGGCAACATCCACATTGGCACCGCCATGAACAAGATCTTGAAGGACATCATCGTCAAGTCTAAGAACATGACCGGCTTCTGCGCCCCCTACGTCCCCGGCTGGGACACCCACGGCCTGCCCATCGAGACCGCCGTCTTGAAGGACAAGGGCGTCAAGCGGGAGGAAAGGTCCGTGGCCGCCTTCCGGGACAAGTGCCAGGAGTTCGCCACCC
>JAAWEH010000023.1 GCA_022794215.1 Oscillospiraceae bacterium
CATGGTGCTGAATCTGGACCGGGTGAGGAGCCAGGGGGAGGAGTACGGCCACGGTCCCCGGCGGGAGTGCGCCTATCTGGCGGTCCACTCCGTCCTGCACCTTCTGGGCTACGACCACATGGACGACGGCCCCATGAAGGCGCAGATGCGCCAGCGGGAGGAGGCCATTTTGGGACAGTTGGGCATCGGGAGATGAGGGATATATGAGAAAGAGAGTATTTGCCCTTCTGCTCTGTTTTACCCTGCCCCAGTCCGCCTGCGGGCAAGGGAGGGAGGAAATCCCAGAGCCGGTCCCAACGGTGACAGCCACCCCGGCTCCCACGCCAACCCCAACCCCGGAGCCGGAACCCACACCAGAGGAAGTTACGGAGTTGTGGGGATTTCCTATTGATGATACACACTCTGCTTTTGAAGTCCCCACTGGGGGGAAGCTGGGAACCGTGCTGGTGACGGTGGAGGAGGAGAGAGGGGACACTCCGCCTATAGGTTCTGTTACTCTTTCCGTGTGGAATTCTTCTGATTTATTGACGCCGATTCAGACCACGGTGTTAGATGCCTGCTGGCGTAACAACTGGGGTGAGTGGAATGAGGTCGTGGATGCAAATTTTGATGGATATATGGACTTTGGGATAGAGTATACCAAAGGCGCGACAGCTGAATCTTATTGGTCCTATTGGCTTTGGAATGAGGAAAACGGGCGATTTGAAGAGGAGCTGTCCATAGGTCAAGCGGTATATTTTGACGCAGAGAGGAAAATTGTTTGTTCCCGGTGGAGTGGTTTTGACCCGGCAAAGGGAGGACAAAGCTGTATGCGTTGGGAAGAAGGAAAGTTGGTCACCATTCGCACTATTTATCACGATGGGCCGATATATTGTAATGAAGATAAAGGGCTTCAGGGAACATTGACGGTAAAAGATAATATCAACGGCATATTGACCGAAGTGTTCCAACTGGAAGCAGATGTGGACGTAATTATGAAGGAAGCGGAGAAGTGGCAAGACCTTAACTACCACGGCGAATAAAAAATTGCTCCAAAACAAAAAAGGAGGATCACCTAATGACAACACCAAAGACCAAAGCCGGTATGATCGCCATCGTGGGCCGGCCCAATGTGGGCAAGTCCACCCTCACCAACGCCCTTGTGGGCGAGAAGATCGCCATCGTTTCCAACAAGCCCCAGACCACCCGGAACCGGATCTGCGCCGTGGTGGGCCGAGGGGAGAGCCAGTTTGTCTTTATGGACACTCCCGGTCTCCACAAGGCCCGAACCCGGCTGGGGGATTATATGGTGGAGGTAGTGCACCAGAGCGTGGCCGACGTGGACGCCGCCCTGCTGTTGGTGGAGCCCATCCCCAATGTGGGGGAGCCCGAGCGGGAGCTGATGGAAGATCTGCGCAAGCGGAAGATTCCCGCCATCCTGGTCATCAACAAGATCGACACGGTGGAGAAGGAAAAGCTGCTCTCCGTCATCGCGGCCTATACCCAGGACTATGCCTTTGCCCATGTGATGCCCATCTCCGCTAAGGAGGGGGATGGGATCCAGGAGCTTTTGGATCTGCTGGAGGGGTATCTCCCTGAGGGCCCCTGGCTGTTCCCGGCGGGGGAGATTACCGATCAACCGGAGCGGCAGGTCTGCGCCGAAATTCTGCGGGAAAAGCTGCTGCTGTGTCTGGACAAGGAGGTTCCCCACGGTACGGCGGTGGAGCTGACCAAATTTTCCGAGCGGGAGGACGAGGTCATTGAGTGCGACGCCACCATCTACTGCGAAAAGGAGAGCCACAAGGGGATCATCATCGGCAAAAAGGGCGCCATGCTGAAAAAAATCTCCACCCTGGCCCGACAGGATATGGAGAAGTTTATGGGAGCCAAGATCTACCTCCAGACATGGGTAAAGGTGAAAGAGAACTGGCGGGATAACCTGAATCTGATCCACAATTTTGGGTATCGGGAGGATTGAGCGCGTATAGGCTGCATAGTAAACGGCCAGCAGTTGGAGTTTTCTGGAAATTGGCTTGCCGAACGGGATGCGGCGGATGGGCACTTTCTAAGCGGTTCAAGATTCTGGGCAGGATATGAATTTGGCAAAAATTTTCCTGACATAATCGGATTCAAAATGTCCATGATAACCCCAGAGAGAGGTGTGGGTATCATGGACATTTTAGCGGTGTGGGAACTTTTTCTATACACCGGGCTTCCCGAGGTGTATAATATGTACTGCAAATTGAGAGAGGAGGCGCGTCAGGAGGAGAAAACGGCCTGACGCCCGATACATATGGCGCATTTGGTGACAAAGGGCCTGGTACTCCGGGAGGTCAACTACAAGGAATCGGATAAGATATTGACCGTCCTGGCTGAGGGACAGGGCAGGCGGACGGTGAAGGCCCAGGGCTGCCGGCGGAAAAACAGCCCTCTGGCGGCTGGCGCCCAGCTTTTGGTGTTCTCTGAGATGACTCTCTATGACTATCAGGATCGCTGGGCCATGAAAGAAGCGGCCACCCGGGAGGAGTTCCGGGGGCTGCGCTCCGATTTGGAGAAGCTGGCTCTGGGAACCTACTTCGCCGAGGTCTGCGAGGCGGTGAGTGAGGAGGGAATTGAAACGCCGGGGCTGCTGAGCCTGGTACTCAACTGTCTCTACGCCTTGGATAAGCTGGATAAACCCCAGGCCCAGGTGAAGGCGGCTTTTGAACTGAAACTGGCCTGCTTGGTGGGATATGAGCCGCTGATAGAGGGGTGCGCCGTGTGCGGGGCGGAGACCCCGGAGGATCCCCGGCTGAATCTTTCCGAGGGGGTGCTCCACTGTAAAAAGTGCCGGGGAGAACTGGGGGATGTGGGGATCTCCATACCTCTGGATACGGCCAGCTTAGCGGCTCTGCGGTATATTGTATATGCAGACGCCAAGAGACTGCTGTCTTTCCAGATTCCGGAGAACAGCCTGGCACTGCTGGGAGGTGCGGCGGAGAGCTTTTTGCTGACCCAGTTGGAGCGAGGGTTCCGGACATTGGATTTTTATAAGGGACTGGTGCTGCAGGAGCCAGGCAGCATCCATGGATGAAAAGGCAAAACCTGTTTGAGAGGTAATACATATGACGTTGGACAAGGGTGTTGTCGGAGAGAGCTACACCGTGAAAAAAATCGACCTGCCCGAGCAGGTGGAGCACCGGCTGGAGGCCATCGGGATGACGCTGGAAAGCAAGGTGTCCATTCTGGGCAGGAAGGACAGGGGAACCGTGATCCTGAAGGTGCGGGGAGCCCGCTTTGCCGTGGGGCGGGGGATCAGCCGGAAAATCGAGGTGGCCTGAGATGGGAAAGAAATTGACGGTAGCCTTTATTGGAAATCCCAACTGCGGAAAGACCACCCTCTTTAACGCCTACACCGGGGCCAACCTGAAGGTGGCCAACTGGCCCGGCGTTACGGTAGAACGGGTGGAGGGGGTCATGAAAGACCACGGGCTGGAGATCCGGCTGGTGGATCTGCCGGGGACCTACTCGCTGACCGCCTACACCATGGAGGAACAGGTGTCCCGGCAGTTTATCCTCTCTGATGAGGTGGATGTCATCATCGACGTGGTGGATGCCTCCGCCCTGGAACGGAATCTGTATCTTACCCTCCAGCTTTTGGAGCTGGGCAAGCCGGTGGTGGTAGCCCTGAACATGATGGATATTGTGGAGAAGCGGGGGATGGAGATTGATCTCCACCGGCTGCCGGAGATGCTGGGCGTGCCTGTGATCCCCGTTTCCGGACGGAGACGGACAGGGCTGGAGGTGCTGATGCACGCCGCTGCCCACCATGCCGGGGCGGAGCGTCACGATCCCATCATTCATGAGCACGAGTGGCATGGCCACGGCAAGACGGCGAACAGCTCCAAGCATGAGAAGTATGCTATGGTCTATGATGAGGTAATGGAGTTCCGCATCGACGCAGTGGAGACCGTCCTGAAGCGGAGATGGCCGGAGCTGAAAAACCCTCGGTGGTACGCCATCAAGCTGCTGGAGAGGGATAAGGAGATCGCTCAGAGATATCCGCTGGAGCTTCCCGGCATTTTGGATGAGGACTGTGAAACAGAGATGATCAACCAGAAATATGATTTCATTGAGGAAATCATGGACGAGGTTATGATCCACCGGGAGGAGAAAGCCGCTATGACCGAGCGGGCCGATCGGGTGATGACCCATCCTGTTTGGGGGCTGCCCATCTTTCTGGGAATCATGGCGGTGGTATTTTTCCTCACCTTTACGGTGGGAGATCTTCTGGCCGGATATTTTGAACTGGGCGTCGACTGGTTTTCCGGTATGGTGGGGGATACGCTGACCGGATGGGGGGTGGGGGAGTTGCTGGTGGCCCTCATCACCGACGGTATTATTGCCGGGGTAGGCAGCATTTTGACCCTGCTGCCCAACATCTTTATCCTCTTTCTGGCTCTGGCTTTTCTGGAGGATACGGGATACATGGCCCGGGTAGCCTACATCATGGACGGCATTATGGGAAAGCTGGGCCTTTCCGGGCGGGCATTTCTGCCCATGGTGCTGGGCTTTGGCTGTTCGGTACCTGCGATCATGGCCTCGCGAGCGCTGGAGAGCCGCCGGGATCGGTTTAAGGTCATGCTGGTGACCCCCTTTATGTCCTGCTCGGCCCGGCTTCCCATCTATATCCTCTTTTCTCAACTGTTTTTTGGAAAATACGCCATGATCGCGGCCTATTCCATGTACCTCATTGGCATTTTGGTAGCTCTGCTCACCGCCGGAGTGATCCAAAAGCTGGAGAGGAACAGGGGGGTGGAGCGCAGTGCCCTGCTTATCGAGCTGCCCGAATACAAAATGCCCTCAGCCCGGACGGTGCGGGTCTATGTGTGGGAGAAGGTGAAGGACTACCTGACTAAGGCGGGCACCATTATCTTTGTGGCCTCGGTACTGCTGTGGTTTCTGCTGAACTTTGGCCCGGGGGGCTACACCGCCGTCATGGAGGAGAGCTTTGCCGCCCTTATCGGCCACGCCCTGGCGCCGGTGATGGCTCCGGCGGGACTGGGCTTCTGGCCTATCGTGGTGGCCATCATTGCCGGGATTTCTGCCAAAGAAGTGGTGGTATCCTCCACCGCCATCCTGTTTCGGGTGAGCAACGTCAATTCGGCGGCAGGCATGGCGGCAGTCCACAGCGGTCTGGCCGCCATGGGCTTCGGGGCGCTGAACGCATATTGTTTGATGGTGTTCTGCCTGCTCTATGTTCCCTGTGCCGCAACCATCGGAGTAATTAAGAAGGAGTCGGGAAGCTGGAAGTGGACTATTTTCGCTGTCTGCTTTCAGGTGGTGGTGGCCTATCTCATGAGCTTTCTTATTTTCCAGACAGGGAGCCTTCTCTTGTGAGATAGGGCACAACGGTATGATTCGATTTTGAGGTATTATCTATGAAAGACGAACGGTTTGAAAAATCCATGCAGACCTTGGAGCTGCCCCGTGTGTTGGAGCTGCTCTCCCACGAGGCGGTCACTGACGAGGGCAAGGAACGGGCCCTGGCCCTTCGCCCCCTTACCGACCCCAACGATGTGGAGCGGGCCTTGGCGGAGACCTCCGCTGCGGTGGATCTGGTGTCCCTTCGGGGTGCGCCCTACTTTGGGGGGGTGAAGCCGGTAGCGGCCTCGCTCCAGCGGGCAGATATGGGGGGTGCGCTGAATACCAGGGAGCTGCTGGGTATCGCGGCGGTGCTTCGCTGTGCCCGGAATTGCATCGAATATGGCGCGGGTGGCCAGGAGAAAACCCCGCTGGATCCCCTGTTTCGGGGGCTCATTGCCAACCGGTATTTGGAGGAGAAGATTTCAGGTTCCATTATTTCGGAGGAGGAGATCGCCGACGCTGCCAGTCCGGAATTGGCCGACATTCGCCGGAAAAAGCGGGCTGCGGCGGGGAAGGTTCGGGATATTTTGCAGAAGCTCATCTCCTCCAACCAGTCGAAATATCTTCAGGAGTCCATCATCACCCAACGAAATGGGCGTTATGTGGTTCCTGTGAAGTCGGAGCACAAGAACGATGTGCCCGGCCTGGTTCACGACCTCTCTGCCAGCGGCGGAACCTTCTTCATTGAGCCAATGGGGGTAGTGAAGGCGAACAACGAACTGCGAGAGTTGGAGGCCAAGGAGGAAAAGGAGATCGAGCGTATCCTGGCCGAGCTCTCCGCCGAATGTGCCGCCCACCGGGAGGATATCAGCCAGGATCACGACTTTATCATCCTGCTGGACGGTATTTTTGCCCGGGCGGGGCTATCGTTGCGGATGCGGGGGATGGCCCCGAAGATCGTGGAGAGGGGCATTTCTTTTGAAAGCGCCTGTCACCCGCTGCTGAACCGGGATACAGCGGTAAAAAACGACCTTCGCTTGGGGGAGGATTTTGACACCTTGGTGGTCACCGGCCCCAACACAGGTGGTAAAACAGTGACATTGAAAACACTGGGACTGTTGGTTTTGATGGCCCAGTGCGGGCTTCATATCCCTGCTGCCGGCGATAGCCGCATGATGGTGTTTGACCGGGTGCTGGCCGACATTGGGGATGAGCAATCCATTGCCCAGAGTCTGTCCACCTTCTCCTCGCACATGGTAAATATCGTGGGGATCCTCTCCGAAGCGGATGACCGTTCCCTGGTGCTCTTTGATGAGCTGGGAGCGGGCACCGACCCGGTGGAGGGAGCTGCGTTGGCCGCTGCTGTCATTGAAGAGACCCGATCTCTGGGGGCCCTGGTAGCGGCCACCACCCACTATGCCGAGCTGAAAATCTATGCCATGACCACCCCTGGGGTGGAGAATGCGTCCTGTGAATTCAATGTAGAGACTCTGGCCCCCACCTATAAGCTGCTCATCGGTATCCCCGGCAAATCCAACGCCTTTGCGATTTCCCGGCGGCTGGGGCTTCCCGAGCATGTCATTGATGCGGCGGGGAGGCGGGTGAATGCGGAAAATGTCCGTTTTGAGGATGTGCTGACCCAACTGGATCGGCAGCGCCAGGAGATGGAGAAGGAGAAGGAGGCGGCCCGCCTTCTTCGCAGGGAGACAGAGGAGGCCAAGCAGAAGGCGGCCCAGTACCGGGACGATTTGGAGAAACAGCGGGCCAAAGCGGTGGAGCGGGCCCAGGCGGAGGCCCGAACCATCATTGAGGAAGCTCGAAGGGCGGC
The DNA here is from genome assembly GCA_022794215.1 of Oscillospiraceae bacterium. Classification (GTDB taxonomy): domain Bacteria; phylum Bacillota; class Clostridia; order Oscillospirales; family Oscillospiraceae; genus Vermiculatibacterium. The sequence continues at coordinate 7,154 of JAAWEH010000023.1, forward strand.
TGACGACACCTTCCGGGAGCTGGACGAAATGCGGAAGCGCAGCAAGCAGGAGGAGGACTGGCAGCGGGTCAACGAAGCCCGCTCCGGCCTGCGCCGCAGGCTGAACGCGGCGGAGGAGGGGTTGGGGACAGCGCCTCAGGCGCCGGCCTTGCCCCCCACCCGCCCGGCGGTGAAGGGCGACACCGTGGAGCTTGTAAAGATGCCGGGGACGAAGGCCACGGTACTGGATGTGAAGAAGGACGGCAGCCTCCAACTCCAGGCGGGAATTATGAAGCTGACCGCCAAGCAGGAGGAGGTGCGGGTCAGCGAAAGCGAGACGCAGAAGTCGGTGAAAAAGGTGGTGGAGCGGGCCACCCATCAGCTGCGTTCCCTGGGCGCTTCCCCGGAGGTGGATCTGCGCGGACTCACGGGAGACGAGGCTGTGATGGAGCTGGATCGGTTTTTGGACAACGCCGTTATGGGCAGGCTTCAGGAGGTGCGTATTATCCACGGAAAGGGAACCGGTGCAGTACGCTCCGCGGTGCGGGATCACCTAAAGCGCAGCCGCTACATCAAATCCTTCCGCCCCGGCCGCTATGGGGAAGGGGAGGATGGTGTGACCATTGCGGAGCTGAGGTGAAATCGTCAGCAGGGAAACAATAGGTTCGGTAAAGTTCCTTTAAAGTATAGATATAGCAGGCCCGATTTGGTGAAAATGCCATTGACGGCAGAGCGGAAATTTGATATTCTATAGGACAGTACAACGGTACTTGGGGAGGGAAAGCGCAATGTATATGAAAGAGGCTACCGTGAACAATCAGGTGGGCCTGCACGCCCGTCCCGCCACCTTTTTTATCCAGAAGGCCAACGAGTTCAAGTGCTCCATCTGGGTGGAAAAAGACGAGCGGAGGGTGAACGCCAAGAGCTTGCTGGGCGTCCTGTCCCTGGGCATTGTCAAGGGAACTACCATCAACCTCATCGCGGACGGCGTGGACGAAAAGGAAGCTGTGGAAGGGCTTATTGAGCTGATTTCCAGCAACTTTGAGGACTGAATCTCATACACTGGCAAAAAAGAGCGCCGCAAGTGCGGCGCTCTTTTTTTCGGAAGGGAGGGATAGCCGTGATCTGTTGCCAATGTCCCAGAAACTGCGGTGCGGAACGGGGAGAGGGTCGCTCCGGCGGTGTGTGCGCCATGGGATGGGCCCCGGTGGTGGCCCGGGCTGCCCTCCATTTTTGGGAGGAGCCGCCCATTTCAGGTACCAAAGGTTCAGGAGCGGTATTTTTTTCCGGCTGTTCTCTTCGGTGCGTGTTCTGCCAAAACAGTGTTATCAGCCAAGAGGGATACGGGAAAGCGGTAAGTGTAGAACGGCTGCGGGAGATTTTCCGGCGTCTGGTGGATCAGGGAGCCCACAACATCAACCTGGTGACCGCCACCCACTTTGCCCACGCGGTTATAGAAGCGCTGGAGGAATCCGTACCGGTGCCCGTGGTTTGGAACTGTGGGGGCTACGAGAGCGTTGAGACCCTGCGGCAACTGGAGGGGAAGGTGCAGATCTACCTTCCCGACCTAAAATACCTGGATCGGGACAGGGCAAAGCGGTATTCCGCCGCCCCGGATTATCCGGAGGTCGCCACTGCCGCCATCCGGGAGATGGTCCGGCAGACAGGGCCCTGTGTGTTTGATGAGAATGGAGTCTTGCTGAGAGGGGTCATCATCCGCCACCTTCTCCTCCCCGGAGGCGTAAGGGAGGCCAAGGCGGTGATGGACTGGGTGGCGGAGACCTTCCCGCCGGAAAAAGTCCGCTTTTCTCTCATGAGCCAATATGTACCCCTGGGCCGGGCGGCAGAGTATCCCGAGATTAACCGACCCCTGCGGAAAAGCGAAATTCGCAGCGCACAGGAATATATGACGTCCTTGGGTATAGCGGGCTATGCCCAGGATGCTGAGGCCGCCAGTAGGGACTATGTTCCCGATTTTGACCTGACAGGAGTGTGAGGATATGGCAAGCACACTGAAAATCAGAGAGCAAGGCCCTCGGCTTCGCCGGCTGTGGGGCTTATCTTGGCCTGCCATCATTGAGCAGATCCTGAATACCATGGTGAGCTATGTGGATACCGCTATGGTAGGGGTGCTGGGGGCGGTGGGAAGCGCGGCTGTATCGGTGAACGGCCCTCCCATTTGGCTGATCCACGGTATTCTGGCCGGTGTAGGCGTGGGTTACTCGGTTCAGATCTCCAACGCAGTGGGCGCCAAGGATCCGGACCGGGTACGGAAGATCATTCGGCAGGCGTTTTTGGCCGGAGTGGTTTGCGGACTGCTGGCCTGCGGGATCTATGAGGCGCTGGGGGCGTCCATTCCCCGGTGGCTGGGCGCCAAGCCTGAAGTGCTGCCCCATGCGGCCAATTATATGCGAATCTATTGTGCGGCCTTGCCCTTTAACTCGCTGCTGATTATTTTCTCGGCAGTTTTGCGGTGCATGGGCAACACAAAAACCCCTCTTATATTTAATACAGCGACCAATGTGCTGAATCTGGTATTAAACTTTTTCCTTATCTATCCTACCCGGGAGTGGAACGGTATCACCCTGCCCGGGGCGGGCTGGGGGGTGGAGGGAGCGGCCATTGCCACCGCAGCCTCCATCATCTGTGCCGGAATCCCGGCGGCGGTGGCCGCCTTCCACCAGGAGGGATTTGTCACCTCGCTGCGGGAAGGGCTGGCTCCCGACGGACTGATTATCCACCGGGCGGTAAAGCTGGGGGTTCCCTCCGCCCTGGAGCGGGCCATTGTCAATCTGGGCCAGATTGCTACCACTGCGCTGGTGGGCCATGCTCTTACCACGGTAGCGCTGGCGGCCAACAATATTGCCACCACTGCTGAGGGGCTTTGCTATCTGCCTGCCTACGGGATCGGCTACGCTGCCATCGCCCTGGTGGGGCAGTCGGTAGGGGCGGGAGACAGGGAGGATGCAGAGGCCTACGGAAGTTTGACGGGACTCATCGGCTTTTGCCTGTGCTTGGCCACGGGACTATTGTTGTTCCTGTTTGCACCGTTGCTGGCGTCGCTGTTCAACACGGACAGCCGCGTGGTGGCGGAAGCGGCCCTGGCCCTGCGCGTGGTGGCCTTCTCCGAGCCCTTTTTTGCCGTATCTATCATCTTGACCAATGCCCTCCGGGGTGCCGACGATGTGAAGTTTCCCATGATGGTGGGATTGGCGGGCATGTGGTGTGTGCGGGTACCCCTGGCTTGCCTGCTGGTACTTTCCTTTGACTGGGGACTGGCCGGCGTCTGGGGAGCCATGGCCATCGACCTGGTTCTCCGGGGCGTACTATGTATTTGGCGCTGGAGAAGTGGAAAATGGCGGAAACTGAGCGGATTGGAATAAGAGAATCAGAAAAGGCAGCCTCTTCCATTGTGGGGAGGCTGCCTTTTTACTTGGAATGGGGAAATAAAATCGCCTTAAAACGCGAAGAAAGCTTTATTCAGGAGGCATGGCAATGAAAAACAGAGCCGGGAACAGAGATGAGATCTGTTCCCGGTTCTGTTTCCTGTGTTATCCCTCCAGCAGCCGGGCCATATCGGCGGGGAGAGGGCTCTCAAAGAGAAGCCGCCGGCCGCTAAAGGGCTGTGTCAACTCCAGCCGGGCGGAGTGGAGGGCGGGGCGGGGGATCAGGTCGGGATCCTCGGTGCCGTAGAGGAAGTCCCCGGCCAGAGGATGGCCCAGATAGGCCATGTGAACCCGGATCTGATGGGTGCGGCCGGTATCCAGCACCAGGCGGAGGAGGGAGAAGCGGGCTCCCTGCTGTACCACTTCATAATGGGTGCGGGCGCTCTTTCCGTCGGCTCTGACCTCCTGCCGGATATAAGAGGTGTCGGTGCGGCCCAGAGGGGCATCCACGGTGCCGGAGAGGGGAGAGGGACAGCCCTCGCACACCGCCAGATACTCCCGCAGAAAATCCCCTGAGTGGAGGGCCTGGGTCAAGATATGCTGGGCCGCCGGGTGCTTGGATACCACCATTAGCCCCGAGGTGCCCTTGTCCAGCCGGTGAACCGGGTGAAAATCGGCCGCCAGCCCGATTTGGTGATAGTAGTGAACCAGCCGGGCGCCCAGAGAGTCGTCCCAACTGCCGGCGCAGGGATGAACCGCCAGACCCGCGGGTTTGTCCACGACCAAAAGATCCTCATCCTCATAGCAGATATTTACCGGCCCCTCGTTGGGCACAATGTCTGAGGGAGCTTTGTCGTCGGCCAAGATTGCTACTATCTGCCCTGCATGAACCAGATAGCTGGTATAGATGTCCTCTCCGTCTACCAAAAGGCCGTGAGGACGGCGTTTGGAGCGGCGGATGGCCGAGGTGGACAGACCGTGCCGGCGAAGGATGACATCCACCCGTTTGCCCTCCTCCTCGGGGAGGACGGGAAATTCCAGATAACGCAGGGGGGACACCTCCTTTGGAGAAGAGAGGCCCTCTTTTAGAGGGCCTCTCAGATTTTATAAGGGAATGAGGCGCTCAGCACTCCTCCGTCTGCCCGGTCATGATGCGCAGGATCTCCCGGTCTGTTTCCCGCATACCGACCCGCCCCAGACGGCCCACATTGTGGATGGTGGCCTCCACTCCCTTGGTGACAATGCCGTCACCGCCCCGGAACTGTTGACCATCCTGGAACATATGGTAGCCCAAAAGTCCCGCATCCACCGCGGAGGCGATCTTGGCGGCACAGGAGGGTTTTGCTCCGTCGCAAACGATGCCCGAAACGGTGGCCAGGGCGTTGACCAGGGTGTGGGATACCTCACGAACCCCGCCGCCGTGAAGCCAGGCGATGGCGCCCCCGGCCCCGCAGCCGGCGCAGACCGCACCGCAGTAGGCGCTGAGGCGGCCGATGCCCGTTTTCATGTGGATGGTGAGCAGGTCGCTGAGGGTGACAGCCCGGACAGTGGTGTCATGATCCGCCTTCAGTTCCTTGGCGTATTCCATGACGGGAACTGTGGCGGTGATGCCCTGGTTGCCGCTGCCGGAGACAATGATAACAGGCATCTCACAGCCGCTCATCCGGGCGTCAGACCCGGCGGCAGCCATATACCGGGCCCGGAGCTGGACATGGGTGCCGTAGTGATGCTTCAAAACCTTACCGATGTTAGCGCCCCAGTTGTTGTTCATGCCCTCCTGAGCGATGGCGTAGTTATACTCCATTTGCCGCTCCACCAGCTCCCGAACGTCATCCACCTCCATAGTGTTCACGAAGTCCACAATGGATTCCACCGATAGGCAGCTGCGGTCAATAAGTCCATCATCCGCAGCGTCGTCGGTGACTTCGCCGCCCTGGAGAAGGACATGACCGTTCTTTTCCACCAGGGTAATGTTGGTGTGATAGTCGGAGATCCGCAGCTTTACCAAATCTGCGCCGGCAGTGAGGGTGATGATGATATCAAAGATCAAATCTCCGGGAGCGGGAAGAACTTGGATGGGATGGGTATCGAGAAAGGCGCGGATGGCATCCTTTTCCGCCTCGGAAACCTGGGAGATAACCTCCAAGATCAAATCGGAGCGACCGGCAACAATACCTGCTGCGGCAGCGGCGGCAATGCCTTTGAGTCCGCCGGTGTTGGGCACAATAACACTTTTTACGTTTTTAATAATGCTGCCGCTGGCCTCTACCTTGACCGTTTCAGGTTCCCGGCCCAGTATATCCCGGGCCCTGGCCGCGCCGTAAGCAATGGCGATAGGCTCGGTGCAGCCCATGGCAGGAACCAGTTCCTCCCGGAGGATCTGGATGAAATTGTGATAATTCGGGTGGGTACGATCCATGAAGGCACCTTCTCTCTGACGGAAAGGATATAAAAAGAATGTAAATATACTATACCATAGGAAAAAAGAGAGCGTCAAGCGGAGGAGAGAAGGGGATTTGCAAATGGGAAGAAATGTAGTATAATAATCTTACATGCTTGTGAGAGGCAGGGCGTTTTCCATGGGTGAAAAGTTAGGTGTTTATATTCACATCCCTTTCTGTAAGGCAAAATGCGATTATTGTGATTTTTACTCTCTCCCTGACCGGGAGGGAACCATGGACGACTATCTGAAGGCCCTTACTGCCCATATTCGGGAGACTGCCCCTCTGTGCAAAGGCTGGCAGGTGGATACCGTATACATCGGCGGAGGAACCCCCAGCTTTTTTGGCGCGAAACGGATGGTAGCTTTGCTAAAGGAGGTTCGCCGCCGCTTTGACGTAACGAGAGATGCGGAGATCACCTGCGAGGCAAACCCGGAGAGTGCGGATCGGGCCTTTCTGACCGCAGTTCGCCGCGGGGGAGTGAACCGGTTGAGCCTGGGGATGCAGTCGGCCTGCGACGGGGAGCTGAAGGCGGTTCACCGCCTTCACAATTTTGAGCAGGTGACCCGGGCGGTGGCTGCAGCCCGAAAAGCCAAGATCAAAAACCTGTCGTTGGATTTGATCTATGGCCTGCCCGGGCAGACCATGGGAAGCTGGCAGAAGAGTTTGGAATCGGCCCTGGCCCTAAAGCCTCAGCACCTGTCCTGCTACGGCTTGAAGGTGGAGCTTGGAACGCCCCTGGATGGCCGGGTCACCCGGGGAGAGGTGCTCCCTGACGACGATATGCAGGCGGATATGTACCTTTGGACGGTGGAGCGACTGCGGCAGAAAGGATATGCCCAGTATGAGATCTCCAATTTTGCCCAGCCGGGCTTTCAGTCTCGGCACAATCTGAAATATTGGATGGGCAAACCCTATGTGGGCTTTGGCCCGGGAGCGCACTCCGATTTTGGCGGGCGGCGGTATTCATTTGTCCGGGATCTGGACAAATATATTGCCGGAATCCTGAGCGGTGGGGCGGTCATAGACGGCTCTGACCTGATTCCCAGGAGAGAGCGGGGGGGAGAGTACCTGATGCTCCGGCTCCGAACCATCCGAGGCATTGAGGAGTGGGAGTATCGCAGGGAATTTTCCATGAATTTTGACCCTCTGGAGCAAAAGCTGGAGGAGTATGAGCGCCAGGGCTGGGCGGTGAAGAAGGATCGCCGCTGGCACCTGACGCCCCAGGGATTCCTGGTGTCCAACCAGTTGATCGGCGACCTGCTGATCCTGCAGGAGGCCAGCACGTTGGAAAATACCCTTCCCAAGCTGCGCTCAGCAAAAAAAGCGCTGGGAGAAAAGGGATAAAAGCCCTTTTTCCTGGATAAGAGGCCCATTCATTTCCAAATTTTCGACCCCTTTGGGCGGTTTACACTGCCGGTCAAATGTGGTATGATAGAAGGCGTACCGGGACAAGCCCGGTGCGCTTTCTTTTTGGCGATAGGAGGAACCATGAGACACTGGAAAATAAGACTTTCCGCGGCAGGCTTGGCCCTGTCGCTGCTGCTGGGGCAGGCCGCCCTGGCCTCTGATGCCCTGGGGCACGACCTGCACTCTGCCAGCACCATTCTCTCGGAGGGAACGGCAGTAAGCAAGGGGTATTTTTGGAGCGATACATACAAAGATCTTCGCCTGGAGCGGTATGTGAGCTATACCCCCAACGAGGATGTACACCCCACCGTGGCCTACGGGGACAACGTGCTCAGCCGGGAGACCCTCACGACCATGGCCCGGAAGCTGGAGGAGCAGGGCAAGCGAGTGGTGGGGGGAACCAACGGAGACTTCTATGTTCTCTCCACCGGGCAGCCCCTGGGGCTGGTGGTTACCGATGGCGTGGTGCGCTCTTCCTCCTCCTACCATTCTGCCATCGGCTTTCGCGCGGATGGAACCGCCTTTGTGGGAAGTCCCAATCTCTATGTTTCCGCCACCATGTTGGGGGAGCGGCTCACCGTCTTTGGCGGCATCAACAAGGTGCGGCAGATCCGCTCTGCCGACGGCGGTGGGCTGGTGCTGCTGACCCCGGATTTTGGGGCCAATACCCAGAACCTGGCCGCCGGCGTGGATGTGTTTCTCTACCCCGTGTTGGAGGATCTTGGAGAGATCGTCCCCGCGGAGGAGACCGGCCTTGACCGGGAATTGACCCTGTCCGACGTGCCCAGGATCGGGGGGCGGATCCGCTGCGTGGTGGACTATGTATCAGAGGCGGCGGGGGCTAACCCCATCCCTGAGGGGGGCTTTGTCCTCACCATGAACGGCAAGGACGATGAGGGTACCCTCAATATGCTCCGATCCCTGCAGCCCGGTGACGAGGTGAACATCGACATTGTCAGCGAGGATACCCGCTGGGAAGAGGCGGTGGAGGCTCTGGGGGCCATGTACCGTCTGCTGGACAATGGAGAGATAGGCCCCAATCTGAACAATGAACGTACCGCCCGCACCGCCATCGGCGTGAAAGAGGACGGCACAGTGATTTTTTACACCATAGACGGCAAGCAGCCTGGGCTCAGCATCGGGGCTACCTGTACGCAGGTGGCTCAGCGGCTGCGGGAGCTTGGCTGTATAGAGGCGGTGGGCCTGGACGGAGGAGGCTCCACCACCCTGGGCCTCACCACCCCCGATCAAAGCGCCATGGCAGTGGTAAACAGCCCCTCCGACGGTTCTCAGCGCTCCAATTCCACCGCCATTTTTCTCACTACGGAACTGGCGGCCACCGGAGAGGCGGGGTATCTGAGCATTGAGCCGGGGGACGCTCTGCTGCTGGCGGGAGCGACCCTTCCTCTGGGGGCCTATCAGGTAGATACGGGTTACCGCCTTATGGGGGCGGCGACCAATGTGGAATATGAGGCAGAGGGTGGCGGCAGTGTAGACGGTGATATGTTTACCGCCGGCAAACAGGATGCGTTTACCACCATCACCGCAACTCAGGGGAAGCTGACCGGAACGGCCACGGTGACCACCGTGCGCACCCCTGATGAGATCGTGGTGACCAACGAAGGAACCGGCGGAACGGTGGGGGCCCTGGCCCTGGATCCGGGAGAGCAGGTATCCCTTCGGGCGGCATGCTCCTGGCGGAATCTGCTGCTCCAATCCCAGGATGGGTGTTATATTTGGGCCTGTGATGAAGAGATCGGAACCATCGCAGAGGACGGCACCTTCACTGCCGGCAGCAAGACGGCGGCGGGGAAGATTACCGTCACTGCCGGAGAGAAAACCGTGAGCATTCCGGTGAATGTGGCGGGCCATGTGCTGCCCCTGGAGGACATGGAGGGAGAAAAGACCCTCTTTATCGACACCGAGAGCGTGACCACCCAGCTGGAAACCGACCTTGCCCATGTCCGCACTGGTCTGCAGAGCCTGCGGGTAAGCTATGACGCCGGGGAGGAGGGAACAGCCAGACTGACAGCGAATATCTCCATCCCCGCCGGAGAACGGTATGTGGGCCTGTGGGTCTGCGGGGACGGTTCCCAGAACAACCTGATGGCCCTCTTCACCGATGGGGAGGAGGAGAGTCTGGCGCCGGTGTGCGGTTTGGGCTTCACCGGATGGAAGCATTTGTTGCTGGCGGTTCCCGAGGGAATGGATACCTTGAAGGAGCTGCAGTTCCTTTATGGCGGTGGAGAGGAGCGGACTGGTACGGTGTGGCTGGATCAGCTGACCACAGCCAATGAGGCGCTGGAGGATGAGATGGCCCCGGTTATCAGTCTGAAGGTAACGGGAGATCAGGTCACTGCCGCTGTCAGCGACAATGTGGATCGCAGCTTTTCTGCCCAGGCGGTGATACTTACCTATGACGGAGCGGTGCTTTCGGGCACCTGGAACGCCAAGACGGATACCCTGACGGCAAAACTGCCCTCTGCGCCGGCCCAGACACAGCCCGCTGCCGAGGGAGAGGCACCCCAGCCCACCCACCGGGTGACCGTGACAGCGGTAGACGTAAGCGGCAACCTGGGCCGGGAGTCCCTGGTGCTGGAGGGGGATGCCACAGTGGAATTTGCCGACATGACCGACCACTGGGCCCTGAGCTACGCGGCCTATCTCTATGAGCAGGGGATCACCAAGGGCGTTTCCGACGGAGATACCCTTTACTACCAGCCCAACACCAATATTACCCGGGCGGAGTTTTTCACCATGGTGGCCCGTTGGATGGGTCTGGATCTGACACAGTACGAGGGGACTGAACTGCCCTTTGCCGACGCTGGGGAGATCCCGGAGTGGGCGGTGCCGGCGGTGAAGGCCATGTATGAGCGGGGGATCGTGAAGGGCAGCCTGGACTATGGAGTCCTTTATCTCTATCCCAACACCGGTATCAACCGGGCGGAGGTTATGACCATCCTGGGCCGAACGCAGCGGAAGGGGTATGTGGAAGCGGAGCTGGAGAGCTTCCTGGATCGGGAGGAGGTCCCCTCCTGGGCAGAGAGCTATGTCCGCAGCCTGGTGGGGCAAAAGATCATCAACGGGTATGAGGACGGCACGCTGAAGCCTAACGCACCCATGACCCGGGGCGAGGTAGCAAAGGTTTTGACGACTCTGCGCTAAGGGCATCAGCAGATCGGCTTTTCAGAGCGGATGCCGCCTTGTCCTCGGCGGTTTTGCAAAATAACAACAGGCAGATCCAAGAAGGATCTGCCTGTTGTTTTATGCTTCCGGCACGTAACCCTTTCCCCCGCAGTGAGGGCAGGGGGTTTTGGTCACTGTTTTGGATGTGCCCAAAAGGAATTTTCTTATTTTAATGATCCGGCCGGTGCCCTCACAGGGGCGGCAGAAAACACAGCCTTCGGGAAGGATCTTTTCCTCCTGGGGAAAGCTGTCGCCGAACATGGTGTGAAAGATCTGAGAGACCTCATCCAGGTCCGGGTTGGAATAGTCAATGGGCTTTTTGGGTTCTGTGGATTCTTGCATGGTGTCAGCTTCCCTTTCTCCCGGAATTGGACAAAAGGACGGGGTTCACGGTAATATCTTCTTTGGGAACCTTAGACCAATCAAAGGAACGGGCTAAATCGGCAGCGGAGATAGGCTGAGCAGTCCGTTGCTGTCCGGCCATTTGAGCCAAGATGCCCAGCAGCTCTTCCGGAGCGTATCTTTGACGCAGTGCCCCCATATCCAGATCCCCGTCCCGCTTGGCCAGCCGGCGGCCGTCGGGGGCGAGGAGAAGCGGAACGTGATAAAAAGCTGGGGGCTTCCAGCCCAAAACCTCATAAAGCCAGAGCTGCCGGGGGGTAGAGGAGAGCAAATCCCGCCCTCGAACCACCTGGGTGATTCCCATAGCGGCGTCATCCACCACCACGGCCAGTTGATAGGCCCAGGCTCCGTCGCTGCGGCGGATGGGAAAATCTCCGCAATCAATGGCCAGATCCTGGCTGTACCCCCCTTGAAGTCCGTCGGTGAAGCAGATGGTGCTTCCGGGCACCCGAACCCGGTAGCTGGGGGAGCGCTCCAAGGCCCGTGCGGCGGCCTGTTCAGGGCTTAGGCCGGCACAGGGACAGGAGGGGGAGACCTCATGACTGTGGGGAGCTTCGATAAGCCGTTGGTGGCGGGTGCAAAAGCAGGGGTAAGTAAGGCCTTTGGCAGCGAGAACGTCAAAGGCGGCCTGGTACAGGCGGCCCCGGTTGGACTGCCAGTAGGCGGGATCTTCTCCCCCCTCGTCCCAGGTAAGGCCCAGCCAGCGTAGGTCGTCCATGAGCTGGCGGGCGAACTCCGGCTTGCAGCGCTCGGGATCTAGATCCTCGATCCGTAAAACCAGAGAGCCTCCCCCATGGCGGACGGACAGCCAGGCAAGCAGAAAAGAAAACAGGTTCCCCAGATGCATCCGCCCGCTGGGGGAAGGGGCAAAACGGCCCTTTACGGGAAGTATATCACACATTTCATTCATGGTTAGCAAATTTTATGGCTTGCCGTATGCACCAATGTGTATTCCTTTTTTCCCAAGGCTCAATGTCCACACCGTGTTGAATCAAGTATTCTTTAAGAAGGGGACGTTGTTCTCCAAGTACAATTTGGCCTGTGTGAATACTGACCATATGAGGATATCTGCTTAACGGCCCGCTCTTAAAAAGAGCATATCTATTCCCGTTCAATAGGATGACTGCGTCAGCATTTTCGAACTTTTCCATAAAAAACTCCCAGCACAAATCAGTCAAAGATCATGGTGGCAAAGTAGTCCTCGGGGGTCTCAGCCCGACGGATGAGGTGCACAGAGCCATCCTCCCGGAGGAGCAGCTCTGCTGAGCGCAGCTTGCCGTTGTAGTTGTAGCCCATGGAGAAACCGTGGGCGCCGGTATCGTGAATGACCAGAAGATCGCCGATTTCCACCTGGGGAAGATCTCGGTCGATGGCGAATTTGTCGCTGTTCTCGCACAGAGAGCCCACCACGTCATAGACATGGTCGCAGGGCATGTCCTCCTTGCCGGAGACGGTAATGTGGTGATAGGCCCCATAGATGGCGGGGCGCATCAGATTGGCGGCGCAGGCGTCTACCCCCACATACTCCTTGTAGGTGTGCTTAAAGTGGAGGACTTTTGTCACCAGGCACCCGTTGGGGCCCAGCATATACCGGCCCAGCTCGGTGTAGATGGCCACATCCCCCATGCCCGCCGGGACAAGGATCTTTTCAAACTGCTCCCGCACGCCCTCACCAATGACGGCAATGTCATTTTCCGGCTGGTCGGGGCGGTAGGGGATGCCCACGCCGCCGGAGAGGTTGATGAAGCACACATCGCAGCCGGTCTCCTTCTCCAGATCGGCAGCCAGCTGGAAGAGGATGCCGGCCAGGGCGGGATAGTAGTCGTTGGAGAGCGTGTTGGAGGCCAGAAAAGCGTGAATGCCAAACCGCTTGGCCCCCATGGCCTTCAGCTTTTTGAAGCCCTCGAAAAGCTGCTCCCGGGTAAAGCCGTATTTGGAGTCTCCCGGGGTGTCCATGACCTGGAAGCCTTCTTTAGAAGCGCCCAGCTGGAACACACCGCCGGGATTAAACCGGCAGGAGATGGTCTCAGGGATATACCCCAGGGTCTCTTTCAAAAAGTCGATGTGGGTAAAGTCGTCCAGATTGATGACCGCCCCCAGCTTTTCCGCCAGCACATACTCATTGGCGGGGGTCTCGTTGGAGGAGAACATGATGTCATGGCCCCCAAAGCCGCATTTGTCGGAAAGCATCAGCTCGGTGAGGGAGGAGCAGTCCACTCCGCAGCCTTCCTCCTGCAAAATCTTCAAAATGCCGGGGGTGGGGGTGGCTTTTACGGCAAAATACTCCTGAAAGCCGGGGTTCCAGGCAAAAGCGGCCTTCAGCCGCCGGGCAGTTTCCCGGATTCCCTTCTCGCTGTATAGATGGAAGGGAGTGGGATACTGAGTGGTGATGGTTTGGAGCTGATCCAGGGTCACAAAGGGCTTTTTCATGGGGAAACACCTGATTTCTCTCTAAAATGTGGAGCGTTTGTTCAAATTATATCCCAGGATCCGCCAACCTGTCAACCGGGCGGCAGTGGGCGGCCAGAGTCTGGGGTGTAAAGCGAAGGAACAGAGCGGCGGAGACGCAGGCGGCGATCACATCGCACAAAGGCTCGGCACAGAAAGCGGAGGCCGCAGGGAAGAAGAACGGAAGCAGCACAACATTGGAGACAAAGATGGTTTTTCGGAGCAGGGAACAAAATAAGGCCAGCCGGGTCTGCCCCAAAGCAGTGGAGCCGTCCACCGCCACCCATTGGACAGGCAGAAAGAGAAGTCCGGCGGTGTAGATCTTGATCAGTGTGACACTCCTGCCCATCAGATATTCACTTTTGGTAAACAGCCGGACAAAAAGGGGAGAGGCCAGATGGGTGAAAACGAGCATCACGGCGGCGAAGGCAAGGCAGAGGGAAAAGACGCCGCGCAGGGCCTTTTTGACCCGCCCGCCGTCCCCTGCACCCAGGTTAAAGCTGATAAGGCCCTGGCAGCCCAGGGTGATGCCGCTCATGGGCATGGCAATGAGAAGCATATAGCTTTGGACGATGGAGCAGCAGGTGAGCAATGCGTCCCCCTCCACCGGCCCGCCCCGCCGCTGCAGAACGGTGTTGAGGACAATGAGGATCACGCTGTCCAAAGAGTAGGTGAGAAAAGGGGCCATGCCGAAGGCAATGACCTTTCGGCAGATAGAAAAGTCAAACCGCCCCCACCGCAGGGGAATGGGCATAAAAGGCCGGGTCAGTGCGATGAGAGCGAAGGCGCAGGAGGCGGCCTGAGACAGCAGCGTAGCCCAGGCAGCGCCCGCTACACCCATGCCCAATACAAAGATAAAAAGGGGATCCAAACAGATGTTGAGAACAGCTCCCAGCACGACGGTTGCCATCCCCAGACCGGAACGGCCCTGGCAGATAAGAAAGTTGTTAAGACCTGTGGCCATGAGCGCGAAGGCGGTGCCCAGAATGTAAATGGTCATGTAGGTAAGGGCGAAGGGAAAGGTGTCCGCGCTGGCTCCAAACCACCACAGCAGGTTTTTCCGCAGCAGGAAGAAAAGCAGAGCCAGCCCAGCCGCCATGCCCAGCAGCATTCGCAGGCAGTTGGACAAAATGGCGCAGGCTCCCTCTCTGTCCCCGGCCCCCAGCTTCATGGAGAAGAGGGGCCCGCCCCCCAGACAGGCGAGGTAGGAAAAGGAGGACAGCAGTGTGACAATGGGCCCGCAGACGCCCACACCTGCCAGGGCCAGATCTCCCACAAGGGGGATATGCCCGATAAACATTCGGTCTACAATGCTGTAAAGAACATTGATAAACTGGGCCAGCATGGTAGGGACAGCCAACCGGAGGACAAGAGAGCCCACCGGATCCCGACCCAGGTCGTTTTTTTGACGCACAGTGATCGCACCCCTTGGAGAAAAAATGGAAACTTGAGCAATTATACTCGGTTTTTTCGGGAGAGTAAAGAGGAAACGGGAGAAAAAGACTGTCTTTGTTTTCTCTGAAAAATGCAGGCCCAGCCGCTGAGCTGCGGGCCAAAAGGAAAGCGGAGAGAGGGAGGGATATAACGGCAGGCGTGGTTGCTGAAAAAATAAAAAGTCGAAAAATAAAAATTCCCTCTTGACACAAAGGAGGGCATCTGTTAAAATACCGCCTAATGAAGAAAGGAGGGAGCCGCCATGACCAAGCTGAAGCGCCGCCGCTATCGTTTTGGATGTGGTATGATTCCTTCCTTTTCTGTTTCTGTTGGGTCATTTGTTGAGAGACGATCACTTTTGTGATCGTCTCTTTTTTTGCCCAATGGATCGTAGAGGGTTGAGAAGAAGAAAGGAGAACGAATCATGAATCAAGAAGCTATCCGCGACGCACGTAAGCTGGGCGTGCCCAAAATGCTGCTGCTGGGTCTGCAGCATATGTTTGCCATGTTTGGGGCTACCATCCTGGTACCCATTCTGGTGAATCAGTACGGTCTGCCCCTGAACATCCAGACCACCCTGTTTTTCGCCGGTATCGGCACCCTGTTTTTCCATGTCTGTTCAAAACTGAAGGTTCCCGCTTTCCTGGGCTCCTCCTTTGCCTTCCTGGGCGGATTTTCCACCATGGCCAATATGGATCAGGGAATCTACGCCGGCATGGATCCCGCGGTGAAGCTCCAGTACGCCTGCGGCGGTATCGTGGTGGCCGGCCTTCTCTATCTGGTGCTGGCGCTGCTGGTTAAGGCGGTGGGCGTCCACAAGGTCATGCGGTTCCTGCCCCCGGTGGTCACCGGCCCCATCATCATCTGCATCGGCTTGAACCTGGCCCCCTCCGCGGTGAACAACGCCTCCACCTGCTGGTGGCTGGCTCTGGTGGCCATGGCGATCATCATCGTGTGTAACATCTGGGGCAAGGGCATGGTGAAGATCATCCCCATCCTCTTGGGCGTGGTTGGAGCCTACATTGTGGCGATCCTCACCAAGCAGGTGGATTTCACCGGCGTGAAGGATGCCGCGTGGATCGGGTTCCAGCCTTTCGTCACAAACTTCAGCGGCAGCGTGGCTAAGTTTGACGTCTCCGCCATCCTGGTTATGGCCCCCATCGCCATTGCCTCCATGATGGAGCATATCGGCGATATGTCCGCCATCTCCGCTACCGTGGGTGAAAAATTCCTGGAGGAGCCCGGCCTGCACCGGACCCTCATCGGGGACGGCGTTGCCACCGCTCTGGCCGGCCTGTTCGGCGGCCCTGCGAACACCACTTACGGCGAAAATACCGGTGTGCTGGTTCTCTCCCGGGTCTATGATCCCCGGGTCATCCGGCTGGCCGCCATCTATGCCCTGGTTCTTTCCTTCAGCCCCAAGTTTGCCGCCCTCATCGGCGCCCTGCCCTCCGCCATCATCGGCGGCGTCAGCTTTATCCTCTACGGCATGATCTCCGCCATCGGTGTGCGGAATGTGGTGGAGAACCAGGTGGACTTCACCAAATCCCGGAACCTGATCATCGCCGCCGTGATCCTGGTCTGCGGCCTGGGCTTTTCCGGCGGCCTTACCTTCCAAATGGCGGGGGCCAGCGTGACCCTCACGGGCCTTGCTATCGCCGCTATCGCGGGTATCCTCCTCAACGCCATCCTTCCCGGCAACGACTATGAGTTCGGCGTCAGCGATTCCGGCGACCAAAACCGCGGCATCCATCAGTAAGAGAAAACGGTTGTAAAATCAAAAAGGGCCCCGGTCTCTTTGGACCGGGGCCCTTTGACTTTTTGCGGGAAGATTTGGGATCAGGGATTCCGAAATGATGATTCTCCTTATATATAAAAGAAAGGAGACAGTTACCCCCTCAGATAAAATTAGCACTTGACAGAATGGAGTGCTAAGGTTTACAATTTAGACATAATTTGTGGTATATTTGTTCACAGCCCTTGTATATACTGAATCTCGAAAGAAAAGAAAGGGATAGACGACCCTGAATATCCTTGATCTTTCAGAAAGGATGATTCCCATGGAGCGTCCAAAAGTTTAGCAATATAAAAATGTGAGTGCTAACAATTTGCCCGAAAACCATTGATATGAAAAAGGAGAAATCAATTATGTTTGGCATGCTTCCCTTTGACCGCAGTGATAACAATGTGTTCGATACCTTTGATAACTTTGCCCGGGACTTTTTCCGCAAGTCCAACGCCGACCTGCCCGCCTTCCGTACCGATATTCGGGATGCCGGGGACAGCTACCTGCTTGAGGCAGAGCTTCCCGGTTTTAAGAAGGAAGACATCACCCTCCATCTAAAGGACGGCATCCTTACCATCACCGCTGTCCACAGTGAGAGCAGTGAGACCGGGGATGATAAGGGCGCTTATATCCGCCGGGAACGGCGCTATGGTTCCTTCCAGCGCAGCTTTGATGTGACCGGCATTGACGAAGGGGGCATCACCGCCACCTATGAAAACGGAGTGCTGGCCCTGACGCTGCCCAAGATGAAGCCGGCCGAGCCGGAGATCCGTCATATCCAGATCCAGTAAGCAAAGGGAGGGGCCGGCCAGCAACGCTGGCCGGCCCTCTTTTTAAAATGAGCAGTCTATCTATATCCAAAGAAGGATGTGAGCATCCATGAACGCACAAAACTATACCCAAAAGACAGTGGAGGCCATCCAGGCCGCCCAGTCCATCGCCACCACCTATGGAAGCCAGCAGATCGAGCAGTGCCATCTGCTCCTGGCTCTTCTAGAGGCGGAAAACGGTTTAACGCCCCAGCTTTTGGCCAAAATGGGACTCACCGTTCCAAGCTTCCACGCCGCTGCAAAAGCACTGGTGGAGCGCCAGCCCAAGGTTTCCGGCCCGGGCCGTGAGGCCGGAAAGCTCTATGTCTCACCGGGGGTAGACCGGACTTTGAACGCTGCTGAGGACGCTGCGGGACAGATGAAGGACGAGTATGTCTCCGTAGAGCATCTGCTGTTGGCACTGGTTCGGACGGCGGAGCGGGAGCTGGAACAGCTTTTGAAAACCTACCATATCACGGAGGAAGGTATCTTGCAGGCCCTTTCTTCCATCCGGGGCAACCAGCGGGTGACCTCGGACAACCCGGAGGAGACCTACGACGCTCTGAAAAAGTACGGCACCGACCTGGTGGAGCGGGCCCGGCAGAACAAGCTGGATCCAGTGATCGGACGGGATGAGGAGATCCGCAATGTGATCCGCATTCTCTCCCGAAAAAGCAAGAACAATCCCGTCCTCATTGGCGAACCCGGCGTGGGCAAAACTGCCATCGCCGAGGGGCTGGCCCAGCGGATCGTGAAGGGGGACGTGCCCGGTGCCCTGAAGGACAAAACCATTTTCAACCTGGACATGGGCTCCCTCATTGCCGGAGCCAAGTACCGGGGAGAGTTTGAGGAGCGGCTGAAGGCCGTTCTCAATGAAGTTAAGAAATCCGAAGGACGGATCATTCTCTTTATCGACGAGCTTCACACCATCGTAGGGGCGGGCAAAACCGAGGGGAGCATGGACGCGGGCAACCTACTCAAGCCCATGCTGGCCCGGGGAGAGCTCCACTGCATCGGGGCCACAACCCTCAACGAGTACCGCCAATATATCGAGAAGGACGCCGCCCTGGAGCGCCGGTTCCAGCCTGTGCTGGTAAAGGAGCCCACTGTGGAGGACACAGTAGCCATCCTCCGAGGGTTGAAGGAGCGGTATCAGGTGTTCCACGGGGTGAAGATCACCGATGGAGCCATCATTGCCGCCGCCACCCTCTCCGACCGCTATATCACCGACCGTTTTCTCCCGGATAAGGCCATCGACTTGGTGGACGAGGCCTGCGCCACCGTCCGCACGGAGATTGACTCCATGCCCACCGAGCTGGACGTGCTCCAGGGGAAAATGACCCAGCTGGAGATCCAGGAGGCCGCCTTAGCCAAGGAGACCGACAAGCTCTCCCAGGGACGGCTGGCGGATATTCGCAAAGAGCTGAGTGATCTCAAAGAGGTCTTTAATGCACAAAAGACCCAGTGGGAGAATGAAAAGGAGGCCATCAGCCGGGTTCAAAAGCTCCGTGAGGAGCTGGAGGAGGCCAACGCAGAGCTGGCCCGGGCCCAGCGGCAGTATGATCTGAACAAGGCCGCTGAGCTCCAGTACGGACGTATTCCCCAGCTCCGAAAAGCCCTGGAGGAAAGCGAAGCTGCAGCCGGCCAAGACCGGGAGCAGAGCCTTCTCCGGGACAAGGTCACCGAGGAAGAGGTGGCCAAGATTGTGGAGCGGTGGACGGGTATCCCCGTATCTCGGCTTATGGAAGGGGAGCGGGAAAAGCTGCTGCACCTGGAGAGTATCCTCCACCGGCGCGTGGTAGGCCAGGAGGAGGCTGTCCGCTTGGTGAGCGAGGCGATCCTGAGAAGTCGGGCAGGGATTGCCGACCCCAATAAGCCCATCGGCTCCTTCCTTTT
This sequence comes from Oscillospiraceae bacterium, assembly GCA_022794215.1. GTDB lineage: Bacteria > Bacillota > Clostridia > Oscillospirales > Oscillospiraceae > Vermiculatibacterium. The sequence continues at coordinate 26,331 of JAAWEH010000023.1, forward strand.
CCTGGGCCCCACCGGTGTGGGGAAGACTGAGCTTGCCAAGACCCTGGCCGCCACCCTTTTTGACAGCGAAAAGAACCTGGTGCGCATCGACATGAGCGAATATATGGAAAAATTCTCTGTCTCCCGTCTCATCGGCGCACCTCCGGGGTATGTAGGCTATGAGGAGGGCGGCCAGCTTACCGAGGCGGTCCGTCGGGCGCCCTATTCCGTTATCCTTTTCGACGAGGTGGAGAAGGCTCATCCCGACGTGTTTAACGTTCTTCTCCAGGTGCTGGATGACGGCCGCATCACCGACGGCCAGGGCCGGACGGTGGATTTCAAAAACACGGTCATCATCCTCACCTCCAATCTGGGCAGCCAATATCTGCTGGAAGGTATCAACGAAGCGGGGGAGATCACCCCGGAGGCCAGGGAGCAGATCAACGCCCTTCTAAAGCAGGCATTCCGCCCCGAGTTTCTCAACCGTCTGGACGAGATCGTTTTTTATAAGCCCTTGACAAAGGATAACGTGACCCATATTGTAGATCTGCTGCTGGAAAACCTGAACCAGCGCCTAAGCCAGCGGGAGCTGCGCTGCGAGCTGACTGCGGCGGCCAAGGAGCTCATCATGGAAAACGCTTACGATCCCCTATACGGCGCCCGGCCCCTGCGCCGCTATCTCCAACACACCCTGGAGACTCTTATGAGCCGCGCCATCATTGCCGGAGAAGTCACGGAAGGGGAGACGGTAACAATAGACGCAGCAGAGGGCAAGCTGAAAATAATGGAAAAATAAAAAGGCGGGAGGATCGGCACTGTACAAAATGCAGTGCCGATCTTTTTGCTGTTTCGGCACATACTATCATAAACCGCATCATCAAGACGTCCTTGTTTTGCAGCCGCCGCTACCGAACAGAGGATACGAAGAGATTTTCCTTGTATAGGGAGCGTAATTCTCATAAAGTGATGTTGAATTTTGGAAACAAAAGTGGTATCCTTAGCCTGTCAATTTTGTGAAAAGGAGTAGCTCATATGAAACACTGGAAACAACGGCTGGCGGCGGGAAGCTCCGCCTTGGCCTTGACGCTTACCCTTGGCTCCGGCGCTCTGGCGGCTGAGTCAGATGTGCTGACTCGGGGCCAAGCCCGGGATATGCTCTCTGCCGCCGCTGATGACTACATCAGCCCAACTATGGCGGACATCCTGCAGGGCGACGAAACAGGGACTTTTCACCTGGATCGCCCGCTGACCCGGGCGGAGGCCCTGGTTATGCTGGCGCGGGCCTTCGGCGGCTTTGAGCCCCCTGTGGGCGCCAATGCCCGGAGCGCCTTTCCCGCCGAGACCTTCACCGACATCCCTGCCTGGGCGGAGGAGGAACTGGCCGAAGTGCTGAGGGCCGGCATTGTGGCCGGTACCGGGGAAGGACAGCTCTCTCCGGAGGCATTGATCACACAGGCCGAATTGGAGACGCTCATCCGCCGGGCCTATGCCTACCAGGGCGCCAACCTGAAGGACGACTTCTATGCCGCCGTCAACAAGGACTGGCTGGATCAGTCTACCATTCCCGCCGGTCAGATGATCAACGGCGCCTTTTATGGACTTATGTTTGAGGTCAACGACCAGGTGGCCCAGCTCATTACCGATATTGTCGCCCAGCCGCAGGAGAAGGGAACCGCCGAGGCCAAGATCGCTGCCCTTTACAACACGGTGGTGGATACCGAGGGCCGGGAGAAGGCGGGGGTGGAACCGATCCGGAAGTATCTGGACGCCATTGATAGCGCAGAGACCCTGGACGACCTGATGGCTTCCGAGACCGAAATGCGGGAGGAACTGGGTTTTGTCACCCTTCTGAGCTTCGGCCTTACCATTGACCTGATGGACTCCAGCCAATACGCCGTTCGGTTCAGTACCTTTGAGTCTATGATGGGGAAAGACTTCTACGCTGGAGGCGATCCCACTCTAACCGAAGCCTACCTGAGCTTTCTCACCAAACTCCTTACTCTGAGCGGGGAGGAGGAGACCACAGCCCGGGCCAACGCCCAGCGGGTCTATGACATGGAGGCGGTGGTCTCCGCTGCCTCTCTGGACGTCCAGGACAGGGGCAACGTGGATCTGATCTACAACCTCTACACCATGGAGGAGCTGAAAGCCATCTTCCCCCAGGTGGATCTGGAAGGTTTTTATGCTACCAGCGGCTTGAAGCCGACTGACCGGATCGGGGTCAGCGATGTGGGGGCGATGGAGGCTGGGGCGGCCTACTTCAACAATGACCATCTGGACGACCTGAAGGCTATGTCCAAGATCGGCCTTGTGTTGATGACCTGCAGCGCCCTGAACCAGGATTTTATGGAGGCTGAATATGAATTCCAGGCCGTTTACTACGGCGTGGAGGGCCGCCAAGACCCCGAACAGGTCGCCGCCGCCCAGGTTCAGAGCCTTCTCAGCGACTATCTCTCCCGGGCCTATGCTGAAGCCTATTTTACCCCTGAGGCCAAGGCCGATGTGGAGGAGATGATTGGGGAGTTCATCGCCATTTATAAAGAGCGGCTGGCCGCCCAGGACTGGATGAGCGAAGAAACCAAGGCCATGGCTCTTAAGAAGTTGGATGCCATGGCAGTGAAGGTGGGCTATCCTGATGATTGGACCACCTATCTGGACAACGCCGATATCAAGGGCCCTGAGGAGGGCGGATCCTTCTTTTCCAATATGATCGCTGTCCAGAAAGCCGCCAGGGACGAGATGTTGTCCTACCAGGACAAGGGGGTGGACAAGGATGAATGGATGATAGCCCCTTATACGGTGAATGCCTGCTACAATGCCACCGCCAACGACATCACCTTCCCCGCCGCCATTCTTCAAAGCCCCATGTACGATGTGAATGCCAGCCGGGAGGAGAACCTGGGCGGCATCGGCTATGTGATCGCCCACGAGATCACCCACGCCTTTGACAACAATGGCGCCAAATTTGACGAGAACGGCAACGCCGCAGACTGGTGGACTGCCGAGGATTATGCCGCGTTCCAGGCCAAATGTGAGGCTGTGGTAGAGTGGTACGACGGCCAGGAGTCTGCCCCCGGCATCCTCTGTTCGGGAGTGCAGACCCTCAGCGAGAATGTGGCTGACCTGGGCGCTCTGGCCTGCATTGTGGAAGCTGCCGGAAAGCTGGAGGAGCCCGATTACGAGACTCTCTTCCGCACGGTGGCCAGAACCTGGGTCTCCACCGCCTCCCGGAACACCCTGGAATATCTGGCGGCCGGTGATGTTCACGCCGCCGACAAGCTCCGGGTCAACCGGGCGCTGCAGACCGTGGATCTGTTTTTTGAGACCTTTGAGATTCAGGAGGGGGACGGCATGTGGGTGGCCCCCGAGACTCGGGTCAAAATTTGGTAAGAACTGAAAACGGCACAAAAAATGGAGGCAGTTTCAATAACTGCCTCCATTTTTTTGTTTTGCTGTTTGCGCAGTGTTACCATCCCATATAGGAGAAATGCATATAATCGTGATACCCGTAGCTGTCATCGCTGTTGTCCGCCCAGGCGTCACCGCCCCAAGACCAGCCGTGCTCCCGGAAGATGCGCACCACCGAGCTGTTAGGGCCGATGGAGTAGGGGTTGCTCCCTGGCTGCCACAGAGAGCCGGTTTGGATGCGCCCGTTGCGGATTTGGTAGTTTTCGTTCCAGTTGATGTCGATGGCGGTGCCGGTGTTGTGTTCTCCGGTGGCCTTGTCCCCCCGCCAGCCGTAGCCGCCCAGATCCCGGATGGGGAACTGCTCGGGATCATTGTAGATCTCGGTGAAGAGGGCCACCGTGTCCTCGGCAATGGCGGCGTTGATCAGGAAGCTGCCCTCAGAGGAATATTTGTTGCCCTCCTTGTCAATGCGCCACATGGGGACGGTAATGGTGACCATATACTGCTCCGCCTCGCTGCGGCTGCTGTAACGCCGTTTGCTGGCAGTACCGAAAAGGAGGATCTTTTTCTGGTCGTTCTCTCCCAGCTTCCGCAGCCAGAAGTTTTGGGAATCGTATTCCGCCTGGGTGACCTGGCCGGCGGAAAGCTTTTCATAATAGGCCTCCTCGTCCAGCTCTGCCTGGGTGAAGGGCCGCATGGTGACGGCGTACAGATCCCGAGCCCGGGTGACGGTAGCGCCGCCGTCCACAGCGGCATAGTGCTTGGGGGCATATAGGTCGGCAAGCTCAGCGGTAAGGGCGCCCAGCTCGGCGGGGATCACTTTGTCCTCCACCAGAAGGCCGCCCTCCTGATCCAGAAGACGGAGTGTGATGTCCTTGGGTTCGCCCCAGATCCGCATTTCTGCCAGGGGAAGGGCCCGCATGAGGAGCACGGTGCCGTCGGCACGCTTGATGGTTTCACCGCCGTCGAAGGTGCCGTCGGTGCGGCCTTTGACAATGACGGCCTCAAAAAGCCGGGTCACGGCGGCCTGATGGTTTTCATCCAGGGTGTCCCAGTCGGAGAAGGAGTTGGCGGCGGTGGGCGTTTCCCAGTCGTCCCCGTTGTCGGAGGGGGCGCTCCAGAACATCTCCTTGTAATCAAGATCCAGCAGCAGACGGTCAAGGAGCACTGCGGCGTCCTGCCGCAAAATAGGCTGGGAGAGGGTGGAGGGGGACACCGGGAGGAATTCATTTTCCAGCAGCAGTCCCGTCTCTTTGGCGGCGTCGTATCCCGCCATGTCCCAGGGGGTTCCCAGATTTAGCTGGAGGGCGTATTCCTCCGGGTAGATGGCCCGGGTCAGCATGACAAGATACTGTCCCCAGGTCAGGATGTCCTCAGGGGCCATACGGCCATCGTCCAGTCCTTTGAGAATGCCCAGTCTTACAGCCTCGGTCATATCGGCATAGGCCCAGTAACTCTCAGGAAGGTCAGGGTACTTTTCTGTGTTCTCCCCGGCGGCCAAGGCCCCCGCGGGGAGGGCCAGGGCAGCGCAGAGAGCCAGGGCACACAAGGGGCGAAACAGTTTCATGGAGGCCATCCTTTCTTTGACGGGGTCATCTGCCCATATAGGAAAAGTGCATATAATCGTGGTACCCTTCGCTGTCATCGCTGCTGTAGGCCCAGGCGTCTCCGCCCCAGGACCAGCCGTGCGCTTCAAAAATACGAACCACCGAGCTGTCAGGGCCGATGGAGTAGGGATTTTCCCCGGGCTCCCACAGGGAGCCTACCAGCACTTTGCCGTCCCGGATCTGATAGTTCTCGTTGGCGTTGATGTCCACCGCGGTGCCGCAGTTGTGCTCTCCGGTGGCGTTATCCCCCCGCCAGCCGTAGCCCCCCAGATCATGGATGGGGAACTGCTCGGGATCGTTGTAAATCTCGGTGAAGAGGGCCACCGTGTCCTCGGCGATGGCGGCGTGGATAGAGAAGGTGGCGGTGGAGGGCACTTTATTCCAATTCTTGTCCAGGTGCCACACCGGAACGGTGATGGTGGTCATGTTGGCCTCCGCCGTGGCCCGATCCGGGAAGCGAAGCTGATTCTCGTCGCCGAACAGAAGCATGGATTTCCGGGAGTTCTCCCCCTGGAACCAGAGCCAGAAGTCCTGGTCATAATAATCATCCCAGGTGAGCTCTCCCCGGTCTACCGCATCCCAGAACTCCTCCTCGGCCGCCTCCGCCCGGGTGTAGGGACGGTAGGTAAGGGTATACTCGCTCTGGAAAGAGGAGATCTGCTGGGGATTGGAGGTGCGGACATAGTGCCAAAGCATGTTTTCGTCCACCAGGGAGTAGTCATAGTCTCCGGTTTGGGCCTCCACCAGCTGATCCTCGGTGAGAGAATTGCCCTGCTGGTCTACGATGTGAAGGGTGACAGTCACATCTTTCTTTGCCCAAGCGTCCGCCTTGTAGAGGGTTCGCAGGAGCAGAACCGTGCCGTCGGCCCGTTTGACAGTCTCGTTGCCGCCAAAGACATAGGTGATCTCGTTGAACCCCAAATCAGGGTTGTAGGTTTCCACTGCCCGTCCCTGAACGATATCGGCGGAGTAGAGCTGGGCCAGGGCTTGCTGGTAGTTTTCATCCAGAGAGTTCCAGTCGGAGAAAGCGTAACTGGCGCTCCAGAGGCCCCAGTTGTAGGGATTCTCCGGCAGTACCCGGTTCAGCAGCACCGCCACATCCTGCCGCAGAATGGGAGCCCAAAGATCCTCCGGATCCACGGGCAGGAAATCGTCCTCTAAAATGAGACCGTTGTCCCAGGCCGCCCAGTAACCGGCCTGATCCCAGGCGGCGCCCGCCTCCAGCTGAGCGTCGTAGGCATCAGGGTAAAAGGTGCGGGTCAGCATGACCAGATATTGCCCCCAAGTCAAAGTATCCTCAGGGGCCATGCGCCCATCATCCGTTCCCTTGATGATCCCCAACCGGGCAGCCTTATCCATATCTTCATAGGCCCAATGGGTGCTGGGCAGATCGGGATAGGAGGCGGCAGCTCTGGCTGCGGCGGGGAGAAGAAACAGAGTGCATAGCATAAGACAGCACAGTTGGCGGAAGACTTTCATAAAGGTCATCCTCTCTCCGAAAATTCCCTTTTATTATAGTCTATCCCAGAAAAGAAGACAAGAAAAAAGTCAAAACAGGAAAGAACTGCCATAAAAAAACCACCCTATCCCAGTTTGGGAAAGGGTGATTTTTATGAAAGGGGAGGGGCTCAGGCGTAAAAAGCGTGAGCGCCGATGGTGGCCACATAGGGCCGGTTCCGGGAAGCCCAGCTGTTGGGAGAATACCGGGGGTTGATAAAATAGAGGGCATTGCCCACCGTGTTGGCTCCGTCCAGACACAGCTTAGCAGCAATGATGCTCTGCTCATTGGGGGTCAGGTTGATAGAGCCGTTGGACACAGGAGTGAACTGTCCCCGCTGAAAAATGACCTCGTAAACAGTGTCGGGGAACCGGGAACTGGCCACCCGGTTGAGCACCACATTGCCCACAGCGATCTTGCCCGCCAGGGGCTGGTTGCCGCTCTCGGCGTTGATGATGTGGCTCAGCCAGTAGACCACGTCCTCCTGATAGGCCACGTCGCCCGGGGTAATGGGCCCGGTGCCGGCGGTAATGACCACATTGCCGCCGATGGGATCCCAGGAAACGTCCGCGCCTAGAGCGGCACACAAGGTGCGTACCGGCAGCAGGATCACATAGTCGGAAGTCTTGATGCCGTCCTTCAGGTAAAGGTAGCGGCCGTTGGCAATCAGGTAGCTGAGTCCGGGCCGGATCTCCATGTTCAGCCCGGGAGCGGTGACCACCGCCCGGTCATTTTTCCAAACGGCGGTGGCGTCGGGATAGAGGGCCTGTACCACAGGCCAGTAGGACACATAGGTCACTTCGTTCCAGACCTGGACAGGGGCGTCCAGGGAGATGACGGCGTCGTTGACAATGATGTCCAAGCCGTCGCTCTCAATAGCGGTGGCAGACGCGGCCATGCTGAAAAACAGGCTCAGGGTCAGCACCAAAGCGATAAGCTTTTTCATGATTTGATTTCCTCCGATCACAAGTTTGGCTTTGAGAAATAACAGAGATTTCCGTACCAAATTGTAACCATATTGTAACCGATTCAACCCCGCAAATCAAGAAAAATCCGTCAAAAACGTCAAAACGCATAAATAAAAGGAGATTCGACAAAAAAAGATTCCCGGAAAAAGTTACAAAACAGAAACAAGCGAATCCGTTGTGGGACAGGGGATACATTAAGTAATCTAAAAGGAAGAAACAAAAATACAGATTGTAAAAGTGACCAAAAAAATGCCCCCGAATTCCTTCGGGGGCGAAAGAAATTTGGGGGTTATTCATAAAACCAGTGGGCGCCGATAGTGGTCACAAAGTCCCGGTTTTCCATGGTCCAGTGGTTATCCGTAAGTTCAGGGGCCAAAAAATAGAGGCTGTCCCCCACGGTATTTTCCCCCTGAAGGCAGGCGATGGCGGCCTGAACACTTTCCGGGGTAGGATCATGGTAGACGGTGCCGTTGCGGACGGGCTCAAACTGTCCGCCCCAGCGGTCATCAAAAATAACGCCGTAGATGGTATTCGGGAAGTCAGGACTTTGAACCCGGTTGAGCACCACATTCCCCACGGCGATCTTTCCTTCCCAGCACTCCCCTTGACTCTCCGCGGAGATGATCCGGGACAGCCAATAGACAGCGTCCTCATTGAAGGAAGAGGAGAGGGCTACCTCGCCGGTATCGGCGTTCCAGCTCACCTCAAGCCCCAAGAGCCCAGCCAAGGGCCGGACGGGAACCAAGGTGCGCCCCTCCTCCAACCGAACGGGCTGACTCAGCTCTATTCGGCTTCCGTTATAGATCAGTGCGGTATCTCCCGGCTGGGCGGTAAGGGAAAGCGCTTCGCTCTGAACCACGGCCTGTCCGTCCTCCCACCAGACGGTGCAACCGGGCAGCAGCTGCTGCACCAATCCCCGAAGGGAGACAAAAGTGGTATCCTCATAAATCGGGGTAGCTCCGGCCTTCAGGGGCGCCCCATTCAGCGTAAGAAGGCTGGCCCGAGCCGGAGTGATCAAAAAAGAGGCCCCCAGAGCGAGGGCGGTCAGCTGTCGCTTCATAAAAAATGCTCCTTCCATCTATGGTGGTCTGTAACAAAATTGTAATAGAAGGAAGGACCTGTTTCAAGGAACAATATCTTCCAAGGGAAAAGCTGACATAAGTAGGGCCGCACAATGGCGGCCGGAGGGGTCATTGGATATGTTCCCTGGCGCAGTCGTCCAGAACCCGCACCCCCATCTCCTCCTGTGTGGGCAAGGGATACTTGCGGATGGACACGTCATCAACCTCAGAGCAAAGTCTCTGATCCGGTTCCAAACGGAGGGAATCCTGGGGCCAAGCAGTTCCGGGTTTTTCAGTTTTCTTTGGCTTTTTCATTTCATCACGCTCCTGAGAGCAGTATGCCCCGGAGGGAAAAAAGGATGGGTGGAAGTTAAAGGAAGGGAATGGGCTTTGGCCAATGATGAGCGAAAATTTAGACGTCAATCAGGAAAAAACAATCCCCCACCCCAGACCAAAAAAAGGGACAAGGCAGCCATCACAGCCGCCCTGTCCCGGAACATTCACTCATCCCTTTGGTACTCTAAAATATCCCCCGCCTCACACTCCAATGCCTCGCAAATAGCAGCCAGAGTAGAAAAGCGAACCGCGGTGACCTTGTTGTTTTTGATCTTGGACAGGTTTACATTGGAGATCCCTACCCGTTCGGCCAACTCGTTGAGACTCATTTTTCGCTCCACCATCATGCGATCCAGGCGCAATATGATTTTTCCCATGGATGTCTCTCCTTATTTATAAAAGCCCATCTACATCAGACTCCAGCGCCATCCCCCGGGCAAAGATCCGAGAGAGGCAGAGAACGACCAGACCGATAAGAAAACTGTCAAGCTCTACGCTGGTTTCCGCCAAATCAATTCCCACCGCCGCACGGATAATGGTACTTAAGATCAATCCCAAGATGGGGATCGCAATAAGGAATATTCCGATCTCCCGTACCATGCGCACATTGTCCTTTTGGAAGGGAGTGCCATTTTCCGACCGTTTCATAATGAGGTAAACATTGCGGAACACCATGGCCATCAGGCTTAGGATGATTCCCGCCCCCACACAGAATAGGCGCAGGGCGGTTAAATTTACCTGCCCGGCATTGTCGATCACCATGACCTGAAAACCGTAGGTACTCAAGCTTGCGTTGAAATCCGCCGAACTGACGTTTTGGACAATGTTTGTTCCCCCAAAAAGAGAGAGGATCAAAACCACAATCATAGATACCGCGGCGATCCAATGGGCAACTTCCGACAATTTAGATAGGATAATAACCGCCTTATCCAGTTTCTTTCCCATAGAACCTTCCTCCTCAAACAAAGACTGTCAGACCGGCTCTGATGGGGGAAGTATACCATGATAATTTACGTTTGTCAACTATTTTTTAATGAAAAACATTAAAAATAAAATGCAAAAGATTAAATGAGAAAATAGATGACAAAAAACCGCTGCCATAAGACAGCGGTTTTCCTCGTCAGAACTTGCGCTTACACAGCGCGGGTGACCTTACCCGAACGGAGGCATCTGGTGCAGACATACACGTGCTTGGACGTACCATTCACGACTGCCTTGACCCGCTTCACGTTGGGCTTCCAGGGCCGATTAGAGCGGCGGTGGGAGTGGGAAACCTGAATTCCAAAAGTAACGCCCTTGCCGCAGAATTCGCATTTGGCCATTTCGCTTAAACCTCCTCGCTGGTCAGGATAATACACACTAAAAAAGTATCGGACATTATATTACCAGAACCAGAAAGAAAATGCAAGTACTTTTTTCAAAAGGCTCCCATTCCTTTGGCGCTCTGTTTTCTGAGTGCTGTCAATCAGCTCTTTTCGGTGTCCTGCAGCAGAAAGGAGGGGAACCCCTCCATAGCCGGCGCGATGCTCTCCACTGGATAAAAGACTACCGGGCCCTTTTCTGTCAGGTAGAACCGCCCCGGGGAAAACCGCCGGGAGGCCAGAGAGAGCCAATCCTCAAAAAAGACCGACTCTCCGGCCTGGATCCGCTCTCCGATCTGCTGCCGCACCTGAGCCAATACCGGTCCCCGCCACCACCGGCAGGGGGGCAGCAGCTCCCGGAGGGTCATAGGCATCCCGGACGGCAGCTGCCAGACGTCCCCCTGCCGCAGCCGCCGTGGGCGCCGCTCCCCCCGATCCTCCACTATGTCCCAATAGAGACTGAGGATCCCATCCTGAAAAAGAGTGACGGTGAAATCCAACCGGGCCTCCCACGGCGGGGTCTCCGGCCCGGCAGCAGCCTTAGCCTGCTCCAGAAGGGGGCCCTCCCACCGACGCTTCCACCGGTCGGCCAAAGCGTCATAATACCGGTTGACGCGCCGGCAGCCGGGGCTGCTCTCCTCCAGCCTGGGCCATCGGGCCCGAAGGGTTAGGAGTACCGCCTCCCCCTCCTGAAAGACCTGCTCATAAGTTCCCGGCTCCGCCAGCCGGGGCGCGGGCAGTTCCTTTTTCATATACATGCCCCCCCTTTCGCACTAAAACAATCTATGCAGAAGAAAAAATTTCGGTTCGGGCTTTACTTTCACGCTTCACTTTGATAAAATAGAACCATCCAAGCAAATGACAAAAAATGGGGGAAGAGATTTATAATGAGTAAGAGCGCAAAGAAGGAAGAGAGCGACGCCCTGTACGAAGCCATCCTCACCCTGAAAGATCTGGACGAGTGCAAGAAATTTTTCCGGGATTTGTGTACCGTTTCAGAGCTGCGGGCTATGGAGCAGCGTTTTGAAGTGGCGGTTCTCCTCAGCGAAGGAATGATTTATAACGATATTTTAGAGCGCACCGGAGCCTCCAGCGCCACCATCAGCCGGGTGAACCGTTCCCTCCAGTACGGAGCGGACGGTTATCAGGACGTGCTGCCCCGGATCAAAGAAAAGCTGAAGCAAGATGGCAAGCTATGATTTTCTGGCGGGCAGCTACGATGCCCTCACCGCCGATGTGGGCTATCCGCGCTGGGCCGATTATATCGAGCGCCACTTTTCCCGCTCGGACCGGCCAATCCGCACCGTGCTGGATCTGGCCTGCGGAACGGGAAGCCTGAGTGCGGAGCTGATTGGCCGGGGCTATGAGGTGACGGGGGTGGATCTGTCCGCCGAAATGCTCTCTTTGGCCGAAGAAAAATGCCGGAGCCTGGATCCCAGGCCCCGGTTCTTCTGTCAGGGGATGGAACGGCTGTGCCTGCCCCATCGGGTAGACGCCTGTGTGTGCTGCCTGGACAGCATAAACTATGTGCTGCAGCCCCGAAAGCTCCAAAGGGCCTTCCAGCGGGTGTATGAGGTTTTGGAACCCGGAGGGCTGTTCCTCTTCGATGCCGACACCCCCGAAAAGCTGGAAAGCATGGACGGCCAGGTGTTTTTGGATGAGACGGAGGAGGAGTTCTGCGTCTGGCGGGGAGAATACAGCCCCAAGCGCCGGGTGTGCTCCTTTTGGATGGACATTTTCCGTCTGGACGGACAGCTCTGGCAGCGGGGAGGCGAGCTCCATGAGGAGTATGCCTACACCATGGAGGAGCTGACAACATACTTAGAGCAGGCAGGTTTCCTCCAGATCAAGCAGTACGGCGAATTGAAGCTCCGCCCCCCCAAGCAGGGAGAGCAGCGGATCTTTTTCACCGCCCGGAAGGGCAAGTAAAGCGCATTTTTGCCGAAGAAAGGAAGGATAGCATGGCCGACGAGATCGTCCGTGTGTTGGTAAAAGACGCCCCGGTGAAGGCCATGGCCATCACCGGCCGGACTCTGGTGGAGCGGGCCCGCCAGATTCATAAGACTCTGCCCGTGGCCACCGCCGCCCTGGGCCGCTCTCTCATGGCCTGCTCCATGATCGGCGACCAGCTGAAGGGGGAGGGGGCCTCCGTCACCCTGCGGATTAAGGGAGGCGGCCCTATGGGAAGCCTGACCGCCGTGGCGGATCCCGAGGGGAATGTCCGGGGGTTTGTGCAAAACCCGGCAGTCATCGTCCCGCCCCGGGAGGACGGTAAGCTGAACGTAGGCGCCGCCGTAGGCCGGGAGGGAACCCTTACCGTCATCAAGGATCTGGATATGAAGGAGCCTTACGTGGGCATGGTGCCCCTTGTTTCCGGCGAGATCGCCGAGGATGTGACCGAATATTTCGCCGTCAGCGAGCAGATCCCATCCGCCTGTGCCCTGGGGGTGCTGGTGGACACTGACCAGTCAGTGCTCCGGGCGGGGGGCTATCTCATTCAGCTCCTCCCCGGCGCCGGTGGAGATGTGATCGACCGGATCGAGGCGGGCATCCAGGCGTTGGGAGCAGTGACCACCGCCCTTATGGAGAAGGGGATGGATGCCGAGACCCTGCTGCGTCGGGCTTTGCCTGATTTTGAGCTGGAGGTGCTGGAGCGTCATGCTGTGGAATATAAGTGTTACTGTTCCCGCCGGCGGGTCTCCCAGGCGCTTGTGAGCATGGGCCCCGACGAGCTGAAAAGCCTGATTGCCGAGCAGGGAAAGGCGGAGCTTACCTGCCAGTTTTGCGACGCAGTTTACCGTTTTGACCGGGAGGAGCTCCAGACCCTGCTGGACGGTGGCGCAGCCCGCCGGGAATAAAAGGAAAGGCCGCCCTTTATTCCTGCGGCTGACAGGAAAGAGGAGCGGCTTTTGCCGGTTCATGAAAGAAAAATTTTCCGAATCTTGATTTTTGCCTTGACAGGGCGGGGGGCTTTTAGTATAATAAAGGTCGCCGCTTGGGACGGAAGCGACAGGGGAGCATAGCTCAGCTGGTAGAGCGCACGCCTTACACGCGTGATGTCACAGGTTCGAGCCCTGTTGTTCCCACCATAAACCTTGTTGGGCACCAAGCTGGCGCGGTAGTTCAGTTGGTTAGAACGCCGGCCTGTCACGCCGGAGGTCGTGGGTTCAAGTCCCATCCGCGTCGCCACTTGCCTCTGTAGCTCAGTTGGTAGAGCAGAGGACTGAAAATCCTCGTGTCACTGGTTCGATTCCGGTCGGAGGCACCAGAAAAATTCTCCCGGAATGGGGACATTCCGGGAGAATCCCTTTTCGGGGTACTGCATAGAATGAAGTACCCACAAAGAGAGGGGCTGAACAGTTCCATCTATATGCGGGCATAGCTCATCTGGTAGAGCGCCACCTTGCCAAGGTGGAGGTAGCGAGTTCGAGCCTCGTTGCCCGCTCCAGATGGCGACGTAGCCAAGTGGTAAGGCAGAGGTCTGCAAAATCTCCACCCCCAGTTCGAGTCTGGGCGTCGCCTCCAAAAAAGCAGGACACGAACTGTGTCCTGCTTTTTCATTTTACGGAAGAAAGCGGTTAGAGCCAAGCAAAGGAGGAAATAAAATGGCGTTGGATCAGTTGGTAGAAAAAAGCCTGGAGATCATCATTCCTGTCTTGGAGCTGATGGGTATTTTTGTGGTAGTGATCTCCGCGGTGGTAGCCTTTGGAAAGTATTTGAAAAGCCTGGTGACCCATCAGCAGGGCCGGGTCAAGCTGGCGTTGGCAGAGGGTTTGGCGCTGAGCCTGGAATTCAAAATGGGAGCGGAGATCCTGAAAACCGTCCAGGTTCGGGAGATGAATGAACTATTGGTGCTGGGGGCGGTGATTCTCCTGCGGGCCCTGCTTTCCTTCCTGATCCATACGGAGATGAAGCGAGAGAAAAACGAAGAAGAAACAAAAAACTGACGGCTCAGCCGTCCGTTTTTTTGTCCAAATATTTCTCCAAACATACCAGCTCCACCCCGGAAATGCCGTTGAAAACCGTGGGTAAAATGGCGGCCTCCCAGTACCCCAGCCCCTTGTATAGCCGCCGGGCGGCGGCGTTGCGGGCATTGGTGTCCATCCGCAGGAAGGGACAGCCCTGCTCCCGGGCATAATCCTCATAAAATTGAACGAACCGGGTGGCCAGACCCCGGCCAGAAAGGGCAGGCTCCACCACCAGCGTGTGGAGCACCATCACCTGCTCCGGCGGTGCGGGATATTTCCAGGGACACTGGGCGTATACATCCACCGGCTCCCGGTTGATCCGTCCGGCTGCGGCCACCCGGCCCTCCAGCTCCAGAACAAACAGATCCCCGGCCTCCAAAGCGGTCATGGCGGTGTCCCGGGTGGGGTATACCCCCCTCAGCCAGCCCACTCGGGCGGTTCCCTGTTCCTCTTGAGACAGAATATGATCGTAAATTTTTACGATAGAGTCGATATCCCCAAAACGGGCCTTTCGGATCATAAAACTCACCTCAAATGCTTCTTTTTTTCCTCCGGCGCGCATACCCCTGGAGGGAAAGGGGTGTTGGACATGCTGGAACGGATCGCGGACGGACTTTGGCAGCCCTGGCTGCTGGGGCTTTTTCTGCTGGTGGGGCTGTGGTGTTCCATAGGCAGCGGCTTTTTCCAATTTTTCGACTTTACAACCTGGTGGAAAGGCTCAATAGGCAGCCTCCTCCAAGCCAAAGAGCGGCAGGGGCGGGGGGGCCTTACCCAGTTCCAGGCCCTTTCCACCGCCCTGGCCTCCACCATCGGCACCGGTTCTATTGCGGGGGTGGCCACCGCCATCTTTTTCGGTGGGCCGGGGGCGGTATTCTGGATGTGGGTCTCCGCCCTGGTGGGGCTGATGACCAGCCTGGTGGAAAAGACCCTGGCAGTCAAATACCGCCGCCGAACCAAAACCGGCTGGGAGGGCGGGCCCATGGAATACATGGCCCGCCTGGGCTGGAAGGGGGCGGGAAAGTGGTTTTCCCTGTGGTGTATACTGGCCTCTCTTACCGGGGGAGCCCTGGTTCAGTCCAACTCCATCTCCGCCGCCCTCCATGCCGCCCTGGGCTGGAACCGGCTGTGGGTGGGGGTTGCGGTGGCGGTGTGTACCGGCGTGGTAATTCTGGGCGGGATTGGCCGGGTGGGACGGGTCAGCGAAAAGCTGGTGCCCACGATGGCCCTTCTTTTCCTGGCCACGGGCACGGCGGTGATCGCCGCTCATGCCGGAGCCATCCTGCCTGCCCTGCGGCAGATCGTGACCTGCGCCTTTACCCCCTCGGCGGCCCTGGGGGGCGCATCGGGCTACGGAGTGTCCGCTGCCCTGCGCTACGGGGTGGCCCGAGGGGTGTTCACCAACGAGGCCGGCGTGGGCTCCTCCGCCATGGCCCATGCCGCCGCTGATGCGGAAAGCCCGGTGCAGGAAGGTTACTGGGGGATGTTTGAGGTGTTCTTCGCCACCATAGTGGTCTGCAGTGTTACCGCCCTTTGCATCCTGACCTCTGGGGTCTATGACCCGGCCGCCGCCTTGACAGCTATCCGGGAGGGGAGTGTCACCGGTGCCATGACAGGGGCGCCCTTGTCCGCTGCGGCCTTTTCCACCCTTTTCGGAAGGTGGGGCAGCCTCATCGTGGCGGTTTGCCTGCTTCTGTTTGCCTTTACCTCTCTGCTGGGCTGGAGCTATTACGGCGAGCGGGGCCTTGCCCACCTGACAGGGGAGAGAAAACTGCGGTGGTTTTTCCGCGTGGCTTTTCTGACAACGGTGGTGGCGGGGAGCATAGGGGGCGTCGGCCAGGTCTGGGCCCTGTCGGATATCTGCAACGGTCTGATGGCCCTGCCCAACCTGCTGGCGGTGGCGGTGCTGGCCCCGGAAGTCTGGGGAGATCTGAAGCGGGAAAGAGAAGCTCCATACCGGAAATAAAAGCAAGGGCGGGCCGCTGGCTCGCCCTTGCTTTTATGGGTCGAAGCTGTCTTGGATCGCTTTGGCTCGTGAGGGCATCCCCTGCGGAGTCGGTGCCGGAGAAAAGCCGCGCTGATTTAAGCCTGCATAAACCCCACCAGTTCTTGGGGATGATGGGCAAAGACGGAGGCGCCGTGCTGGATCAAAAAGTCCTGGCTCCGGAAGCCCCAGGTTACGGAGATGCAGGGCAGACCGGCATTTTTTGCAGTTTGCAGATCCACATCGGAGTCCCCCACATAGACAGACCGGGCCGGATCCGCACCCAGGGCGGCCATGGTTTGGAGTACCATGATGGGGGAGGGCTTTTTGGGGATGCCTCCGGCCTCATTTTCTCCGGCGGCAAGATCCATCAGGCCGGGGAAATAGTCCTGGGCCAAGCTCTTTACCGCCGCGTCAAACTTGTTGGAGACCACAGCCAGCTTACAGCCTTTGGAACGAAGGGTTTGGAGCGCATCCAAAATGCCGGGGTAGGGGGCAGTTTTATCCTTGCGGTGAAGCTCATAATAGGGCTTAAAAATCTCCAGGGCCCGGGCGGTCTGGTCAGGGCTTGTCCCGGCGGGAACCGCCCGTTCCATGAGCTTGGCCACCCCGTTGCCCACAAAGGATTGGATCTCCTCCCGGCTGCGGCTGGGATAACCCATCTGTGCCAGGGCATAGTTGGTGGCCTCCATCAGATCGTCCAAAGTGTCCAACAGGGTGCCGTCCAGGTCAAAGATAATGGTATCATAGCGAAGCATAAAAATGCCTCCTTTTTAGAATCTTTCTGCCCCATATAAATCGTTTTATGGTGTGGGGGTGTTTTGCACAAGTATTGTATCATACCAGGAGACATTTGACCAGGAAAAAGGCCAAAAAACCACAGGCGGGGAAGGTGAGCAGCCAGGCGGCGCCCAGGGAGCCGGCTACCCGCTTGTTGGGGTCGGCTCCGGCGCCTAAAATGGCAGCTGCCTTTGCGTGGGTGGTGGAGACGGGAAGCCCCCAAAGGGTGCACAGCAAAAGGGCTCCGGCACAGCCCAGATCAGCGGCAAAGCCGGAGTGGGGGGTGAGGAGCACCATTTTCCGCCCCACCGTGTCAATGATCCGCCGCCCGCCCAACAGGGTGCCCAGGGCCATGACCGCCGCACAGACCCAACCGGCCCAGGGGGGCAGGGCAAAGCTGTGGCTGTCCAGAGCAAAGATCAGGGCCAGTACGCCCAGAAATTTCTGCCCGTCCTGGGCCCCGTGAAAAAATGCGGTAAGAGCGGCCCCGACCACCTGTGAACGGCGGTAGAAGCCGGTGCCTTTCTCGGGGAGCAGCCGGCGGAAAAGCCGTCCCAGGGTAAAACCCAGTACCAGAGAGAGGATAAGGCCAAAGAGAACCCAAAGGATCGCTCCCAGCCGCAGCCGCTCCGCCCCAAGGCCCAGAGCGGCTCCCGCCAGGCCGGAGATCAGAGCGTGGCTTTCGCTGGTAGGCACGCCAAAGCGCCAGGCGAAAACGGCCCACAGGACAGTGGCAGCCAGAGCAGCGGAGAGGGCGGTCAGGGAGTGGGAACCAAAATCCGCCATAGACCAAAGAGTGCGGGCTACCGCGTCGCTGATGTTGAGGGTGCAGACCACGCCCAGGAGATTGCACAGTGCCGCAAGGGATACAGCGGCAGGGAAAGAGAGGGCTTCCGCGGCCACGGCGGTGGCAATGGCGTTGGGCGCATCGGTCCAGCCGTTGACCAGGATTACGGCGAAAAGGAGCAGCAAGACAGGAATCAATGGCATAAAAACACCCCCTGTATCATGTGTACGGGGGGTGGGGGAAGGATATGCGGATGGGAGCATGGGGATACGATTGAAAATGATGGGTTGAAGACTGTGGCGCTTGGAAAGCGATCCCGCTTGGCTGACGGGTGCAATCTAATTTCGACGCGGCGGGGGTTCTGAAGGGCCGTTTTTCCTCAAGCGGCTCTTCTCTTTGAGAAGAATAGTTTCCCCAAATTGCACGCAGCTAAAATAGAAGGGGCACAAGGAATAACCACGCAAACAAGAAATATTGGGCAGAAACGGCTGTCCCGAAGCCCCCATCACAATCAAAAAAGCGCCTTAGGAAAACAACCCGATGGATTCCAAAATCCGATTGACCTCATTGGCCCGCTCGCTCCAGGCGGCCGCCTTGCCATACTCCCGGCGGCGATCCCGAGCCCAAGTTCCGGTTTCAGACAGAGCCCGGGTACACAGCAGGTTAAACTCCGCCGAGGTATGGGCGCCGTAAACCACATCGGGGAAGTGCTCCACCTGGTCGGGAGAGAGCATGGCCACAATGGGCTTGCCTACGGCCAGGTATTCAAAGAGCCGGGGGGGAATCACGTCGTCATAGAGCCGTTCCCGGCGCAGCAGATGAAGGCAGACGTGGAAGGAGGCAAGGCAGTCGGGCAGATCCACTGGAGAAATGGGGTCGGGAACCACTACATTGGGCTCCTGAAGGAGCCGGGGCAGCATTCTGCAGCCCCGATCCCGGCCCAGCAGGACGAAGGTATACTCCGGGTGGGCCTGGGCCGCCCGAAGGACGGGTTCCAGATCCAGATCGGGCCAGAGGGTGCCGGCAAAGCCCAGAATGGGCCCTTCAATGCCCTGAAGAAGCTGAGGTTTGGGAAGCTGATCCTTGGCAAACATGGGATAGTTGCAGCCGAAGGGCAGCAAGGGCACGTTGGGGTTGCAGGGGGACAGATGCCGCAGCAGATCCGGGGAGGCGGCAAAGGCCACATCCGCAGCGGCGGCCAGCTCGCTCTCCCAGCTCTCGGGATAGTCAGGCCAGTCCCGGAAGCAGTCGTAAACCAGGCCGCGGTAAGCGATGGAGTCCAGGAATTCAGCCCCGGCGGGGCTGGCGCACCAGAGGACAGGTTCCCGGAAGCGGTGCCGCTCCAGCTTGGACTGAAGGAAATGGACGGTGCGGTTGGCGGTGTAGCGGCCAAAGATCCGGCGGGTGGCGTTCTGGGTGGGCTGGGGCGGCAAGGTGTAAGAGATAAGACCCGGGCGCAGCTTCCGGCCCGGCTTGCGCCAGTCGTGGGAGCCGGGGCGGGAGGGGGGCTCAAAATAGAGCACCTCCGCATCCTTCATCCGAGTCATCAGCTGCTGGGTGCGTGTGGGGACAGCCGACCAGGGCTGGTCGGCAAGGCAAACGATTTGTCGCATGGGGTGGAGCCTCCTTTTTGGGGAGTTAGAAATTTTGATTTATTGGGGCTCAAGCCCCAAAAGGCGGGCAGCGGCGTCCTGGTTGCGCCGCTCGATCTGACGCAGGCGGTTCACACCGCTGTGGAGGAAGTCGTCGTCGCCGATCCGCGCCACCGCCGCGTCGATGTTGGCCTTCAGCTCCTCCGGGGTCAGCTCCTTGAGATCGGTGTAAAGATCCTGGCCAATGTAGGACAGGAAGGAGCTGATCTTGGGGTCATAGACCACGCCTACCAGGGGCACCCCCTGGCTGGCGGAGAAAATGAGGGCGTGGAGGCGCATGGACACCACCGCCTTCATCCGGGAGAACAGGCCGATGGTGTGTGCGGAGGAACCGGTGTGATCGATGAGGTAATGGGGGGCCTTCATCCGCCGGGTTACCAGCTGAGCCGCCCCCACATCCAGCCGCCGCTCAATGGGCAGAAACACGGGGATGAGGCCATGCTTTTCATAGGCATAGTCGGCACATTGGGCAAAGATGTCCGCCTTGGCCTCAAACCCGGGCCAGGGACGGAGGGTAAAGCCGATATAACGGCCTGCCGGATCCAGACCGGCGCTCTCCAGAAGTCCATCCACAGTGGCGGATTCGGCGGCGGGGAGGATGACGGTGGGGTCGGCGGAAAGGACGATCTCCGGGTGGGTGACTCCCATGGCCTCCAGCTCGGTTTTGGAGTGGGTGTCCCGAAGGGTAATGGTGTCCACCCTCCTTTGAAGCACCTTGGCGCACAATTTCCGGTTGAAGGAGGAACGGATGGGCCCGATGCCGCAGCCGTACATGATGACCGGATTGCCCAGCACCTTGGCGGCCCAGATGGTGAAGAGATAAAACCACAGGCTCCGCCGGCTGGTGGCGTCCTGCATCAAAGAGCCGCCGCCGTTGATATAGAGCTGTATGCGCCGCATGCGGCGGAGGAACCGGGGAACGTTGAAGGTATAGATGGCGTTGACCCGGTAGGTGAGGCGTGTATCCTTGGGCTTCCGGGACAGAACCCAGAGGGGCATGTCCGGATCCAGTTGGCGCATCTCCCGGACGATGGCCTCCAAAATGGCGTCGTCGCCGGCGTTGCCCCGGCCGTAGGCGCCGCAGATGAGAACCCCGTCCCGCCTGCCTGTCTTCCGGGCTTTGCGGCGCAGGACGGCCTCATAGATCTCCATCTGGCGTTCCAGGGTGGACTCCAGGGAGAACTGAGCCTTGCCTTTTTCGTAGAGCCGGTGGCCCATGTGCTCCCGGAGGGAGCGGTCAGCGGCCAGAGCCGACAGATGGCGGGCCAGAGCCTCGTGATCCCCGGGGGGGAAGAGGAAACCGTTGACGCCGTGGTCAATGAGATAGGGGATGCCTCCAACTTGGCTGGCCACAGTGGGAAGGCCGGCCCGGGCGCCCTCGGTGATGGCGTAGGGGAAGGTCTCCGACAGGGAGGTAAGGGTGTTGATGTCCAGGGCGTTATAATAGCTGTCAGTATCGCTGACCCAGCCGGCAAAGCGAACCTCATCTGTGACGCCCAGATCGGCGGCCAGACCTTGGAGCATGTCCCGCTGCTCGCCGTCGCCGGCAATGAGCAGGCGAAGGTTGGGACAGCTCTGGTGGGCCAGGGCAAAGCCGCGGATGAGGGTGGCGATGTCCTTCACCGGATTGAGGCGGGCGGCAATGCCGACAATAACGCTGTCCTGGGGCCAGTGGCCGGCATCTACGCTGCGCAGGTATTGCTCCCGATCCAGCGCGGGCGTGTGGGGGGTGAAGTCCAAGCCGTTATAGATGGTAAAGAGCCGATCCGGATCGAAGCCCCGGGAGATGAGCAGGTCAGTGGTGGCGTCGGAGACGCCGATACGGTAGTCCAGCAGCCGGAGAGCCACGGTATTTACCATACCGTAGGTAAACCGGGCCAGCGGCCGGCCCAGATAGTCCAGACGGTAGTCGGAGTGGACGGTGGACACCACAGGAAGGCCGGTGCCCCGGCCCAGAAGAGCACCCATCATATTGCCCCGGGCGCCGTGGCAGTGGATGAGGTCGTAGCTGCCGGAAAGAATATACCGCTTGAGCTGGCGGTAGACCCGGAAAATATTGTTGCCGGGGAAGATCTCGGTATGGATGCCCTTTTCCCGGGCTTCCTGGGCAAAGGGGCCGTCGGTAAAGCAGACCATGGTCACATCGATACGCTGGCTGAGATTCTGCAGGAGCATATGGACGTGGGTCTTGGCGCCGCCGGTGTCGCCGCCGCTGATGAGGTGGATGACTTTCATGGTTTCCTCCGAAAAAAGACTTGTGGGGTGGGGAAGAATGTGGTAAAATACAAAAGCATATGTGATGGGAGCGGCTCGGCAGAGCTCCGATCCCCTTTCATTTTACCACAAGTACCAAAATATACAACCAGAAATCGACGGGACAGCCCGCCATCAAGGAGAAAAAAGATGAAAGACGGAAAACTGTTTGGAAAAATCAACATCATTGACCTGCTGGTACTTATCATTGCCGTTGTGATCGTGGTAGCGGTGGCCCTGAAGATGACCGGCCGGTTGGGGCCCACCATGGTGGAGACTCCCAGCGACATTGTCTACACCGTTGAGGTGAAGGGTGTGGAGAAGGAGGTCTATGATGAGATCCTGGCCTTTATTGACCGGGCCAAGAACGAGAAGGGCAAGCCCGGAGATCAGCTGATGTCCAACGGCGCGCTGCTCAGCGCCTACATTACCGACGCCGTTGCCGTGCCCCACGAGGCCAAGGCGGTGATCAGCTCCATGGACGGGGATGTGATCATCCCGGTGATGGAGGACACTCTGGATGTGACCTTCACCGTGAAGGGCACTGTGGCCAACAACATCAAGACCGAGCTGGGAAGCCAGGAGGTTCGGGTGGGCAAGACCCACATTGTCAAGACCACCCATTTTGAGCTCAACGGAGGCATTATCCTCACCTGTGAGTGGGCCAGCGGCACCGGAGCAGATAACGTCTGAGTGTGAGAGAATAGGGCCGGGGCGGGGAGGATCCCGCCCCGGTTTTGATTTGGAAAGGAGCGGTTTGAAGGATGAAAAAGCGGTTTTTTTCTTTGCTGGCGGTCTGTGCGCTGGTACTGGGCTTGATGGCTCCCGTAGGGGCGGTGGAGCTGCCCAGCGTGGAGTGCAATGGGGTGGAGACAGGCTATGTTCCCCGGCTTTTGGGGGGACGGTCCTACCTTCCCGCTGAGGAGACCGCTGCCCTTTTGGGAGCGGAGCTGACGCTGGAAGGGGGAAGAGCAAAGCTGTACCGGGGAGGGGAAAGCGTTGTTTTGCCGCTGACCCGAGTTGGAGAGGAGGAGTGCCTCCCCCTGCGGCAGGCGGGAACGGCTCTGGGCTACCAAGTGGGCTGGGATCGGGAAAGCCGTAGGGTGCTGCTGGTGGATCTGGGCTTGCCAGCCGGAGGGCAGAGCGGCAAGGTTTGGCGTCTAGAGGAGACCCAGGTTCAGGCGGGCTGGCTCACCGCCGCGGCGAAGGGCTGGGCAGAGCAGTTGGTGGCCGGAGTGGATCCCGCCTGGCTGCTGTCCGCCATTCCTCTTACCGATGGAGATACTGCCCTGGAACTGATGGCCGGGGCGGCAAAGGCCTTGGAGCAGCCGGGGGCCGCAGTGGTGACAGCCGGCGACACAACCCTGGAGCTTTGGCGGGAGGGGGAACGGTCCGTTCTGACCCTCACGGTGCCCGCGGCGGCGCTTCTTCCGGCAGAGACGCTGGGCGTGAAGGGAAAGACGGTGACGCTGAGCGTTGAGACAGGAACGGAGGAGGCGCGGGCCCTGGTGCGGCTGGGGAACTGGCAGGCCAGCGCCAGGTGGACGGCGTGATGGGAGCCCTGTCGCAGTTTGAAGGCCAATTCCTGCTCTGGATCCAGCAAGTGGTGCGTCAGCCCTGGCTGAACCCCATCGCGGCCTTTTATACCAAGCTGGGAGACCATGGGATGGTCTGGATCGCCCTGTGCCTGCTGATGCTCCTGTGGCCTAAGACCCGGCGGGCGGGGTTGGCAGGTTTTTTTGCGCTGGCGCTGAGCCTCTTGTGCACCAATATCGTTTTGAAGCACATTTTTGAGCGCACCAGGCCTTGGCTGGTGCTTGAGGGTCTGACTCCATTGGTGGTGGAGCGGGATCCCAACTCCTTTCCTTCCGGTCATTCCAGCGCGGCGCTGAGCTGCGGGGCGGCCTGGTGGCATTATCTGCCCAAGCCCTGGCGGGTGACGGCAGTAGTATGCGCACTGCTGATGGCGCTTTCCCGGCTCTATGTGGGAGTTCATTTTCCCACCGACGTGGCCTGCGGGATATTGGTAGGCATCTTCTGCGGCTGGGGAGGATGGAGGATCGAGGAGAAAGGCTCTCATTTTTGTAAATCTTAATGAAACGGCAAGCGCTTCTTCCAAATTGGCTGGTAAGATGAAAAGCAGGTGAGGAGGGAGCAAAATGAAACAAACGTGCAGTCTGACCAGCTTTGGGCTCAAACGGGTGGCTGTAATCAGTATGATAATTGACCACATAGGATCCCTTTTGCTGTGGGCCATGCTGGAGCCTTATAAGATCAATGGAACGCTGGTGGTGAACAGGGAATCTCCCACCATGTTGTGGCAGATCATGCAGGCCAAAGAGGTCTGTGAAGTCTTGGGAAGCATAGCCTTTCCCATCTTTTGCTTTTTGATGGTGGAGAGCTTTTTGCATACCCGGGATCAGGCGAAATATGGCCTGCGGCTGGGACTGTTCGCCCTGCTGTCTGAGATCCCCTTTGACCTGGCGCACTTTCAAAATCTCTTTTCCCTGCGGCTTCAGAATGTGATGTTCACCCTGACAGTAAGCGCCTTTACCCTGCTGATCCTCAGCAGGGCGGAGGAAAAGTGGAGGGATACTCCCAGCGTCCGGTGGACTGCTGCGGCAGCCATCACCATGGCGGGCATGGCATTGGCCTTCCTGATTCGGGGGGAGTATGTGTTTCTGGGGGTTTTGTCGGCGGCGCTGGTGTATCTGCTGAGGGATAAGGGGCGCCTGCGCATTGCGGGACTGGCCCCGTTGCTGGTGGTGTCCCCCTGGGTGCTGTTGGCAGTTCCTTTCCTTCTGCTCTACAATGGCGAGCGGGGAACCGGATCCAAATGGTTTTTCTATGTGTTTTATCCTGCCCATTTCCTGGTGTTTTCCGCCTTGGCTCTTTGGCTCAGCGGCGGAATCTTATAAAATTACATCAAAAAGGCCCTGCCGAATGCTCGGCAGGGCCTTTTGCTATGGCGAGAGGATATCGTACCGCAATTCTCCCTCCACCCGGTGGGAGAGAAAGAGCCGGGGGCCTTCCGAACGGGCGGGGATGGGATGGCCCAGGGTTTGAGGGGGAGCGTATCCCTCCCGAAGGAGGATTTTTCTGCCTATGGTAAGATGGGGGATATAAGGGCGAGGATCCAGGGAGAAGCCCCGGCCTGTCAGGGCTGCGGCCAGATTTGCCTGCCCCCTCCTAAGCAGGGGGCAGGAGGTGGGGGCGATATACCAGATTCCGCCCTCAAAGTGGCCCAACCGGTCAAAAAGAAGGTCCAGAGGAGGTATGGCAGCGGCATCCAGAGCGGCAAAGGCGGCGGGGAGGCGTTCCTCCTCCACCTCCCCCAAAAAGGACAAGGTCAGGTGAAAGTTGCCCACGGCGGTGAAATTTCCCTTCACTGCGTTTTTTTGGAGCTGCTTTTGAACCGGAAGAATGTCCCGGCGAACTTGGTGGGGGAAAGGAAGGCCGATAAAAAGACGCATTTATTCGCCGCTCCCTTCGATGAGGGCCAGCTTTTCCTCCCGGGTCAGGGCTTTCACCGCCAGCTCCCGTCTGAGCGCGGCGGACTTGTCGCCGCACTCCTCCCGGTAGACCACTGTCAGCGGCCCCCGGCCCCGGGTATATTTGGCACCCCTTCCGCTGCGGTGGACGGCCAGGCGTCTTTCCACATCGGTGGTGATGCCTGTATAGAGACTGCCGTCGCCACAGCGAAGGATGTAAAGATAATAGGGCATACCGATCCCCCTTCAGAAAGGATGGCCGCCGGAGTATGTACCCCCAAAGGGGGGCGGCGGTTACTTGCAGCCGCAGTTGGCGCCGTGGTCTCCCAGCTGGAAGGAGGCGCACTCGGTGGACTCACATTTGCTTACGTTCTGACAGGAGCAGCCCACCTGAATGGCCCGGAGGGTGCAGCTGTCGGTGGCGCCGGAGTGGTAGGCGCAGGAATTGACGGAACACTTAATGCTGGGATTGCTGGGCATTGTTTGTTTCATAAGAGGTTCCCTCCCTATATTTGATCCCTGTTGGGGTCAGAATTAGTATGAGCGGGGAGGGGTGGGATTATGCCAGTTAAGAAGGGCGGTTGTTCTCCATGACCTGGGGGATGAAACGGCGGGCGAAGCGGCCCTTGCCCCGCTGCTTGACATAGAAATAGCCGATGACAGAGAAGACAACGGCCCCGATAAAGTTGACAAACAGGTCTTTCATGGTGTCCAGCAGTCCGATGTCCAGGTATCCTCCCAGCCCAAGGGTCTGCTGGGTGCCGTCGGAGTGGACGATGATCACGTCGGCAATGTCCCGGATCATGGTGGGAATGTTGCCGCCGGAAGGATCCAGATTGACCGAGGAGATGGCGTTAATAACAGTGTCCTTCTGCATATCCAGGTGAAGGAACTGATCCATGGCGCACTCAAAAAATTCCCACAGCACCCCCACCGTCATGGAGAAGCAGAAGGCCACCACCGCCATATAGACCGGGGAAAGGGAGAAGGAGGAGAGTTTGGTGTTTCGGTTCAATATGTCCACCAGAGAGAAGCCCACCGCCGCGCAGAGAAAGCCGTTGAGGGTGTGGAGCATGGTATCCCAGTATGGGAAGGTGATGTAATAGGCCCGGATCTCGCCCAGGATCTCAGCGGCATAGATAAACAATAGAATGATGATTTCCAGAGTGTCCGGCACGTCGATATGGAGCCGGCGCTCGAAAAAGCTGGGCAGGAGAAACAGGAACAGAGTGAGCACACACAGGAACACACTTTCAAAATCCCGGTTAAAAAACTGGGCGATCATAACGCCCACCACAGAGAAGCGAAGGATAAAATAGACAAAGGACAGGAACCTGTTTTGGGGCGCGGGCCGGGGAAAATGTTTTTTCATGGGCAGTTCCTCCTTTTTGCCTATTATAGCCGCTGAGGAGAAAACAGGCAAGTCAAAACCGCTTTTGGCGCATAGGATGGTCAGGAGGTGAGAGAAAATGAATCTGAAAAACAACAAGATCACCGTGGGGGAACTGCTGGACTACGCCCCGGCCAAGGCGGTGTTTCAAAAGCGGTTTCCTATGGTGATGCGCCACCCGATGATGGGAGCGGCCCGAACCATGACCCTGGAGCAGGTCATGGCGGTGGCGCAGCCTTACATCCCCAAAAAGACCATTGAGGAGACCCTCAGCGAACTTCGGAAGGTGTAAAGCGGGCATACCAGCGCAAAGCCTCGGTTCCGCCGCGGCGCAGAAGGTACAGGGAGGTGGCGGCATCCCCCAGATAAAATAGAGCCGCCGGAATGGTAAAGGCCGCCGGGACAGCGGAGAAGTAGGGCGCCGCCCAGGGCTGGACCAGATAGACAAGGGGAAGGGCCAGAAAGCCCCAGAAAAGACTGAAGGGCAGGCAGACACGGCCCCTCAGGTTCCAGCGCAGGGCGCTATAGTCCCAAAAAGCTGTCCCGGCGGCCTGTTCATAGAAAAGGGACAGGCACCACTCTGTGGCGGTGGCGCAGAGTGCGCCAAAGAGATACAGCAGGAGGGGAGAGGCCTTGATCCATTGGGGCAGGGACAAAATGGCCAAAGCGCCCATGCCATATACCGGGCAGACCGGCAGCGCCAGGTGGCATTTTCGATCCCGCTTGGGATGGGCGATGAGCCGGGCGAAGGTGATCTCAAAAAGAAAACCGCAGAAGCTATAAAATAAAAAGGCCCAAAAGATACCAGCCATACAACATCCCCCTTTTGCGTTATCTTGGCCAAAGGAGTGGGAAGAATACGGGGGAGTTTCTGACAGGAAAAAAGACAGATGAAAAAGGGATTGACAAACAAAACGGGGATGTGCTATCATATCAAAGCTGACGTTTGAGACGGTATCATCCTATGCGGGTGTAGTTCAATGGTAGAATCCCAGCCTTCCAAGCTGGTCGCGTGGGTTCGATTCCCATCACCCGCTCCATATGCGCCTATTATTCAGGTGGATACTGACTGCCGCTGGGAGCCGCATTTGATATGCGCCTGTAGCTCAGGTGGATACTTATTGCCGCTTAGCGAGTGAAGTGAGCATAGCGGCAGTTAGTGCCGACAAAGTCGGCGGAGCAACTGCCCCGGCAAGAGAGGTAGCATGATATGCGCCTGTAGCTCAGGTGGATAGAGCAACTGCCTTCTAAGCAGTGGGTCGGGGGTTCGAGTCCCTCCAGGCGTACCATCCCTAACCGTTCCAATTTCATATGGTGGGCGTAGTTCAGTTGGTAGAGCATCGGATTGTGGTTCCGAGTGTCGAGGGTTCGAGTCCCTTCGCCCACCCCAGAAGGCTACAGGGCCGGAGCAGCGGCTTCGGCCCTGCAGCTTTGATATAGGGGTGTAGCCAAGCGGTTAAGGCACGGGACTTTGACTCCCGCATCGCTGGTTCGATTCCAGCCATCCCTGCCAATCGTCAGAACAGGCTTGCTCCGTTCCGGCTCCCCAGACAGGGAAGCCTGCACATCCGCAATCCCGTTCTTCCTCCCCAAATCGAAACTTTTGTTTCGATTTGGTAAAGGGCAAAGAGCGTGGAAGCCCATATCCGCGTTTCGATATAGTATGACCCGCTAGCTCAGTTGGTAGAGCACCTGCCTTTTAAGCCGGTTGTCCGGGGTTCGAGCCCCCGGCGGGTCACCAACGCAGAAAAAGCCGAAGGGCCACCCAACGCCGCAAGCGGCGCCGGGTTGGCCCTTCGGCTTTTTCTCTTCCTTTCCCCGCAAAAGGCCGCAAGTGTTTATCACTTGCGGCGATTTTTTGTATGTATTGGGGCATACTGTTTGGGGAGGGAGAACCATGACGCCTAAAAACAAGAAACGGATCTGGCCGCCCCAGGCGGTGGAGGAGGAGTTGGAGAGGCCTATCCCGGAGGAGGCGTATCCCGTGCTGGATACCGACCTTGCCCGGGATAATCTGGAAAACGACCTGCCCGCCGCTGATCTGGAGGATCTTTGAAAAGGAGAAACCGATGGCAAAGAAGGGAATGAAGCGGCCTGAGATCAACCCCAAGCCGCCCAAAAACGAGGTGCCGCCTGTGCCTGAGATACAGGGAAAGGCCAAGACCACCAAGTGTAAGGCAAAGCCTATCACGGAGAAATAAAAATTCCGGGCCGGACACCTCTGTCCGGCCCGGAGTTTTTCATACCACCTGAAACAGATAGAATTTCAAATAATTGGTCTCAGGCACGCCCCAGAGGATGGGGTGGTCAGGGGCCTGCTGGCGGGCTTCGATCTGCTTGAGCTGAACGCCGGCGTCCCTTGCGGCGGCGGCAATGAGCCCCAGGAAACGGGGCTCCTCCATAAAGTGGGAGCAGGAGCAGGTGGCCAGATAGCCGCCCCGGAGCAGCAGCCGCATGGCCCGGTAATTGATCTCCTTGTATCCCTTGGCGGCCTGGGCCGCTGTGCGGCGGGATTTGGTGAAGGCGGGGGGATCCAGGATGATGAAATCCCAATCCCGCCGCTTTTCCTCCAAAAGCCGGGGCAGCAGGTCAAAAACGTCGGCACAGAGGAAGTCCATTTTGGTCTCCAAGGCGTTGAGCCGGGCGTTTTTGCGGGCCATTTCCACTGCCGGAGCGGACACGTCTACAGCGGTGACGTGCTCCGCCCCGCCCAGAGCGGCATTGAGGGCGAAGGAGCCGGTATGGGTAAAGCAGTCCAGCACCCGTTTCCCCTGGGCCAGACGGCCCACAGCGCGGCGGTTATACTTTTGATCCAGAAAGAAGCCGGTTTTTTGGCCGTTTTCAAAGTCAACGGCATATTTGACCCCATTTTCCAGGATCTCTGTACTGGTTTCGGCGGGGACAGCCTCACCGGGAAGGGAGAAGAAGCCCTTGAACTGGGCAAGGCCCTCTTTCTCCCGCAGGGCCTCGTCGTCACGCTGGTAGATGGCCCGGATCTCCTGGCCGTCCTCCCGAAGGGCGCGGAGCAGCAGGGGGAAGAGCTGGGCCTTGCGCTTGTCCAGGCCGTAGGAAAGGGTTTGGACGACCAAAATGTCATTGAACCGGTCCACCGTCAGGCCGGGCAGACCGTCCGCCTCCCCAAACATCACCCGGCAGGCGGTAAGCTCCTGGGGCTCCAACACCGTTTTTCGGTAGGCCCAGGCATACTGGAATCGGCGCAGCCAGAAGCCGTCGTCAAAGCGGTCGTTGGCGTTTCGGCTCAGCAGGCGCACCCGGATCAAAGAGTGGAGGCTGAGAAGGCCGGCGCCCAGCCAGGTTCCCTTTTCACTGAAAACGTCCACAACGGCGCCGTTTTCCGTGTTCTCCGGGCAGGAGAGCACCTCCCCGGCGTAGACCCAGGGGTGGCCGGCCTCAATGGATCGCTGGCCCTTTTTGGTGATGATAAGACCGGGGTAGGGACGGGACTGTTTCATGTGCATACCTCATTTCAGCGCGTGGCAAAACGATTGAGAAAAAAGGGATGGCCCCTGTGGAGCCATCCCTTTCTGGTTTTTATTCGGTGGTGTAGTTGTCGAAATAGCCCTGAATATAGACGATGGGGGTACCCTTGTCGCCGCTGCCCGAGGTCAGGTCGCACAGGGAGCCGATGAGATCGGTGAGCCGGCGGGGGGTGGTGCCCTCGGAGACCATCTTGCCTTTCAGATCCCCGTCCTTCTTCCGGATGGCCCCGGCGATGGCGTCCCGGAGAGCCTCACCGGACAGGTGACCGAAGTCATTGTCGGCCAAATATTTCAGCTTCAGCTCGTTGGGGGTTCCCTCCAGACCGGCGGTGTAGGCGGGGGAGACCACCGGATCGGCCAGCTCCCAGATCTTACCCACGGGATCCTTGAAAGCGCCGTCGCCGTAAACCATGACCTCCACGTGCTTGCCGGTCTTGGCCAGCAGTTCCTTCTGGATGGCCTCCACAAGGGGCTGGGCGTCCCGGGGGAAGAGCTTGACCTTGTCCTCGGTGGCCTTGTTGGAGCCCAGCAGACCGTAGGGGTTATAGCCGCTGCCGTTAACGCTCTGGGTGAGAATGTCGTCCAGGCCCAGCACCCGGCTGCCGCCGGCGGCCTTCAGCAGCCGCTTGGAGCGCGCCCGGGTGTGGATGTCGCAGGTGAGCACGTCCTTGGTGTATTCCAGCACCGCCCGGGGGTCGTTGGCAAAGATGACCTCCACCTCGGCGCCGGTATCCTTGATGAGGTTCTCGTAATACTCCACATAGTCCACGCCGGTAAAGGTGTGCTTCTCGTAGCCAAAGAGCTCCCGGTACTTTTCCAGAGTAAGAACGTCCTTATAGGGATCTATCCCCTTCTCATCCAGCGCGTCCAGGGAGATGAGGTGGTTGCCCACCTCGTCAGAGGGATAGCTGAGCTGAAGGATGACCTTCTTGCAGCCCATGGCGATCCCCCGGAGGCAGATGGCAAAGCGGTTGCGGGAGAGGATGGGGAACACAACGCCCACAGTGCCGCCGCCCAGCTTGGCGCGCACGTCAGCGGCGATCTGCTCCACGGTGGCGTAGTTGCCTTGGGCCCGGGCTACGATGGCCTCGGTCATGGCAAGCACGTCCCGGTCCTGAATGGCGAAGCCGGACTCCTGAGAGGCCTCCAGCACGGACTGGGTGACGATCTGAACCAGATCATCCCCCTCGCGGATAATGGGGGCGCGGATGCCCCGGGAAACGGTGCCTACGGTACGGCTCATATATTGCACTTCCTTGTGTTTTTTAATTTTGCCGGCAATTATTATACCAAAAAGGAGGGAGATTGTAAAGAGAAATGAAAAAGGCGGCCCGCTGGGGCCGCCTTTTTGTTGTCAGTGCAGGTCGATGATCTCGTGACGCTTAGGCCCGGTGGAGACGATCTTGATGGGCACCTCGATCTCCTTCTCAATAAACCGGACGTAATCCCGTGCCTCCTTGGGCAGCTTATCAAACTCGGTAACGCCCCGGATATCGCACTTCCAGCCGGGGAGGGTCTCATAGACGGCCTTGGCCCGGCCCAGCTGGGCGGAGACGGGAAACTCCCGGGTGACGGTGCCGTCGATGTCGTAGCCCACACAGACTTTGATCTCATCCAGGTACCCCAGGCAGTCGATGGCGGTGAGGGCCACCTCGGTGGCGCCCTGCGCCATACATCCGTAGCGGCTGGCCACCGCGTCGTACCAGCCTACCCGGCGGGGCCGGCCGGTGGTGGCGCCAAACTCGCCCTTGTCGCCGCCCCGGCGCCGCAGCTCGTCCCCCTCGGCCCCGAAAAGCTCGGTGACAAAGGGCTCGGTGGGAGCGCCCACGCTGGAAGAGTATGCCTTGGACACGCAGATCACGTCCCGGAAGGCGGTGGGAGGCACTCCGCCGCCCACACAGCCATAGCCGGCCAGGGTGTGAGAGGAGGTGACAAAGGGATAAATGCCGTGGTCCGGGTCCTTCATAGACCCCAGCTGCCCCTCCAGCAGCACCGTCTTGCCCTCCTTGAGGGCCTTGTGGATCACGGCCACCGTGTCTCCCACATAGGGAGCAATGGCTTCCCGCTGGGCCATGAGGCCGTCGAAGAGAGCCTTGGGATCCAGGGGCTGCTTGTGATAGAGATGAGTCCAGAGCACGTTTTTCAGGGTGCAGATGTGCTCCAGCCGCTCCATGAGGGTCTTTTCATTGAATAAGTCGGCGATCTGAATGCCGATCTTGGCGTACTTGTCGGAATAGAAGGGGGCGATACCCGATTTGGTGGAGCCAAAGGCCTGTCCGGCCAGCCGCTCCTCCTCATAGGTATCCTGGAGCACGTGGTAGGGCATGAGCAGTTGTGTGCGCTGATCCACCATAATGCGGGGGGCGGGGACGCCGCCGTCCTGGAGCTGCTTGAGCTCGGAGAGGAATTTGTCCACATCCAAAGCCACCCCGGTGCCGATAATGTTGGTGGTGTGGGGAAAGAACACTCCCGAAGGGAGCTGGTGCAGAGCGAAGCGGCCATAATCACAGATGATGGTATGCCCCGCGTTGGCCCCGCCCTGAAAGCGGATGACCACATCGGACTTTTCGGCGAGAAGGTCGGTGATCTTGCCCTTGCCCTCGTCGCCCCAGTTGGCGCCTACGATCGCTTTTACCATATTCGTTACCTCCGGGCCGGGGGATTCGCAACCGCAAAGGGTTTGCCTTTTCCTGGGCCCCATAACGAAGTACGGGGTTATTATAATCTTGTAAAAAGCAGGATGCAAGAGTTTTTTGACGGTGGACAAAACCGGGTGAAATGTCTGCGGTGGACGCTCCCCATCCTACCCGGTTTGCTGCGCAGTCTTTCTGCTGCGCAAACCACCCAGGCGGCGCTTTCAGCGAAGAGGAAAAAGGTTACGCTGTGTTCAGCGGCGGCGCAAGAGGGCTGCTGCCGTTTGTTTGGTGGGTGCGATCAAATTTCTGCGTTGCGTGGATCCTGAAGGACCATTCTTTTCGCGAAAAAGCAAAGTCGATGGTCGCTTAGCCATATAAAGCCAAGCGTTTCCTGACAGCGAGATATCCAAATTACTACGAATGAATAAAACTTAGTAAGAAGAAATTTCGAAGGACGTAAACATGTTGCCCTCGGAAACGATCCACGGAAAGCTTCCGAGGGCAACTATATGTATGATACCAGCAAGCTGCCGCTCGTTCAGACAACAGGGCCCACACCATATCCGGCTCTTCCGCTCCTGTCATGAGCCTTCCGCTCAATGGGGTTTTTCAAAAATTTTCCCAGCAACCATACAGTCAGCATATTGTTTTCCCAAAAGCTATCTGGTATTCTTAAAAAGAACATATCTTTTCTTGCTCTGCGTGTAGGAAACTTTAGAAAGTAAGGAGTAAAGTATATGAAAAAGAAAATCACATCCCTTCTGCTGGGCCTCACCCTTTGTCTGAGCCTGCTGCCCGCCGCCGCTCTGGCGGATGGTGCCCCGCTCTACGAATGGAAGAGCCAAGCCCCGGAGGACCCCGGCGCCATCACCTACGATATTGAGGTGGCCGATTTCGGCACAATGGAATACGGCTACAGGAAAGAGGACTGCCCCACCCTCACCATCTCCTTTACCAACACCAGTGACCAG
>JAAWEH010000024.1 GCA_022794215.1 Oscillospiraceae bacterium
TCCGCCGTCATGGTCATCGACGCCGCCAAGGGCGTGGAGGCCCAGACCCGGAAACTCTTCAAAGTCTGCGCCATGCGGGATATCCCCATCTTCACCTTTATCAACAAAATGGACCGTCAGGCCCGGGATCCCTTCGAGCTGTGCGAGGAGCTGGAGAAGGAGCTGGGCATCGAGACCTACCCCATGAACTGGCCCATTGGCGACGGCAAGGATTTCCAGGGGGTCTACGACCGGGAAAAACGCCAGATCATCCACTTCACCGGTCACGGCGGCGCCAAAGCCGCCACCGCCACCCAAGTCTCCCTGGGGGATCCCGGCCTTAACGACCTTATCGGGCAGCGCCTCCACCAACAGCTCACCGACGACGTAGAGCTTCTGGACGGCGCGGCGGCGGAATTTGACCTGGAAAAGGTTCGCCACGGCAAGCTCTCCCCGGTCTTCTTCGGCTCCGCCCTCACCAACTTCGGCGTGGAGCCCTTCCTGGAGGGCTTCCTCCGCATGACCACGCCTCCCCTGCCCCGCCTGGCGGGGGAGACCCTCATCGACAGCATGGACGACGACTTCTCCGCCTTCGTCTTTAAGATCCAGGCCAACATGAACAAGGCCCACCGGGATCGCATCGCCTTCATGCGGGTGGTCTCGGGCCGCTTCGACGCGGATAAGGAGGTCTACCACGTCCAAGGGGGCAAAAAGCTCCGCCTCTCCCGGCCCCAGCAGCTTATGGCCGCCGAGCGGGAGATCATCGAGGAGGCCTACGCCGGGGACATCATCGGCGTTTTCGACCCCGGCATCTTCTCCATCGGGGACACCCTGTGCGCCCCCGGCAAGAAATTCCGGTTCGACCCCATCCCCACCTTCGCCCCCGAGCACTTCCGCCGGGTCCGTCCCCTGGACACCATGAAGCGCAAGCAGTTCCTCAAGGGGGCCGAGCAGATCGCCCAGGAGGGCGCCATCCAGATGTTCAAGGCCCCCTACACGGGTATGGAGGAGATCATCGTAGGCGTGGTGGGCACCCTGCAGTTTGACGTGCTGGAGTACCGGCTGAAAAACGAGTACGGGGTGGACATCTTCATGGAGGGCCTGCCCTACGAATACCTGCGCTGGATCACCGCCGACGACGGCGAGCCGGTGAAGGAGGAAAACCTGACCCTGGGCACCGACACCAAGCTGGTGGAGGACTTCAAGGGCCGGCAATTACTCCTCTTCGGCTCCAAGTGGGCGGTGAACTGGACAAGCGAGCGCAACCCCAACCTGACCTTTGAGCAATTCGGCGGCGCGGGAGACTAAAGAAAGCCTGCTCTTTGCCCGATGCAAAAAGACCACCCCGCCCATGGAAATATGGGCGGGGTGGTCTTTTATTGTCCCTTTGGCCCCCGCTCGATGGCGCTTAAATGGGTGCGGCCAATGTCCGCCAGCCCGCTGAGCACCTCCTGGGTCAAGCCCCGCTCCTGCCGAACCTCCGCAATCACTCTTCCTACCCGAACCGGATCCAACTGCTCCTCATTCATCGCCGCACCCCCTTTCTACCATGTAGTATATTTCCTTCCTCCCGCCAGAATGAACACATTTGTTGACATTCGAATACAAATGTGTTCATCTCTACCTGTTCCTTGATTTTTTCTTTTCCTTATATATAATGGTATGTGGAAAATTGTTCCCGTGCATCACAAGGAGGAAACAAGTATGAAAAAGCAACTTTTTCCCCTGTTGACTATAGCGGCTCTCACTCTATCCCTGACCCCCCTCCCCGGCCCCTCTCCCTGATGAGCCCGCCCCCATCGTTTTGGAGAAGGAGGAACACTCCGTCCCCGAAGCCATGGCCGATGCGGAACCCGAACGCCCCGAAGCCGCCCGGCCCCTTCCTCCCGACAGTCAGGCCCGGGCGCTCCAGGCAGAAAACGATCCCGCTCTTTTTTCCGCCCGCGCCCTTTCGTCCACTATCACTGTGGAGCTCTCCACCAGCGGTAAGGTGGTGGGCAACGTCATCTTTGCTTTGGATGACGCCAACCATACCGCCGCCCTGGTTCAGGCCGATCCAGGCCAGAGTGTGGACGGTATGCTGGTGATCCCCCGCACCCTCACCCACCAAGACACAGAATACACCGTCACCGCCATCGGCCCTGCCGCTTTCGCCGAACAGACGGGCCTGACTCAGCTCTGGCTTCCCCAGACCATCACCGAGATCGGCTATGAGGCCTTTATGAACTGCGACCGCCTGAAGGCGGTTGGCTCCTATGACGACCAGGGCTATGCCAACCCCTACGCCCTGCCTGAAAAGGTTTCCTTCCTGGACGTTCGCACCTTTCGGGGCTGCACCCGGCTCAACAGCATCACCATCCCTGCCGCTGTGGAGCGCATCAGCGCCTGGGCCTTTGCCTACTGTTACAATCTGGGCCGCAACTATAAGGACAGCGCCGGGGTCACCTACGGGGTCTATTTTGCCGCCGGAAGCCGCCTGAACACCATTGACCAGGGGGCCTTCTACTCCTGTATTTCCCTGGAAAACATTACCCTGCCCCAGGGCCTGAAAACCATCAGCCTCCATGCCTTTTACAACTGCGCCTCCCAAAGCGCCGACGGCTCCCTCAAGGGCCTGAAAAAGTTGGTCATCCCCAACTCTGTCTCTGAGTTAGGAGAGGAGGCTTTCGCCTACTGCGGCGCGCTGAAGGAGCTTACCATCCCCGCCGGCGTCAAGGCCCTCCCCAACAAGGCCTTCTACGCCTGCTCCGCTCTGGAAACAGTGGATTTCACCGGGGACGGCTTCACCACCATGGGCCACTCGGCCTTCTATTGGTGCACCAAGCTGAAAACCATCCGCACCGCCGGGAACGCAGGCCTGCCCGCCACCCTTACCGCCATCCCCCGGTGGGGCTTCTACCGCTGTGACAGCCTTTCCGCTTTGGACTTAAGCGGCGCGACCGCCCTGCGCACCATCGAGCCTTACGCCTTCAATGAAAGCGGTATCGTCACTCTCACCCTGCCCCAGAACCTGAAAACCATCGGCATGCTGGCCTTCGAGGGTTGCGGCAAGCTGAAGACCGTCAACTGGAACCGCCCCGCCCAGGACAGCGACCTCCTGGTGGTGGGCGAAAAAGCCTTTGCCAAGACGGGGCTCACCCAGGTCACTGTCCCCCAACTGCTGGCCGGAAACAGCAACGGCCTGGAGATGTTCTACGACTGTGACAGCCTGACGAGGGTGGACTGCGCCCCCAACGCCCGCTTCATCCCCGACGGAGCCTTCCGTGACTGCGACAGCCTGACCGCCGTCACCCTGGGAGAGAGCATCAACACCGTGGGACAGCAGGCTTTCTATTCCTGCCCCAAGCTCACCAGCGTCAACCTCTCCGCCCTTCCCAGTCTGGAAACCATCGGCCCCTTGGCCTTCTGCCGCACCGCCCTCCCCGCCGTCTCCCTTCCCGCCTCCATCCGGGAGATCGGCCTTAACGCCTTCGGCATCAACCGCGCCCTGACCTCCATTCAGATCCCGGAGGGCAACCCCGGCGGCTACTACTCCACCGATGGGGTTCTCTATCAAAATAACAACGGCAGCGTTCTCCTGGTGAGATACCCCGCCGGAAAGCCCCAAACCACCTTCACCGTCCCCGGGGACGTCACCGCCATCGAAACCTACGCTTTCTCCCACAGCGAAAAGCTCACCGAGGTCACCTTCCCCACCTCCCTGCGGGAGATCGGCTACTACGCCCTGAGCCACTGTATCAACCTGACCGCCGCCATCATCCCCGAGGGGGTAAAGCAGGGCAACGAGATTTTTGAGGGCAGCTACCACATGACCCAGGCCACCCTGCCTTCCGATATCGTTAAGCTCACCTCCAGCTCCTTCCCCGTAAACTCCAAGCTCACCTCGGTGACCCTGCCTTCCACCGTGGCTGAGATCGACACCGTCCCCGGCCCCTTCTCCTCCCTGTCCCTTCTTCAGGAGATCAAGGTGGATCCCGCCAACCCCAATTTCAAATCGGTGGACGGAGTTCTCTTCAGCAAGGACGGCTCCATCCTCTACGCCTACCCCCAGGGCAAGACGGGCAGCGAGTACGTAGTTCCTGACGGAGTCACCACCATCTGGTACTCCGCCTTCTCCGGCGTAACCAGCCTGACCCGTCTCACCCTTCCCGCCAGCGTCACCACCGTCCGCCCCAGCGCCTGCTACGGTATGTCCAATCTGGAGCGGCTGGACATTTTCCGGGAAATGCCTGCCATCGACCGCAACCCCAACGGCACCGAGGCCTACAACACCTTTCTGAGCAATACCGGCTCCCAGCTCCAAGTCTACGTCCACGGTAACCCCACCGACGAAACCGGTGTGAGCGCCTGGATCGACAGCTTCAAAACCCACTGCGCGGGGGAGGGCTCCATCCAAAAGCAAAATATCCACGTAGACTTCTATAAGCCCGCCACTGCGGCGGGGGACCGCTTCCTGAAAAACGGAATTGTCTACACCCTCCTCAACCCCACCGCCAAAACGGTGAAGGTGGGGGACAACTCCCATTACGCCGGCTCCAGCGTCTTTATCCCCACCCAGGTATCCCACCAAGGCGTGAGCTACACCGTCTCCTCAGTAGACGACAACGCCTTCCCCTCCTCCGTCCGGCTCATCCGCCGGGAGGATCTGAGCGCACTGACCCCTGAAAATACCACCCTCACCTACGGGGATACTCTGATCCTCAACGCCCCCTCCAATGTGCGGGAAAACACCGCCATCACCCTCACCGCCGGCGGAAAGAGCCTCTCCGCCCCGGTGAAGGGCGGCGCGGCCTCCTTCCCC
Organism: Oscillospiraceae bacterium; assembly: GCA_022794215.1. Lineage (GTDB taxonomy): Bacteria > Bacillota > Clostridia > Oscillospirales > Oscillospiraceae > Vermiculatibacterium. The sequence continues at coordinate 4,781 of JAAWEH010000024.1, forward strand.
GTGGACAAAACCATGGCAAACGCCTTCGGCTTCGGCACAGTGACCGCCTCCGCCAGCGGCGGCGCAGTCTCGACGGAGTTTTCCCTGACCCTCTCCCCCAAGACCTTCACCAAAGAGGATTTGCCCTGGTATAACAGCGCCATGCAGGAGCTGGTCATCCAGAAACCCTACGACGGCACCACCGTCCTGGACTATACGGACAGCGCAGCCCTTCAAACCTTTACCGTGAACGGGGAAACCCTGTCCCTCCATATCACCGGGACGGTTCCCGCCCCCAGAAGCACCACCCTCCACTCCATCTCCAACCTGAAGCTGGAGCTGTTGGGCGACACTGCCCAATACTACCGCATTGCCCCGGATGTGGCTCCCAACATCCGGGCCCAGGTGACCTACGGCCAGCTTTACCTCAAGGAGGAAAACGGCACGCTCCAGCAGCCCGCCTTCCGCCGTGTCTGGGCCGCCGAGGACGGCATGCGCCTGAAGGACTGCAACCTCAGCGGCGGCGCCTTCATCGCCTACCTGCCCACGGTGGAGAACAATGTCATCACCGGCTACACCCAGGTGGACGTCTCCGGCTCCATCACTTATGACGAGGCCAGCCCCTACCCCGGCCTCACCTCCTACGACGAGATCGGAGTCCAGCAAAACCAGGTCTATAAATGGGTCTTCACCCCCTCAAACAACGGGGATCTGCAAAGCGTTCTGGATAACTACCGTTTCTACGGCACAATAAAACCCTGGGACACCAGTCTGACTCAGTCCTCCGCCAACGCTGTGGGCAGGACAGGCGAAAACCCCGCCCTTCCCGCCTACGTTCTCCAAACCCAGTCGGACAATGCTCCCGCCCGTCCCACCGGCGGCAGCGGTACAGCCGCCCCCACCCCCACCTCCACTCCCAGCAGCGGAAGCACCGGCGGTTCCTCCGGTGGCAGCTCTTCCGGCGGCAGCTCAGGTAGCTCCTCCAAAAACCCCGCCACCCCGCCTGCCGCGGCCCCTGAGGAGCCCCCCGTCGTGGCAGCCGCCCCCACCCCTCCCCCCGTATCCCAGCGCTTCCGGGACGTCTCCCCCAACAGCTGGTACTGCAGCGCCATCCAGTACGTCTGTGACAGGGGCATGATGAACGGTATGGACCAGGATTCCTTCGCCCCCGATGCCGTCACCACCCGGGGAACCATCGTCACCATGCTCTACCGTCTGGAGGAGGAACCCTCTGTCCCCTCTCCCGCTTTCCACGACGTGTCCGCCGGCCTGTGGTATGCAGGCGGCGTCTCCTGGGACGCCTCCACGGGCCTCGTCAACGGCTTCGAGGACGGCGCCTTCCGTCCCGAAACCCCCATCACCCGGGAACAGATGGTCGCCATCCTCTACCGCTACGCCCGCCAAAAGGGCTGCGACGTGAGCGCCAGGGCCGACCTCAGCCGTTTCTCCGACGCGGGCCAGATCAGCCCCTACGCCGCGGCTGCCATGTCCTGGGCCACCGCCTCCGGCCTTATCCAGGGTCAGGACTGGGGCGGTCTGGATCCCGCCGGCGCCACAACCAGGGCCGAGCTGTCTGCCATTCTGATGCGTTTGTGCGAAAACATCCTGAAATAAAGAAATGCACGCCGGGTGATGCTCCCGGCGTGCATTTTTCTTTCCTCCATGGTATAATATCCATAAACAGTCTTGCTTTGCAAGCCTGTGGGCTTTCACCCTCCCGCGCCATGCGCGGCTGCGGCATTGACAGCCTTGCAAAATTTCCCGTGTAAGCAAGCATTTTTGCTTTCTGGTATGATCCATTCAAAAGGAGGTGCCCGCCATGCTCTCCCGCCAACGCTTGTTCTGGCGTTTTCAGGCCTATGATCTTCCCCGATCTGACAAGGCCTTTCTCCGCGCCTGCCGGGACAACGCCGCCTACCACATCGCCCATTGTCCCGCCTATGCCGCTATCTGCCGGCGCCTGGATTTTACCCCGGATCAGCTTCAGACCATAGAGGATCTCAGCAGGATTCCCGTGATCCCCACCCTCTTTTTTAAGCGCAAGGCCCTCTTCTCCATGCCGGAGTACCGTATGGCCATGAAGGTCACCTCCTCGGGCACCAGCGGCAAGTTCAGCCGCATCGGGTTTGACTATGGTTGTATCCTGGCCGAGGCCCCCATGGTGGTGAACCTGGGCTTTCGCCACCATCTGGTCTCTCCAAAGCCCGCCCACTGCGTCATTTTGGGCTACAAGCCCCACAAGTCCAACCACACCGGAGTCACCCGTACCATGTTCGGCCTGACCCATTTCTCCCCGCCCCTGGGCCGCATCTACGCCCTCAACATGGTAAACGGCGCCTACGTCCCCGACCTGGACTCGGTGGCGAAGGCCCTGAAAAAGCTGGAATCCTCCCCCTTCCCCACCCGGGTCATCGGCTTCCCCTCCTACCTGTGGTTCGGCCTGAAGCGGATGGAAGAGCTGGGGCTGAAAGTAAGGCTCCCCAAAGGCTCCCGGATCATTCTGGCGGGAGGCTGGAAACAGCACTACGCCCAGGAGGTGGACAAAAAGACCCTCTACGCCCTGGTGGAGAAAACCCTGGGTATCCCCGAGGAAAACATCAACGAGCTTTTCGGGGCAGTGGAACATCCCGTTTTCTATAACACCTGTGAAAAGCACCATTTCCACATTCCCATTTATGGCAGGGTTCTCATCCGGGATCCAGACACCCTGGAGCCCCTCCCCATGGGAAAGGTGGGCCTTTTGAACCTCATCTCCCCTCTGATGACCGCCACCCCCACCCTCAGCGTCATGACCGACGACCTGGGGTTCCTCACCCCCGGGGAGAGCTGCGGCTGCGGCATCCAAAGCCCCTATCTGACCATCCTGGGCCGGGTGGGGATGAGCGACATCCAGACCTGCGCCGCCGGCGCCGCCGAGCTGCTGGGCGGCGACCAGGGCTTCGGCGAGAGGGGAGGGAGCACACTATGATCTTTGCCAACGGAAAGCTGCTGCCCGATTCGGAACGGAAAACCGTCATTCAGGGCCTGGAACAGCAAATCAATGCCACCCGCATAGGCCCCTCCCTTCACCCGGAAACGGTGATCGCCGCCGTGGACGCCCTGGGAAAACGGCTGGCCGGCGGGGAATTTCACTCCCTTTTGGCCCAGTTCCTCCCCGCCGGGGTGAGCTTGGAGGAACTGCTCCCCCTCCTCCGCCGGGAGGCCATAGAGGCCAAGCTCGCCGCTGAATTGGGGCCGGATCCCTTCGGCCACAAATCCTTTTCCGAAACCACCGCCCATGTTCTGCCCCTTGGCGCCCTCTTCCACATCGCCCCGGGCAACATGCCGGGCCTTCCGGTCTACACCGTGCTGGAAGGACTGCTCACCGGCAATATAAACCTTGTCAAACTGCCCCGCAGCGACAAGGGGCTGTCCCTGGCCGCCTTCCGCCTGCTGGTAGAGCAGGAACCCCGGCTGGCCCCCTATATCTATGCCTTTGATCTTCCTTCCGGGGAAGAGGTTGACATAACTTTCCTGGCTTCCCTGGCCGACGGCCTGGTCACCTGGGGCGGCGAGGGGGCGATCCGGGCCGCCCGGAGGCTGGCCCCCGCCGGGGCCAAACTCATCGAGTGGGGCCACCGCCTCAGCTTTGCCTATGTTTCGGGCTACCGGGACAAGGATCAGGAGCTTTCCGCCCTGGCTTCCCACATTGTGGAGACAAACCAGCGTCTCTGCTCCTCCTGCCAGGTCATTTTCCTGGATACGGAGCACCGGGAGGAAGGGGAAACCTTCTGCCAAACCTTCCTCCCCTATCTGGAAAAGGCCGCCGCCCGCCGCCCCGGTCTGGCGCCGGGAGCCCAAGCCACCCTCAGCGGCCACACCGCCCTCTTGGAGCGCATTGTGGAGGGAACCGCGGAGAAGGAGACCCTTTTCCGGGGCAAGGGCTGCTCTCTCATTTTCCGCCCCGACCGGGAATTGGAGCTCTCCCCCATGGAGGGCAACGTGCTGGTCAAGCTCCTCCCTCAGGGGGAACTGCTCCCCACCCTTCGCCGGCAGAAAGGACGGCTTCAAACCGCCGGACTTCTCTGCTCCCCCGAAAAGCGGGAGGCCCTGATCGCCCTCCTTTCCCGGGCCGGAGTCACCCGGATCACCCGGGCGGGAACCATGTCCGCCGCCTTCCCCGGGGAGGCCCACGACGGGGAGTATCCCCTCCGCCGCTATGTTCGCATCGTAGACGCCGAGTTCTGATCCTCCTTCGAAAGGCTGTGATTCCCCGGTTTTCCTTCTCCCCGGCGTTTCCCCCGCTGGAAACCGCCGGGAGACGTCTGATCGTCAGGTCGGCGGCAGGGACAGCCACCCCGAACCGGCGCCCCAGCGCTCACACCGCCAAGAATAGCACGGATACTCACGGCAAGCCCAGCAAGTTTAGCGGGAGTAAATGCCCCGGAGGGATAGGAGGTCTGGGGGGCCATTCTTTGCCGCTCCAAGAATGACCCTCCAGGAGCATTCCCTTATCAATAAAGAAAAACTGAATATTAAACAAGGATACCCCAAAAAAGCACAAAAGAGCACCCGCCGAAGAGCATCTCCTCCCCGGCGGGTGTTCTTTTTGGATCCATTTCTTCCAAGAAACGCCCTCTCACTGCCCATCCAACCACCGGCAGGCCGCCGTAGCCGCCACTGACCCATCGGCAGCCGCTGTAGTCAACTGCCGCAGCTCCTTGGCCCGGCAATCCCCAGCCACGAAAACCCCCGGCGTTTTGGTACGGCAATCCTCTCCGGCAGTAAAATAACCGCCCTCATCCAAATCAGTCAGTCCGGCAAAGGCTCCATTGTCCGGCTCCTGGCCCACTTCCACAAAAAGCCCCTCCACCGGCAGCTTTCGGCCTTTTCCGCTTTTTTCCTCCACCCCTATGGCAGTTAAGGCCTCCTCCCCGATAAGCTCAGTTACCCGGCTGTCCATCAAGAAGGTGATGTTCTCCTTCTCCTTAGCCGCCGTTACATAGGCTTCCTGGGCCCGGAATTCCCCCCGGCGGTGGATCAGCGTAACGCTCCGGGCCACCTGAGACAAAAACAGGGCCGACTGAAGGGCGCTGTCGCCGCCGCCCACCACGGCAGTATCCTTATCCTTAAAAAAGGCTCCATCGCAGACCGCGCAATAGCTCACGCCCCGGCCCACCAGTTCTTCCTCCCGATCCACCCCAAGCTTTCGGTGCTTGGCTCCGGTACACAAGATCAACGCCCGGCCCTCAAAGGTCTTTTTCCTGGCGGTGAGAACAAAATGATCCCCCTCCCGGCCAGCAGATTCCACCCGGCCGAACCGGGTCTCCGCACCCAGCGCCTTGGCTTGCGCCAGCAGAGCATCGGAGTAGTCCAGCCCGCTGACAGCAGGCAGTCCGGGGTAGTTTTCCACCAGCGGAGAGGAGGTGATCTGCCCTCCAAAACCGGTGCCCTCCAGCACCAGCACGCTCCTTCCCGCACGGCGGGCGTAAATGGCTGCGGTCAGGCCGGCGGTGCCGCCGCCCACGATCAAAATGTCATACATACTCTGTCCTCATTTCTTCATTCTATTGATATTCTATCTCCCCGATCCAGGGAGTATACCTGCTTTTTCCCTTCCGGCAGAAGGGTTTCCGCTTCTTCATCAGAGAGGAATTCCGTCATTACGCGGCGGTAGCGCTTGGGCAGGTGGGTGCTCTGGCACTTGGGGTTGAGGCGGCCCTCGATGGCGATGGTCTTGTAGTACTTTCGCCACAGGGCCCGGAAGGATTTCTCCCTCTCCCCGGCAGGGCCCATGTGGAATTCCTCCAGGGGGACAATGGCCCAATTATAGTTTACATAAAATATTGCTTCCCGGTGGGTTCGGTCATAAAGGACAAACTGTTCCCCGGAAAACCGGGCGGCAAAGTGGGGCGCCAGCAGGGGCAGAACCCGGTTTTTAGGTTCGATCTCCCCTACCAGGATCCCCTCCAGCTCGGAAAAGCGGACAAACCCTTTCAGGTGATCCCACTCGGTCCACATTTTGGTCAGGGCCAGGTTTACTTTGGCCACCGTGGGGTCGCTCAGATCCTGGCGCACCCGATCCCCCTCCTGCAATCCCCTGTGTATCAAGTCATAGAGGGCCAGCTCCCGCTCCGGAAGGCAGGTGAGAAAGCCCCGGGCGATCAGCTTTTGAAAGGCGGGGGATATCCGCTTTAGGGCGGCGTAGACCCGCTTGGCCTTGTCCTCTTCCCGGAGGATTTCCCGCTCCTCCCAGAGGGTGGGGCCATCCCCGGTCAAGCGGAAGGCCATGGGGGGCTTGTTGTTTACATAACTCTCAAATATACAGGTGAGAAAGCCCCCAAAGGAGCCGTCATACCGGTAACAAATCTGTGATATTGGGCTCCTCTCCTTTCATTATGTAAACTGATTTATGTTTATTATATTATGTAAATTATATTATGTCAATTTCTTATGGGGACGAAGCGGGGTCATTCTGCCCCCATAAATGCCCAAAAAGTGTTTATAAAAACATTGTCTGCGCCGCCCGTCAGGGGCGGAAAAGACTTTGGGGGAAATTTCAATATTATGTCAACTAACCGCTCCGTCAAACAGGCTGATCTGCTGCCAGCTCTCCTCCCCCAGCTGGGCCTGTTCCAATCCGGCCAGGCGGCGGTAAACGCTCTCCGGGCTGCATCGCAGTCCGGGAAGCATCCGGCCGGAGCAGGTGATAAAATATTGGGCCCGCTTGAGGACAATGCCAAGGCGCTTGAGCCCTTCAAAGCTCAGGGGCCCCCGGCGGCGGGCAACCACGATCCGCTGGGCTCCCCGGACGCCGATGCCGGGGACACGAAGGATGGCTTCGTAGTCGGCCCGGTTCACCTCCACAGGGAAAAACTCCGGGTGGCGGAGGGCCCAGTCGCTTTTGGGATCCAGGGCGGCGTCGAAGTTGGGGTGGGTCTCGTCCAGGATCTCCTGGGCGGTGAAGCCGTAGAACCGGAGGAGCCAGTCGGCCTGGTAGAGCCGATGCTCCCGGAGGAGGGGGGGCTTGAAGCCGGCGGGAGCGGGCAGGAGCTTGTTGTCAGAGACAGGCATATAGGCAGAGAAAAAGACTCTCTTTAGATGATACTTCTGATAGAGGCCCTGGGTCAAGGACAAAATGTGATGGTCGCTCTCCGGGGTGGCTCCCACGATCATCTGGGTGGACTGGCCGGCCGGGGCAAAGCGGGGAGCGTGGCGGTAGAGCTTCAGCTCCGCCTTGGACTGCTCCGAGCCGTCCCGGATCTGAGCCATGGGCTTGAAGATGGCCGATTTGGTCTTGTCCGGGGCCAGCAGCTGAAGGGAGGTTTCGGAAGGCAATTCGATATTGACACTCAGCCGGTCGGCCAGAAGCCCCAGCCGGTGTGTCAAGCCCGGGTCGGCGCCGGGGATGGCCTTGGCGTGGATGTAGCCGTTGAAATGGTACTCGGTACGCAGCAGGCGCAGGGCCTCGATCATCCGCTCGGTGGTGAAGTCGGGATCTTTCAGCACCGCGGAGGAGAGAAACAGACCCTCAATGTAGTTCCGGCGGTAAAACTGGATGGTGAGCTCCGCCAGCTCCCGGGGGGTGAAGGCGGTGCGGGGGACATCGTTGGACTTGCGGTTGACGCAGTAGGCGCAGTCGTAGCAGCAATGGTTGGTCATCAATACCTTCAAAAGGGAGATGCACCGGCCGTCGGCGGAGAAGGTATGGCAGCAGCCGGAGTTGGTGGCGGTGCCGATGGTGCCCGGCTTTCCGCCCCGAACCACCCCGCTGGAGGTACAGGCGGCGTCGTATTTGGCGGCGTCGGCCAGAACGGTAAGTTTTTCCATCATATCCACGGCCCTTTCCCTCCTCCGTAAAATCAAATCAGCCCAGGAGCTCCATCACCTGTCGGTATTTTTCTCCATAAAACCCCCGGCTTTTCAGGGACAGCTTATCGAAACTCCGCTTCAGCTTCCCCCTGACAAAGGCTTTCCCCTCCGCGATCCCCATGCCCTTCTGCACGTAGGCCAGATAGAATAAGCCGGGTACATTGTCAAAATGGGAGATAGCGTCGGCGTCCGCCACACAAATCTCCTCCATACTGCTCTTGCCCACCTGTACGCTCCCCCGGTGGTTCCGGATGCAGGCCTGGACCAGAGGGATCTTTTCCCGGTCGTAGCCCAGATTTTCCAGCAACTCTCCTGCCATTCTCGCCCCGTGCTCATGGTGCAGTTCGTAAAGGCTGTAATCGGTCACCGAGGCAATATCGTGGAGCCAGGCGGCGATAGCCACCACCTCCCGGTCCGCCCCATACCGCTCCGCCAGCGCCATCCCATTTTTCACCACGGTCTCGATGTGATCATAGCAGCCCATCCCAAACCGGTTTTCCGGCTGCCGGCACCGTTCATACACCTCCCGCCGCAGATATTCCAAAATATCCTCCCGCATGCCCGCCTCACTCCTCCCTACTTTCCACTGTCTCCAGCAGAAAGGTCACAGGCCGCACTCCGTCTTTACAACAGACGATATTGACCCCATCCCGGTTTTGCCAGGGGACGCAGGCGGCCCCGGCAGAGAGGGCGGAGACGCTGGGGTAGACATCCACCCAGGCCCAGGGACAGAAACCCGCCGGCATCTCCGCGCCGCCTGTATAGAGAAAGGTATCGCCCTCCTGAAAAAAATCGCACTCCACATCAGGGTAGTCCGTAAGATATTTTTCGGCAATATCTTGATAGAGCTGTTTGCGGAGAACGGTAATCCTTACCGGTTTCATTAGTATCTCCCCTATCGAACAGTTGTGCTTTTTATTATAGTACAAATGTTCCTATTGTCAAGTTGTATTTTTTCCCGTCAACTCATCTTAAGTCCATTTTATAGGACACTTCCTCTGATAGAATGACAGCATCAGAAAGGAGTGAGGCTCAAATGACGGAGCAGTTTGAATTGCGGTATGTGCGGGGCCATGTGGAGGTTTACGACAAGAGCGGGCGGTTCTGCTTCTCGGCGGACACCATGGGGGAGGCCCAGGACGAATTGCGGGATATGGCGGCCTGAGCCATCCGAAAACAAAACGGCCCAGCCTGTACGCATACAGGCTGGGCTGGTTTTTGTGCCGGGCGCTATATGAGCTGGGCGGCGCCCAGGAGCACCAGAAGAGCCCCGGAGAGGGGAAGGGCCAGCTTGCTCCAGCGGGACAGCCGGCGGCCCAGGCGGCGGCCCATTTGCAGAGAGAGCAGGGTCACCACAAAATTCCAGGATGAGGCCAGCACCGGGGAAAGGCCGGTGACTCCGGCGGCGATCCCCACCCCGGCATTGTTTACCGCCAGGGCTCCGGAGAGGGCCAGCCAGCCCCGGGAGGCCTCCTGCAAAGGCTCCCCCTTTCCCCGGAGGGCATCCAGTAAGTACCAAAGGCCCAGGGCGGCGAGGGCCAGACCCCCCAACTTTTCCGAAAGTCCCTGGGGCAGAAAAGATGCGCCGATGGCTCCCAGGGTTAGGGAGAGAAAGGTCACCGCTGTGGTCACCGCCGCGGCGGTCAGCAGCTCCCGGAGGCCCAGGGGGATCCCCCGGGCACCCTGGCCCATGGCGGCCAGAAGGGTATCCAGATTACAGGCCAGAGCAAAGAGAAAACCCGCGGCCAGCGCGGAAAGAACGTCCAATGTCATCACCTCTCCCCCATCCTATGGCACTGGGGGAAGAGGGGTGAGAAGGCGGGAACGGGCCCTTGTTTTGGGACAGCGGCTATGGTATAATCGTCACATACTATCTTGCTTTGCAAGCACTTTTGCTTCGTGGCAGAATTGCCGCAAGCGGCGATTCTATTGATCGAACTGAATATACCGCAGCGGCGCTTTGCGTCTGTGGTATATTTTCCCCATCAAAAGGAGGATGGACAGATGAGCGGCAAAGAGGAGTTTTTGGAGATCTACCGGGAAAATATCCACCGGGAGGGGGCCGAGGCCCTGCTGGATTACCTGGAAAATAAGTCTGACTTTTTCTCCTGCCCTGCTTCGGCCCGGTACCATGGGGCCTATGCGGGCGGGCTTTGCGACCACAGCTTAAACGTTTACCACTGTCTGGTGGATTATCTGGCCCGGGAGCGGGTGCAGGAGCTGTACGGGCTGGAGGTCTCCCCCGAGAGCGTGACCATCGCCGCCCTGCTCCACGATCTTTGCAAGATCGGGTGCTACAAGGCCGGGTCGCGGAACGTGAAGAACGAGGTCACGGGACAGTGGGAGAAGGTGCCCACCTTCTTTTTTGAGGATCCTCTGCCCTATGGACACGGGGAGAAATCCGTTTACATCATTTCCGGCTTCATGAAGCTGAAGCGGGAGGAGGCCATGGCCATCCGGTGGCACATGGGCTTTTCCGGCGGCGAGGACAGCCGCCTGGTGGGGCAGGCTTTGGAGAAGTATCCCCTGGCCTTCGCCCTCAGTGTGGCCGACATGGAGGCCACCTATTTCCTGGAAGGAGAACAAAACGCCTGATGGAGGACAAAAACGCACTTGGCACCGCCCCGGTGGGGCGGCTGATGGCAAAATTGGCGGTTCCCGCGGTGGCGGCCCAGCTGATCAACGCCCTTTACAACATTGTGGATCGGATGTACATCGGCCATATGGCGGATGCGGGAGACCTGGCCCTCACAGGGCTGGGGGTGGCCTTCCCCGTTATCATGTTTATTTCGGCCCTGTCCTCCCTGGCGGGAATGGGAGGCGGCTCCAGGGCCGCCATCCGTATGGGAGAAAAGGATATTGACGGGGCGGAGGCCATTTTGGGGGGGTGCACCGCCCTGCTGCTGGTAATGGCCGTAGCCGCCACCCTGCTCTTCCAGATTTTTAAGGAGCCTCTGCTGCTTTTGTTCGGGGCCAGCGAGAACACTCTGCCCTATGCCAGCGGATATCTGGGGATCTATCTCTGGGGTACGGTTTCCGTACTGCTGGCCTTGGGACTCAACAATTTTGTCACCACTCAGGGCTTTGCCACCTTCTCCATGCTGACGGTGGTCATTGGGGCCGTTTGCAACATTATTTTGGATCCCATTTTTATCTTCGGGCTACAAATGGGTGTGCAGGGCGCGGCTTTGGCCACTGTGCTGGCTCAGACCGTTTCCGCCCTTTGGGTGCTGTTCTTCCTGATGGGAAAGCGGACTTTATTAAAGCTGCGCTTCCAGCATTTGCGTCTGAAGGCCTCGGTTCTGCTGCCGGTGATCGCCATCGGGGTCTCTCCCTTTATTATGCAGTCCACCGAGAGCCTGGTGAGCATCTCCTTCAACTCCTCCCTGCTCAAATACGGCGGGGATCCCTATGTGGGGGCTATGACCATCGCCTCCTCGGTGATGCAGGTGGGAACCATGCCCCTCCACGGGCTGTCTCAGGGCGCCCAGCCCATCATCGGGTTTAACTACGGGGCGGGAAAGCTGGATCGGGTAAAGCAGGCTTTTCGGCTGCTGTTTATTTGCTGTCTTACCTTTACGGTGGCCATTTGGGCGCTGGTGGAGCTGTTCCCGGAGGTCTTTATCGCCGTTTTCAACGACAAGCCCCAGCTGGTGACGGTGGCCACCCAGACCCTGCGGGTCTATTTTGCGGGGATCTTTATGTTCGGGATCCAGTCCGCCTGTCAGCAGACCTTTGTGGCCCTGGGAGAGGCCAAGATCTCCCTGTTTCTGGCCCTGCTGCGGAAGGTCATTTTGCTCATTCCCCTCATCTTTATCCTGCCCCTGTTTCTGCCCAACAAGGTCTTTGCCGTTTGGCTGGCAGAGCCGGTGGCGGATATCTGCGCGGCGGTGACCACGGGGTGCATGTTTGCCTATCGGTTTCCCCGGATACTAAAGCGGCGGGAGCAGGAATTGGGGACATAAAAAAGAGGGATCGGCCCTGGGCCGATCCCTCTTTTTTTTATTGGTCAATCCATGCGCTTCCCAGGACGCTGTCCCCGGAATAGAATACCGCCAGCTGGCCCGGTGTGGGGGCCCGGACGGGGGTATGGGCGGTGACTTGGACGCCGCCGTCTGCCGTGGGGGCAATGGTGCAGGGGGTCTCGGTCTTGGCGTGGCGGAAGCGGGCGGCGACCTCTTGAGGGGCGTCCAGGGTGGGAATGGAGATCCAGTTGGGGGAGGTGCAGAGGATGTCCCGGCGCAGGAGGTCGGAGCCGTCGGAGAGGGTGACGGTGTTGGCGCTGGGGTCGATTTTGGAGACATAGTAGCGATGAGGGCCGGAAATGCCCAGACCCCGGCCCTGGCCCAGGGTGTAATGGTGAATCCCCTTGTGGCGGCCCAGTACGGCGCCGTCGGGGGTGATAAAGTCCCCTTCGGGGGCGGAGGCGCCGCGGCGGTTCAGCCAGGCGGCGTAGTCATCGTCGGGGATGAAGCAGATCTCCATGCTGTCCGGCTTCTCCGCCACCGGGATGCCGAAGGCTTTGGCCTTCTCCCGCACGGTAGACTTATCGTAATTTCCAAGGGGGAAAATTACCCTTTGTAATATCTCCTGGGGCAGACGGGCGAGCATGTAGGACTGGTCATTGGCGGGCATTCCCTTGAGAAGAAGGGTTCGGCCGGTTTCCCCTTGGGCGGTGCGGGCATAGTGGCCGGTGGCGATGTGTTCCGCCCCCAGCTCCTCCGCCAGGGCCAGGAGAGAGGGAAATTTTACCAGGGGGTTGCACCGGGCGCAGGGCAGGGGGGTTCGGCCTGACAGGTATTCCGCGGCAAAGGGGGCTTTGACATGCTTCTCCAGGGCCTGGGAGATGTCCATGGTGTGGAATTCGATGTCCAACTCCTCCGCCACCTTGCGGGCGTCGCTCTCCCCGGCGGACTCGGGGCCGATGGAGAGATAGAGGCCGATTACGGTATAATGCTCCATCAGCAAGCGGGCGGCCACGGCGGAGTCTACCCCGCCGGAGAGCCCCAGAACGGCTTTAGGCTTCATGGTGACCGCCTTTCTCCAGGTACACCATCAGCGCCGCCACGTCGGCGGGGCTGACCCCCGAAACCCGGCTGGCCTGACCCAGGTTTTCCGGGCGGATCTTGTCCAGCTTTTGGCGGGCCTCCAGGCGAAGGCCTTGTAGGTTTACATAATTTATGTCCGGGGGGAGGGGGTGACGCTCCAGTTTTTTCATCTCCTCCACCTGGCGTTCCTGGCGGCGGATGTAACCGGCGTATTTGATCTCGATCTCCGCTGCCTCGGTGACAGCCGGCGGCAAATCAGGACGGGCGGGGTCCAGCTCGGCAATGCTCTCGTAAGTGTTTTCCGGGCGGCGGAGGAGGTCAGCCAGACGGCCGCCGGGACAGCCGGTTTTTTCCAGGCGCTTGATCTCGGCGTCTACGGCGGCGTATTTGTCCAGAACCGCTTGATACTCCTGCTCGCTGACCAGGCCCACGGCATGGCCGATATGGGAAAGGCGGCGGTCCGCGTTGTCCTGGCGCTGGAGAAGGCGGTATTCGGTGCGGGAGGTCATCATGCGGTAAGGTTCATTGGTGCCCTTTGTCACCAGATCGTCGATGAGGACGCCAATGTAGCCCTGGTCACGGGTCAGGATCAGGGGCGGTTTACATAAAATTTTCAGGGCGGCGTTGACGCCCGCCATGAGGCCCTGGGCGGCAGCCTCCTCATAGCCGGAGGAGCCGTTGAATTGGCCGGCACCGTAGAGACCGGGGATTTTTTTGTGCTCCAGGGTTGGCTTTAGCTCGGTGGGATCCACGCAGTCGTACTCGATGGCATAGGCCGGACGGGTCATCTCGGCCTGCTCCAAGCCGGGGATGGTGTGGAGCATTTGCACCTGGATCTCCTCGGGAAGAGAGGAGGAGAAGCCCTGGATGTAGAGCTCTTCCGTATCAAGGCCCATGGGCTCAATAAAGAGCTGGTGCCGGGGCTTGTCGGCAAAGCGAACCACCTTGTCCTCAATGGAGGGACAGTACCGGGGGCCCACCCCCTGAATGACCCCGGAAAAGAGAGGGGAGCGATCCAGGTTGGCCCGGATAACCTGATGGGTCTCCTCGGTGGTATAGGTAAGATAGCACACCGCCCGGTTTTCCGGGGGCCGGCGGGTGGAGAAAGAGAAGGGCACCGGAGTTTCGTCCCCCTCCTGGAGCTCCATTTTGGAGAAGTCCACGCTGCGGCGGTTGACCCGGGGGGGCGTGCCCGTTTTGAAACGGCGGAGGGTAACTCCAAGCCCTTTCAGACTCTCGGACAGGGCGCCCGCAGCGGCGAGGCCGTCGGGCCCGCTGTCCTGAACCACGTCGCCCACGATGGTGCGTCCGGTAAGGTAGGTGCCTGAACAGACGATGGCGGCCTTTACCCGGTAGACCGCGCCGTGGGCGGTGCGGACAGCGGAGACGGCCCCGTTTTCGGTGAGGATATCCGTAATTTCCGCCTGCTTGACCCACAGGTTTTCCTGCCGCTCCAGGGTGTGCTTCATAAGTTCCTGGTAACGGCGGCGGTCGGCCTGGGCCCGGAGGGACCAGACGGCGGGGCCCTTGCCCTTGTTCAGCACCCGGTACTGGATGCAGGCCTTGTCCGCAGCTTTGGCCATCTCGCCCCCCAGGGCGTCGATCTCCCGCACCAGGTGGCCCTTGCCGGTGCCGCCGACGGCGGGGTTGCAGGGCATGTTTCCCACTGCGTCCAGGTTTACGGTAAAGCAGAGGGTACTGAGGCCCATGCGAGCCGAGGCCAGGGCTGCTTCAATCCCCGCATGGCCTGCGCCGATGACGGCCACGTCAAAGGTTCCGGCCTGATAATCCATGTTGACCCCTCCTTTCTGTCGGTTTTCTCTTGTTCTCCCCATGGTTCGTCCGGTATGGGGTCAGTTTCCGTATACGATCCGAATGGGGGTATTCACCGCGGCGATCTCCGTTTCGGTGTGCTCACCGCCAAACTCGCCGTCCAGGGTGAAGGGCACCGGCTGAGCGCTGGTGATGTGCAGGCGGGAGGTATGGAGGCCCACCACGCCGCTCTCCGCATCATACTCTTGTCTGGCCAGGGCGTGGATGATGGCGTTGAGCTGGGGCACCGACCGGGGCCGCTCCACCAGCACCAGCTCCAAAAGTCCGTCGTCCAGGATCACCTCGTCGCTGGGAAGGCCGATAATGCCGCCTACGGAGACGGTGTTGCTCACCATGCCATAGAGATACTCCCCCTCCAGCACGCCGCCGTCGTGCTCCACCCGGAGGGGATAGCCCTTTAAGCCGGTCAGCTCGGAGACTCCCTTCAGCACATAGGCCAGATGCCCCAGGGTGTTTTTGAACTGCTGGGGGGTATTGTAAGCCACGTCGGTGAAGGCGCCAAAGGCGGCCACATAGATGAAATACCGCTCTCCCAACCGCCCGATGTCCACCGGCTTGGGCTCCCCTACGGCGGCCAGGGCCGCCATCTCCGCCATGCCCCGGGGCAGCTTCAGGTTCCGGGCATAGTCGTTGGTGGTACCGGCGGGAAGGTAGCCGATGGGAGGGCGGGCGCTCTCAGGCAGGGACATGAGGCCGGTGACTACCTCGTGAAGGGTGCCGTCCCCGCCGCAGCAAGCCAGGCGATCAAACTGAGGGGCCAGCTCCCGGGCGGCTCGGGAGGCGTCTCCCGGAGCCTGGGTGGGGTAGACGGTGACCAGCCGGCCCGCTTTAGTGAAAGCGTTAAGGATCTCCGCCAGCTTGCTGCGAACCTGGCCCCGGCCCGCATGGGGATTATAAATAAACAACAGTTTTTCCATGGTGCATCCTCCCCGGAACGGATGAAACAAAGTATAGCTATTATAGCCCATTTTTTCCCGAAAAGAAAGAGGGAGAAACGGGGACGAATATAGGTCAAGGGTCTGCCCTTGTTTTTTCCGCCGTGCTATTGTATAATATCCCAAATTTCCCCCGCAAAGGAGTGTTTCCCCGTGAAGCGCAAGGCTTTTGCCGCCGCTTTTCCCGCTACCGTCCCGGTGATGCTGGGGTTTATCCCTCTGGGCATCGCCTTCGGACTGCTGATGGACGCGGCAGGCTTCAACGTATTGTGGTCCTTTTTTATGTCCCTGTTTGTCTACGCCGGGTCTGCCCAGTTTTTGGGGGTGGAGCTGCTGACCTCTATGGCCTCCCTGGGGCAGGTGGCGGTAATGACCCTGATCCTCAATTTTCGCCACATGGTCTACGGCCTGTCCATGCTGGAAAAATACCGGGGGATGGGGTGGCGAAAGCTCTACATGATCTTCTCCCTGCCCGACGAGACTTACGCTCTGCTGTCCTCTGCCCAGGTGCCCGATGACGTTGCCCCCCACGATTACTATTTTGCCGTGGCTGTGCTGAATCAGGTCTACTGGGTGGCCGGGTCGGTCATCGGCGGGCTTTTGGGAACGGCCTTTGCCATCAACACCCAGGGGGCAGACTTCGCCATGACCGCCCTTTTTACGGTCATCGCAGTGGGACAGTGGGAAGGTGCGCAGTCCCACCTGCCCGCCCTGCTGGGGGCGGGGGCGGCGGCGCTCTCCCTGCTCCTGCTGGGCCCTGACCGGTTCCTGATCCCCGCCCTGGCCGCTATGATCCTCCTCCTGCTGGCCTTCCAGGGCGGGCTGGACAGAGAGGAGGCGGCGGTATGAACCCAGGCTATACCGCGGCCCTCATCGCCGTGATGACCGCCGTCACCTTTTTGACCCGGGCCCTGCCCTTCCTCCTCTTTGACCGGGGGAAGGAGCCCCCCAAGGTAGTCCTCTACCTGGGCCGGGTGCTGCCCCCGGCGGTGATGGCCATGCTGGTGGTCTACTGCCTGCGGGGAATGGATCTTTCCTCCGCCTCCGGCTGGATCCCCCAGGTCATCGGGGTGGGGGCGGTTGTGCTTCTCCATAAATGGAAGCACAACACCCTGCTGTCCATCTTCGGCGGGACGCTGCTCTACATGGCTCTGGTACAGGCGGTGTTTGTGTGAGAGATAAAAACGAGCGGTATTTTTCACGGAGAAAAATACCGCCCGTTTTTATCTCTTAGTCTTGAAGGTCAAAGCTCTGGTCAAAGATGGTCACCGAGGTTGCCTCCGCCGGGTCGATGATCTCCGGCAGTCCCAGGCAGTAACGGCCCCGGTCCCGCTCCAGGAGGTCGGTCTTATACTCCGTCACCATAAATTTCAGCTCCCCGGGGGCGAGTTCCCGCCCGTCGGCCATGGAGAGGGAGACCAGCTCCGGCCAGTCCTCCCGGCCATGGAGGGCGGAACGGTCCAGGGACGCCAGGTCGTCCGCTCCCTCTCCCAGCTCCCAGGCCAGGGAGATGGGGGACAGGTAGAGGGAGGTCAGGGTGACCTCCTTTCCCCCGATGGCAATGGGGGCCTCCGGGGTCACATATCGGCCCGGGTCGGTCTCGGGCAGGGTCACCTTGAACTTCCAGTGTCCCTGGGCCAGACAGTTCTCATCCAGGTTGTTGTCATACAGCCCCGTAAAGTCCAGGTTCAGGGTAGATCCTAAAGCGTCGCCGTTCCCATCGATGAAGTTCACCTTGAATAGCAGAGTGATCCGGTTGTCCCCGGGATCCTCGTCCTCCAGCAGTGTCCAGCCAAACCCCCAGGAGGACAGCTCTGTCCCGTCCGTGGCCTTTCCCTGGATGCGGCTATTCCCCAGAGTGTAATAGTCCCCGTCCAGCGCCGTCCCCTCCGGGGCGGTGAAGTCCATGAGGATCACGGCGGAGTAGCGGTCGGCGATGACCTGCCGCACATGGAGGGTGGAGCCCTGGTCTTTGATCTCCTTGCCCACCGTCACCGCGGCGGGAGACAGCAGGGCCTCCTGCTCCGGCGTGCCGCCAAAATAGCTCAGCAGCCGCTGATCCAGCCCGGTGACCACCGCGAAGGCGCAGGTGGTCAGCAGCACGGCCGCCGCCAATCCCACCGCTGCCAGCCGGGGCAGCCTTTTTCCTGTTTTCATATGGTTTTCCGTCCTTTCTTCTTCCAGGAGGGCTGCAAGCATGGCATCCTCCCGGGGCCGGGACGGCTTCACCTGATCCAAGACCCGCCGTAAGTCCTCATATGCCATATCCGTCAGCCTCCAATCTCTGTTTCAATTTTCCTCTGGCCCGAAAGAGCCAGGTGCGGAGGGTGGCGGGCTTGGTATTCAAAAGCCCCGCCGTCTCCTCGGTGGAATAGCCCTGGTAGTAGTGGAGATAGACCGCCATCCGCTCCCGCTCCGGCAGGGCCAGGATCCGCTCCCACAGTGCGCCGTCTTCGGGCTGCTCCCAGGCGATGGCTTCCAGCTCCTCCTCCCCGGCCCGCCGGGTGCGCCACCAGTGCTTGAGCTGGTTTTTGCATTCGTTCCGGGCGGTGACAATGAGCCAGGCCTTCTCGTGCTCCAAATCCCGGAAGGACTCGGTTCGCTCCAAGGTTTTCCGGAACACCGTCTGGCAGGCGTCCTCCGCGTCGGGAACGTTTTTCAGCAGCATAAGGCAGATCTGGTACACCATGCCCACCCGCCGCCGGTAGAGGCCGGCCAGCTCCTCCTTGGTATAGGCTCCCGCCACGGGCTTCACCTCCCTTTTGTGTTCTCTGTTTTATACACAATTTTACCACTGGGTTTGTTTCAGAAAAAGAAAAAAGAAAGCAGCACCTGAAACCAGGTACTGCTTTTTTGGAGCGGGCAGCGAGGCCACCGGCTGTGCCGGTATCAACTCCCCCTAAGCGGCCTTAGCCGCTAAGGGGACGTAGTTCGAATCTCGCTCCCTCTCATTCAAATGAGGTGGAGGCAGCGAGTTCTGTTTTGCCTATGAAAAAAGCAGTACCCTCTTTCAGGTACTGCTTTTTTGGAGCGGGCAACGAGGCTCGAACTCGCTACCTCCACCTTGGCAAGGTGGCGCTCTACCAGATGAGCTATGCCCGCATATCGTCGAAATAAGCTTCCTATCCCTCGCTTCCCCGCAAGCGGAAAAGCTCGCTCATTTCGCTATTTCTCCTCTCCCCACGAAAAAGGCTTCGCCCTTTCCGCGGGGACCCCATAGGGGAAAAGGAAAAATGATTTTCTGGTGGACGATACAGGACTTGAACCTGTGACCTCCCGCACGTCAAGCGGATGCTCATACCAGCTGAGCTAATCGTCCGAAAAGGCAAGTGTTATTATAACCAAACTCTTTTCTTTTGTCAACTCTTTTTTCACATGTAGCCCTTTTTTTCATTTCTGCATAGGATGGGCAAACAGAGCCAAAGGAGGAATCCCTATGAACGAGACCCCATCCACCTTCCTGGATCCGGCCGCTTTCCAACAGGTTTGGCGGCGGGTGATGCCCGAGGATCGGGAGGACTGTCCCTTTACCGTGGAGCCCATTACACCCTCTGCCCCCAGCCAGCCCCAGCCCTTGAGACGCGCTTGCCTGCCTGCGGCTGCGCCGGCAGGCACCTGTCTGGGGGAGGCCAGCGCCGGTCAGGTGCCTATTCTGGATCGGCTTATCGCCCTCACTGCAGACTGCCAGAGGATCTACCGCTCCCTGGCCCGGCGGAGCGGGCGGAGGTTTCCCCTGGCTACCCTTGCTGACGCCAAGGCCCGGCAGCTGCGCCGACTTGCCGCCGCCCGCTTTCTGATCGCGGGGGAGGCTTTTGCGCCGGCGCCCACCCCGGCTCCGGCTGCCAAAACCCTGGCTTTGGCCCTCCGGGAGCGGTTCCAGGCCGAGCAGCAGTTGGCGGCGGAGCTTCTTTCCGCGGCCCAGTCTGCCACCGACCCTTGCCTGAGCGAGCTCTATCAGTCTCTGGCCCAGGAGAACCAGGGGTTTGCGGGACAGCTGCGATCCTGGCTGGAACAAATGTAATCTTGTACACAGCAAAACGGGTTGTATTTTTCTTTTCGAAAAATACAACCCGTTTTCTATTTCTCCTGTTAGGCCGCCTGGTCTGCCGGTTCTGCATCGTCCAGCACCAGCAGGCGGGCAGCAAAGGCGGTCTGCTCCACCCCGGGGAGCCCCTGGGGGTTCAGGCGGAACTCCAGGATGTGCTCGCCGGCAGGCAGATCCTCCCCCTTTAGGGTATAGCCCGAGGCGCCCCCCTCCGGGCCTATCCGGAAGGCAGGGTTTTGATAATAAGGGATGGGCTCACCGTCCAGGTACCAGCCCGCCGGAATGGAGAGCACCGCCCCCTGGTCACAGGTCACCCGGAGGGGGATCCGAAGTTCCGCCTCGGGATACAGCTCTGCCCGGCTCAGCCCCAGCCGGCCGGAAAAGCTCACCTCTCCCTCCCCGGCGGGGAGCTCCGCCTCCCGCCGGACTACGGCGCCGTCGGGAAAGGTGAGGAGAAGGGCGGCTGTAAAATTTTCCTCTCCCGGAGCAAAAAAGTTCGCCTTGATCTCCGCGCCCTCTTGGAGCAAAAGGGCTGTTTCCGGCTCCCCCACGCTCTGGCCGTTCAGCTCCCAGGAGACGGTGCAGGGGATCTCTCCCTCCACCCCCGACAACCGGGCGGAAAGGGTGGTCTCCCCATAGGGCCAGACGGGGCCATCCTCCGGGCTCAGCTCCGCTTGCAGGGCCTGCTCGGTCTTGCGCCACAGCTCCTCCTGCTGGGCGCGGCACTGAAAGCCGTACTCCAGCAGATTTTTGGTGTCGTTCATCCGGGCACTGTAGCCGGTGGAGTTCATAACCACCGAGATGATCCGCCGGCCGTCCCGGAGGGCGGTGCCAGTATAGCAGTAGCCCGCCCCATCGGTGGTTCCGCTTTTCAGGCCGTCGATCCCCTCGCAGGTTCCGTTGCGCAGAAGGGTGTTGGTGGAGTAAAAGGTCTTGCCCTGGAAATAGGTCTCGGGCAGGGCGGAATACTCCAGGATCTGAGGGTAATCGGTAATGATGCGCTTGGCGATGTAAGCCATGGCTCTGGGGGACACGGCATTGCCCTCGTCTACAAAGCCGCAGGAATCGGCAAAGTGGGCGTCGATGCCCCAGGCCGCCGCGGTATCGTTCATCCGCTGGACAAAGGCTTCCTCCGTGCCCCCGATGTGCTCGGCCAGCACCAGCACCGAACCGTTGCAGGAGGCGGTCATAATCAGCCGCAGGAGGATGTCCACCTGGTAACTCTCCCCCGCCCGGAGGCGTTCCAGGCCGGAATAGGCCCGGTTTTGGGAGATGTTGGCCGCCCTGACGCCGGCTGTGACATAGCTATCCAGGCTCAGGCGGCCTGCAGCGATCTCCTCAAAGACCAGATAGACGCTCATCACCTTGGTCATGCTGGCCGCTGGCCGGGCAAGGTCGGCGTCCTTTTCGTAATAGACTTGATCCGTTTGGAAGTCCACCACGATGGCCCCTGTGCTCGCCACGGCGGGTTCCTCCGCGGCCAACGCCGTTATGGGCAGGAGCCAGCTCAGCAGCAGGGCTGCCGCCAGCAGGCTCCAAAGGCCCTTCCCCCTTTGGCTGCTTCCTCTCATTCCCGTTCCTCCTCGTCTGTCAGGGTTATGTTTCAAGCCCGAAGGTTTCACAGGGAAATTATATAGAAGTTCCCCCTCCATTTCAAGGAATTTTTCCCTTTTTCGGCCTTTTCCGCCTTTATAGGCGCAAAAAATACCCGGAGCTGTCTGCTCCGGGTATCAAATAGATCCGTTTCCGGTTTAGGGTATTTGGGCCGCCACCAGCTTGCCGGTGGTGGAAAGGTCGGCCACGGTATTGTCCACATAGAGCACCCTGCCGCCGGTGAGGCCCTGGTCGGCCAGCTCCCGGTCACAGGCCCCCGCCGTCTCCGCTCCCAGGACATAGACCCGATCTGCATACTGGCCCAGCAGGGCCGCCGTCTGGCCGCTGGCGGTCTCACTCCCCGTCAGGGCGGCGGCGTTCACCGCCACGGCCAGGGTCACATCCGTGCCCTCCAGCGCGGCTTGGAGCTCCTGGTAGAACTGCTCTACCCCTTCGCTCAGGGTGGCGGGGTCGTAGCTCTCCCCCACCTTGATATAGCTCAGGTTCCCTGTGGCGGGCCAGCCGGCGTTATCCAGCACGATCTCGTCAAAGCCCAGCTGGGCCAGCTCTACGCAGACGCCGATCACATACTGCCGGGCTTCGGCTGCGGTGGGATTCATCCAGCGGATCTCCTCCTCGTCCCGCCAGTTATAGCCGCTGTTGGTCTTGATGGCCAAGGCGCCATCCGCCTTGGGGGCCAGGTTGTCCTTGAAGCAGGACACCCGGGCGATGGTATAGAGCTCGCCGGCGGTCAGGGCTTGGATCTTTCCGTTCAGGCTCGGATCCGCCGCGGAGCTGCCCGCCGAGATCGCTCGGGGCAGGGCGGACACGTAGCCCAGGGAGCCGTCGTTGGCCTTCATGTTGAACAGGGCGGCATTCCCCCCCGCCCCGGTCACCAGCCGCTGGGCGGTGCCGTCGGTGAGGGCGGCGCGGAACAGGGATACGGGGGACACCGGTTCCAGCTCCTCCGCCGACGCCTGGAGGGTGGGCTCCGGGGTCTGGACAGGTTCCGGGGTCACCACCACGATATTCTGTTCCTGGCTGGGCTCAGGGTTCTGGGGTTCCTCCCGCTGTTGGAGAAAGGGAAGCTCCAGGTGGGCCTGGCCGTCGTCGGTATAGACCATGTATTTTTGCAGCAGAAGAAAGGCGCATACCGCCAGCAGCAGTACCACCAGCAGAACCACGATGAGGATCGTCAATATGGTCTGCAGCAGAGAGCGGCCCCGGTAAGTATCATACCCGTAAGACGTCCGCACCCTTTTCATCTCCCTTCTCTTCTGCCTTTTTGCCCTTTGGGGGAAGAGCATCCCCCGATGGGGCGCATTATATCACACTTGCTCCGGCTTGTGAAGTTCCTTCTCCCCGGTCAGGGCCCGATCCAAAAGCTCCAGGCTGTTGGCCACCTGCTCCCGCTCTTCGGCAGTCAGGCTGTCCAGCAGGCCGCTGAAATACTCGCTGACCCCGGTTTTGGCCCGATCCTTCAGCGCCTGGTACCGGTCTGTCCCCTCCACATAGATGACGCGGTGATCCACCTCGGACCGGGTTCGCTTGGCCAGACCCAGCCGCTCCAGCCGGTCTACAATGCCGGAGATGGTGGAATTGGCACTGCCCGTTTTTTCCGCCAGCTTGCTGATGGGCATGGGGCCCTCCGCTCCCAGCACGCTGAGGGCCAGGGCCTGGGGAAAGGTCAGATCCAGCTTCCCAAAATGATCCCGGAACTGTTGGGACAGGTGCTGGCTTACCTGAAGGTAATTCATCAAGATTCGATCCATGGCGCGGCATCCTTTCTATTTGTATTGAGGGGAGCATATCCCAATTTTTCGCTCCCGTCAAGAAAGGAAAGAAAAGATTCACAAAACGTTTCCAATCTGGTCACAAATGCCGGTCAGCCCGCCGCCGGGGTCAGCATCCGCTGGAGCATAGTGGCCAGAGCCGCCCGGTTCGCAATGCCCTGGGGCTCCACGGTTCCCTTGTCATTCCCCTGGAGGATCCCCGCACCCACGGCGTGGCGCATGGCGTCTTCGGCCCAAGGGGAGATGGCCGACGTATCGCTGAACAGGCCCAGGGCGCCCTCGGCCAAGGGCTCCCCCTTATATTCGGCATAGCGGTACAGGAAGCAGGCCAGCTGCTCCCGGGTCACCGGATCCCGGCCGCCGAAGGAGCCGTCGGCGTAGCCCGAGGCCACCCCGGTACCCTTGGCCCAGGCCGCGGGCTCGGCGTACCAGTCGTTCTCCGCATCGGAGAAGGGCTCGGCCACCGACGCCCGGGGGGAGCCCTCCAGCCGCCACAGCACGGTGATGACTGTGGCCCGGGTCACCGGCTCGTAGGGGGCGAAAAGGCCGCCCTCCACCCCGGTCATAATGCCCTTTTGGGTCATCTCCTCCACCGCGCCGGCAAACCATTCGTCCCCGTTTATATCGGGATAGCCTGTTCCGGCGGCCCAGGTCTGGCCGGTCAGCAGGCAAAGGGAGCACAGCAGCGCCAAGCACCGTTTTTTCACCGCGATCACCTCATTTTTCTCTCAGTGATTTTATTTTAGCACAAAATCGTTACAATTTCTTGAACTACTTGAATTTTTTATGGCCATTTCCCGTCAATGGCGTCAAACTGCTAAGCCGGCAGAGGGAAAATGGGGGCTCCGTTCTCCCGAAACAGGCCGCCGGTCATGGGCTCCAGGCGGATGTGATTTCCCTGGGGCAGTTCGATCACGGCGGCGCGGTCACCGGCGTTGACCGCGGCGATGATCCGCTCCCCGGCCAGCTCCCGGGCGAAAGAGACCACCCTTCCGCCGCAGCGCAGCCACTCCAGCCCGCCCCGGCGCAGGGGGGGCAGCTCCTTCCGGGCCTTGCCCAAGGCGGTGAACCAGCCCAGCAGTTCCCGATCCTCTTTCCCCCAGGGGAAGGGACGGCGGTTAAAGGGATCCTCGAAACCCTCCATCCCCACCTCGTCCCCGTAATAAATGGTAGGAGACCCGGGAAGCGCATAGAGCAGCAAACTGCCCAGCTTTAGTCTGGCCGCGGCCAGGCTTCTCTGCTCTGGGCTCAGCCGGTGTTGGCAGCGCCAGTCCCGGCTGGTGTCGCCCTTCCGGTCACTGCCCTCCCCCAGAAGGGTCAGCACCCGGAGGGTATCGTGGGTGCCCAGGGCGTTCATGCCGGAATAGAAGGCCCAGGGGGGATAGTTCTGGCGCTGGGCCTCCACCGCCGTCTGCAGAGCGGCGCCGTCGGCCCCCAGCAGGAAGTTCAGGATCCCGCTGCGTACCGGGTAGTTCATCACTCCGTCGCAGTGGCCGCCCAGCACATGGCGGCGGCGGACGTCATAGGCGATCTTATGGGAGGCGTCCTCCCACACCTCGCCGATGATGACGGCCTCGGGCTTCTCGGCCCGGGCCGCTTCATGGATGGCGTGGACTACGAAGTCGGGCAGCTCGTCGGCCACGTCCAACCGCCAGCCATCGGCTCCCGCCCGGAGCCAGGAGCGAATAATGCCGTTCTCCCCGGTGATATAGGAAAGCCAGCTCACGCTTTCCTTGTTGGTGGTGGGCAGGGAATAGATGCCCCACCAGGAGGAAAATTCATGGGGCCAATTTTGGAAGTAGTACCAGTCGGCATAGGGGGACTCCCGGCTCTGGCTTGCGCCCAGGTTGGGGTAGAAGCCGTCGCCGTTAAAATATTTGGAGACAAAGCCGGTGTGGTTAAACACCCCGTCCAGCATAATGTGCATCCCCAGCCGGTGGGCCTTTTCACACAGGCGGGTGAAGTCCTCTTTTGTGCCCAGCATGGGGTCGATCTTTTCGTAGTCGGCCACCCCGTAGCGGTGGTTTTCCGGGCCTTCAAAAATGGGGCAGAAGTAGATGGTCTCCACCCCCAGGCTTTGGAGGTAGGGGAGCTTTTCCTCCACCCCCCGGAGGCTGCCGCCGAAAAAGTCCCGGTTGCGGATCTCCCCGTGTTCGTTGGGGCGGTATTCCGGCTCCTCCTCCCAGCTCTGGTGCACCCAGCGGCCGCCCACCATCCCCTGGGGATCGGGGACACTCAGGCGGCAGAAACGGTCGGGGAAAATCTGATAGGTGACCCCCTCCCCAAACCAGGCGGGCACCCGCTCGGCGGCGTCATAGACGGTGAGCTGGAACTCCCGGGTCTCCTCGAAGCTGCCGTCCATCCGCTCCAGGCGCAGGGTATACCAAATAAGGCCGATATAGTCCCCCAGCTCCAGGGAGGCGGAAAAGAGATCCCGATCCCCCTCCATCCCTGTCCAGGGCAGGAGGGTCTGGGTTACCCGGTCTGCGTCAAACTCCCACCGGGCGGTGAGGCGCCCCCTTACAAAGCCCTTCTGCCGCTTGGGACGAAGGGTGAATCTCACCGCCGAGCCCGAGGGGGCCGCCCCGTAGGGGGCTTTGCACCGGGGGTCGGCGGGGCTGAACCACTGTGTATCTTCCATGCTCAAGGCACATCACTCTTTCTGCTTCGGGGTAAAATGAAAGGCTCAACGCACCAGCGTGTTTTCCGTCACAGCTGCGTCCATGGCGTCTTTGGCGGAGAAATAGTACTCAAAGATCTCGGCGGCGATGGCGGACACCAGGGTGCCCGAGCCGCCGTGCTCCACCACGATGGAGATGGCGATCTCCGGATCCTCGTAGGGGGCAAAGGCCACCAGAAGGGCGTGGGCCTCGCTGTTGCGGGAGACCTGGGCTGTGCCGGTCTTGGCCCCCACCTGTACCGGCAAGTCCCGAAAATAGTAAGCGGCAGAGCCTTCGCTGGCCACCATGCCCATGCCCTTCTTCACCGCCTCCACATTGGCGCTGTCCAAACCGATCTGATCCCGGGGCTGGCTTTGGTATTCCTCTATTACCCGGGAAAAGTCGCTGGACTTTACGGTTTTCAGAAGGTGGGTGGGGTAGTGGCTGCCCCCGTTGACCAGGGTGGCCACATAGTTTGCCAGCTGGATGGGGGTGACCTGGGTGTTGCCCTGGCCGATGGCGGCATACATGGTCTCGCCCTCGTACCAGGTCTGGCCGTGACGTTTACTGGATTCCGGGCCGGCCACCTCGCCCGCTCTTTCGTAGAGCTCCAGGCCGGTCTCCTCCCCCAGGCCGAAGAGGGCGGCATATTGGTCGATCTTCTCGATGCCCATCCGCAGGCCGGCCTCATAAAAGTATACGTTGCAGGAGTCCCGGATGGCCTCGGACACGTTTTCAAAGCCGTGGGTGCGGCCGTACTGCCGGAAATACCAGCACATGGGCTGATCCTCAATGCGCTCATAGTGCTTATAGCGGCCGGTGTCCTCAATCTTTTCCGTGCGGGTCACCGCGCCCTCCTCCAGAGCGCCGGCGGCCACCGCCATCTTAAAGGTGGAGCCGGGGGCATAGAGGCCCTGGAGAGCCCGGTTGAAGAGGGGCTCCAAGGGATCTGTGGACAGCGCGTAGTAATCCTGCCGGTAGGTGGCGGGGTCGAAGCTGGGATAGGAAGCGGAGGCCAAAACCCCCCCGGTCATATCCACCACCACGCAGGCGGCCTTCTGGCTTTCCTCGGTCATGCCGGGGACATAGCGCTCCAGGGCCTCCTCCACCGCTTCCTGAAGCTTAATATCCAGGGTGAGCATCAGGTTGTCCCCCGGCTGCGGAACCTGGGCCTGACCGGTTTCCGGATCCACGTGCCAGCTTTCATTGATGATCTTGCCTGTCTGGTTATATTCCACATCCTTGACCCCCGGGGTGCCCCGGAGGATATCCTCAAAGGCCTGCTCCACACCGTCTTTGCCCACGATGTCGTTCATGGAGTAGCCCTTATCCATATAATATTCCCACTCCTCCTGGTAGATAGAGCCTACCTGTCCCAAAAGGTGGGCGGCATAGGTGGTGTTGTATTCCCGGACGGTGGCCGTGTCGATCCGCACACCGATGAGCTGCCGCTCTTTGACCACGGTGATGAAGTCAATGTCCACATCCTGGGCAAAGACATAGGCAGTCCGGGCGATATCCTTGGAACGCAAAGCCAGCTCGCACAGTACGCCCACCAGGGCCCGGCCCTCCGTCTGGCCCACGGTCTGCTCCACCTTAAAGTAATTGCGAAGGGCCAGCACCAACTCCTGGGCGGAGGGCTCCGCGGGTAAGTCTTTCAGGTTCAGGGTGGCTACCAATCTGGCCAGCTGGGTCTCCCGGCGTTTCTCGTTTCCCGATTCGTCCACGCTCACCGTTTGGAAGGGGTTATCCACCGTATAGCGGAAGGGAGGGGTGGTGGTAACGGGCAGGGTCTCATTCCAGCTGACCCCTTGCTCCCGGCAGACCTCCAGCAGAGCCAGCACCGTCTCGTTTCGGCTTTGACCCGTGCCCATCAAGCTGGTATCCAGGGTCACCTGATAGGTGGCCCGATTGGAGACCAGTACCCGGCCATAGCGGTCCAGAATGTTTCCCCGGGCTGCCTGAACCGTTTCCGTATTGGCGATCTTTCGGGTGGACTGCTCCAGAAAATAGCTGCCGTTTACAACCTGGAGATCGAACAGCACCCAGCCAAAGGCAGTCAAAACCACCGCCAGAAAAAGCATTACCACCCGGGAGCGTAAATGAAACTGTTTTTTATTCATAGCCGCCCCCTATAGCACCGTGGCCTTGGGTACCCGGTAAAAAACCCAGCGAAACAGCAGGTAGATCACAGGCACAAAGCATAAGCTCCAGCCGATCTCCCGCAGGGCCACATTCAGCATGGGCTCCAGGGGCGCCACATTTAGCAAAAGCCGAACCCCGATCCGCAGGGCGTCCATGCAGAAAAGGGCCAGCACAGAGCACAGAAAACAGCCCACCAGGTTCTGCCGCAGCACATACTGCGCCAAAAGGCCCGTTCCCAGTCCCAGCATGGCCAGCGCCAGGATCATTCCCCCCGACGTCCCCGCGGACACCGCATCAAAAAGCATTCCCACCGCCAAACCGAAGCCGGCCCCGGCGGTGGCTCCCTCCAGGGTGGCCACTGCAATGGCGGCCAAGGGCAGGAGCATGGGCTTTACCCCGAACAGGGGGTAGCGGCTGAGCACAAAGGCCTCCAGCAGCCAAACAGGCAACAGGGCCAGGGCGTAGGCCAGCCATTTTACGGTAAAATCCTTTGTGGTCATCTTCCCTGCCCCCTTTCTGCACCCCGGCGCGTTTTATTCCTGCTTTCCGTATTCCAACAGCTGTTCCGGCCTGACCGGATAATATTTTGCCGGCCGGTCTTTGGTATGGCTGCCCCATACCGCCAGGGCAAAATCTACCCCGGCACCCTGGGCGCAAAGGCTGTCATAGAGGCTGTCTCCCACATAGAGGATCTCCTCCCGTTTGGCTCCGGTCAGCTCCATGTATTTCAACAGCGGCCCGGGCTGGGGCTTGTGGGTCTCACTGTCATCGGCGCAGATCACCTGGCCGAACAGGGCCCCCAGGCCCGAGCGCTCCAGATCCTTGTCAAACTCGGCGTGGGTGCGGGAGGTGGCCACCCCCAGCTGACAGCCCCGGTTTTTCAGCGTGGTCAGCAGCTCCGGGATACCGGGAAAAATACCGGCGGTGTGGGCATAGGTCTCCAGGCCCGCCGTCCACTCCTCCAGCAGACGGTCTCCGTCCAGCTCGGGGAAGCGCTTCACCGCATCCGCGCCGGTGATGCCCAGGCAGAAGGTCAGCTCCTCCAGGGGATATTTTTTCCCGGACTGGCGCTCCAGGGCATCCCGGAAAGCATGGAGGATGCAAGACTCCGAATCCACCAGTGTGCCGTCCACGTCAAACACAATATGCCGGTAGTCCATTGCCGCTCCTCCTTCTCTATTCCGTCACTTCAAAGTCCTTGATGATAAACACCTGCTCCAAGCTGTCCAAGGCGGCGGCGGGGGTCAGCACCGCATAGTCGCTCATGCCGCTGTCGTCAGAGCGGATCTGCTCCACATAGCCCACCACCAGGCCCGAAGGGTAGGTAGCCGTTCCCCCGGAGCGAAGGCCCGAGGTGAGGATGGCGTCCCCCGCCAAAAGCTGGGTTCCTTCAGGCAGATAGGTCAGCTTCAGCCGGCCCTGGCCCATAAGGGCGAAATCCCCCTCCAAAATGGCGGCTCCGTCGGTGCGGGCAATGAGGGCGCCCATCTCCAGATCCACATCCACCACCGTGATGAGGGTAGACCAGTTCAGGCCTACCTCCGAGATGACTCCCACCAGGTTGCCGTACTGGTCGATGACGCAGTTACCGGCCTCCACGCCGCTGGCCGAGCCCTTGCTCACCGTCAGGGTGGAGGCCCAGTTGGAGCTTCCACGGGCGGTGACGGTGGCCGGTTCCTTATCCAGCCAGCTGTGCTTTTGCTGAAATTCCAGCAGATCCCGCAGCCGCTCATTTTCCCGGCTGGCCGCCTCCCCCTCCCGGGCCTGGGCCCGGAGCTGGGCGTTTTCCTGACGCAGAGCCTCCAGCTCCTGCGCCATCTGCTCCCGCTCGAAGGCGTCGGAATAGAGCCCCTCTGTCCACTCCACCACCGCGTGGATGCCATTGCGGAAGGGGGTGGCCACCACCCCCGCAAGGTTGGCGAAGGGGTTGGCGATCCCGCCCAGCAAAAGAGACATCACCGCTGTAATGAGAGCCAGCAGCAACGCAATGATAAGGATCAATATTCCGTTTTGCTTGAGAAAATCTTTCAACGCTGTCTCTCCTCATAAAGCGGTGTTACAGGCAAGTCACCCCGAACTGCTTGAGAACCTGGCCCAGGGCGCACACGGGAAGGCCCATTACATTGAAATAGTCCCCACGGATGCCCTCCACCAAAAGCGAGCCAAGGCCCTGGATCCCATAGGCTCCCGCCTTGTCCATGGGCTCGTTGGTGGCAACGTAGGCGGCGATCTCCTCCGCGCTCAGGCTTCGGAAGGTCACAAGGGTACATTCACTTTGGGTAACCGCCCTGTCTCCCTGGCGGACGGTAAAGCCGGTATAGACCTGGTGGCCCTCCCCGGACAGGTGGCCCAGCATCTCCTTCGCCTGAGTCTCATTTACAGGTTTGCCCAAAAGCCGGCCCTTCCATGCCACCACCGTGTCGGCGGCGATCACAATGGGCCCTGGGCCCACCTCCGCCGCCACTGCTCTGGCTTTTTCGGCGGAGATTGCCTCCACCAGCTGATCCGGAGGCAGGGGGCGATCCATATGCTCGTCGATGTCCGGAACCACGATGCGAAATTTTAATCCCATCTGCCCCAGCAGTTCCCGCCGCCGGGGGGATTGGGAAGCCAATACGATCTCCATTTCAGCGCCTCCCTGTGGAGCCAAAGCCGCCCTCGCCCCGTTCCGTCTCGTCCAGGGTATCGGTGACGGTGATCCGGGCCTGGGTCACGGGCATGATGACCAGCTGGGCCACCCGCTCGCCGGGCTCGATGGTATAAGCTTCCCCGGAGGAGTTCAGCAGCCCCACCACGATCTCCCCCCGGTAGTCGCTGTCGATGACCCCCACACAGTTGGCGGGAGCCAGACCGTGCTTGATGGCAAGGCCGGAGCGGGCGTAGACCAGGGCCACCCACTCAGGCCCCGGCAGGGCAATGGCAAGGCCGGTGGGGATCAGGCCCCGCTCTCCGGCGGGAATGGTGACAGGGGCGTCAATACAAGCCCGCAGATCCATGCCGGCAGAGCCGGGGGTGGCATAGGCGGGGAAGGGGATCTCTTTCCCCAGTTTGGGGGAGAGGGCCTTTACTTTCAGTTCCATATTCGTTCCTCTTTCTCTTTGCAAATTGCCCGCCAGCCTTTGAAACGGCCGGAAACAGGCATTGTACTGTTCCTCTTTTTATTCCACCCCGCGGTAGTAAAGCCCCCGGGTAAACTCCGCCGGAGCCCATTGGCTTTTGCCCATATAGCGCTCCAAGGCCTGGACGCACTCCCAGGGATTTTCCGTGGTGAACATCAGCCGGGCGTAGGTCAGACCCACCCGCTTCCAATCCGGCTTATCCGCCAGAAACAGCTTTCTGCTGTTGAGGATCTCGTTGCGGCAGCCGGGGGCTTTGACCACGGGGAAGCGTTCCCCTTTTCGGTCGGTGAGGATATTTTCCCCCTCGCAGGCACACTGGCCCGTGCGGTTTTTGATGATGCAGTTTTCCGTGATCATCAGGGGAAGGCGGCCATAGACTACCCCCTCCACCGGAATGGCTTTGGAGATGTCCCGCAGCTGGGCCAGCTTCAGCTCAAAGGAGGCGGTGGCGGAAGCGAATCCCAGGCGTTTCAGTTCCTTCAGAGCCTGGGCATTGAATACGGGCAGGCCGTAGTCGGCCCGGAGGCGGAAGTTCAGTTCCCGGGCCAGGGACATCATCCCCAGGTTGCCCACCAAGGCCTCGGTACAGCCCAGATCCCGGGCCTTTTCCAACTGCTGCCGGAGCTTTTCCAGTTCCCGATCCCAGGCCACCCGGGGCAGGATCACTCCCAGACTGGTCTCCCGGCTCAGCTTTTTCACGCACTCCGGGTGGGCGGCAAGTTCCTCCGCCGGCACATACACAATAGCGGGGGCCAAGTTCAGCAGATCGGCGCTGACCTGGCCGGCCCGGCGCACCGACAGGGTAAAGCCCGGCGCCTGCGTCGGATTTTCATAGCGGACGCCCGGCTGGAACTGGCCGGTTTTTCGGGGAATCAAAAGCTGGCGCCGGCGGGACAGTTCTTCCAGCGCCTGCCGCCGCAAGGCGTTCAGGGCAGACAGGGAGACGCTGAGCCCCGGCTCCACCAAAGCCTTTACCCCCAGGCACCGGTAGGGGGTTCCCCCGGTGCGGGAGAGCTGCTTTTCCACCTGCTGGGCTGTCATGGGCAAGGTTCTGGCCTCCTCGGGCGGGTCGCCCGCGACGGTAACTACCCGGCCTTCGCCGTCTTCCACCCCCACCTGCACCGGCTCGCCCCGGCGGATCATGGCGTAAAATTTCACCTCTACCCGGGGGTTCTCCTGGTTTACATAAGTTTGTCGGGCCTGGTTGAACAGCTCCTTGGGCTCGGGGGTCTTCTCCTCCCGAACGCCGAACATATGAGGGCCGGTCTTATCGTCAAAATAGCCCTGGGTAAAGCCTTGGCGGGAGAAGGCCTCCTCCAGGGCGCTCAGTTCCTCTGCCGTGGGCATACGATCCTCTTTGATCAGGGTGGAATAGATCCGGGTGATGACCGCCACATACTCCGGCCGCTTCATCCGTCCCTCCAGCTTCAGGCAGCTGACGCCCATTTTTCTCAGCTGGCGCAGCCGCTGGGCTAAACAGGCGTCCTTCAGGGACAGGGGA
The DNA here is from genome assembly GCA_022794215.1 of Oscillospiraceae bacterium. Lineage (GTDB taxonomy): Bacteria > Bacillota > Clostridia > Oscillospirales > Oscillospiraceae > Vermiculatibacterium. The sequence goes on from JAAWEH010000024.1 coordinate 37,283, forward strand.
TACTCCTCGGGCCGGCCTCCCCAGCCATACTTCATCCGGCAGGGCTGGGCGCACAGGCCGCGGTTGCCGCTTCGCTCCCCCACCACGGCGGAGAAAAAGCACTGGCCGGAGTAGCACATACACAGGGCCCCATGGCCGAAAACCTCGATCTCGATGGGAGCGTTGGTACAGATGTACTCGATCTCCGAGGCGCTCAGCTCCCGTGACAGCACCACCCGCTTCATCCCCAGCTCAGCGCAGGCCTTTACTCCGTCCAGATTGTGGACGGTCATCTGGGTAGAGGCGTGAACAGGCAATTCGGGGGCGGCCTGCCGCACGGCCCGCAGAACTCCCAAGTCCTGGACCAGTACGGCGTCCACCCCCATATCAGATACCCGCCGGATCATGTCGGCAGCGGCAGGCAGTTCCCGGTCGGTGAGCAGGGTGTTCAGGGTCAAATAGACCTTTACCCCCCGCAAATGGCAATAGGACACCGCCGGGGCCAGATCTGCCTCGGTAAAGTTTTTCGCATTGCGTCGGGCGTTGAAATCCCCCAGGCCCAAATAGACCGCGTCCGCCCCATTTTGCACCGCGGCGGTAAGGGCCTCCATAGATCCCGCAGGGGCAAGGAGCTCCAGCATATCAGCCCTTCTTGCCCTGGGTCTGGAGCTTGAAGATCTCCCGCTTGGCCTCGCTCAGCTCCAGGTTCAGCTTCTTGCTCTCCTCCAGGCTCTCCTTGATCTGCATACGGAGATTTTCGGCGGCCTCCAGGCTTTTGAAATATTCGTCGGCCATGTTCAGGGCGGCCAGCACGGCGGCGTCAGTGCTGGAAACTTTTCCTCCCTGCCGAACCTCCTGGAGTTTTTCATCCACATGGGCGGCCACTTTTTTCATGTAGGCGGCGTCCTCGGAGGCGACCAGGGTATACTCCTGGCCGTCAATGGTCACAGTCACCCGATTTTGCACGGCGTACCCCTCCTTATTCTATATCTATTTTATTATATCATAGTACCGGCAAATTGAAAAACAAAAAATGATAAATTTTTTCTTTCCGGAGAAAACCCGCCAAACCGACTCCGGCAAAAGGGCTAAACCCTCTCCGCGAAAATGGGCCCGCCCCATAATTTCCGCTTTACCTTCCTGCTGTTTTCGTGTAGAATAGACTTGATATTTTATCGAAAGGAGGCGTTCCTATGGCCGACCCCACGTTTTTGCCCGGCAGCATTCTCTCCCTCTCTTCCGCCGCAGCTGACCGGCTTCTCTCCTCCGGCAGCGGGGACGCCGCTTTGCTCTACCTTTACCTTCTCCGCTCCGGCGGGCAATACCAGAGCGCCGGCGCCGCCCGGGCCCTCAAGTGGGAACCCGCCCGGGCCGACGCCGCCCTGTCTTTGCTCCACGGCATGGGCCTGGCTCAGGCCGCCCCCCCCTCGCCTCCCCCCGCCGCCGTTCCGGAGCCGCCGGAGTATACCTCCGCCGATATCAACCGGGAGCTGGAAAACGCAGCCTCCCCCTTCCCCGCTTTGGTGGCGGAGGTTCAGCGGCGGCTGGGCAAGGTTCTCTCCACCAACGACCTGAAAAGCCTTTACACCATCTACGATTTCTCCGGCCTGCCCCCCGAGGTGATCCTTCTGGCGGTAAGCTGGTGCGTGGAGGAATACCAGAGAAAGTACGGCCCCTCCCGCCTGCCCCGGATCCCCCAGATCCAGCGGGAGGCCATCCAGTGGAAGGAGCGGGGGGTAGATACGGTGGAGGCCGCCGAAGCCCACCTCAAGCGGCTCTCTCTCCTTCGGGAGCGTTCCGGCCAGATTTTGGCTCTGCTGGACATTCGGGATCGACCTGCCGTGGCCCGGGAAAAGCAGTATATCGCCGCCTGGATCGACATGGGCTTTCCCGACGAGGCCATCCGGCTGGCCTACGAGCGCACGGTGATGAAAAAGCAGAGCATGAACTGGCCCTATATGGACTCTATCCTGAAAAGCTGGCACCAGAAGGGACTGCATACGCCGGAACAGATCCGCAGCGGAGACAGCGCCCGTCCCCGCCGGCCCGCCGGCCCTGCGGGAGCCGGCGCCACCGCGCCCCAGCCCGCCGCCCCCGGCGAGGCTGACCGCCGGGCCCGGGAGGATATGGAGCGGATGCGGGCCTTTCTCAAACAACAGGATCAGGGAGGGAATTAAATGGGATACGACGCCGCCGTCCTCCGCCGGGCCACCCAGCGCCTGGAGCAGGAGCGCAAGGAGCGGGAGGAGCAGACCGAATCTCTGCGCCGCCGGCTTTACGCCCAGGCCCCCGAGCTGTGCGATATTGACCGGCAGCTGAAGGGCACTATTCTGGACATTATCACCGCCAGCCTGAAAAAGGGCAGCGATCCCACCCCCGCCCTCCAGGTCATCAAAGACAAGAATATGGATCTGCAGGTTCGGCAGGCCCAGCTGCTGCACAGCCTGGGCTATCCCCCTCACGCTCTGGACGATGTACCCGCCTGCAAAAAGTGCGGCGACTCCGGCTGGGTAGGGGCCCGGATGTGCGACTGCCTCAAGGCTTTGTGCGCCCAGGAACAGGTTCGGGAACTGAGCAAGCTGCTGGATCTGGGGGAACAATCCTTCGATTCCTTCTCTCTGGACTGGTATTCCCCCCTGCCTTGGCCGGGAGAGAGCGTCCCGCCCAAGGAAAACATGGAATTTATCTATGAGCTGTGCCTCAACTACGCTCAAAAGTTCGGGAAATTCTATTTTAAGAATCTGTTCCTCTCGGGAGATCCCGGGTTGGGAAAAACCTTCCTGTCTGCCTGTATTGCCCGAACAGTGGCGGAGAACGGCTTCTCAGTGGTCTATGATACCGCCGCCAACCTTCTTTCCAAATTTGAGGAACAAAAATTTTCCAGGGACGTCCAAGAAGGAAGGCAGGCCCAGGAGGAGACCCGCCGCTATCTGGGCTGTGACCTGCTGATTCTGGACGATCTGGGCAGCGAATTTTCCACCCCCTTCGTCCAATCCGCCCTCTACACGCTGATCAATTCCCGCCTCACCAGCGGAAAGGCCACCGTCATCTCCTCCAACCTGTCTATGGACGGCGTCCGCTCCCGCTACAACGGGCAGACCGCCTCCCGGCTGGAGGGGGAATACCGGGTGCTGCGCTTCTATGGAGAGGATATCCGTCTGCAGAGAAAGACCCGGCTGTGATCTTTTTTGTTGGGAAATAAATCCGGCCATGGGAAATGATTGCTTTTCTTGCAGAAATGGCGTATAATGTGGTTTACAGAATATTTGACCTCATCATCTTGAAGGTTTGGAGGAATCGAAAATATGAAATTGAAACGGTTCGGAGCGCTGGGGCTGTCGCTGGCGCTGACCCTCTCCCTCACCGCAATCCCCGCCCAGGCCGCGGAATTTTCCGATGTGCCCAGCGATTTTTGGGGCCACGCCGACATCGTTAAAATGTCTAACCTGGGCTATGCCAAGGGCTATGAGGACGGCACCTTCAAGCCCAACGGCAAAATGACCGCCGCCGAGACTCTGCTCTTCTGCGCCCGGGCCACCGGCGTGGATCCCACCACCCAGAACAAGATCGCCGCCGACCGGCTGGAGCAGATGACCGAGGTGCTGCCCACCTCCAACAATATGAACGTTTGGGCCGCCAAGGAGATGTCCCTTGCGGTAGAAACCGGAGTCCTCTCTGTGGCGGAGCTGGAGGCTCTCTCCCAGATCGACCCCAAAACCGTCACCGGCACCGACAGCACCGGGCGAACCTATCTGGAGCAGACCATGTCCCGGGAAAACATCTGTATGTACCTGGTGCGGGCCATGCAGCTGGAGCCCCTGGCCCGGAGCCTGTCCACCTATTCCCTGAGCTACGGTGACCGCAACGATATCTCCCCCTCCCTTCAGCCCTATGTCTATGTGCTGACCAACTTCGGCATCGTCAAGGGCAAGGAGACGGGCAACTTCGATCCCCAGGGGGCGGTGACCCGGGCGGAGATGACCACCATGCTCTGCCGGGCTCTGGATTTCATGGAGAGCACCGGTATCACCGCCGAGTTGAGCGAGTACACCACCTACGACTGGAAGGCCGGCACCATTACCAACGTGACCAGCGCCGCTGACGGCACCGTGATCCTCACCCTCACCAGCGAGCTGTCCGGCACCCAGTCCTTCTCCCTGCCCTCCAACGTTAAGATCTATGACGACAACATGCTCACCACCTCCACCGCCCTGAAGAGCGGCCAATATGCCCGGCTGAACCTGACCGGCAGCGGCGCGGTGCAGGAGGTTCGGCTCAGCGGCGTTCTCACCACCTATGTGGGCACCATCTCCGACCTGACCGACAACCAGTTGTCCATCCTGGTGGGCGGCGCTGCCCGGAGCCTGACCCTGGATCGCTTTACCGAAGTCGCGGTAGGGAAGACTGTGGGCGGCCGGGAGCTGATCGACGAGGATGCCGGCTACACCACCGCAATTTGCTACGTGGACGAGATGGGACACCTGGCCGCAGTTCAGCTCTCCGGCGGCACCCAGATGGCCGAGGGCCTGGTGGAAAGCGTCACCACCCTGGGCGGCACCACCACCCTGGGTCTGTCCTCCTTTAACGGCGTGGTTTATCATTACACCGTCCCCAACGGCATTGCCGTCACCGTCAACGGGGTTTTGGGTTCCCTGTCCACCTCCCACGTGGGCAAGTATGTCCAGCTCCGGGTGGGCAGCGACAGCTCCGAGGCCGTCAGCGTGGCCGTGGACACGGTGAGCAACTTTGTCCAGGGCCCCATCAAGCGGCTGGGTACTGTCGGCACCGCCCGCAGCGTCTATATTACCGACGCTTTCACCGGCAAGGAAGTCTCTTACACCGTGAGCCAGAGCGCGGCCATCACCTATAACGGGGAGCTGCGCACCCTCTCCCAGATCGAGGCCGGCTGGTATGTCACCGTGATGGTCTCCAACAATATGATCGTTCAGATGGACGCCTACCCCGGCTCTGTGACGGTGGAGGGCACTCTCTCCTCCATCACCTACGGCGCCGCCACCGTGATCCAGATCACCCTGGAGGACGACAGCATCGTCAGCTACAGCCTGGATATTACCGACCTGCCCGACATCAACCGCAGCGGCAAGGCCAGCACCATCGACCAGCTGCGCACCGGCGACCAGGTGATGCTCACCCTGCGCTACAACGAGATCTCCCGCATCGACGCCACCCCCCAGACCGCCAACCTCACCGGCGTTATCGACCGGGTAAACCTGGAGCGCTCCGGCGTGATCATTGACGTAACCCTCTCCGATGGCAAGAGCGTTACCTACACCGTTCCCGAGGGCGTCTCCGTCAGCCAGAACGGCTCGGCCTCCAACATCTATAACCTGAAGCCCGGCTTTACCATCGCCATGGTCACCAACGGCGAACAGATCATCTCCATTGACATCACCGCTGTGGCCGCCTCCAGCGATCAGCTGGTGGGCACCATCTACACCATCACCCCCTCCGGCAGCAACAAGTCCATGACCATCCTGACTGCCGGAAATCCCACGCCCATCAATGTGGATCTCCGCAGCGTCAAGATCATCGCCGACCGGGCCGGCGCCTCCCTGAACCTCACCTCCGGCTTTGCCACCGGCGATACGGTTCTGGTCATGGGAGCCTATGACGGCGCCACCTTCGTGGCCAACATTCTTATCAAGCAGTAAGGGAACCGTCTACCGCCCGCCGTGGAATCACGGCGGGCGGTTTTCTTTTCTTCGGCAGCCAGGATGGCCTTGCAATTTCCCCCCAAAGCGGGTATCATAGACCCGATCCCTTTGGAGCAAACCCCTTTTATCTCTTCTTTGAGGTGACTCTATGCGTCTTTTTGATACCCACGCCCACTATTATGACGCGGCCTTTGACGCCGACCGGGATGCAGTCCTCTCCTCCCTCCCCGCCCATGGGGTGGAGCGGGTGGTTTGCCCCGGCTGCGACCTGGATTCCTCCCGGCAGAGTCTGGCTTTGTCGGAAAAATACCCGTTTCTCTTCTTTGCCGCCGGCCTTCACCCCGAAAATTTGCAGGGGGCGTCCCTCTCGGATCTGGACGAGATCAGGGCCATGGCCGCCCACCCCAAATGCGTGGCCATTGGCGAGATCGGGCTGGACTATTACTGGGTCAAAACCCCGGAGGACCGGGCCGTTTCCCGGGACTTTTTTGACGCTCAGCTCTCCCTTTCCGAGGAGCTGGATCTGCCCGCCATTGTCCACGACCGGGACGCTCACAGGGATGCGGTGGAGCTGGTCCGGGCCCATCCCAAGGCCCGGGGAGTGTTTCACTGCTGCGCCCTCTCCGTCGAGGACGCCAAGACGGTGGTGGAACTGGGCTGGCACCTGTCCTTCACCGGCAACATCACCTTTCAAAAGGCCCGCAGAGCCCTGGAGGTCATCGCCGCCGTCCCCCTGGAGCGTATCATGATCGAAACCGACGCTCCCTACATGGCCCCCGAGCCCTTCCGGGGCCGCCGGAATGACTCGAATTATGTCTACCGAGTGGCTGAGACCATTGCGCAAATCAAAGGTCTGTCCACCGAGTTTGTGGCCGAAACCGCCTTTATTACAGGGCTTAATCTGTTTGGATTGGAGGATCCCGCTGTATGATGACCATTTCCTATGAATACGAGGGCGCGCTTTATGTAAACCTCACAAACAAATGTGACTGCTCCTGCGTTTTTTGCCTGCGGCACAACGGGCACAAGGGCAGCATCTATGCCGACGACCTTTGGCTGGAGCACGAGCCCAGCCGGGAGGAGATCTGGGCCGATTTTCAAACGCGGGATCTGACCCAGTACCGGGAACTGGTATTCTGCGGCTTTGGGGAACCTATGTTCCGCTGGGAGGATGACGCCTGGCTCATCGACCAGCTCAGGGCCCACGGCGTCAAGCTGCCTCCTGTCCGAATCAACACCAACGGCCATGCCAACCGGATCTTGGGCCGGGATGTGACCCCGGAGTTGGCCGGCCGGGTTGACATAATATCCATCTCTCTCAACGGCTCCACTCCGGAGGAGTATACCGCCGTCACCCGTCCCTCCACCGGGGCGCAGGGCTGGGAGGACATGCTGGAGTTCACCCGTCGGGCGGCGAAATACGTCCCCACCGTGATGATGACCATTGTCAACAAGGATAAGACGCCGGAGGAGATCCAGCGCTGCCGGGCTCTGGCCGAAAGCTTGGGAGCTAAGCTCCGGATTCGGGAATACATTCCCGATTGATCCTCCGTGTGTTTTCTGCGCTGTCCTGCAGGCAAAAAGAGCGCCAAAGCCGGCTGGCTTTGGCGCTCTCTTCTCTTCTTCCGCGATTTATTCGTCCCAGTCTGCGTAATCGTCATACTCAGACGGGCCGCAGCAGCACTTGTAGCCCAGGCGCTTTCCAACGGCCCGGAAGCCCTCGGTGATCTTGTCCCAATAGGCGATAATGCAGCAGGCAGCCGCAGCCACTGCCAAGCAGGTAGCCACAATCTTCAGTACAAAACGGGCGATCTTCATGTTCCCGCGCCTCCTTTTTTGGATACTTATCTATAGTGTACACGGTTTCTCCGAAAATTACAATCGTTTCCGCCCACTTTTTCCCTTGTAATTTTAGAGAAAATAGAATACAATAGAGGACAATAGAATGGAAAGGAATGCTTTGCGTTCGGAAAGGAAGTGTTTCCATGAAGCTGCAAACAGAAAAGGGTCTTATCACCATCAGCAGCGATGTCTTTACCAATATCACCGGCGCCGCCGCCACCAACTGCTACGGAGTGAAGGGCATGGCCATCCGCTCCACCACCGACGGACTGGTTCACCTGCTGCGCCGGGAGTCTATGGCCAAAGGCGTGAAGGTGACCTACAATGACGACGCCACCATCTCCCTGGAGCTCCACATTATTGTGGAGAACGGGGTGAACCTGATGGCTGTGAGCCGTTCCATCATGAGCGAGGTTCGCTATAATGTGAGCCGTTCCACCGGGGTCAAGGTCAAGAGTGTGGACGTTTACGTGGACTTCATGGTCGTGGGCTGAAAGGAAGGAACGCCGTTATGATTACTACCATTGACGGGGCGCTGTTTGCCCGCATGATCGTTCACGGGTCAGCCTGTATCAACGCCCAGAAACAGCAGATCAACGAGCTCAATGTTTTCCCCGTTCCCGACGGAGATACGGGTACCAACATGTCCATGACCATGGGCACCGCCGCCGATGAGCTGGGCAAAAAGAGCTTTACCCACGTTGGCGACGCCGCCAACGCCACCGCCAACGCCCTGCTTCGGGGCGCCCGGGGCAATTCCGGCGTTATCCTGTCCCTGCTGTTCCGCGGACTTGCCAAGGCAGTGAAGGAGAAGGACGTTATTGACGGCCGGGATCTGGCCATCGCCCTGGACTTTGGCGTAGCCGCCGCTTACAAGGCGGTGATGAAGCCCGCGGAGGGCACCATCCTCACCGTCTCCCGCCTCTCCGCGGCGGCCGCCGCTGCGGCGGCCCGGGAAAACGCCGCGGCGGAATACGTTCTGGAACATGCGCTTCAGGAGGGTCTGGTGGCCTTGGAACACACCACCGAGCAAAATCCCGTGCTGAAAAAGGCCGGGGTGGTGGACTCCGGCGGCAAGGGCTTTTTGGTAATCCTTCAGGGTATGCTGGATGAACTGCGGGGGCTTCCTCTGCCGGAGGGGGCCAGCCTTCCGGAGCCCAAACGCCAGGACAAGGCCGATTTCGCCGCCCTGGGGGACGAGGACATTACCTTTACCTACGACACCGTCTTTATTGTCCGCAAGGACGATCCCAACGTGAACCTGGAGCCCTACCGGGCCTACCTCAACAGCATCGGCGACAGTCTGGTCATCGGTGAGAGCGACGAGGAATTCAAGGTGCATGTCCACACCGATATTCCGGGAGCCGCCCTCACCGAGAGCGCTAAGTACGGCACCCTGGAGCTGGCCAAGATCGAGAACATGCGCACCCAGGCCGAGGATCTGGCTGCCGGCAAGCACGTCCAGTCCACCGACGACCTGGATGAGGTGGAAGAGCAGCTGGAGGCCGCCGAACCTGTCATTGCCGCGCCGGAGAAGAAATACGGCGTGGTGGCGGTGGCCGCCGGAGAGGGCATGGCCGCCGTGTTCCGGGATCTGGGGGTGGACGGCGTCATCAGCGGCGGCCAGACCATGAACCCCGCTACCGAGGACATCCTGCGGCAGATCAACGCCACCCCTGCCGAGGTGGTTTTCGTGCTGCCCAACAACAAAAACATCATTATGGCCGCCGAGCAGTGCATCGGTCTGGCCGAGGGCAAGCAGGTGGTGGTCATCCCCAGCAAGACAGTACCTCAAGGGGTTTCCGCCCTGCTGCTGCTGGATCCGGACGGTTCGGTGGAGGACAATGTATCCGCCATGACCGACGCCATGGCCGCCGTCTCCACCGCAGAGGTGACCTATGCCGCCCGGGACAGCGATTTCGGAGGCTTTGCCATCAAGCACGGGGACTATATGGCCCTTTTGAACGGGCAGCTCTTTGACACCCAGAAAAGTCAGGACAAGCTGCTGAAAAAGCTGGCCAAGGAAGAGATCTTCCAGAACGCCGAGTTTATCAACATCTATTACGGCGAGGACGTGAAGCAGTCCGAGGCGGAAAAAACCTTGAAGCTCTTTACCGCCGTCTGCCCCAATGCAGAGATCACCCTTCTTTCCGGGGGACAACCGGTTTATTACTATATGATCTCAGCAGAATAAGAAATGGAGGGGGGCCGAGAGGCCCCCCTTCCATATACCTTCCCGAAGGAGCGTGGGGCGGCGCCCGGAACCCGTTCTTTGTCCCATATTCAACCATTCCAAGGAGAAAACAAACATGTTAGGCATTATCGACGTGGGCGGCGGGATGCGGGGATCCTTCACCGCCGGTATCTACGACTTTCTCAACGACCAGGGCATACAGCCCTTCGACTACCTCATCGGGGTATCCGCCGGCAGCGGCAATATGGTTTCCTACCTGGCAGGGCAGCGGGGGCGGAATCTCCGGTTTTATCTGGAATACGCCTTCCGCCCGGAGTATATGTCCATGCACAATATGCTCCGGAAGGGATCCTATATCAACCTGGACTACCCCTACACCATTCTCTCCGGGCCCGGCGGAGAGGATCCGGTGGATCTGGACGCCTTTCGCGCCAGCACCGCCCGGTATGAGGCGGTGGTCACCGATGCGGCCACGGGCAACCCGGTCTACTATGACAAAGCCCTGATGCTGGACGGCAATTTTGACCCCATCAAGGCCTCCTGCGCCGTGCCCGGGGCCTGCCAGCCCTATCCGGTTCAGGGCAAGCCCGGCTTTGACGGGGGCGTGGCTGACCCTATTCCCTACAAACGGGCTCTGGCCCGGGGCTGTGACCAGCTGGTGCTGCTGCTGACCCGGCCCGCCGACTACCTCCGCCCCCCCTTGGATCATCCCGAGGTGATGGAGAAGGCCCTGCGCCGTTGGCCCAACACATACGGCGCCCTGATCCGCCGCTCCGCCCGGTACAACCTGGATCTGACGGCGGTGAAAAAGATGGCGGCGGAAGGCAAAGCCCTGGTGGTGGCCCCCAGCGACATTGCGGGCATGGCCACCCTCACCAAGGACAGAGCGGCGGTGGAGCGGCTCTACCATATGGGCTATGAGCAGGGGCCCAAGATCATGGAGTTCCTGGGACGCTCTTGACATTCCCCGCCCCTTGGCATACAATAAAAACCCAATCTTTCCAAAGGGAGGCAGAGACCTGTGAGAGAAATACAAACCTACCACTGCGGCGCAGGCCGGGGCGTCCCTGCCCACCCGCGACCTCGACCTTGACAGCAGAAGGGTCCAGGAATCAAGAGACAAAAACTGTTAAGGGAAAGGAAGAGATCATTATGGCACAGGACAACAAGAAACAGGTGGAGCAGATCACCGATATGGAGGTGGACTTTGCCCAGTGGTACACTGACGTGTGCACCAAGGCGGAGCTCATTGACTATACCAGCGTAAAGGGCATGTTCATCTACCGGCCCTATGGCTACGCCATTTGGGAGAACATCCAGAACGAGCTTGACAAGCGCTTTAAGGCCACCGGCCACACCAATGTGGCCATGCCCATGCTCATTCCCGAGTCCCTGCTCCAGAAGGAGAAGGATCATGTGAAGGGCTTCGCCCCCGAATGTGCCTGGGTCACCCACGGCGGCAGCGAGAAGCTGGAGGAGCGGCTGTGCGTCCGCCCCACCTCCGAGACGGTGTTCTGCGACCATTGGAGCCACATTGTCCACTCCTGGCGGGATCTGCCCCTTCTCTACAACCAGTGGTGCAGTGTACTGCGCTGGGAAAAGACCTCCCGGCCCTTCCTCCGCCACCGGGAGTTCCTGTGGCAGGAGGGCCACACCCTCCACGCCACCGCGGAGGAGGCCATCGCCGAAACCGAACAGATGCTGGAGATCTACGCCGACGTGTGCGAGAACATTTTGGCCATGCCGGTGGTTCGGGGGCTCAAGACCGACAAGGAGAAGTTCGCCGGGGCCGAGCGAACCTACACCATCGAATGCATGATGCACGACAAGAAAGCCCTTCAGTCGGGCACCAGCCATTTCTTTGGCGACGGCTTTGCCAAGGCCTTCGGCATTGCTTACGCCGACAAAAATAACCAGCTCACCACTCCCCACGAGACCTCCTGGGGTATGTCCACCCGGATCATCGGCGGCGTCATCATGACCCACGGCGACAACCGGGGCCTGGTACTGCCCCCCCGGGTGGCCCCCATCCAGGTGGTGGTCATCCCCGTGGCCCAGCACAAAGAAGGGGTCATCGAGGCCAACATCGCCGTTATGGATCAACTGAAGGCCGCCGGTTTCCGGGTGAAGATGGACGACAGCGACAAGGCCCCCGGCTGGAAGTTCTCCGAGTACGAGATGAAGGGCGTGCCCCTCCGCCTGGAGCTGGGCCCCAAGGATATGGAGAAGAACCAGTGCGTCCTGGTTCGCCGGGACAGCGGGGAAAAGGTCTTTGTAAGCCTGGACGGGATTGAAGAAACCGTTGCCAAGATGCTGGACGACATTCACGACGGGCTCTACGCCAAGGCCAAGAAGAACCTGGAGGACAACACCTTCCCCGCCACCTCTCTGGAGCAGGCCAAGGCTGTCCAGGCCGAGAAGGGCGGCTTCATCAAGACCATGTGGTGCGGCAGTGAGGAGTGCGAGGTGAGGATGAAGGAGGAGGCCGGCATGTCCTCCCGGTGCATCCCCTTCCACCAGGAGAAGCTGGGGGAGACCTGCGCCATCTGCGGAAAACCCGCTCAAAAGATGATCTACTGGGGCGTGGCCTATTGATCGGTCTTTCCCCATACAGTTCAGAAAAGAAAGCCGCTCTCACAAGAGAGCGGCTTTTATTCTTCTCCATCAATGAGATATTTGTAACTGACATTGAAAATCGCCGCGATAGCCCGCAATTCCAAATCCGTCACATAGCGTTTGTTCGTTTCAATCCAGGTGATCACATTCTTGTCCATATCCACACCGATCAGCTGAAACCGATATGCCAAATCCCGCTGAGATAGGCTATCCCGTTTTCTTAGCTCCTTCAACCGGGCTCCCACCAAGTTCTTTTCCCCAGATTCTGTCCTTGGCTTCGGCATGATATCACCTCCGTCTCACTTTTTGCACTTTTTCTTGATTTTAACGAAAGTCTATGGTAAAATCGGTTGTAAAAGTGAGACAAGGGGTGATTTTATGGATGTTAGCCGAGAACTATTAAGCCGGGAGTTGGGACAGATCGCGCTGGCCGCCTTGGACGGGTTCACCGCCATGGATATCCAAAACCGGCTGGCAGAGCAGGATTCCGTCCGCATCCTTCAGAAGATCCAGGACATTCTCAACGACGAGTCCTTGGACGATTTTTCCTGTGTGGAGGGCATCGTCCTTCTCTTTGAGGAGTACGGCCTGTCCACCTCCCGCCACGACTTTGGGTAAGCCCTTCCCGAGAAGGGGCAAAATTTTTGTTGCCTTTCCGGAACAAAAGGTATATAATGACCCTAATCATTGCAAGTCAAGTGAGGTATTTTCCATGCGCCGAACCGCCCTCACAACCGCATCCTTTTTCTTCTATTCCTATGCTCGATTTACGGGCATGGGCTTTTTTGCTACGGAGAAATAGGATGGACGCGATGAGTTGACCCGGCTTGTCCGGGAAACATACCCGTAAATCATGGGCCTCATTGATGTTCATTCATCAATGAGGTCTCTTTTTTGGAAAAGGAGAGATAAATTATGGTCGTCGTCATGAAACCGGGCACCAAACAGCAGGAAATTGATAAACTTGTGGCCCAATTTCAGCTCCAGGGCTTCCAGGTAGGCATCACCAACGGCGTGGGATGCTCCATTCTGGGTCTGGTGGGGGACACCACCACTCTGGACATCAACAAGATCTCCATCAACGAGAATGTGGAGCGGGTCATGCGGGTTCAGGAGCCCTATAAAAAGGCCAACCGGAAGTTCCACCCTGAGGACACCGTGGTAAAAATCGGTTCCGCCGCCATCGGCGGAGGGAATTTTTCCGTTATTGCCGGCCCCTGCTCGGTGGAGAGCCGGGATCAGATCACCCAGGTGGCCAAGGATGTGCAGGCCTCCGGCGCCGCCTTTCTTCGGGGCGGGGCCTTTAAGCCCCGAACCAGCCCCTACTCCTTCCAGGGCATGGGCGCCCCCGGCCTGGATCTTCTGCTGGAGGCCAAGGCCGCCACGGGGATGCCCATCGTCACCGAGCTGATGAGCCCCAAGTACTGCCAGCTTTTCGAGGACAAGGTGGATGTGATCCAGATCGGCGCCCGGAATATGCAGAACTTTGATCTCCTCAAGGAGGTGGGCAAGCTCTCCAAGCCCATCCTGCTCAAGCGGGGCCTCTCCGCCAGCTATGAGGAGTGGATCATGTCGGCGGAATATATCATGGCCGAGGGCAACGAAAACGTGATCCTCTGTGAGCGGGGCATCCGCACCTTTGAGACCTACACCCGCAACACCCTGGATGTCTCCGCCATCCCCGCCGTCAAGCGGATGAGCCACCTGCCGGTGGTGGTGGATCCCTCCCACTCCGCCGGGATGTACTGGATGGTGGAGCCCCTGGCTCTGGCTGCTGTTGCGGCGGGGGCCGACGGCCTTATCATCGAGGTTCACAACGACCCGCAGAGCGCCAAGTGCGACGGCCAGCAGTCCCTGACCCCGGAGCGGTTTGACGCCCTGATGAAGAAAATCTCCGCCTTGGTTGACCTCACGGGGAAAACGATGGTAAAATAACACAGCAGTACAAAGGATGTGCGTTTCATGAAAGACCTTGGTACTGTTGCCCCCGGAAACGGAGCGGCTGCTCCTGCGGCCCTTTGTGACGAGGCCTGGTATGGCATCCTGCGCCGGGAATATAAAAATTATGTAAACTAAGGAGGCGCCCCCATGAAAACCCTTTCCATTGACCTGGGCCCTCGTTCCTATGACATTCACATTGCCCCCGGCCTGCTGGACCGGGCCGGGGAGGAGATCAAAAAAGTTTGTCCCAAAGCAAAACGGCTGGCCATCGTCACCGACGCCAATGTGGAGCCCCTATACAGCGCCCGGGTGGAGGACAGCTTGGAGGCCGCCGGCTTTGATACAGGACTCTTTACGGGCCCCGCTGGAGAGGGGGCCAAATGCGCCACTCACCTTGCGGCTCTCTGGGAGGCCATGATGGAATTCGGCCTCACCCGCACCGACGCTGTCGTCGCCCTGGGCGGCGGCGTGGTGGGCGACCTGGCGGGCTTTGCCGCCGCCACCATTCTCCGGGGGGTGGATTTTATCCAGATCCCCACCACCCTGCTGGCCCAGGTGGACTCCTCCGTGGGTGGCAAGGTGGCCATCGACCTGGCCCACGGGAAAAACCTGGCCGGGGCCTTCTGGCAACCCAAGGTGGTGCTGATGGATCCGGAGACCTTGAATACCCTGGACGACAAGACCTTCTCTGACGGTATGGCGGAGGTCGTCAAGTACGGCTGTATCTCTGACCGGGAATTTTTCGATTTCCTGGTTTCCCACCCCTCCCGGCCGGAAATCATGGCAAATATTGAACACGTATTGTATACTTGTTGTGATATAAAACGCTCCGTTGTGGAAGAGGACGAGCGGGACACCGGCCGGCGGATGATTTTAAACTTCGGCCACACCATCGGCCACGCCTATGAGCTGGCGGGGCACTATGAGGAGTGGACTCACGGACAAGCGGTGGCGGCAGGGATGTGCGCGGCGCTCCGGTTGGGCCTTGATCTGGGAGTCATGGACAGTGACGACGGCATCCAGGCCCTGACGGATCTTTTGAAGGCCCTGGGCCTCCCCACCCAAATCGACTGTCCCTGGGAGACTCTGGTAAAGGCCATAGGCCTGGACAAAAAGAGCGAAGGTTCGGACATTACCATGATCTTCCTCAAAAAGATGGGCCAGGCCCTTCCCACCAAAATGAGCAAGGACGCCGTGCTGAAACATTTACAAGCCATTTACGGGCGGTAAAGGAGGCCCTCTATGACCCTCATCATCACCCCCTCAAAATTGACCGGGGCCATCACCCCTCCCCCCTCCAAGTCTCAGGCCCACCGCTTCCTCATCGCCGCGGCCCTGGCGGGGAAGGGAAGCGCCGTCCACAATCTGGCCCAGTCGGAGGACATCCGGGCCACCCAGCGGTGCCTGGAGGAAATCGGGCCCTGGAACGGCCCCATGTCCCCCCTGCGGCGGATCGCCCTTCCCCATCTGGACTGTGGGGAGTCCGGCTCCACCCTGCGGTTTCTCATCCCCATTGCTCTGGCCGTGCGGGGGGGCGGCCTTTTTACCGGCCGGGGCCGGCTGATGGAGCGGCCCCAAAAGCCTTATTTTGATCTTTTCGACGAAAAGGGCGTCTCCTATGTCCAGAAGGATGGGGTGCTCACCGTTCAGGGCCTGTTAACGCCGGGAGAATACCGGCTTCCCGGCAACGTCTCCTCTCAGTTCATTACGGGGCTGTTGTATGCCCTCCCCCTGCTGGAGGGGGACTCAAAAATTATGTTAACCACCGCCCTGGAGTCCCGGGGCTATGTGGATATGACCCTGGAGGCTTTGGAGGCCTTCGGGATCCAGGTTACATGGGCGGATGAGCGCACATTGCTGGTTCCCGGGGGACAATCTTACTCCCCCAAAGATGTCACTGTGGAGGCCGACTGGTCTCAGGCGGGATTTTGGTATGCCGCCAAAGGGCTGGGCAACCCGGTGGAGATCCAGGGAATGGATCCCCATTCCAAGCAGGGAGATCAGATCATTGAAGAATATTATGTAAAATTATGTGGGGAGGGGACTGTGACCCTGGACGTTTCCCAATGCCCCGACCTGGTTCCCGCTTTGGCCGCTCACGCCGCTTTGCGGCAGGGACAGATTACCCACATTGTCAACGCCGAACGGCTGCGAATCAAGGAAAGCGATCGTCTCTCCTCTGTCCGGGAAGAATTATGTAAACTCGGAGGGCAGGTAACGGAAACCCCGGATTCTCTCACCATCACCGGTGTGGAGCGGCTCACCGGCGGCAGTGTGGATGCCCACAACGACCATCGAATCGCCATGATGCTGGCCATCGCCTCCACCCGGGCGGAGGGCCCTGTGACTCTTACCGGCGCAGAGAGCGTCAACAAATCCTACCCCAATTTTTGGGAAGATTATGTCAACTTGTCTGGTCAAATCGCTCCCCTTTGATTTTGTCCAAATCTCATTTTTGGGAGGGCAGCTATGAATTCCCCCATTCAATCTCGCCGCAGCATTCGCCGTTATCAGGATACCCCCTTGCCTCCGGCCCTGGTGGAGGCCGTCGTTCAGGCCGGGGCTTTGGCCCCCTCCTCCAAAAACCGGCAGCCCTGGTATTTTGTCGCCGTGACCGGCAGCTCCAAAGGGGAATTGCTGGAGGTCATGTCCCAAGGACTCATTCGGGAGCGCTCCGCCCCGCTTCTTCCCGGCAGCGCTCCATTTTTGTCCGGCGCGGAACACACCCTTGCGGTAATGGCTCAGGCTCCGGTGATCCTTCTGGCTGTCAACCCTTTGGGTATGGCGCTGGATCGCCCTCTCAGTCCCGAGGAGCGGGTCTCGGAACTGTGCAACACCCAGTCTTTGGGCGCCGCCATGGAAAATATGGCCTTGGCCGCAACAGAACTTGGCCTGGGCAGCCTGTGGATCTGCGACACCTTTTTTGCCCAGGCCGAGCTCACCGCCTGGCTGGATGTCCCCGGTCAGCTTTTGGCGGCCATGACCTTGGGCTACCCCGCCGAGGAACCCCCCGCCCGCCCCCGAAAGGCGCTGGAGGAGATCCTGGAGTGGAAAACCTGAGCGGTATAGTTGACATAATTTTCTTCTCAAGGAGGTTTCCCCATGAAATATACCATCTTCGGCGAATCCCACGGCCCCGCCATCGGCGTTGTTCTGGATGGCGTTCCCGCTGGATTGGAGCTGGATCTGGAGGCCATGGCCAAGGATCTTGCCCGCCGCGCCCCCGGAAAGGACGGCCTGTCCACCGCCCGTCGGGAGGCCGATAAGGTTAACATAATTTCCGGTCTCTTCGCCGGCAAAACCACCGGAACCCCCCTTACCCTGGTCATTCAAAACTCCGACCAGCACTCCGGAGACTACGAAGCCCTCCGCTGGACGCCCCGGCCCAGCCACGGGGATTATGCCGGGTTTATCCAGAGCAAGGGGAACCTGGACTACCGGGGAGGCGGCCACTTCTCCGGCCGGCTTACCGCTCCCCTGGTGGCCGCAGGCTCGGTGGCCAAGCAGCTTTTGGCCCGGGAAAACATCTGGGTGGCCTCTCACATCAGCGCGGTCTACGGCATTCTGGACCGTGCCTGGGAGGACGTGGAGGAGCTCCGATGCGCCGCCTCCAAACCCTTTCCCGTGCTGGATGACGCCAAAGGGGAAGAGATGCGCCAAGCCATTCTGGACGCCAAAAACGCCCTGGATTCGGTGGGCGGCGCCATTGAGTGCGTTGTGGCAGGCCTTCCCGCCGGCTTTGGCGCCCCGGACTTCGGGCGCAATGTGGAGGGCATTTTCTCCCAATATCTCTTCGCTGTCCCCGCGGTGAAGGCCGTGTCCTTCGGGGCCGGAGTGGGCTTCTCCTACATGCGGGGCACCGAGGCCAACGATCCCTTCGAGATAAAGGACTGCAAGGTGGTCACCAAAACCAACCACGCCGGAGGGATCAACGGCGGCATCACCAACGGAATGCCCATTGTCTTTGAGGTCACCATGCGTCCCACCCCCTCCATCGCCCTGCCCCAGGAGAGCGTGGATCTGCGAACCGGAGAGGAAGTGGAGATTGAGATCAAAGGCCGCCACGACCCCTGTGTGGTTCACCGGGCAGTGCCCGTCATCGAGGCGGCGGCGGCTCTGGCCGCCTGCGAGGTGCTGGGCCTATAAGCCCCACAAAGGAGAGAAAAACATGAGTCAATTAGACCAATACCGCCAACAGATCGACGCCATCGACGCCGAGCTGGTACAGCTCTTCCTGAAACGAATGGCCGTCACCCAAAAGGTGGGGGAATATAAAAAGGAACAGGGCCTCCCGGTGCTGGACAGCCAGCGGGAAAAGCAGGTCATTGCCGCCAAGACCGCCCTCACCCCGGATCCCGCTACCAAGGCGGATGTGGCCGCCCTTTACGAATCTATCATGGCCATCTCCCGAAAGCAGCAGCGCAAGCTGGTGCAGGAAGGGGCAGAGGACGAGGGCTTCGCCCGGTGGCTTCGCGCCCGCCAAAATCAGCGGATGCCGGTGACCGCCCCCCGGGTGGTGTACCAGGGGGAGCCGGGGGCCTACTCTGAGGAGGCCGCTGTTGGTTTCTTCGGGGAGACAGTCCAGGCCCGGGGACTTCCCTGGTTCAACGATGTGTTCCAGGCCTTGGCCAACGGGGACGCCGACTATGCCATACTGCCCATTGAAAACTCCTCCACCGGGTCGATCCGGCAGGTCTACGACCTGCTGGCCCAATATGACTTCTCTCTGGTGGGCGAGTGGCAGGTGAAGGTGGAGCACTGTCTGGCCGCCCTGCCGGAAGTCACCCTGGATGACATCCAGACCGTATACTCTCACGAGCAGGGCCTTCAGCAGTGCGACCGTTTTCTGGATCAGTACCGCGCCTGGATCAAGGTGCCCACCTTGGACACAGCGGGGTCAGCCAAGCAGGTGAAGGAGACCGGGAACCGAACGGCAGCGGCCATCTGCTCCCAGCGGGCAGCCCGGCTCTATGGGCTGGATATTCTGGCCTGCCCCATCAACCACAATACCGCCAACTTTACCCGCTTCATGGTGGTCTCCCCCCGGCTGGAGCTGCGGGAGAGCCGGGACAAGATCGCAGCGGTATTTTCCCTTCCCCACCAGTCGGGCTCCCTCCACGAGATTTTGACGGTGTTTGCCGTTCACGGGCTGAACCTGCAAAAGCTGGAGTCCCGGCCCATCCCTGACCGGGGGTGGGAGTACCGGTTTTTTGTGGAGTTCACCGGGGACATCACCGCCCCGGGAATGGACGGCGTGCTCCATGAACTGAGCCAGTTGTCTGCGGATCTGCGCATTTTAGGCAATTTTAAGGGGTATGTGGAATGAAAAACATCGTTTTGATCGGCATGATGGGCTGCGGCAAAACCACAGTAGGGGGGCTCTTGGCCTCCCGGCTGAAGAAAACGCTGGTGGACACCGATCAGCTCATCGAAAACCGGGAAGGCATGTCCATCCCCCAGCTCTTTGCCGGTCAGGGCGAGGCCTATTTCCGGGCGGTGGAAACCGGCGTGGCTCAGGCATTGAGCCTGCGCAGCGACCTTGTCATCGCCTGCGGCGGGGGCTTGCCTCTTCAGGATGGGGCCATATCCGCCTTGAAGGAAAGCGGCACGGTGGTCTGGCTGGATCGAGATCCGGAGGACATTTTTGACCACGAGGATCTGAGCGGCCGCCCCCTGGCCCAGGACGGCCGGGACGCTTTTTTGGAGCGGGCCGCTCAGCGCCGGGAGGTCTACAGCCGCTGGGCCGATGTGATCATCACGGATTTTACCTCACCCGTCTCCACGGCGGCGAGGGTTTTGGAGGGAATTGAGCCATGAAATTTCTTATCATTAACGGCCCCAACCTGAACCTTTTGGGCAAGCGGGAACCGGGAATCTACGGACAGGAGAGCTACGAGGCCCTGTGTGCACTGGTCAAGGACTATGCCTCCGCCCACTGCTCCACCGCCTACTGCTTCCAGTCCAATCACGAAGGCGCGATCATCGACGCCATCCAGGACGCCGACGGAAAATACGACGCCATTATTATCAACCCCGGCGCATACACCCACTATAGCTATGCCATTTTGGATGCGTTGAAGGCGGTAAGTGTTCCCGCCTATGAGGTTCATATCTCCCACATTGACCAGCGGGAGCCTTTCCGGGCCATATCGGTCACCGCCCCCGCCTGTGTAGGGCAGCTTTACGGCCATGGATTAAAGGGGTACTTAATGGCCATGGATCACTTTCTTTCCCTCGGCAAATAAAGTTTCAAGTCCTTCGAAAAATTGGTTTTGGGATCCTCTGGGCCCTTCCGAAGGGAAGGGCCCCTTCTTTCCCGCCTAACCACTTTTCAAACGGGGTAAACTGTGCTATAATATCCATAATCTCCGCATAAAGTGCGGCAGCACGCGAAGCGTGCTGCCATTTTGCAAGTAAACTGTTGCGTGTGGATATTGAAGGGATACCCCAAAACCGGCTATATCGGTTTTCGCCGCATAGCGGCTTGTGGCTGTGCTATCATATAAGTTCCAAAATATTCCCGAAGGTTCCATCGGTTAGAGAGGATTTGACACTATGCGAAAAAATATGCTCCCGCCTATCCTGGCCATCGTAGGCGGGGCCGTGGGCTTCGGTCTGCGGAAATGGCAGCTTTCTGCCGGCTTTGAGCCGGACACCGGGTTGGCTATTCCCGGCGCCCCCTCCGCCCTGTGCTTGGCGGCCTTGTCCGCCGTGCTGGCCTTGAGCGTTATCGTCCTGTGCTGGGGGAAAAAGGACTCTCTCCCCTGGGATCAGGCCTTTGCCTCCGGCCGGCAGAACAGTCTGTTCATCACCGCGATCCTCCTTTCCGCCGCCCTTCTTCTGGTCAGTGCCGGCGCGGAGGTTCTCTCTCTCACCGGCCACTTCCCCCACCCCCAGCCCTTAGCCGTTTATGCGGACAGTCCGGTGGCCCGGGCGGCCTCCATGCTCCTGCCCCCCCTGCGGGCCGGCCTCTGTCTGGCCGGGCTCCCCTGCATCTTCCTGTGGGGGCGGGAGGTCTACAGGTGCGGAGAACGGGGAAAGGAAAACCTCTGTCTGCTGGTTTTGTGCCTGCTGCTGTGCGTGTGGCTTATCTCCGACTACCAGCTTCGGGCCGCCGATCCCGTGATTCAGGACTATGTATACGAGGTGTTTGCCATCGTATCCTCCCTGTTGGGCCTCTATTATATCTCCGGCTACTCCTTCCAGACCGGAAAGCCCCGGCGCACGTTGTTTTTCTGTCTGATGGGCGCTTATTTCTCCCTGGTGACCCTGGCTGACAGCCACACCTTTGCCGATCTGTTCCGATACGGCTTTTCCGTGCTCTTTCTCACCGCTCACGCCGCACTGATTCTGTCCGATCCTCCCGGCGGAAAACGCCTGGAGAACCCTAATACGGAGGCGAACGACCATGGCTGAAAAATTTTATATTACAACGCCGATCTATTACCCCTCGGATAAGCTTCACATCGGCCACACCTACTGCACTGTGGCCACCGACACTCTGGCCCGGTATAAGCGGCTCCAGGGCTGCGACGTCATGTTTCTCACCGGTACCGACGAGCACGGCCAGAAAATCGAGGACAAGGCTAAGGAGGCCGGCGTCAGCCCCAAGGAGTTCGTGGATCGGATTGTGGAAGGCCCCCAGGGGGTCAAGGATCTGTGGAAGCTGATGAATATCTCCAATGACCGGTTCATCCGCACCACCGACGATTACCATGTCCGTTCCATCCAGCGCATCTTCAAAAAGATGTACGACAACGGGGATATCTACAAGGGAGTCTACAGGGGCAAGTACTGCAAGCCCTGCGAGTCCTTCTGGACCGAGACCCAGCTGGTGGACGGCAAGTGCCCCGACTGCGGCCGGGAGGTTCAGGATGCAGAGGAGGAAGCCTACTTCTTCAAGCTCTCCAAGTACGCTGACCGCATTCAGGATCTGCTGGAAAACACCGATTTTCTCGAGCCCCGCAGCCGGGTCAACGAGATGGTGAACAACTTCATCAAGCCCGGCCTGGAGGATCTGTGCGTCTCCCGAACCAGCTTCTCCTGGGGCGTGCCTGTGGACTTCGACCCCGGTCACGTGGTCTACGTGTGGATCGACGCCCTGTCCAACTATATCACCGCTCTGGGCTATGAGAACGATAAGTATGACGACTACGACAAGGGCTGGTGGCCCGGCATCAACATTGTGGGCAAGGAGATCGTCCGTTTCCACTCCATCATCTGGCCCGCCATGCTCATGAGCCTGGGAGAGCCCCTGCCCAAGAAGGTCTTTGGCCACGGCTGGCTGCTCCTGGACGGCGGCAAGATGTCCAAGAGCAAGGGCAACGTGGTGGATCCCTACCTGCTGGCCCAGCGCTTCGGCGTGGACGCCCTGCGGTTTTTCCTCATGCGAACCTTCCCCTTCGGCTCCGACGGCAGCTTCTCCAATGAGCTGCTGATCCAGACCATTAACACCGACCTGGCCAACGACCTGGGCAACCTGGTCAGCCGTACGGTGTCCATGGTGGAAAAGTATTTTGGCGGCGCCCTGCCCGCCGACCAGAAGGCTGATCCGGCTCTGGATGAGGAGCTGGAGGCTCTCGGCTCCGCCCTGCGGGACAAATATGAGCAGGCCATGGAGCACTATGCCCCCCACAAGGCGTTGGAGGAGGTCTTCAAGGTCATTGCCCGGGCCAACAAGTATATTGACGAAAATGCCCCCTGGACCTTGTCCAAGGATATGGAGGCCAACGGCTCCCGGCTCGGGCGGGTCATGTACAACCTGCTGGAGACCATCCGGCTGTGTGCCGTACTGCTGACCCCCTTCATGCCCGAGAGCTGTGAGAAGATCTTCGCCCAAATCGGTGCCTGTGAGGGCTGCCGCACCTGGGAAAGCGCCCAGAGCTGGGGCCGTCTGTCCCCCACCGCCACCGTAAAGCGGGGGGAGAACCTGTTCCCCCGGATCGACATGGACAAGGAGCTCGCCGAGCTGGAGCGCATCCAGGAGGAGGCCAAGAAGGCGGCCCTGCCCGACCTGGAGATCGAACCCTACGCAGAGGAGAAAGTGGACTTTGACACCTTCTGCAAAAGCGACTTCCGGGCCGTGAAGGTAAAGGCCTGCGAAGCGGTGAAAAAGTCGGACAAGCTCCTGAAATTCACCCTGGACGACGGCACGGGCACCGACCGGCAGATCCTCTCGGGCATCCACAAGTTCTATGAGCCCGAGGCTCTGGTGGGCAAAACCCTGGTGGCCATCGTAAACCTGCCCCCCCGGAAGATGATGGGCCAGGAGAGCCAGGGTATGCTTCTCTCCGCTGTCCACACCGAACAGGGCGAGGAAAAGCTGAACCTGATCATCATTGACGATAGCATCCCCGCCGGCGCCAAGCTGTGCTGACCGTTTATATTATGTAAACCAAAGGGGCAAGCCTGTGGGCTTGCCCCTTTACAATTTTCCTAAAATTTGCTATGCTAAAAACATCCTTAAAGAAAAGAGGTATCTTTCACCCATGAAACGCCGTCTCTCTGCACTGCTTCTCTCCGGCGCCTTGCTGACCTCTGCTCTTCCCACCGCTGTTGCAGCCGACGCCCCCTCTGATTGGGCCGTCAACGCCGTCACATGGCTCCAGGGTACAGGCAAACTTACCGCCGCCGATTTCACCGGCTATGACCGCACCGTGACCCGGGCCGACTTTGCACGCCTGGGCGTAATCCTCTACGAGCTCATTACCGGCATGCCCAAGCCCGACCCCTCCAACGTGAAGAACCCCTTCACCGACACCACCGACCCGGATATCCTCCGGGCCTATAAGATCAAGATCGTCTCGGGCACTGGGGACGGCACCACTTTCTCCCCCAACGACTCGGTAAACCGGGAGCAGATCGCCGTCATGCTGCTGCGGGTGCTGGACACCTGCGGCGTCACCTACAGCCAGGCCAGCGTGGGCGGCATCACCTTCTCCGACGAGGCCAACCTCAGCTCCTGGGCCGCCGACGCGGTGAAGCGGGCCTATCTCATCCAGGTGATGAACGGCACCGGAGGCTCCTCCATGTCCCCCAAGAAGACGGTCACCATGGAGGAGGCCTACCAGCTGCTTTACAATGTCTACACCAACCGGGACGCCATCCGCGCCGGCATCGTGCGCTCCATCTCCTCCGGGGAGGCCGGCACCCTGTCCATAAAGTACACCGGCGGCGGAAAGTATGACACCGGCTGGTGCGAGGACGCCTACCACGGCCAGCCCGTGGTATGTGACCTGGATCAGGACGGCACGCTGGAGATCCTGGCCGCCTCCTATACCATCTCCTGCCTGGATGCCGCCACCGGTTCCCTCAAGTGGCGTTTTCCCGCGGGAAATGACCGCAACGCCGCCACCAACGGCACCAACCTGAGCCTGCGCACCTGGCCCAGCATCTATGTGGGCGACATCGACGGCGACGGCCGCAACGAGATCGTGGCGGGCCACGGCAGCAGCATTCTCCACCAGGGCACCGTGGCCGTCTATGACGAAAACGGCTACTTCAAACCCGGCTGGCCCCAGGCCCTCCCTGACGAGGTCTACTCCATCGAGGTAGCCGACCTGGACAACGACGGCACCATGGAGATCGCCGCGGGCATCGGCGTGGCCGACAGCCAGAGCGTCTATGTCTATGAGCACGACGGCTCCCTCCGTCCCGGCTGGCCCCAGCTGGCCCCCGCCAACGACGGGAAAAAGACGCTGGTCCTGCCCGACTCCGACCCCAAGGCTCCCTCCCTGGGCTATTCCTACGGCATCTTCAACGACAACCTGGCCATCGGGGACATTGACGGCGACGGAATAAAGGAGATCGTGGCCCCCGCCGATATGGGCCAGATCTGCGCCTATAAGCCCGACGGCGCCCAGGTTCGCTCCTCCTTCCAGATGGAGATTGGCAAAAACAACTACGGCGTCACCGAGCCCGTTGTCTGGGGCCGGGTGGGTACTTTCTCCGACGCCGACTACGAGACCAAGGTCTACAACGGCGGCTTCGGCCGGCAGAACGACCTGATGGGCAATGAGCTGGACGTCTCCTCCCTGCCCATGAACGAGCGCCTTACCGCCCACTTCACCCTCAGCAAGGCGGTCATTGCCGATTTGGACGGCAACGGGAAAAACGAAGTGGTCGTGGTAGGCGACATCCATGACCGGGCCAACGAGGCCGCAGCCAGCGCCGGGGCCGACCTGCCCCACCTCTATAACGAGCTGTTTATCTTCAACGGCGACCGCAGCCGCTTCAACTCCACCTGGGCCACCGCGCCCACGGTGAAGGAGCCCCCTCTGACCCCCCTGACCAACTCCGACTGGGAGATCATGGATCGCTGTATGCCCGACCCGGTCTGCGCCGACCTGGATGGAGACGGCAAGCTGGAGATCCTCTATCCCGACTACGCCGGCAAGCTCAACTGCTACTCCTTGGATCACACCCAGCATGATAGCTGGCCCATCAACGTCTATGACGGTTCCACCGTGGAGTACGCCGGGGCCCCCACCGTCCACGACCTGGACGGAGACGGCGTGCCCGAGGTCATCTTCACCACCTATACCCAGAAGCAGGGAACCAAAAAGGGCTCCCTCTATATCGCCGATAACAAGGGCAACGTCCTCCAAAAAGTGGAGCTGCCCGCCGCCACTGACACCTCCAACACCGTCCCCAACGGCTGTATGGCCGCCCCGGTCATCGCCGATGTAGACGGCGACGGCAAGGTGGAGATCGTCCTCCACACCCATCTGGCCGGCGTGACAGTATACGACCTGGATTAATCCCAAGTAAAAAGAGGGAGAGGCCCAAAGCCTCTCCCTCTTTTATTTTATCTCTCCCCCTTTGCCCGCTCAAAGGCTTCCTTTACCGGGCTGCGGGGCAAGGTCATGTTGTTCCGTTTCAAAATCTCCTTGATCTCTCCCTGGGCCTGTTCCACCTCGCTTCGCAGCTCCTGGGCCGACATCCGCAAAGCCCCGTGGCCCAGAATAATGAACTGTTCGGCGGCGTCGGAGGTGGCCACCCGCACCCGGTTGCTCTTATCCCTGGACAGCTGGTAGCTGGCCTTCTCAATGTAGCTGTCCGCCGTCTCCGCCTCCTTGGTGTAGACCACGTGGATGTTGTGGTATTTGCTCACCGAACCGGTACCCTGGGGCACCTTGTAGGCGTCAAAGACCAGGATCACCCGGTTTTGACGGAAGCCCTGGTAATTGCTCAGAACGTCCATCAAACTCTTCCGGGCCGTGGACAGATCCTGCTGGGCCAGAGCCTTCAGCTCCTCCCAGGCAAAAATCATGTTGTAGCCGTCCACCAGCAGATACTCCGGCCCGCCGGCAGCGGAGGGGACAGCCCGGGGCCCGTCTGAAAGACTGGTTCGCCGGGGCTTGGGCGGCGGCTGAAAATCCCGGGGCTTGATGGCCCCGTAGGTTTTTTCAAAAATGGCCTTTAACTCCTTGTCCTCTTCCAGGCTGCCGGAAACGGACGCTCTCCGCGGCCCGGAAAAAGATGGCGGCATATCCGCAGCAGGGCCCTTCTCCCCCAGCTCCAGCCCCGGCAAATGCATCTGTTTTTCCACCTCGTCCCAGGGGACGTAATAGCCCGCTCCATGGGTGCAGAAAATAGAACCGGTGGGGTTTTCGGTGTCCCCGTCCGGGTCATAGGCCAGCTCTTCCACCACGGTTTCCTGCTCCGGGCAGGGCCGGTAGCCCCCCGGCAGACAGGTCAGCCGCCCCCGTCCCTTGGTGTAGGCCGCCACCTCGGCGGCATAATCCCGCAGCTGCGACACCGGCCCGCCGCCGGAGAGAGTGACCTCCTCCCCTACGCTCTGGGGCGCTTCCGTCTCCCCGCCCATGCGCTGAATGTCCGCCAGGGCCCGGCCCAGATTGGCCTGGGGCAGCTCCAGGCGGAAGGCATACCAGGGCTCCAGCAAAACGCTTTCGGCCTTCCGGAGCCCCTGACGCACCGCCCGGTAGGTGGCCTGCCGGAAATCTCCCCCCTCGGTGTGCTTTTCGTGGGCCTTTCCCGCCACCAGGGTCAGCTTCATGTCGGTGATGGGAGACCCGGTGAGTGCCCCCCGGTGGGGTTTTTCCATCAGGTGGGTCAAGATGAGCCGCTGCCAGTTGCGATCCAGCACATCCTCGGAACAGGCCGTGTCAAACTGTAGCCCACTGCCCGCGGGCAGCGGCTCCAGCAAAATATGAACCTCGGCATAGTGGCGCAGAGGTTCAAAATGCCCCACCCCCTCCACAGGGGCGGCAATGGTCTCGGCATAGACGATGTTGCCCGGCCCAAACGCCACCTTCAGGCCGAAGCGATCCATAATGATCCGCTTCAGCACCTCTGCCTGAACCTGTCCCATGAGCCGCAGATGGATCTCTCCCAGCTCCTCGTTCCATTCCAGGTGAAGCTGGGGATCCTCCTCGGCCAGCAGCCGTAACTTGGGCAGCACCAGGTGGGGATCGACCCCTTGGGGCAGGATAAGCTGATAGGCCAGGGCCGCCTCCAGGGTGGGGGGCGCCCAAGCCCCCTCCGCCCCCAATGCCTGTCCCGGATAGGTGGAGGCCAGCCCGGTAACGGCGCACACCGTCCCCGCCTGGGCCTCCTCCACGGGGGTATACTTGGCCCCGGAGTAGATGCGGATCTGATCCGCCTTCTCCGCAGCCTCCCCTACGGGCAAGCTCGCCCGAACCCGCAGGGCCCCGCCGGTGATCTTCATATGGGTCAGCCGAACCCCCTGGGGATCCCGGCTGATCTTATAAACCCGGGCAGCAAAGTCCTTTCCCCACAAAGGCCGGGGGGCAAAGCGGGAGAGGGCGGACAGCAGCTCGTCTATCCCCTCCGCCTTCAACGCAGAACCAAACAGGCAGGGAAAACATTTCCGCTGTCCAATCAGCCGTCTTAGCGTGGCCTCAGAAAGGTCCTCCCCCTCCATATATTCCTCTAAAGCCGCCTCATCCCCCAGGGCGGCCTCCTCCCAAAAGGGGGCGGTGCCATGGGCAGACCAGTCCAGAATGGCGGGGGAGAGGGCGGCGTGAAGCTTGTCCAAAAGGGCGGCCCGGTCGGTTCCCGGCTGATCCATCTTGTTGAGGAACAGAAAGGTCGGCACCCCGTGGCGCTCCAGCAGCTTCCAGAGCGTCAGGGTATGCCCCTGGGGGCCGTCTGGAGCGGAGACCACCAAAATGGCGCAGTCCAGCACTCCCAGAGTCCGCTCCGCCTCGGCGGAGAAATCCGCATGACCGGGGGTATCCAGAAGGATCAATTCCACGTTCCCCAAAGGAAGGACAGCTTGCTTGGAAAAGATGGTGATCCCCCGCTCCCGCTCCAGGGCGTCGGTATCCAGAAAGGCGTCGGCGTGATCTACCCGCCCCAGCTTGCGGAGAGCCCCGCCCCGGTAAAGGAGGGCCTCGCTGAGGGTGGTCTTGCCCGCATCCACGTGGGCCAGAATGCCGACGGTGAGCTTGTCCATGGGGGAGCGCCTCCTTTCCCTTTGTATGGTCATAGTATAGCACAAAGGAAAGGCGGTCACAAGGTCAGGGTTTTTTCTCCGCCCGGGCAGTTAGGTAGCCTTGGCAAAAATAGTGAAAGTGTTGGAACCGCTCCGCCTCAAACCGGGTGGCGGTATACTCCGCCATAAGCCGGGCCACCTCTCCGCCGAAGCACTCCTCCATCATATCCTCCAGAGTGTTGACAATTCTGTTTAGACGCGCATACTCTGGGCAAAAGATAAGCTCCCCATCCACAAAGGGCTGGACGGCTTCAAATAGCTCCTCCATATGTGTGTCCATTTCATGCCCCTCCATTAGTGATATATCATTATCCTAACACATATTTCAAAGTTAGTGAAGTATCACTAATACGGAAAATGCAAATCCTCTATCATAGTGATGTATCACTTGGAGGGATTGCCTATGGACACTCGCAGCGTCATCGCCGCTCGCATTATCCAGCTATGCCAAGAACGAAACATTACCCCCAACGGTTTAAGCAATATAGCCGCTGTATCTCAATCAACCATCAAAAGTATTCTCAATGGAGAAAGTCAAAATCCTGGCACTATAACCATTAAAAAACTTTGCGATGGCTTTGAAATCACTTTGGGAGAATTTTTCTCTACCCCCGAGTTTGATGAATTAGAACAGGAGATCAAATAACGCCCGGTGGTTTCAAACCGTTCTTCCATATGGGCGTTTATTGTTGGGGCTCCATTTGTGTGATATATCTCACACGATATATCACACAAATGGGTATGATTGTGTCAGAGGGGGGTGTTCCCGTGAACGCAAAGGACGCGGTTGCCAAGCGGATACAGGTGCTGTGCGCAGAACGGAACATCACCGCAAATGAACTTGCAAACAGATGCGGAATGACCCCGTCTACCATTTACAGCATGATGAATCAAAAAAGCAAAAATCCAGGCGTGATATCCATCCAAAAGATATGTGATGGATTGGAAATCAGTATACGCACATTTTTTGATGATCCTTTGTTTGAGAAATTGGAGCCAATCATTCAATAAACGCCCGGTGACTGGTGGTCACTGGGCGTTTTTCATTGGACATGAGCAAGTTTTGGGGGACCCCCGGGCTTACTCTAACGCCCGAACCCCGGACCCGTTACGAAGTAAGGGGCCGGGGGCATCCCAGTCGGGCCAGAACAGCTATGGGGTGTTTCCAAAGAGGGGGGACTGCGGTCCCCCCTCTTTGGTCGTTTAAGGGGAGTCCAGAGGGGGAAATCGAAATCCCCCTCTGGCGGTTTCTTGGGGGGTCTGGGGGGCCATTCTTTGCCGCTCAAAGAATGGTCCCCCAGATTTGCACTAACCTATCAGTAAAGAAAACCCGCCGTTAAATAAGGCATCCTCCTTCTCCCTCCCTCCGCACACAAAAAAGAACCACCCCAAAGATTTGGGATGGTCCTTCCTTTTTCATTTCTTACTTCTTCAGCCCGGGATTGTTCTGCATCTCCCGCAGCGCATCCCGGTAGCTCAGGTTGACCCGGCCCTTCTCGTCGATCTCGGTGACCTTCACCCAGATCATGTCGCCGATGTTGACCACGTCCTCCACCTTCTCCACCCGGCGCTCGGAGAGCTTGGAGATGTGAACCATGCCGTCCTTGCCGGGAGCCAGCTCCACAAAGGCGCCGAAGGGCATGATACGAACCACCTTGCCATAGTAGAGGGAGCCCACCTCGGGGACAAAGACGATGGTCTCGATCATCTTCTTGGCCGCGTCGCAGGAAGAGGCGTCCACACCGGAGATGTAGATGGTACCGTCGTCCTCGATGTCCACCTTGGCGCCGGATTCGGCACAGATCTTCTGGATCACCTTTCCGCCGGAGCCGATGACCTCCCGGATCTTGTCCACGTCGATCTTCATCTTGTACATCTTGGGCGCATACTGGCTCACCTCGGCCCGGGGGGCGGAGATGCAGGGCAGCATGATCTCGTCCAGGATGGCGTACCGGGCGTCCTTGGTGATCTCCAGGGCCTCCTTGATGATGGCATGGCTCAGGCCGTCGTTCTTGATATCCATCTGGATGGCGGTGATGCCGGCCTTGGGGCCGGCCACCTTAAAGTCCATCTCGCCGTGGAAATCCTCCACGCCCTGGATGTCA
>JAAWEH010000025.1 GCA_022794215.1 Oscillospiraceae bacterium
GCTTGTTGGTGGCCGATGGCCCCCAAACCCCCAGTGCATCGGCGCAGCTCCGCCCGATGCACAAGCCGTCGGTGGCATCTGCTGGCCTGTCCATACTGGGCAGGGAAGGGACGCCCGGCGTACCTCCCTCGGAGAGCGCACAACTGCCGCAGGCAGTGCCACCGCCACTTGCGGGTGGTGAGTAAGTGCGCTCTTCGAGAGGGCGAACAAAGAGAACGGAGCGCCCAAGTCATCCCCGGACGCTCCCGCTTCAGTTCCCTCCTGCTGGTCGATCACCGCCCCTCCAGCCTGTGCCATTCTGCCACAAATGAACCGCAGTCAATGTAATG
Organism: Oscillospiraceae bacterium; assembly: GCA_022794215.1. Classification (GTDB taxonomy): domain Bacteria; phylum Bacillota; class Clostridia; order Oscillospirales; family Oscillospiraceae; genus Vermiculatibacterium. The sequence continues at coordinate 330 of JAAWEH010000025.1, forward strand.
TAGTGGTCCGGTAAAACCACCCTTTATACATTACATCTCAATTTGACTTTGTGTTTCCAAGGGGAAACGGCGAATAAATGGTTAAAGGAAGAAACCACAGAAGACGTCGTAAAAATGGAGCGGTAACTTCCCGTATACATAGCGCTTGGAGAGAAACCATAGATCCAAAAATTCGTTGCAATCCATTATCAAAAAGGAATACCCGCCGAGGAGTATTGGTTTCTCGGCGGGTATTTTTCTATTGCAGCGCATTTTTCCAACTGCTGTCCATTTTATCATTGCTTCTCCCTTGCCGCTAAGGGTCTGGTCAAATCCAGCCCCCCAAAGCTCTCCAGCCGCTGCCCTTCTATCAAAAAGATCGCCCGGGCCTCCGGCGTCACCTCCGCCAGGGTATCCACAATGGCCTGAAAACGCCGGGGATCCTCTCCCCCCTCTGGCCCTGTCAGCCATTCCTGGCTTAGATCCACCGCATAGCAGCCATCCCGCAGCGTCAGCGACAGCAGGGTCGCCTCCGGTTCGCAGATAGCCTCCAGCTCCTCGTTTTCCGGCCCTGCCAGCAGCGCTTGAAGGGCGGCGATGGCAGGGTCGTCCCCTATGGCCAGGGTCAGGGGCCTCTCCTCGGCAGCCAGACTCTCTCCCCTCCGGAACCAAAGCCGCAGCTCCACCAAGCGCTCTCCGTCTCCCCCATTGGTCAAAAGGAAATCCTCCGGTCGCAGCACCTGATCCCGGAAGGGCCGGGGCCGGCCCTCTACCGTCAGGTAAACCTGCTCCACCTGGGGCAGCTGGCACAGGGTCAACACAATGCATCCGTCCGCCAAAGACAAATCCGCCCCCGACAGCCCCCCATAGGCTTCCGACAGATCCAAAAAAACCGTATCTCCCTCCATCCGCCAGCTGCGCAGGAAGGTGTTCCGAGGAAAGGGGCCGGTGAGCTCCATGGCCTCCGGCCCTGCCAGCAGCAGGCCCATCAAAGACTCCACCGTCACCCCGTTCTCCGGCAGGCTTTGGAGTTCCTCTCCTATGGCCGCGCCGTTCTCCCCCACGGATATGGAACGAAACCAAATGCTGTATTGCCCCTCGCCCTTTTCCTTGCCTCCTCCGATCCGGCCGCAGGCAGCACAGAGCAGAACCATGGACAAAGCAAGAGCAATCACTCGCTTTCTCATTGCTCGCCCCCCTCTCCGCATAGAGGGAAAATCACCACAAACCGGCTCCCCTCAGGATTCCGGCGCTGGGCCTGTACCGTTCCTCCATGACGGCGGACGGTATCCCGAACGATGGAAAGCCCTAACCCGGTGCCTCCGGCCGCCCGGGAACGGGCTTTATCCACCCGGTAGAACCGGTCAAAAACCTTGCCGATATCCTCCTCCGGGATCCCCACCCCTGTGTCCTCTACCGTAATGATCACCCGGTCTCCCATGGCCTTGGCCGTCACGTCCACCTGGCCGCCGGGCAGATTGTATTTGATGGAATTTTCCACCAAGTTGAACAGGATCTGGTATAGATCATCCCGGGTTGCCCTAACCCAGAGCCCTTCCTCCAGATTGAGACACAGGGATATATCCACCGCCCGGGCCAAGGGCTCCAGCATATGCTCTACCCGGCGAGCCACCGGCGCCACCTCCACCGGCTCGGTGCGCACCTGGGTCTCCGCATCCAGCCGGGTCAGGGTCAGCAGGTGCTCCGTGATCCGCTGGAGCCGGGCGGCCTCGTCCCCGATGTCCCCCACGAACTCCTGAACCGTTTCCGGGTCAATATGGTCATTTTGAAGGATGGAATCACTGAGCAAACGAATAGAGGCCAGAGGGGTCTTCAGCTCGTGAGAGGCGTCGGACACAAAGCGCCGTCTCACTTCCTCTGTTGTTTGGAGCCGATCCGTCAGGGCATTGAACTCCCCGGCCAGTTGGCTCAGTTCGTCCCGGCCCCGCATCTGCACCCGGTGGTTATACTGTCCTTCCCGCACAATGCGGATGGCCCCCAACAACTGAGCGATCCGGTGGGTCAACGCCCGGGAAAACACCAGAGACATGGCCAAAGAGACCGCTGCAATGACAATGGAAATGGTTCGCAGCGTCTGCTGGATCCCCACCAGCAGTTGGCCCTGCTCCGCATCATACTCGTCCACATATACCGCACCTAACGTCATATCCCGGTAAGTCACCGGGATAGCCGCCCGGCTGTGGAAAGCCCCATTGGTATAATCGGAGGTAAACTCATCCCGTCCCCCCAGGGCAGAAGTCACCTCATACAAAAGGGCATACCGCCCCAGTGCTCCTGAAGCCGCAGAGCTATCATACAGCACCACACCGGAGGGGTCGGTGACCAGCACCCGGCTCAACCCCGTGTCGCCCAGCACCTCCATCACCCGGGCCACATTCTCCTGGGTCAAGCCGTCCGGCCCCGCCAAGGCCGAGGACATGACCGAGGCCTGACTCCACAAAGAGGTCTGTTTGGACTGAAACACCATCTTCTGGGAGGCCAGCACCGGATAGGTATTCAGCAGCAGCAGTACCGCGGCAATGAGCGTGAGGTAAGTAAGAACATATTTGGTGCGCAGAGACCGCCAAAAGGGAACCTTTTGGGTCGTTTTGCTCTCCATTGGCGGGCCTCCTTTCCCAGTTTGATCCTCTCCGTCCGCTCTTAGGCCGTCCCTTTAGGAATTTCCCTTCAAATAATATCCCACGCCCCACTTGGTAAGGATATATTCCGGATTCGCCGGATCCAGCTCCAGCTTCTCCCGCAGCCGTCGGACATGGACGTCCACCGTCCGGTAGTCCCCCATATACTCGTAGCCCCAGACTACATTCAGCAGATTTTCCCGGCTGTATACCCGTCCGGGATTGCGCATCAGCAGTTCCATCAGGTCAAACTCCTTGGCGGTAAGCTCCACCGCCTCCCCGTTCTTCCAAGCCGAGCGCTCATCGGGATCCAGAATGATGTGGCCCACGGTGAGCCGCGCCCCGCCCGCCTCCTGCTGGGTCATACCGGCCCGCCGGAGGAGGGCCCGTATGCGGGCCTTCAGTTCCAGAATGTTAAAGGGCTTGGTAATATAGTCGTCCGCCCCGCTTTCAAAGCCGATGAGCTTATCAGCGTCCTCCCCTTTGGCGGTGAGAATGATAATGGGCACGTTGGAAAACTCCCGAATGCGGATGCAGGCCTGGAGCCCATCGATTTTAGGCATCATCAGATCCAGGATGATAAGGTCGAAGGCCCCGCTGCGGGCCAGATCCACGGCGCTCTGTCCGTCGTAGCCCACCTCCACCTGGTAGCCCTCGCTCTCCAAGTTGAACTTGATGCCCTTCACCAGTACCTTCTCGTCGTCTACCACCAGTATTTTCATCGGGTCTCCTCCCCTGTTGTAATGTACTCCAAAAGCTCTGCCAGCGTCTCCTCCCCAATGCCTTTGACCCGGGTAATGTCCTCCGGAAACCGGTATGGGCCGTTTTCCTCTCGCTCGGCAATGATGTCTGCCGCCCGTTTTTCTCCGATCCCAGGAAGACTTTGGAGCTCCTGCGCCTCGGCAGTATTGATATTGACCTTTCCCCGCTCCGGCTCTTTGGTCGGCGCCGGCAGGGAGGTCACCGTTACCTCCAGCGTCCGCTCCGTCTCCACCCGGAAGGGCTCCGATCCCTGCCCTCCCCGGAGAAACCAACCGGCGGTAAAGGCCAGAAACACAGCGGAAAGGAGAATGACAGCGGCCTCCCACTTGGAAAGTTTCATGGATTTACCGTCCCCTTTCCCGTTGCGTCCTGGCCGTCGGTCTGTTATAATGACCATATGTAATCATATTATATCATATTTCTCAGGAGTTTCCTATGAAAAAATATCATTCCCTCTCCGCCTTTTTTCTGATCCTGTCTCTACTGACCTCCCTTGCCTGCCCCATGGCCTTGGCCGCCGATGCCGTTCCTACGGACACGCAGCTTTTCACCGTAGACGCCACCTCCGCCATCCTCGTCGACGCCGACTATGACGAGGTTCTCTACGAACAGGCCGCCGACGAGCTGCGCTACCCCGCCTCCATCACCAAGGTGATGACGGGTCTGCTTACCATCGAGGCCATCGACCGGGGCGAGCTGTCCATGGAGAAGCACATCACCCTTGGTGACGATCTGTACATCGGCATCGGGGAGGGCGGCTCCACCCAGGGGCTGAAAACGGGCGAGATCCTTACCGTCCGGGATCTTTTGAACTGCGCCCTGATCCCCTCGGCCAACGAAGCCTGCAACGCTCTGGCCACCGCGGTAGCCGGCAGCATCCCCGCCTTTGTGGAACAGATGAACCAGCGGGCTGCCGAGCTGGGGATGACAGGCACCCACTTTACCAACACCCACGGCTATCATGACCCAAGCCACTATACCACCGCCCGGGATATATCCCGGATGTGCCTGGAGGCCATGAAGCACCCGGATTTCCGGGCCATCGTCTCCTCAGTAAGCTACACTGTCCCCGCCACCAATCTCAGCGACCAGCGGGTTCTTCACGACACCAACGCCCTGGTCTCCAACTTCCGCACGGGAGAAAACCGGCTGCTCTATCAGTACGCCATCGGCATCAAAACCGGCTCTACCCCCGAGGCGGGCTACTGTCTGGCCTCCGCCGCCGAGAAAAACGGACGCACCATGATCGCCGTGGTTCTGGGAGGAAAACACTGGAAGGTCAACGGCGAATTTGTGGAGACAAACTATTTTTCGGAGAGCAAAAACCTTTTGGAGTATGGCTTTAACAACTTCTCCCGAAAGACCGTTCTCAGCCAGATCGACCCTGTTGACACCATTCCGGTCACCCTCTGTGCCGAACAGAACTACGTGACCGTCCAACCCTCCCAAGGGCTGGAGGCCACCCTCCCCAACTATCTGGATCCCGCCCAGTTTGAACGCAAGGTCACCCTGCCCGACACCCTCCAGGCCCCCATCGAAAAGGGCCAGGTTCTGGGCACCATCTCCATCTCCCACGACGGCAGGGACTATGGCACCGTAGAGCTGGTGGCCGCCACCGGCCTGGAGCGCTCCCAGCTTCTATACATTCTGGATCAGATCCAGCAGTTCTTCAGCCTTCTTTGGGTAAAGCTTCTGCTGCTGGCAGTCATCCTCATCGTCCTCATCTTCATGCTGCGCCGGGCCATCTTCGGCCCCAACCGCTCCCGCCGCAACCGCAGGAGCGGCCCTCCTCCCAAGGTCTATAACGGCGCATACCGGGGCCGGAGAAGATAACTCAAAAAGAAAAAGGATCTCACCACCCTATGGGCGGTGAGATCCTTTTTCTATCATCCCTTTTTCATCAGCCCCGCGCCGCTGCTCCAGGCTTGACCCGCCTTTTCTCCCACAGCGTAGTAGCCGTTTCGCATCTGGTCAAACACAAAGGCCCCCAGCTTCCCGGCGTCGATCTTCCCCTTCTCATCCAAAACCCTCTCGTCGGCCAGCACGTTTACGATCCTGCCAAGCACGCGCAGGCCGTAGGGCTCCTCCTCCATTTTCTCCACAACGCATTCCAGCGTCAGCGGGTATTCCTCTATCACCGGCGCATCTACCCGGCTGCTTTTGACCGCGTGAAGTCCGGTACGCGCGAATTTATCTCCCATCTTGTTGGCCGTAGCAATGCCCAGGAAATCCGACGCCTCCAAGGTATCCACCCCCGGCACGGCAAGAGTAAAGGCTCCCCGCGCCCGGATATTCGCCACCGTCTTATGATCTTCTTCCAGGTTGAGGGCCACCATATCCTCCGCACAGATGCCGCCCCACGCCATCATCATCACGTCCACACTCTCATCCTCGTTGTATGTTCCGATCATATAGGTCGGCATGGGAAACAGGTAGGGCTTTACGCCAAACTCTTTTTTCATTGTTTTTCCTCCATTCAAGCTTATATTGACTTTTGATTCTTTCATCTCTATAATTGTAACTAATAGAAGCCTTTATCACAAGTACGCACATAAAAGATATATACTATCTCAGGAGAAAGTGATATGAACAAAGAGTGTATTGCAAACTGCAAGCTGGAGGAAACCGGCTTTAACTACACCATGTCGTTGATCCAGGGCAAGTATAAAATGTTCATCCTCTATACCCTGATGGAGTTTCAGATTGTCCGTTTCAATGAAATGCAGCGGTACATCGGCACCATCACCTACAAAACCCTCAGCGCCACCTTAAAGCAGCTTGAATCCGATGGTCTCATCAGCAGAAAGGAATATCCCCAGATCCCGCCGAAGGTCGAATACAGCCTTACCCAGCGGGGACGATCCCTCATCCCCATTCTGGATCAGATGTGTGACTGGGGCGATAAGAACCGCCCATAAAAGCAAACCGGACGCTCTGCCGAATCCATCACCGGCAGAGCGTCCTTTTTTCCCTCATCGGTACTTTATAAAATTTTTTCCAACCTTAGCAGATATTCCTTTTTTTCCAAACCACCCGCATACCCCGTAAGACTGCCGTCCGCCCCCAAAACCCGATGACAGGGGATCAGAATGGAGATGGGATTGTGCCCCACCGCCCCGCCTACCGCCTGCGGGGCGGCCGGTTTTCCGTTCTTTTTTGCTAACTCCCCGGCAATGGCGCCATAGGTGGTGGTCTGTCCCCTGGGGATGGCGCCCAGGATCTCCCACACCTGCCGGCGAAAGGGACTCCCCTCCGGCGCCAGGGGCGGCGTAGGGCCCGGATCCTCCCCGGCAAAATAGGCCCTCAGCCATCTGCGGGTATCCTCAAACACAGGCGCCTCCCCCCATTGGATGGGATGATCCTTGCTGCCAAAATACGATTGCCCCTCTATCCAAAGGCCGGTGAGAACCTGTCCCTCCCCCGCCATAATCAATTTTCCTATGGGGCAAACATACTGGCTATAGATCCACTCCCCCATGGTTTACATCGCCTGCTTCAATGCCTGAGCCAGTTGATCCGGGCAGGAGGTTGGCTTTCCGCCGCAGCGAACCCCTTCCAGCCGGGCGATCACGTCCTCCACCTTCATTCCCTCTACCAGCTTGCTGATACCCTGAAGGTTGCCGTGGCAGCCTCCTATCACCTGAAGAGATGTAACCATCCCCTCCTCCACCTCAATAATCATCTGTCGGGAACAAACGCCCTGAGGCTGATAATTGATCGTCATCGCAATCCGCTCCTTTTCTTGTTTTTTTCATCATAGCACACCCCCGAAAAAATGGCAATGTCCTGCTGTTTTTCTTTTCTGTGCCCCTCAGAATGAAATACAGCCCCAGCCCAATCAGGGCCGGGGCTGTATTTCATTGTTCATTTTCCCTGCGCTGGAGCTGGAGTCGATCGGCGATCATGGCGATAAATTCACTGTTGGTGGGTTTGCCTTTGGCGTTAGAAACGGTGTACCCGAAATACTTCTGCAAAGTCTCCAGATCTCCTCGGTCCCAAGCCACCTCGATGGCATGGCGAATGGCTCTCTCCACTCTGCTGGCTGTGGTGCCGAAGCGTTTGGCTACCTCAGGATAAAGAATTTTGGTCACTGCGTTGATTACATCCATATCATTCACCGCAATGATGATCGCTTCCCTCAGGTACTGGTATCCTTTGATATGAGCGGGCACCCCGATCTCATGGATGATAGCGGTTACCGTGCTTTCCAAACTACGGCCTCCCCGATCCGGACCTTCCGTCGGAGTGGATAGGCTGGTAATCTGCCGCACCCGCTCCACCACAGAAGCTGTCTTGCACGGCTTCATCAAAAAGTAGTCCGCTCCTCTGGCTGCGGCCAGATCCGCCACACTTCCGCCCGCAAAGCTGGACAAAACCAGCATCTTGGGCTTGGGATCCAGCTCGCTGAGAGCCGTGAGCACTTCTACTCCATCCATGGTAGAGAGGATCATGTCCATCACGATCACATCCGGCTGATATTGGCGGCACATCTCTACCGCCACCGCGCCATCTCCCGTATCTCCTACTACCATCAGATCTCCCTCTATATTGATGGCGTCCGTCAAAAGCCGACGGAAATCTTCTCCCGCATCTGCGATAACTACCTTCTTGCTGTCCATTACACGACCTCTTCTGCCTGGCCAAGGCTTTATTACCGGTGCTCATAATTTACCATAAAGAGACAGCGTACGCAATCCCTTTTTGGAAAATTTTGGATGCTTTTCGTTCGACTTTACTCGACATCTTCCGAAATTTTACATTTTTCGCCCGTTTCCAACATCCGTTGGGCCAGAATGCCATACCCCTGTGTGGGATCCCCCACCAGCACATGGGTCACCGCTCCCACCAGCCGGCCGTTCTGCACAATGGGGCTGCCGCTCATCCCCTGTACAATGCCCCCGGTGGCCTCCAGCAGGGCCGGGTCGGTGACCTTCACCATCATGTCCCGGCCATCCTCCGCCTTGGAGAACAGCTTGGTGATCTCCACCTCATAGGAGCGCACCTCATCCCCGGAAATATTGGAATAGATCACCGCTTTTCCCGTTTTTACCTGCTCCTTGGCGGCAACCTCCATCGGCGCGGTCTGGGCCAGATCCCCCTGTTCCAGCGTTCCATAGATCCCGTAGCTGGTGTTGGCCCAAAGGCTTCCGATATCCTCCTGGTTGTCAAACTGTCCATGAAGCTCCCCGGGGGTTCCGCGCACCCCCTTCTTCACCTCAGTGACGCTGGCCTTCAGCACCCCGCCGCTTTCCAGAGGCATCAGCTGGGCAGTGTCCACATCGTTGACCCCATGGCCCAGGGCTCCAAATTCTCCGGTGACGGGATCATAGTAGGTCACCGTACCGATCCCCGCCATGGAATCCCGCAGCCAAGCTCCCAGCTTATAGCTGCCGTCGGTGGAGCACTGAACCGCCTGAGCGGTGACCTGAACCGTCTTACCGTCCCGCACCGCCCGAATGGACATTTCCTCCCCGCCTATCTGTGTCAGCTGCTCCTGGACTTCCTCAATGGTATCCACCTCCGTGGCGTTGATGTGGGTGATCACATCACCCTCTCTCAGCCCGCAGCTCTTGGCCGGGATCACATTGCCGCCGGCGGCAGGGATCTGGGAAAAGCCCACCACCATCACGCCGTCCGAAAACAGCTTGATCCCCACTGCCCGACCCATGGGAATCACCATCCGGGGCCCTTCCGCCCCCGCCACTGCGCTAACCTCCGCAGCCCGGGCCAATGGTGCGCCCTGCCCCAGTGGGCCCAGCAGCATTACCGCCGCCAAAGCCCCCCGGAGCAGGGCCCTCCGGCCCGGCCGCCTTTTCTCTGTCTCCCTCAATCGACCACCCCCATTATTATTTCACACCCAGGGCAGCCTCGATTTTTTAAAAGGATAAAAAAATCGAGACAGCGCCGCCAGGCGCTATCTCTAATATAGGCAGCTTCTGAGTTTAGGACGCTGGAAATGAACAGCGGCTTTGGCTTGGCGGCTTTTACCGGCCCTGCCGGTCAGGGCCGCCCATATTTTATGCAGGGAGTTTTCGTCTTTTTCTCTGTTTTTGCCAGCTGTGTTATCTCTGTGGCTGGCCAAAGTAGGTTTCCCGAAAAAAAGCATTTCATTTACGGAAATATGCGGAAAACAAAAAATGACAGCCGCCTTTTGGCGGCTGTCATTCATCCTCAGCGCTTTTTGCTCTTGCCCAAAAGCCGGAGCAGATAAAGGAACATGTTCAGAAAATCCAGGTAAAGCTCCAAAGCCGAGTATACCGAAACTTTCTTCTGCATCTCCGGGTCGCCCTCGTAGGCATAGTAAAAGTTCTTCATCCTCTGGGTATCATAAGCGGTCAGGGCCAGAAAAACGACGACGCCGATACTGCATACCACCTGCTCCATGACCCCCACACCAGGCAGGAACCACATGACCACATTGGCCACCAGGAGAAAGATAAGCCCGCCCAGCAAAATACTGCGCATCCGGCTCAGATCAATGTTAGTGACAAACCCAAACACCGCCATGCCGCCAAAATAGAGGGAGGTAGCTCCGAAAATAAACACCAGGCTTCTCATCTCATAAACCATAAACAAAAGGGAGAAAGTGACCCCCGTCAGCACGGAATAGAGAAAGAAAAAGAGCCGGGCCGTACCCACAGATACCTTGTGCAGGCAGCTGGTCATTCCCACTACCACCGCCACCTCCGCCACCAGCAGGATCAGGTGGAGAACAGGGACATAATGAAACATATAGATCACCGCCACGATCCCCGGCCTGGTCTGAGACAGGAAATACCCGGTGACAAAAGTGACTATCAACCCCACAAACATAAGCAGAAAAGTCTTTGCCGTGTAGCGGCCCAGACTTTCGTTTACGGCTCCCTGCTCCAGCCTGCGTTCCTGTTGATAAAAGTTGTTTTCCATATTTCATCGCTCCTTTCGTCAGCCGATGGGCATATTTTTCATCCCATCCTTACAAGGATTTTACCACCGTTCTCTTTTCTACGCAAGGGAAATTCAGCCGTCTCCCTTTGGTAAGAACAGCATCGTCCAAAGCGATCGATCAGAATATACCGAAATTGACAGGTGGTACCGTTTGGTTGGTGGTTGCGATCAAATTTCTACGTTGCGTGGGTGCGAAGGACTATTCTTTTCCAGAAAAGAATAGCCCCTCGCGCTCCCTAAGAAAAGCTTTCTGACGGTTATGTTCCCGGCTTATATGTAAAGTTAGGATAGCTCCTCCAGCCCCGCTGCCGCTACCGTCTGGAAAAAAGGCAGATATTTGCCGCTGACCGGGAAACGCCTGGAGATAGCAGCCTTGTTAGGTCGGCGGCGGGGCCGCGCCCCACCCAGGCGGCACCGCTTTCAGCGAAGAGCGCAAAGGTTACGCTCCCTTCAGCGGCAGCGGCGCAAGAGGAACCACGGGTCGCTGTAAGGAAGCCGCCGGTCGATAGAAGAATACCCTAAAGGTCATTGCCCGAGGGACAGTCTATCAGCATAGGTGCTCTCTACGGTTGTACCGCACCTCGCCGTTCATCCCACTGGTCTGAAGCCCTTAAAAGTTCGGAGTCCAGAACCGCTTTCAAGCGGTTTTGGCCCCGGCTGGGAAGCCGGGAAAAAGGTTGTGCTCCCAACAAAGCGGCCAGAAAGTGGTTTTACTCGCAAGGAGTACGCCCCTTTCGTCTTTTCCGCAATGTCCAAAGCCCTCTTCTACTTCGGTCAAAAACGGTAAGGATCGCCCCCATAGTCGGCCAGCACAGAAGCAAAAACACCGCCAGTACCAAGCCCTCCTGCAAATTCAAAGCCCCCAAGGAAAAAATATCCTTCAGCTCCGGCACAGTCACACACACCGCCATGGCCGCCGTCATCGCCCCCCAAAGAACCCGGCGCTTCCTGTCAAAGGGCTTGCACACCTGATAAAGCACCAGCAGCCCGATAAAGGCCATACACAGGGCCGCCATGGTGGACAGGCTCTCCGTCGGAAACCGGAAGGCAAAGGCGAAGGCCTGAAGCCCCAAAACAATGGCAAGGTCGGTAAGTCCTCCGGGGAAGGCCTCCCGCAGCACATTGAGCATAAATTTCCCCTGTACCCGGCTCTTGTTGGGCTCCAGCGCCAGGAAAAAGGAGGGCACACCGATGGTCAGCGCCGAGATCAGAGACAGTTGGATGGGCACCAAAGGGTACGGCATGTCCACAAAAATGGTGAGCAGAGACAGGCAGAAGGAGAAAATATTTTTTACCAAATAGAGGGCCGCTGAGCGCTGAATATTGTTGATGACCCGCCTCCCCTCGGCCACCACCTGGGGAAGGCAGGCAAAGTTGGAGTCCAGCAGCACCAGCTGGGCGGCATGGCAGGCCGCATCGCTGCCCGAGGCCATGGCAATGCCGCAGTCGGCGTCCTTCAGGGCCAGCACGTCGTTGACCCCGTCCCCCGTCATGGCCACAGTGTGCCCCTGCTTTTGCAGGGCTTTCACCAGCTTCCGCTTCTGCCCCGGAGTCACCCGGCCAAAAACCGCATATTTCCGGGCGGCGGCATAGATATCCTGATCGGTTTGGAGGGTGGCTGCATCCACCCACTTGTCCGCGTTTTCCACCCCTGCCTGCCGCGCTACTTCGGCCACGGTCAGGGGATTGTCCCCCGAAATCACCTTCACTGCCACTCCCTGCTGGGCAAAGTAGGCGAAGGTATCCGGCGCTTCCGGGCGGATCTGGTTGGCCAGAAGCGCCAAAGCCATGGGCCGGATCCGGCGGCCGTCCAAGGGAGCGTCCCCGGTGGGCGTCCCATCGTATTCCGCCAGAAGCAGCACCCGATATCCCTTGGCGGAATACGGCTCCACCATATCCTTTAAATCCGCGTACCGCTCCCCCATCACAAACTCCGGGGCACCCGCCACAAAGGATCCCTGCCCCGGAAAGACGGCGGCAGAATATTTGTTGGCGGAGGTAAAGGGCACCTTGACCGAACAGGCCCAGCCTACCTTCCGGTCAAAGCGGGCTCGCATGGCCTTTCCCGTCTCATTATCGGCGTCCAAAGCAGCATAGAGAGCGCTCACCGCCTGCTCCACCCGCTCGACGGGGTATTCCTCCTCATCCAGGGGCACCAGCTCCTGAACCGCCATCCCCGGCTGGGTGATGGTTCCCGTTTTATCCACGCACAAAACGTCCACCCGGGCCAGCGTTTCAATGCAGTTCATATCCTGGGCCAGCGTCTTTTTCTGGGCCAGCCGGATCATACTCACCGCCAGGGCCACGCTGGTCAGGAGATACAGCCCCTCCGGAATCATGCCGATGAGGGCCGCCACCGTAGCGGTGACCGACTGCCGCAGCCCCAGCTCCAGCACAAAATACTGTTTCCAAAAAAGGATGGCCCCCATGGGGATCAGGGCAAAGCCGATGACCCGGATCAGCCGGGTCAGGGATGCCATCATCTCCGACTGTCCCGCCCGAACCCCCTTCTTGGCCTCCAGGGTAAGCCGGGCGGCATAGGAGTCCGCCCCCACCGCCGTCAGCTGAGCCCGACAGGAGCCGGACGCCACAAAGGAGCCCGAGCGCAGCTTATCCCCCGGCCCTTTGGTCAGGGGATCCGCCTCACCGGTAATCATGGCCTCGTTGACCTGAACAGTGCCGGTGCGCACCACGGCGTCGGCAGTGATCTGCTCCCCGGCGGAAAACACCGCAATGTCGTCCCGAACCATGTGCTCGGTAAGCACACTCATCTCCATCCCCTGCCGAACCACCGTGCTGCGCGGCGCAGCCAGCAGCTTCAGCTTGTCAATGGTTCTCTTGGAGCGCAGCTCCTGAACGATACCGATAGCGGTATTGGCAACGGCGATGAACAGAAAGGTCGCGTCCTTATAAGCGCCCACGGCAAACAGCGCCGCCGCCAGCAGCAGAAAGATCAGGTTGAAAAAGGTGAATACATTCTCCTTCACGATCTCCTTTTCCGTCCGGGTGACTCCCTTGACGGCTTTGTTGGCCCAACCGCCCTTCTGCCGCTGCTGTACCTGTTCTTTTGTCAACCCCTCCTGGGGCTCGGCATCCACCACAGGAAGGGGGAGCCGGGACTCCGGAGCGCCGGAGTCGGGAGCCTTTGAGCGTCTCATAGGCACTTCACCCTTCTATCCAGCCTTGTCCCCCGCTATACATAGAGGGAGGAGGCGATTTCATTGCAAAAACAAAACAAGCCCGACCGCACCATGACCCGTCTGGCCATCTGCGCCGTTATCTCGGCGGCGGTGGTCTATGCCGCCGAGGGCTTTTGTCAGGGAAAAAACTGGCCCCTCTGGGAAAAATACGGCCCCTGGATCCTGGATAACAAGCTCCAGACCATCGCTATTCTGGCCGCGGTTCTTTACACTGTCAGTCTGGCCGTGTGGCCCGAGGGAGAATCCACCATCGAAGGGCAGGCCACAGAGGACTTTGAACCCTGCCTCTAATAATGCCCCTACTTACCGATACATGGGCACCAGCGCCGCGCCCACGATCCCTGCGTCATTTCCAAGCTGAGCCATGCACACCTTGGTCCGCCGGGCGCTGTCCCTGGTAAATTCCTCCCGGTTCAAGGCCAGGCGAACAGGGGCCAGCAGGTTCTCCCCCTGCTTGCACACTCCGCCGCCAATACACAGAATCTCAGGCTGGAGAAGGTTGATCATGTTGGCCAAACCGCAGGCCAAATCCTCCACATACTCATCTATCACCCCTTGGGCCACAGGATCTCCCGCCTGAGCCGCGTCAAAGGGGGTCTTGCCGTTCACCTGCGCCAAGGCGGGGGCATACCGCCACAGGGCGCTGTCAGGATGGGCTTCCATGGCCTCCCGGGTAGAGCAGATAAGGCCGGTGGCCGAGGCGTAGGCCTCCCAGCACCCCTTCCGCCCGCAAGTGCACTGCCGGCCGCCCCGGTGTATCACCGTGTGGCCCGCCTCCATCCCGGCGTAATTAAACCCGGTGTAGAGCTTTCCTCCCAGCACCGCTCCCGAGCCCACCCCGGTTCCCAGGGTGATGGCCACCAGAGATTTGTGGCCCATACCCGCCCCGGCCACGAACTCGCCCAGGGCGGCGGCGTTGGCGTCGTTCTCCAGCACCGCCGGCAGTCCCAGCCGCTGGGATACCATCTCCGCCAAAGGCACATAGTCAAGCCCCAGATTGAAGGCGTGAACCACCACGCCCCCCTCCGGGTCAATGGAGCCAGGGGAAGCCAGCCCCACCGACCGGGCGTCGGAAACCTCCACCCCGGCCTGGGCCGCCGCTTGTCGTGCGGCGGTCTCAATGGCGTCGGCCACCTGTCCGGCCCCCTTGGGGGTGGGTACGCTCGCCTTTCCCAGCAGCTTTCCGTCCTCAGATACCAGTCCCGCGGCCACATTGGTGCCGCCCAGGTCGATCCCGATGTAATACATAGCCATACCTCCCGGCAAGATTTTTATTATACCAGGCTGCAAAATCTCCGCTTGCAAGAGCATTCAACGCCCTCAACGCCCCAGCTGCACGCAGCACAGAAAAGGCGCGAAACCACAGGCTCGTACAGCAAACCTCCCTGCCAATATTATATAACAAATCCGCCTTTCTGGATAGACAGAAAGGCGGATTTTTCCATTTGTTCATGGTTTTTTAAGAATTTTCTTCACAAATCGCTCCCCGCCAGCCCTCCCCAGCCAGCGCGGTAAAGACAAACCCCTCCCACCGGGCCCGCTCCCCCGGCTTGATGAGGGGGACGGAAACCCGCCGGACAGAGCGGTGGAATATCCCCTCCCCGGTACACTTCACCCGGGCTTCCTTCATGGTCCACAGGGTATAAAAATCCTCCCAACGCCCTCCCTGGGCGAGAAACCAGGCATATTCCCCGTCGCTCAGCGCATACCGGGGCAGATCAGCGCCCCGCTTTCGCACCCGCTCCACATCCGCCCCCAGCGCCCCTTCTCCCAAAGCACACAGGGCCAGTTCTCCGGAATGGCTCACACTGAAATGGAGGCCGGGACGCTCCGGAAAATAGGGTTTTCCCTTTTCTGTCCGGGCGATCCCAGGCAGGGGGTCAACTTCCCCGGTCTCCGCCAAAAGCTCCCCCAAAAGGGCATAGGCGTCCCCTTCCCCTATCTTCCACACCATGCCCTCACCTCCCCTTTTTGATATTTTACCATTTTTGCTCTTTCCCCCGCAAGGTTTTTCGGGTAAAATAGGGCTTGTGTGATCCGGCAGGCGGCCACGCAACGCCGTCCGGCGTCCCGGTATGTTAAAGCAATCTTAAACCTTTCCCCTCTTTCCCCTTAAAAAAGAGGCCCTATACTATCCTCATGAGGTGATCCCATGTATAACATCCTGATCTGCGACGACGACAAAGACATCGTTTCCGCCCTGGACATCTATCTCACCAGCGAGGGCTACCACACCATCCCCGCTTACGACGGCCAGCAGGCCCTGAAAGCGGTGGAGGAAAACGATATTCACCTGGTCCTCATGGACGTGATGATGCCCAACCTGGACGGTATCCGGTGTACCGCCAAGCTGCGGGAAAAGTGCAACGTGCCCATCATCCTCCTCACCGCCAAAAGCGAGGACGCCGACAAGGTTCTCGGACTGAACATCGGCGCCGACGACTACGTCACCAAGCCCTTCAACCCCATGGAGGTCATGGCTCGGGTCAAAAGCCAGCTGCGGCGGTACACCACCCTGGGCGGGCGCACCGGCGTGGGCGTACAGGAGGACGGCCTTCTGAAAAACGGCGGCGTGGCCATGGACGACGCTGCCAAAACCGTCACCGTGGACGGGGACCCTGTGAACCTGACCCCCCTGGAGTTCAACATCCTCCGGCTCTTCCTCCAGCACCCCGGCCAGGTCTTTTCCACCGCCCAAATTTACGAACAGGTGTGGAACGATCCGGCCTACGGCTCGGAGAATACGGTGGCCGTTCACATCCGCCACCTGCGGGAGAAGATCGAGATCGACCCAGCCAACCCCCGGTACATCAAAGTGGTGTGGGGCTTGGGCTATAAAATGGAGAAGGTGTAAGCATGAAACAGGATTTTCGCTCTTACGCCCTGGTGAAGGCCGTTGCCCTGCTGCTGACCGTTGCCTGCGCTGTAGGGGCCGTCTTTGGGTGTCTTTACTGCGGGCTATACTGGGACAGCATGTTTGAAGCCGGCGAGGGCATCAATTCCATGGCCTGGAACCAGGCCATGAACGCCAAGTACAGCCATCTGATAGAGATTCTGAACGATTATGACTCCAAGCGCCGGGGGCAACCCCTGGGCTACCTGGAGGAGCAGCTCTACCAGGAGTGGCTGGAATCCTTCGGCCCCACACAGACCAACTTCCGCTATATCATCCGGGACAATGCCACCGGAGAGATCCTGCTCAGCTCCTCGGGGGAGAATAGTTTGGAGCATGTCTCCTCCGAAAACCTTTACCGCCACGTGCGCACCATGTCTCCCTCCCGGGTCTACTACAATTACCGGGAGTATGACGATGCAAGGGATCTGACCATCTTTTTCAACGACGATGACATAGCAATCGGCCAAGTCACCGGCAACGTTAACACCCTTTATCAGAGCGGAGAGACCTACCAGTACGCCCTGGAATACGGCATCGACGCGCGCTACCCCGTCCAGGACGAGTTCCAGCAGCTCAAAAGCTCCCTTACAAAGGGAGACATTCGCATCCTTTACTGGACGGCGGCCCTGATCCTGGTCTTTCTCTCCGGCACCGTCCTGCTGCTGTGCTGCGCCGGGCGGCGGCCGGGGGCCGAGACCTTTGTGCTCAACTGGACGGACAGGATCCCCTATGACCTCTACCTCTTCGGTATGGCCTGGGCCGCGGTGCTGTGCTTTGCCCTGGGGGGCAACGCCCTGAGCGAAGGGTATCTCTTCCACTACGGCGACCCCTCCTTCTACGCCATGATGGGGGTGGCCGTGGTCTCCCTGACCGGAGGCTTCGCCCTGACGGAGGCCGGACTGATGTCAACCGCCACCCGGGTCAAGGCCCACACCCTTTTCCGCAACACCCTCATCTGGCGCTTTTTTGCCTGGCTGGGCCGGGGCTGTGGGCATGTAGGCAACTGGTGGCAAACCGTTTTTGGCAACTGGGATCTGACTCACCGGGTGGTCATCTGGTTCTTCCTCTATCTGCTGGGCACCGTTCTGTCCTCGGTCACCGTCGTTTTCATCCCCATCTACCAGGGCTTCGTCCTCTGGTGCATCTGCCGCTGGGTGGCCCAGTGGAAGGTCGTCCGGGAGGGAACCCAGGCCATCGTAGGCGGCCAGCCCGACACCGTCATCGACACCTCCAGGATGAAGCACTTTCCCGATCTCCGCCAGCATTCCGAGCAGCTTAACGACCTGGGCAGCGCCATCAACACCGCCGTGGACGAGCGGATGAAGTCCGAACGGATGAAGGCTGAGCTCATCACCAACGTCTCTCACGACCTGAAAACCCCCCTGACCTCCATCATCAACTATGTGGATCTGTTGAAAAAGGAGGACATCCAGGAGGAAAAAGCCAAGGAATATATTGAGGTTCTGGATCGAAAGAGCCAGCGGCTCAAAAAGCTCACCGAGGATCTGGTGGAGGCCTCCAAAGCCTCCACAGGCTCCCTCACCGTCAACCCCGAACGCCTGGGAGTGGTTCAGCTGGTAACCCAGGCCCTGGGAGAGTACAGCGAAAAGCTGGAAGCCGCCGGCCTCCAGCTAGTGGCCTCCATGACCGATGAGGAGGTTTACGTCCAGGCCGATGGCCGCCATTTCTGGCGCATCCTGGACAATCTCATGGGCAACTGCGTCAAATACGCCATGCCCGGAACCCGGGTCTACCTGGATCTGGTGGCCTGGGACGGCTATGTGACCTTCTCCCTGAAAAACATCTCCGCCGGACAGCTGAATATCCCCGCCGAACAACTGATGGAGCGCTTTGTCCGGGGGGATGAAAGCCGCACCACCGAGGGCAGCGGTCTGGGCCTCTCCATTGCCCGCAGTCTCATCGAGCTCCAGGGAGGGCTCTTCCGTCTGGAGGTGGACGGAGACCTGTTCAAAGCCGTCGTTTCCTTCCCCCAGGTAAAGTAATATAGGAAAAGGCGACCCCAAAGGGGTCGCCTTTTTTATGCATAAGGGAGCTCAAACGCTCCCTCGAATCTCATTGATATTTTCAATCCCCCGTTCCTCCAGCCAGGCCTCCAGCCCGTCAATTACGTCCAACGCAAGATCCGGCTTCATAAAGGAGCCCGTCCCCACCTGAACCACCGTGGCTCCCGCCATCATAAACTCCAGCGCGTCCCGCCAGGAGGAGATCCCTCCCATGCCCATCACCGGGATATCCACCCCATGAGCCACCTGGTGCACCATCCGCAGCGCAATGGGCTTCACCGCCGGGCCGGAAAGTCCGGCATAGACGTTCTCAAACACCGGCCGGCGCTTGTCCACGTCAATGGCCATGGCAAGGAAAGTGTTGGTCAGGGAAAGCCCGTCGGCCCCCTCCTCCTGACAGGCCCTGGCCAGCGCCACAATATCCTCCGCGTTGGGGGAGAGCTTGATCACCAGCTTGTGCCGGCAGATGGCCCGAACCTGCCGGACCACCTCCCGGGCCACCCGGGTCTTAACGCCGAAGTTCATCCCACCCTCTTTAACATTGGGGCAGGAAATATTCAGCTCCAATATATCCAGCTTCGCCCGGTTCAGCAGCTCCACCGCCTCCAGGTATTCCTCCATGGAATGTCCCCCCAGGTTGACGATGTTCACCAGATCCAGCTCATTCATCCGGGGATTCTCCTCGGCAAGAAAGCGGCGCACCCCGGGGTTTTCCAGCCCCACGCTGTTCATGATCCCGCTGGGGGTCTCCCAAATGCGCACCCCCTGGTTCCCCTCCCGGGGATCCAGGGTCAACCCCTTGGAACACAGCCCACCCAGCCGCTCCAGGTCAAAGTATTCCCCCAGCTCCCGGCCAAACCCGCAGGTGCCGGAAGCCAGCGCCACCGGGTTTTTGAAGGGAACCCCGGCAAAGGTCGTCTCCAGGCGTTTACTCATGGCCGAATACCTCCTCTCCCAGAAAAACGGGCCCGTCCACGCAGACCCGGCGGCGCCCCTTGTCTGTTTGACAGGTACACACCAAGCAGGCTCCAAAACCGCAGGCCATCCGCTTCTCCATGGATACATAGACCGGCGCCTTTGCCTTCAGGCTCCGGCATTTTTGATACAGCACCCGCATCATGATTTCCGGCCCGCAGGTCAGGATGGCGTCATACTCCCTGGGATCCACATCGTCGGTGATAAACCCTCCCACGTTCACCTTCAGGCTGTGGGCCGCTTTCTCATACTCTTCCGCCAGGATGCTCTCTCCGCTAAAGCCCAAATAAGCATCCACCTGCTCCACATCTGCCCGGGCCTTCAGCGTCTTCCCCGCCAAATAGAGCGGGGCGATGCCCGCTCCGCCCCCCACCAGGGCCACCCGGCCCTTTACCAGGGGGAATCCGTTCCCGTGGGGCCCATCCAGGGTCAGCTCCTCCCCCGGCTCCAGCTTGGACAGCAGCTCCGTCCCCTCCCCCACCACCCGGTAGAGGAAGCTGAGCGTCTCCCCATCTGCGTCAAACACACTGATGGGTCGCGACAAAACAGGATACTGACCCCAGGCGCGAAGCATATAAAACTGCCCCATATGAACCTGGTTTCTCTCCCGAACCTTGATAAGATAAAAGCCCTGAGACAAGGCCTGATTGGAAAGGATCTTCGCCATCGCCGTGCTCCTTTCAGGATATTGGCTTCAATGGGTTTATGCTCTGCCTTTTCCGTCGGTATAAACCGCTTTTCCGCCGCAGATCGTACCCTTTACCCGACCGAAAAGCTCCATTCCGATAAACGGAGAGTTGGAAGACCGGCTCCAAAATGTATCTCCCACCCTCCAGCGCTCCTCCGGGTCGAAAAGAACCAGATCCGCCGGAGCGCCGGCCAGGAGCCTTCCGGCCTCCAAGCCGTAAAAGCGGGCCGGAGCCACGGTCATCTTCTCCACCAGCTGGGAAAGGCTCAAATACCCCGGTCTCACCAAATTGGTGATCCCCAGGGCCAAGGCGGTCTCCAGCCCGATCATCCCGCTGGGCGCCTCTGCCCAGCCCCGGGCCTTCTCCTCCCGGGTATGGGGGGCGTGATCTGTAACGATCCCGTCTATCGCCCCGTCCTGCAGCCCCCGAATCAGTGCCAGCCGATCCTCCTCAGTGCGGATGGGCGGATTCACCTTGGCCAGCGTCCCTTTTTCCAGCAGGATCTCCTCATTCAGCGAAAAGTGGTGGGGCGTCACCTCTCCATACACCTTGGCCCCCAGAGCCTTCATGGTGCGCAAAAGCTCCACCGACACCGCCGAGCTCACATGCTGGATCACGATGGCCGCCCCCGTCCGCAAGGCCAGCAGGCAGTCCCTGGCCACCAAAACCTCCTCCGCTAAGGCCGAGGCTCCAGCCACTCCCAGCTTCTCTGAGATCCTCCCCTGATGGACTCCGGAGCTTTCCAGCAAAGCCGGATCCTCCTCATGGAGCGCGATAGGCACACCCAGCTCCCGGCTGCGCTCCATGGCCCTCTTCAGCAGCGCCGCATCCTGAACCGCCCTGCCGTCGTCGGTAAAGGCCACCGCTCCCGCGGCCTTCAGGCCCTCCAGGTCGGCCAGTTCCTTCCCCTCCATGCCCAGGGTCAAAGTGGAGGTGTTCAGCACATGGATGGGCAGGGTTTCAGCGCGTTGCCGCAGCTCGGTCAAAACCTCCGCCCGGTCTACCGGCGGCTTGGTGTTGGCCATGCAGACCACCGTTGTAAATCCTCCCGCGGCAGCGCTGGCCGCTCCGGTGGTAATATCCTCTTTGCAGGGAAAGCCCGGATCCCGAAAATGAACATGGCCGTCCACCAGCCCCGGAGCCACCACCCAGCCCGCGGCGTCTATGACCCGGTCACAGCCGTCCCTTTCCAAGTTTTCGCCCAGCTTGGCGATCCTTCCCTCCCGAAGGAGAACGTCCGTCACCTGATCCAGCCCGGAGGCGGGATCGATCACCCGTCCATTGCAAATAAGGGTCATCTGCCCGCCCCCTTCAAATACTCAAAAATGACCCGGGCCCCGTCCAGGAGATCCTCCAAAGACGCCTTCTCCGCCCGGTTGTGAGAGATCCCTCCCTGACAGGGGATGAACACCATCCCGGTATCCCAGTGTCTTGCAAAATGCATGGCGTCGTGCCCCGCTCCGCTGGGCATCTCCCGGCAGCGCAGGCCCAAAGTTTGCGCCGCACTTTCCAAACCCTTCCGGATCCGCCGGCTCATCTCCACCGGCGGCACCCTGCCCAGGCTCCTCTGCTCATAGCGGATCCCCCGCCTTTCACAGATTTCCCGCACCAGGTCCGTCAGCGCCGTCTCCATCCGGTCAAGGCTTTCCGGATCCCTTCCCCGCAGATCCACTCCCAGCTCCACCTGCCCGGGAATCACATTCATCACATTGGGCCGGTTTTCCACCACGCCCACCGTGGCCACCGATTGGAACCGGGCCTCCTCCCGCCCCATCCGCTCCACAGCCAAAATGATCTCAGCCCCAGCGCAAAGAGCGTCCTGCCGCAAATCCATGGGAGTGGCTCCCGAATGATCGGCCATTCCGGTCAGTCTCAGCCGGTGCCGCCGGTTCCCGGCGATGGTGGTCACTATCCCCAGCCCGGTGTGACTGCTCTCCAGCACCCGACCCTGCTCAATGTGCAGCTCCAGATACTCCTTCACTCCGCTGATCTGCCTGGGCGTTAGGGACAGGCCCCGGTGGGCGAAGATGTCCCCCAGCCGCTCCCCGTCCTGCCCTGTAAGATCCGCGAGCTCTCTTTCCTCCACGTCCCCGGTGACCAGCCCGCTTCCCACAACGCCGTGGCCAAAATTGCTGGACTCCTCACACCGGAAGGCCGCCGCCTTCACAGGCAGGGCAAGCCCCTCCTCCTTGGCCCAGCGGAGGATCATAAGTCCGGCGATCACTCCGGCCACGCCGTCATACCGCCCCCCATCCACCACTGAATCCAGGTGGGAGCCGATCAAAATATACTCTTTCTCCTCCCCCATTTGGGCAAAGGTATTCCCCACTTCATCGGTCTCCACCCGGCAGCCCAGCTCCCGGGCCAGGGATGCAAAGCGCCGGTGCATCTCGTCCTCCGCCGCCGTATACCCCAGCCGGGTCACTCCACCGTCCTCCAGAGCTCCCACCGGGGCAAAAGCGTCAAAAAACCGCTGACAACAGCGCAGATCCTCTTCCCTGTTCCTCATGGTTCCGCCTCCCTATGCAGGGCTTTCACCCAATCTTAGTCTCAATCACCGACAGGATGGCCCCCAGCAGAGAAGCGCTTTCCGTCAGCATACTGTATCCGATCTCTGTCGTGTCATAAACATGGGGCCAGATACACTGCTTCAAAGTAGACAGCGCCGAGTTCAGCACCCACTCCCTGCCCTTGACAATGGCGCCGGAAATGACCACCTTATTGGGGTTGGCGATCTGAATGATCTTGGCGATCCCCATACCGGTATAGATCCCGATCCGATCCAGGATCTCTATGGCGCTGCCATCCCCCCGATCCGCCTCGGCCACCACATCCTCAATGGCCCTGCCCTCCAGTATCTGCAGCGAGCCTATCTTTTCCCAGCACCCCCGCCGTCCGCAGGAGCACACCGGCCCGTTGGGAAGCAGCGACATATGGGAAACGTCAGTTCCCGCAAACCCATTGCCTCCCGTATAGACCCGGCCATCGATCAGCAGCCCCAGCCCAATTCCCCGGCTGATATCCAGGCAAGCCACACTGGGCAGCTTTTCAGAATTTCCCAGCCATTTTTCTGCCCGGGCCGTATTCATTCCCAGGCTGTTCACATGGACAGGCCGTTGGAAGGCCAGCCAGAAGGCCTCCCCCACCGGCAGGTCATATAAGTTGATGATGGGGGTGGCAAACCCCCTGGAGGCATACACCATGCTGGGCACGCTGATCCCGATCCCCAGCACCCTGTCCAGCGGGATATCGCAAACCCGGAGCCCTTCCCTCACATAGCCGGTCAGCAGCTCCAGCAGATCGCTCTTCTGAATGTCGGAGGGGGTGGATATCACCTTTTTATACAGAACGTGGGTGTGGTAATCGCTGATGGCCACCACAGTGTCGATGGTGGAGATGCTGACCCCCACCACATACCCGAAGGAATCGTTGATGCACAGAAGATCCGACGCCCGGCCCGGCCCATTCTGCCGGCTGCCCACCGACTGGACAATTCCCTCTTCCATCAGGGTATTGATAATGTTCGTAATCGCCGATTTGCTGATCCCCAGCACAGAGGCCAGCTCACTGCGGGAGATGGGAGAGTGCTGCCATATTTCCCGCAGCGTAGCACGGACATTCTCCTGTTTGATCCTGGCCTGATAGGTCTCTTGATGCATACCACTCCTCCTCCCAAAAATCCTCATATTTAGTTTAATGCATAAACTAAAAAAATGCAATATAATTTTGTGATTTATTGAAAAATTTTATTTTCGAATGGGTTTAATCTCTATTGACATTGACGTTA
This sequence comes from Oscillospiraceae bacterium, assembly GCA_022794215.1. Classification (GTDB taxonomy): domain Bacteria; phylum Bacillota; class Clostridia; order Oscillospirales; family Oscillospiraceae; genus Vermiculatibacterium. The sequence goes on from JAAWEH010000025.1 coordinate 24,208, forward strand.
AATTAAATTATACTACAGTCAAAGAACAAAAAGCGATAAAGATCCCCCAGGATAATATAGGCAGCTCTTTGAATGGAATCGCCGCTGCAAAAGCGGCTGTAAATGGGGTTTATCCTTCCACAAAGCCGGAAGATAAACATATTATTTTGGAAAATGAAAGGGAGATCGATCGAAATGAAAAAGCACCTCGCACTGCTCTTGGCCCTCGGCATGACGCTGGGCCTCGGGGCCTGTAGCAGCCCCTCCGCCACCACTCCCACCCCCGCTCCCAGCGCCGACACCACCGTCTCTGCCGCTCCGGTGGAGACTCAGGACAAGGCTCTGGACATCATGTTTGTGGTCACCGGCTCTCTGGGCGGCGGCAACAATGTGGACGATGTCAAGGCTGCCCTGGACGAGTATGTAGCCACCTACGGCGGCTCTGTCCAGACCTTCGAGTGCAACATGGACACCTCCGTTTACCAGGCCCAGTTGGAGACCGCCGCCGAGGACGAAAAGTACGACCTGATCGTCACCGGCTTCTCCACCATGGTAGAGCCCCTGTGCAACACGGCCAAGGAGTTCCCCGATCAGAAGTTCTTCCTTTTTGACGCCGCCGTGGACTTCACTTCCGGCGATTATCCCAACGTCATCTCCGCTCAGGCCCGGGGCAACGAGGGCGGCTTCCTGGCCGGCGCCCTGGCCGCTCTGATGACCGAGTCCGCCGACGCTGAGCGCGCCAACGCCGACAAGAAGATCGGCTTCGTGGGCGGCCTGGAGAGCACCGCCATTCTGGACTTCATGTTCGGCTACGTGGAAGGCGCCAAGTACGTCGATCCCGAGATCGAGGTTCTCTATTCCTTCGTGGGCAACCAGAACGACTCCGCCCTGACCCAGGAGATCGCCCGCTCCCAGAATCAGAGCGGCGCCGACGTGATCTTCGCCGCCACCAACAGCGACCTGGCCGTGGCTGACGTGGCCCTGGAGAACGATTTCTACGCCATCTGCTGCGACGCTGACGAGGCCGCCCGTATCGCCGAGAGCAATGTTGACGAGGCCAACCACATTCTCACCTCCGTCATCAAGGACTACAAGGGCATGGTCGCCCCCATGCTGATCCAGATCGGCGAAGGCACCGCCCAGTGGGGTCAGCACACCTACATTCGTTACTCCGAGGGCGGCGTGACCGTTCCCCAGAACGAGTGGTTCAGCAACCAGGTTCCCGCCTCCGTCCTGGCCGACTATGAAGCTATCGTGGCCGACATGGAGGCCGGCAAGATTGATGTCTCCACCGCCTACGGTGCCGGTGCCGATGTGATCGACTCCTTTAAGGAGCTTGCCTCCAGCAAGTAAACATGTAAAAACCAAGAACCGTTTGCGGAGGGGCTTATCCTTAACTGAATAGGCCCCTCCACTTTTTATTCGGAGGTGTATGATGGCTGACAGAAAAGATCTGATCGAGAGAGTCCCCTTCGGGGAGACCGTCCTCTCCATGGAACACATCACCAAGATCTACGACAACGGCTTTATCGCCAACAACGATGTCTCCTTCGAGGTAAAAAAGGGCGAGATCCTGGGTCTGGTGGGAGAAAACGGCGCCGGCAAAACCACTTTAATGAAGGTTTTGTTTGGCCAGCAGACGCCTGAGCAGGGCACCATCCGTCTGGGCGGCGAGGAGGTCCATATCACCAGTCCCCTGGACGCCCTGTCCTACGGTGTTGGCATGGTGCACCAGCACTTTATGCTCATCGACTCCCTCACCGTGGCGGAAAATATGATCCTGGGCGCCGAGCCGGGCAAGGGCATCCTCTTCGATGTAAAAGAGGCCGAGCGTCAGACCCGGGAGGTCTCGGAAAAATACGATCTGAAAGTGGATCCCACCATGCTGGTAAAGGATCTGTCGGTGGGCTATAAGCAGCGGGTAGAGATCCTGAAGATGCTTCTGCGAGGTGCCAGGATCCTGCTTTTGGACGAACCCACCGCCGTTCTCACCCCCCAGGAGACCAAGGAGCTCTTTGCCCAGCTGAAAAAGCTGAAGGAGCAGGGCTTTTCCTTCGTTTTCATCTCCCATAAACTCAATGAGGTCAAGGAGATCTGTGACCGGATCTCTGTCCTGCGCCTGGGCAAGATGGTGGGCAGCGCCAACATCGGCGACGTGACCGAGGCCGACATCTCCCGCATGATGGTGGGCCGGGACGTGGCCTTGTCCATCGACAAAAAGAAGGCCCAACCCGGCGTTCCCGTGCTGAAAGTTCGGGATCTCTCCCACGTCAACAAGTTTGGCAAGTTCGCCTTCAAAGACCTGAACTTCGACGTCCGCGCCGGAGAGATCCTGGGCGTGGCCGGCGTGGAGGGCAACGGTCAGGCAGAACTGGCCGAGACCCTCACCGGTCTGGAGGAAGTCCAGACCGGCCACATCTATGTCAACGAGGACTTGGTGGACGACCTGTCCATCAGAAGCCTGCGGGAAGCCGGGGTCTCCATGGTTCACGAGGATCGGATGACCTACGGCCTGTCCAAAGACCAGTCCATCTCAGAGAATATCTTCTCTGACCGCTACTATAAGAAAGAGTACTTAAAGGGCCCCTCCCTGGATCTCAAGCAGATCTCCCAGCGCTCCAAGGAGCTCATCGGGGAGTTCTCGGTAAAGTGTGACGGCCCCAAGGCCCACATCTCCACCCTGTCCGGCGGCAACATGCAGAAGGTGGTGGCGGCCCGGGAGTTCTCCGCTCTGCCCCAGCTTCTTGTGGCCGCCCACCCCACCCGCGGCATCGACGTGGGCGCCACCGAGATGATCCGCAAAAAGATCATCGCCCTGCGGGACGAGGAAAACACCGCCGTACTCCTCTTCTCCGCCGACCTCAACGAGCTGCTGACCGTCAGCGACAGCATCATCGTCATGTGCGAGGGGGAGATCGTCGCCTACTTCCCCGAGGCCTCCGCCGTGGACGAGCAGACTCTGGGCGAATACATGCTGGGGCTCAAGCGTATGAGCGATGAAGAGATTGGAGGTGTCCTGCATGGATAAATTTTTGGATCTGTTCCGCGGAAGCGTCAACCCCACCGTCCGGGTGGAAAAACGCTTTTCCGCTCTCCGGCTGCTGATCGCCGTGGCCATCGCCTTATTTATCGCCTTCCTTCTGATGTGCACTGTCAGCGAAAATCCCGGCAAGGACTTCGTCACCCTCCTGGTGGGGCCTTTGACCTCTAAAAGCCGTACCATCTCCATCTTCAATAAGCTGATTCCCCTTCTCTTTACCGGAACGGCAGTGTGCCTGGTTTTCTCCTGCGGGCAGATCACCACCGCCTGCGAGGGCGCTTTCTACTTCGGCGCCGTGGCCGCCACCGTGGTGGCCGTCATTCCCGGCATCCCCGCTTTCCTTCATATCCCTCTCTGCCTTCTGGTCGCCGCCATTGCCGGCGCCGTCATCGTCATGATCCCCACCTGGTTTAACGTACGCTACGGCGTGCTGACCATCGTGGTGGCCCTTCTGGTGACCAATGTGTTCGTTTTCCTGGGCCAGTACCTGGTTGCCAATCCTCTCCGGGATCCCACCGCGGGCTTTGAGGCCTCCTATCCCTTTGCCGAGTCCGCCGTCATCCCCACCATCGGCATCCGCCACATCCACCTGGGCCTCATCATCGGCCTGGTGCTGGTGATCCTGGGATATTATCTGCTTTACCATACCCCCTTCGGCGTTGAGATCCGCACCGTGGGCAACAACCAGAAGTTCTCCCAGTATTCCGGCATCAACATCTCCCGCACGGCCATCGTCACCTCTCTTCTGGCCGGCGGTATGGCCGCCATGGGCGGCGCCACCGAGATCCTGGCCAACTACCCCCGGTTCGTCTTTACCGGCACCACCAACCACGGCTGGAACGGCATCGTCATTGCGGTACTCTGCAAAAACAATCCCAAGTTTGTCCCCGTGGCCGCCTTCTTCCTGGCCTATCTCAGCGCCGCGGCCGACGCGCTGAACGCCGCCTCCAAGATCCCTCCCGAGATCATCAACATCATCCAGCCCATTATCATCATCTTCGTGGCCGCCACCCAGCTGCTCTCCTTCTGGGAGCACCGGGCCATCGTGAAAGCGTCGGAAAAAATGCTGAAGGAGGAGAAATAAGATGGCGTCATATATCTTTTCCCTGGACTTCTGGGCTTCCATCCTCCGCATGGCCACCCCTATCGTCTTCGCCAGTATGGCCGCCATCATCGGCGACCAGGCCAACGTGCTGTGTATCGGCTATGAGGGCATCATGCTCTTTGCCGCCCTGTTCGGCGCCCTTGGAAGCGCCCTCTCCCAGAGCCTTCTGGTGGGTACTCTGTGCGGCATGGCCGCCGGCGTATTGCTGGCCGCCTTCTTCGCCTACTTTGTCCTCTATCTGGATACCAAGCCCCTGCTGGCCGGTCTGGGCGTCAACACCCTGGGCAGCGGCGTGACCATCTATGTCATCTACCTGCTCACCGGAATGAAGCTGAACACCTCCACCCTGCCCAGCCTCCAGTTCCCGGATATCCAGATCCCCATCGTGAAGGATATCCCCATTCTGGGCCCCCTGGTCTCCGGCCATAACCTGATGGTCTACCTGGCTTTCGTTGCCACCTTTTTTGTCTGGTTCCTGCTGTTCAAGACCAAGCTGGGCCTGCGGATCCGGGCCGTGGGCAAAGATCCCAATGCAGCGGCCTCCATGGGCATCAATGTCAAGCGCACCAAATTCATCGCCCTGCTCTTCAGCGGTCTGCTGGCCTCCTTTGGCGGAATGTATATGTCTATGGGCTACATGAAGTATTTCTCCGCTGACATGGTAGCCGGCCGGGGCTTCCTGGGCATTGCCGCCCAGCGTTTGGGCGTAAGCAACCCCTCCCTGGTGCTGGTGGTCACCATCATCTTTGGCGCCGCCACCGCCTTCGGCATCATGGCCCAAACCCTTCCCAGCGTCAACCTGCCCTCCCAGTTCGCCTCCATGACCCCCTACCTGGCCACCCTCATCGGTCTGGCCATCATGGGCGAGATCGCCATCCGCAACAAGCGGCTTAAGATCAATGATATCCGCCGCAAAGCCCTGGCCGAGAAGTCGGGCAAAAAAGAATAGGAGGAACATCCCATGAAGGTTTCCGCTTCCGATCCCAACTTTGGTGGAAAGGTTCCCCACCTCATGTGCGGCAAGGGGGACATTGCCGATATCGTCCTTCTCCCCGGTGATCCTGGCCGGGTGGCCATGTTCGCCTCCCTCTTTGACCGGTTTGAGATCATCGCCAGCAACCGGGAATACACCGTGGGCACCGGCGAGTACCAGGGCCGGCGCATCAGCGTCTGTTCCACCGGCATCGGCGCCCCCTCCACCGAGATCGCCGTGGTGGAGCTGGTGGAGCTGGGAGCCAAGGCCCTGATCCGGGTGGGCGGCACCGGCGTTCTCCAGAAGGAGATCGCCTGCGGCGACCTGGTGATCAACACCGCCGCCGTCCGTCAGGGGGGCAGCAGCATCTTCTACGCCCCTCCCGAGTATCCCGCCGTAGCCTCCCACCAGGTGGTCACCTGCCTTCTGGAGGCCGGCGAAAAGCGGGGCAAGGCCTGCTGGACGGGCATCTCCGCCTCCATCGGCTCCTTCTTCGCTGGCCAGGGCCGCCCCGCCGCCGGCATCGACTTCACCACCGAGGACGTATGTGAAAAGTATAAGCGTCTCAACGTCATCAACATGGAGATGGAGTCCGAGACCATCCTGACCCTGGGCTCCCTCTTTGGGGTCTATACCGGCTGTATCTGCGCCGTCCACGCCAACCGGGAGACCGACGAGTGGCTCTACGACTTCGAGCCTGCCCAGCGGGAGATGTGCCTCACCGCCTTGGACGCCTCGGTGCTCCTCTATGAGCGTTGCCTGGATAAGGCGGTGAGCAAATGAGAAAAGTCATCATGGACGTGGATACCGGCAGCGACGACGCCGTAGCCATCCTCTGCGCCGTCCTCTCCGGACAGCTGGACGTGGTGGGCATCTGCACCGAGTGCCTCCTGCCCATCCAGGTCACCACCGACAATACGTTGAAAGTCCTTCACCTTCTGGGCAGCAAGATCCCTGTCTACCGGGGCTCTCATCAGGCCATGGTTCAAAACCTGAACCCCCTGCGCAAACGGAAGAAGGTTTTCAACCAGCCCATGGTCGTAGACGGCAAAGAGGTTCGGATGCACATGCCCTTCACCCTCCCTCTGGGAGATGAGCGCCCCCAGGAAAAGGACGCCGCCTCCTTCTACGCAGATTACCTCCGCTCTTCCAAAGAGAAGGTCACCATCGTCCTCACCGGCCCCATGACCAACCTGGCCCTGGCCCTTCTCATGGAGCCCAGCATTGTGGACAACATTGAGGAGCTGGTGATCATGGGCGGCGGCTACCAGATGTCCAACGTCACCCTCTGCGCCGAATCCAACGTATTCCGGGATCCCGAAGCCGCCCAACGCGTCCTGAACTGCGGCGCCAAGATCACCCTTCTGCCGCTGGATGCCACCCATTCCGCCTCCCTGAACCTGGCCCACCAACAGCGGATCCAGGCCCTGGGCACCCCCTTTTCCGACTTCACCGTGGAGCTGATGGAGTCCCGTCGGGCGGTCTACGACAGAAGCCAGCCCCTTGCCGATGAGACCGGCAGCCTGGTTCCCCTTCACGATGTGATCTGTATCGCCTACCTGCTCCGGCCCGAGGTTCTGACCCTTATCCGGCAGTGCCACTGCCAGGTCAGCTGCAGCGACGGCCCCGCCGACGGCCAGACCATCATCGATAACCGGTCCTACACCGCCCCGCCAAATGTCCATATGGCTTTGCAGGCAGACCGGGACGTTTTGGCCGATTTCTTGGTGGAAACCTTGGGAAAGGGGGGCAAAGCATGAGCAAGATCCCCCTCATCATGGACGTAGATACCGGCAGCGATGACGCCGTGGCCCTGATCCTGGCCCACCTGTCCGGCCAATATGACCTTCTGGGCGTCACCACCGTCTTTGGAAACGCCGGCGTGGAGGAAACCACCCGCCACACCCTCCAAACCCTGGAGCTGCTCCGTTCCCCCGTCCCGGTCTACTCCGGCTGTCACGAGCCCCTGGCCCGCAGGCTTTATGACGAAGGAAACCCCATCGGCCCCGGCGAAAACCGCCGCGTGGCCGCCGACGGCTCCGCCATCGGCTTTCACGAGGTCTTTGACCTCCCCCGGCCCCAGCAGAAGCCGGAGGAAAAAAACGCCATCACCTTCCTTATCGAGACCCTCCGCACCGCCCCCCAGCCGGTGACCATCATCGCCACCGGCGCCCTGACCAACCTGGCCTGCGCCTGGCTTTTGGCTCCCGAAGCCTTTGCCAACATTGACCGGCTCATCATCATGGGCGGCGGCATCGCCCTCAGCAACAAGACCGCCGCGGCCGAGGGCAACTTCTTCCGGGATCCCGAGGCCGCCCGGATGATCCTGGAGTGCGGTGCGGACCTGACCCTGCTCACCCTGGACGCCACCCACAGCGCCGCCCTGAACCGGGCCGATCTGGAGCGCATCCGCGCCATAGGCAGTCCCCTCAGCGACTTTACCGTCCACGTGGCGGAAACGCGCATGGCGGCCTACCGGGAGCTCCAGCCCTTGAACGGCGAGCTGGCCGTCCTTCACGACCCCGCCTGCGTCCTGTTCTGCCTGAACAAGAACCTTGCAGCCCAGTCCCGCCGGTACCGGGCCACCGTCTCCATCGACCACGGCGAGACTGCCGGCGCCCTCATCGCGGATCCCCGGGCGGCAGCCTACGACCAGGGAAACCTCCTGGCCGTCACCCAAATAGACAAAGACCGTTTTCTGTCTGATTTGATCTCCCTTTTGAAAAAAGCCCCCTAAAAACAAAATTGCCGCGGCAGCTGTGCCGCGGCAATTTTTTATTCCTGATGTAACCCTTACCCGTTCTTTTTGATCCAGCTCTCGTCGGCAGGGTTGTCCCGGAAGGCGATCAGCCGCCGGATATCCTCTGGGCGAATGTATCCTTCCTTCGCCGCCACCTCTGCAATGCAGTCAAAATCCGTCAGGGACACGTTTTTCACTCCGGCCTCGGCCAGCCGCTCCAGCCCCTTCCTCATCCCATAGGTGAAGATGGACGCCACGCCCAACACCTGAGCCTCAGCCTCCCGCAGAACGTTCACCACCTCGATGACGCTGCCTCCGGTGGAGATCAGATCCTCCACCACCACGACCTTCTGCCCCTTCTCCAGCCGCCCCTCGATCTGGTTCTTCCGGCCGTGATCCTTGGCCCCTCCCCGGACATACCCCATGGGCAGGCCCATGATATGTCCCACAATGGCGGCGTGGGCAATGCCGGCGGTAGAGGTTCCCATCAGCACCTCCACATCGGGGTAGTTCTCCCGGATCACTTCAGAAAGACCGTTTTCCACGTGGCCCCGAACCTCCGGCGCCGTCAGGGTCAGCCGGTTATCGCAGTAGACCGGGCTTTTGATGCCGCTGGCCCAGGTAAAGGGCTCCTCCGGCCGGAAAAACACCGCCCTGATCCCCAATAGATCCTTCGCGATCTGCTCCTTGCGTTCCATAGCGCTTCCTCCTCACCCCACAAAGTCCGCCACACACCGCCGGTAGGCCTCCACAGGATCCGCCGCCAGAGTGATGGGCCGTCCCACCACAATGTAGTCCGAGCCGATGGCCTTGGCCTGGGCAGGGGTCATGACCCGCTTCTGATCCCCCGCGTCCCCATCGGCAAAGCGCACCCCCGGGGTCACGGTCAGGAACCCCTCCCCGCAGGCCTCGTGCACCTTCCCCGCCTCCAGCGGGGAGCATACCACGCCGTCCAGCCCCGCCTTCTTCGCGTTGCGGGCATAGTGGATCACCACTTCCTCCATGGGAGCGCGGATCAGCAGCTCCTCCTCCAAAGCCCGCTGGTCGGTGCTGGTCAGCTGGGTCACCGCAATGAGCAGCGGACGATCCCCCCCAGCCTGACAGGCCCCCTCCAGCGCCGCCTCCATCATCCCGACGGTTCCGCCGTGAAGGTTGCAGATATCCACCCTCTCCCGGGCCAGCACCGCCATGGCCCGCTTCACCGTGTTGGGAATGTCGTGGAGCTTCAGATCCAGAAAGATCTTATGTCCTCTCTTCTTGATCTCCCGAATGATCTGGGGCCCCTCAGCGTAATAAAGCTCCATGCCGATCTTCACAAAGGGCTTCTCCTGGGTAAAGAGACTCAAAAACCGGAAGGTCTCCTCCGCACTGGAAAAATCACAGGCCACGATCACGTCTTTTCCCATGTTTCTACTCCTCCTATTATCTATTATCAATCATTTATTCCCGGCATAAAAAAACCGGTCTGCAAAGCCTTCTGCTTTGCAAAAACCGGAAAAATAACCATTCAAAAAAGAAAAAGGAAAGGCTCCGCCCACGCAACCGGGGAAAGGAAAACCGTTCTTCCGATCCGCTCCCCTTTCTCATCCTGTCCTTCCTCCTTTTTCACATTTTTTCTATCCTACCATATCCCTTTTCGCCTGTCAATTGCAAATGGGAATTGTCTTTATGCGGGGTGAATTTTTTTTGGGGGGGGGATATCGGGTTGTACCGTTTGGTTGGTGGGTGCGATCTGATCTATACGTTGCGCGGCTTCTGAAGAACCATTCTTTTACTAAAGCATAAGAGCCACTAAGCGGCAGAGCCGCCAAGTGGCTCTGAATCTTGAAAAGAATAGCCCCCCAGAAGCACCCACCTACCAATATAGAAAACAAGCTATAAAACAAAGAAATCCCCAAAAACCATAAAAGAACACCCGCCGAAGAGCCAATCCCCTCCGCCGGGTGTCATCATACCCATACCGCATTTCCAAGCAGGGCCTCCATCGGAGCCCTTCCAATGCCTCAATCCAAAATCTGAACCGCAGCCCCCAGCATTCCCTTGCCCACATATGTGGCCAAAGTTGCATCCATCCGGGCCGACCAGATATTTTGGCTCCCCGGCAGGGCTGCCAGCAGCTGCTCTTTCAGCTCCTCCATCCCCTCCGGATCACCGCCGTTGGCCACCGCCAGATTAAAGCGCTTGTGCTCTCCCAAGTGCTCCTTCACCAGCTCAATGAGCTTTCCCTGCACCTGCTTCCGTCCCCGAACCTTGGCCACATTCACCAGCTCTCCGTTCTCGGCAAAGCCGATGAGGGGTTTGATACTCAAAAGGGTGCCGGCCATAGCCGTGATCTTTCCGATCCGGCCGCCCTTCTGCAGATACTCCAGAGTATCCACCGAGAAATAGGGATAGGTATTTTCCAGCAGGAAGGGCGCCCGCTCCTCCACCAGGGTTTTCCAATCCATCCCCCCCTGGATGTCCTCCCACAGCTGAAGCACCACCATGCCGATGCCCAGCGAGCCGCTGAGGGTTTCAAACACCGCCGTCTCCAGATCCTTCCGCTCCTCGCACTGAAGCCGGATCATGTTGTGGGTTCCGGAAAGGCCCGAGGACAGCGGCAGAGCAATCACCTTCTCGTAACCGTCCTCCCTGATCTGCTCCAGGGTCTCCGCCACCCGCAGCATATCAGGAAGGGAAGTGCGGGGCAGCTGTCCGGCCGCCTGCCGGCGGTAGATGTCATCGTTATTGATGTTCTCTCCGTCGCTGTAATCCCCATCGTCACAGGAGATCCGCAGGGGCACCACATAGATGGGCTTCCCCTTTCGGTATTCAAATTCCAGATCCGCACAGGAATCCACCAGGAACGCGATCTTATCAGGATTCAAGAAAATTCCTCCATCGGTTGACAGCCACGGGCCGTCCCCGTATAATACAGTTGTCAGATAACATTGTTATGCGACGATGACTATTATACCTACTCCATCCACCAATGTCAAGGAGGAACCGACATGGATACGGATTATCAAGCCCGCAGACGCTCCCAGGCAGAGGCCACCCGCCGGGCCATTTTAGATGCCGCCGGCGCCCTCTCCCGCCAGACCCCCTTCAGCAAGGTCAGCATCCGGGACATCTGTCAGGCCGCCGGCGTCACCACCGGAGCCTTCTACCACCATTTTTCCTCCAAAGAGGATCTTTTGAACCAGGGCTTCTCCTCTTTAGACTCCTTCATCGAAAAATCCCTGGTTCCCTACCAAAACGCCCCTCCCCTGGAGCGGTTGGAGGCCCTGCTGCGCCTCTACGCCCAGTTCATGGAGGAACAGGGTTGGGAAACCATCTCCCTATATTACCGCCGCCGTCTGACCGACCCGGGCGCCTCCCTCTCCTCCCAGCGCTATACCCTGCAAGCCATGGAGGATTGCCTCACCGCCCTGTCCCAGCAGGGCGTCCTCTCCTCCAGCTACGCCCCCGCTTGGACGGCCAACTTCTTTTTCCGCCATTTCCGGGGCACCGTCATCGACTGGATCCTCCACCGGGGCTCCTACTCCTTGTGGCCCAAGCTGGCCCAGGACTACCAGCTCTTTGAGCGGGCTTTCCGGGCCTGAATCCTCCGGTCATATCTCCCTCCACCGCCGAATATGCTGTTGGGCGGGGAGGGATCTGCTTGAATCGACTGCTGCGAAGCAAAGCCATACGAGACGGACTGTGGGGCACAGCGTTGCTATGCTGTGCCCTCGCTCTCTGCTGCTGGCCCAAGGAGGTCAGCTCCGCCGTCCGGGAGGGGCTGGGGCTCTGCTACAATGTGATCCTGCCCTCCCTCTTTCCCTTCTTTATCCTCACCTCCCTGGCCATCTCCCTGGGCTTGGCCGGATACCTGGGCCGCCTTCTGGAGCCCATTATGCGCCCTTTGTTTCACGTAAGCGGCGCCTGCGCCGCGGCCCTGGCCCTGGGCTTTGTTGGGGGATACCCCGTGGGCGCCCGAGCCGCCCTCACCCTCTACGAAAACGGCCAGTGCTCCAAAACCGAGTGTGAGCGTCTGTTGGCCTTCTGCAACAACTCTGGCCCCGCCTTCATCCTGGGCGTAGTGGGGGCCGGCATCTTTGCCGACAGCCGGGTGGGGCTCCTTCTGTGCCTGATCCACGCCGCCGCCTCCCTCTGCGTGGGGTTGGTGTTCCGCTTCTACCGCTGGAAAGATCGGTCCGTTAAGGAGCGTCCCTCCCCCTCCATCGCCGCCAAGCGCTTTTCCACCGCCTTCACCGGAGCCGTAAAGGACTCCGTGACCTCCACCCTCAACATCTGCGCCTTTGTGGTGTGCTTTACCGTCCTTCTCCGCCTGTGCTTCCTCTCCGGCCTTCTCCCTGTCCTGGCGGGACTTCTGGGCCGGCTGCTGTCCCCTCTGGGCTTCACCCAGATCTGGGCCCAGCGGCTCCTCACCGGGCTTTTGGAGCTCTCCTCCGGCGTTGCCGCCCTCACCGGGGACGGCTCCCTCTCCGGCAAGGTGTCCATGGCCGCCTTCCTCCTGGGCTGGGCCGGGATCTCGGTTCACTGCCAGGTTCTCTCCTTCCTGGGGGAGAGCGGTCTCAACGTCCACACCTACCTCTTTGGCAAGCTGCTCCACGGCGTCTTTTCCGCCGGTCTCACCGCCCTGACTCTGCGCCTGTTCCCCTTGCAGCAGAGTGTCTCCTCCTACCTGGTTCAGCAGGTGGAGGGCATTGCCGGCACCGATTTCTATTCCGCCCTGGCTGTCTCCACCGCCGCGGCCTGGCTGGTGTTTCTCCTGTTTTTCCTCCTGGCCGCCTTCGGGGTGCGAATGGAGCCAAAAACCAGTGGAAAGCGGCGAAAAAGTGTGGTATGATAGTCAAAACCACCCACGAAGGAGAAAACCTATGTTTGGGAAAAAAAACCTGTTTCAAGAGGGCATTGAGCCCCGCTGCACATACTGCGCCCACGGCGCCGCTCTGGAGGAGGGCAAGGTTCTCTGCGCCAAAAAGGGCGTGACCGCCGCCGGGGGGCACTGCGGCAAATTCAAGTACGATCCTCTGAAGCGGGTGCCCCCCAAGCCCGCCCGGTTGGAGACAAGCAAGCTCTCCGCCGAGGATTTCCGGTTGTAAGCCACCGGGGATTTCACCCCCTTTTTCCTCCCTTTTGTCCCCTTTTTCCCCCCTTTTTTGCATCAAAACGGCGCCGCCCTTTTTGGGCGGCGCCGTTTCTCACATTTTCGCCTTTATTTCTGTTCCTTTTGACCCTTTCCAACCGCATCCAGAATGGTTCGTCCCTCCGCTTCCCGGGCGTGCTTCTGCACATCCGCCTGATTGCGGGGACTGCGAACCAGAATGCCGGGGCCCTGGACGCAGCCGCCCTCGCAGGCCATGCCCTCCAGGAAATTCACGCCGCCGATGCCCTTTGCAAACTTCAAAAGTTCCACCTTGCACTGCGGGATACCGCTGCAGGAGACCGCGTTGAGCTTAAACTGCTCCTGGCTGACTCCGTGCTCCTTAAGTCCCTCCGCCACCGCAGCGGCCACGCCGCCGGAGTGTGCAAAGCTGCGGCCAAAGCCGCTGGCCTCGTCCAAGGGGGTCTCTTCCAGCTTCTCCACCTCGATGCCTTTGGAGGCAAAGAGGGCATACAGCTCCTCAAAGGTAATGGCGCAGTCCACCGCGCTCATGGTCTTGCCCATAAACCGCTCCCGCTTTTTGGCGATACAGGGCCCCACAAAGACCACCCGGGCCTGGGCGTCCTGCTCTTTCACCTTCCGGGCGATCATCACCATGGGGGAGGGGGTGTCGGAAATGTATTGGGCCAGGTCGGGGAAGTTCTTCTCCACATAATCCACAAAAGCCGGACAGCAGGAGGAGAGCAGCTTTCCCTTCTCCACCAGCTCCTCGCTCTCCGCCTGGGCGGTAAGATCGGCTCCCAGAGCAACCTCGGCCACATCGTAGAAGCCCAGCTGCTTTAAGCCCGTGACCACCTGCCCCAGGGTGGCCGGGGCAAACTGGCCCACGATAGAGGGGGCTATCACCGCATACACCCGGAAGTTCCACCGCTGGGCCCCTTGGAGCATCTGGATGGTCTCCACAATAAAGGATTTGTCCATCACCGCTCCGAAAGGACACTGGTAAGTACAGGCTCCGCAGGAAACGCACTTATTGACGTCAATGGCCGCCTTTTTATTCTCCCCCATGGCGATGGCCCCGGGGATACAGCCCCGCTCGCAGGGGCGCTGGTTTTTCTCAATGGCGCCGTAAGGACACACGGTGATGCACTTGCCGCAGAGGATACACTTATCATGGTCGATGGTGGCCTTCCGGTTCACCACGGAAATGGCCCCCTTGGGACAGTTGTGAACGCAGCGGGTGGCAATACAACCCCGGCAGGCCGGGCCCACCGTGATCTGGGTCACAGGGCACTCGTCGCAGGCGATCTCCATGACCTCCACCATACCCGGGTTGGAGGCGTCTCCCCCCAGAGCCATCTTTACCCGGCTGGATACCACCGCCCGCTCCTTATAAATGCAGCAGCGCATCTTGGCCTCCGGCCCGGGGATAATTTTCTCCGGGATGTTCAGTACACCGGTGGCCAGCCGATCCTCCCAGGCCAGCTCAGCCACCTCTTTCAGCACAGAATGTTTCAGCTCCTGTACCGTTGTTTCAAATTTCAGCATAGTCGTCTCTCCCTTTTCTGACGGCTGGTTTTGTCGTCTTTCGACGTTTTACCCCATTGTACCTTGCTCCACAAGGGCTGTCAACGGCAAATTTGGCCCTTTTTACCTCGGATTGGAGCCCTGTTTCATGAAATGTGGCTTTCTTCTTTTTCAACGCATAGGATGGGGCAGCCTTTGGCTTTATTCTCCTATGTAGAGAGGTGTTCCCTTATGCGTTTTGATCAGCTCCCCCAATCTCCCCCTACCCCCTCCTGGGATGTACCCCACGTTCCCCTTCCCGCGGATGCCCCCGCCTCACCCGCTCCGGCAGAGGCAAGCCCCGCCGGGAAAAATACCGTCCCGTCTGAGCCCACCCCTCCCTTTCCTCCGGCCTCAGAAAATCCCCAGGTCGATACCGCATCCGACGCTACCGTCCAGGTTCGGTTCCTCAACGGCGTCATGGACTCCGGCCCCTCCCTGCGGATCCTGGCCGGCAACCGGCTGCTCTCCTCCAGTCTGGCCCCCGGCTCCTTCAGCGAGGTCTTTTCTCTTCCTGCCGGGTTCCGGCTGTTCACCTTTTTCGATGCAAACTCCCCCTGGCTGCTCCTCTACCGGGCCTCGATCCCCCTGAATGCCGGGGATGTGGTGACTCTGGCCATGGTTCGCTCTGCCAACGGGCTGGATCTGGTTCGGGTGGATGACCGGCCTTGCGGGATCACAGGGACAGGGTGGAGCTGTCTGCGGTGTGTAAACCTGGTCTACGACAGCCCCGGTCTGGATCTGGTGCTGACCGACGGCAGAGTGGTTTTCACCGACGTGCGCTTCAAAGAGACCACCAACTACCGCCGGGCCCGTCCGGGCCGCTTTGACCTCTATGTGGCCCAAACCCCCCGGCCCGTCCCCGCCCCCCATACGGATATGGAAACGGTGGAGGATCTGCCCCGGGTGGTAGACAACCGCTCCCTCCCCGGCTTAGGCGGTGTTGAACCCCTGGTCTCCTTCTTCCTGGATCTGCGCGCCGGCAGCCAAGCCAGCGTCTATCTATTGGGAAACTGGGCCCTCTCCCCCCAACTTACCGTAGGAATAACGGAAAACTTTTGAAAGACGCACTCCCCCCTTTCTTTTCGCATAGCTTGAAGTGAGCCAATTTTGGAACGGAGGGTCAACTTTATGGAACCAAAAGTCACTTTCTTCCTGGGGGCCAACACGCCCTCAGGGTTTTACTCCCTATATGACCAGATGCTGCCTCCCCAGGAGGCCCGCCGGATCTACCTTCTAAAGGGGGGCGCCGGCTGCGGGAAATCCTCCCTGATGAAGCGGGTGGCCGCCGCCCTGGAGGAGGCGGGAGAAAGCGTGGAATACATACGCTGCTCCGGGGATCCCGACTCCCTGGACGCAGTCATCTTCCCCCGGCTGAAGGCCGCCATCGTAGACGCCACCGCCCCCCACGTGATGGAGCCCCGGCTCCCCGGAGTGGTGGAGAGCTATGTAGACCTGGGCCGCTTCTATGACCACCGGGCCCTGGCCAAGCAGCGGGAGGAGGTGGCCGCCGCCACCGACGGGTATAAAAGCCACTATAAGCGGGCCTACCGCTGTCTCACCGCCGCGGCCCAGCTTGCCGAGGACAACCGGGCCCTGCTCCTGTCCCCCTCTCTGGAGGCCAAAACCCTCAAGCGGGCCCGGGGCATCCTCTCCCGGGAGGTCAAAAAAACGGGCAATCAGCCCGGTCAGGCCATCCAGCGGTTCCTGGGGGCCATCTCCTGCCAGGGGCTGTCCTGCCGGTTTGACACGGTGGACGCCCTGTGCCGCAAGGTATATGAACTTTCCGACGCCTACGGTTTGGGAGCGGGGATGCTCACCGCCCTGGCCGCCGGCGCCATGTCCGCCGGCTATGACGTGATCCTGTGCCCCTCTCCCCTGTTTCCCGACCGGGCCGAGCACCTGCTGATCCCGGCTCTGAGTCTGGCCTTCGTCACCAGCACCCCCGCTCTCCCCTACCCCGGCAAGCCCTACCGCCGGGTGCGCATCGACGCCATGGCCGACAGCGAGGTTCTCCACAAGTATAAGACCCGGCTCAAATTTTCCCGAAAGGTGCAGACCGCCCTCCTGGATGAGGGCGTGGAGTCCCTGGCCCAAGCCAAGGCGGAGCACGACGTGCTGGAGACCCTCTATAACCCCCACGTGGATTTTGAGGGCGTCTACCGGCAGGCCGATCAAATCGCCCAGGAGATCCTGGAGCTGCGGTAAAAACTGATTTTATACAAAAAGGAGCCCCTTTCCGTGGAAAGGGGCTCCTTTTTCTCCGTATAAGTTTTATCCCAGCAGTCCGGCCAGCCGCTGGGCCAAGGGCAGATACGCGATGGGCAAAAAGACCGCCGGAAGCATATTGCCCACCTTGAGCTTTTCCCGGGGCAGATCCAGCAGGTTGAAGGCGATGCCCACAATAATGGCGCCTCCCACCGCGCTCATCTCCACCACCACGGCGTCCGGCAGGTAGGGCCCCACCGCCCCGGCCAGCAGGGTTAAGCCCCCCTGGTAGAGCAGGATGGGAATAACGGAAAAGGCCACCCCCACCCCCATGGCGGCGGAAAAGGTGATGGCGCTGACCCCGTCGATCACGCCCTTGGAGATGATGACGCTGTAATCCTGATTGAGCCCCGCCGCCAGCGAACCGTTGATGGCCATAGCCCCCACGCAGTAGACCACGGTGGCGGTGACAAAGCCCTCCACAAAGCGGTTGTCCCCCCGGTCTTTCATAAACTTTCTTTTCAGCAGTTCCCCCAGCGCATCCATTTTCCCCTCGATGTCGATCCACTCTCCCAAAAGGGTTCCGATCACCATGCAGATGATCAGGCACAAGGTGTCCTCCCCGGCCAGCAGGCTGGACAGCCCGATCCCCAGCACGCACAGCCCCAGGCACTTCATAACGGCCTGGCCGGCGCGGGGGGAGAAACGGCTTTTCAGAGACAGGCCCAGCACGCTTCCGCACAGAACCAGCAGCATATTGATCCATACAGCAGGCATAGGGAACACTTCCTTGTAAGGGGAGAAATTAGATTTTATTGTAGTTTTTTTGCCCGCTTTTGTCAATGCCCTCCGCCCCGGGATACAGATATCAAAGCCAACAAAGTTCATATGGGACTTGCCCTGTCTCATAGGCTTTTTACCATGAGAGGGGGCCTTTTCGTGAAAGCCATGTCCGCATTCCAAAGCACACTTCTGCTCACCGCCGTCAGCTTCTTTTCCCAGGCCGTGGGGTTTTTCTACCGGGTTCTCCTCTCCAGGATGGTGGGAGCGGAGATCATGGGCCTTTACCAGCTGATCATGCCCGCCTCCGCCGTGCTCATGTCCCTCACCGCCGTTGGCTTCACCGTGGCCTGCTCCAACCTGTCGGCCCAATACCGGGCCCGGGGCAACCTCTGGGCCGCCGACCGGGTGGTGCGCACCTGCATCCTGGGCTTTCTGTGCGCCTTTGGGGTGGTGGCTCTGGTGGCCGTCCCCCTTTCTGACGTTATCTCCGTCCGGCTGCTGGGGGACGCCCGGTCTCAGCTGGGGCTTCTTCTGCTGCTGCCCTGCGTTCTCCTTACCGGACTGGAAAACATCCACAAGCACTCCTTCTACGGCGCCAGCCATGTCGGCCCCCCCGCCCTCACCGAGATCTGTGAGCAGGTCATTCGAACCGGGGCGGTGCTGGGGCTTCTGTGGCACTTTCTGCCCCAAAACCCGGAGCGCACCGTAGGCCTCATCGTCTGCGGCATGATCCTGTGCGAGATCTTTTCCGCGCTCACCCTGGCCTTTCTCTACCGTCGGGCGACGGGCCGGCATCCGGCGGGGGAGACCGTCCCCCAGGACATTCTGCGCAGCAAGGTATTTCACATCGCTCTGCCCATTGCTCTTACCTCCCTGCTGGGCAACCTGATGGGGGCGGCCAACGCCGTCATCATTCCCCAGCAGCTGGTGCGCTCGGGCCAGGGGGTATCGGAGTCCATGGCATCCTTCGGTATCCTCTCCGGCATGACCATACCCCTTTTGACCCTGCCCACCGCCTTTATCTCCGCCATGGGCCTGGTTCTGCTGCCCCGGCTGGCCCAGGCCACCGCCCTTGGCCGGAAGGATCTGTGCCGCCGCCGGGCGACCAAGGCTCTCTCTGCCGCGGCCTGGCTCACCCTGCCCACCGCCGCCCTGCTCGCGGTGCTGGCCCCCCATCTGGGCCGAACCCTCTTTCGGGAGGAGGGGGTGGGACAATTCGCCCTCCCTCTGGCGGTGATTGTGGTTCTCAGCTGTTTTGAGTCGGTGCTCACCGTCTGCTTGAACGGCCTGGGCAAACAGGCCCTGGTCGCCAAGGACGGTCTTGTGTGCGGCGCGGTGCAGCTGTTCGTCACCTGGTGGCGGGTGGGGACTCCGGGGGTGGGGCTCCGGGGCTACGTGGAGGCCCTGTTTGTCAGCACGGTGCTGGGCGTTTTTCTCCACTGGCACTCCCTGCACCACGCCATTGGCCTGCAGTTTCAGCCCTTTGCCTGGGTGGTGGCCCCGGGTCTGTCCGCTCTGCTGGCAGGGCTGTGGGTCAACCTGCTCTTCCCCCTTCTCCTCCGCTCCGGTCTGGGCGAGGGGTATAGCTGTCTCATTTGCCTGCTCTTCGGCGCCCTGCTCTATTTCTGCGCCATGGCCGCCCAGGGAGTGGTCACAAGGAGGCCCCTCCCCTCTCCGGCTGGAAAATAATTCCTTTTCTCCCGTGCAAAATTCGCTGTTCTTCCCCTTTCCCCTCTTGTTTTTTGCGGGGGAAATATGTTATAATCAATTTGTTATTATCAAATAGCTTTCTCTGCATCACTTTTCAAAAAAGAACAGGAAGTGACAAGATGAAATTAAAGGGAATCGGAGCCGCAGAAGGCATCGCTATCGCAAGGCTTTGGCACATGGAGACCGTGGATCTGTCGGTGGAGCATCTCACCGGCAGGGATCCGGAGCAGGAGAGCCTGCGCTTTGCAGACGCCCAGCACAAAGCCGCCGACGAGCTCACCGCTCTCTATGAGGACACCTTGGCCAAAGACGCTGACGCCGCCATGATCTTTGACATCCACCGAATGATGCTGGAGGATCTGGATTTCTGCGAGGGGGTCTCCGGCCTTGTGGCCTCGGGCTGCAACGCTGAATGGGCCGTCAAGCAGACCGGGGATATGCTCCACGACATGTTCCTGGCCATTGAGGACGAGACCATGCGGGCCCGGGCCGCCGACGTACAGGACGTGTCGGGCCGGCTCATCCGCATTCTCAAGGGTCTCAGCGACGCCCCGCCCATGCCCAAGGAACCCATTGTGGTCTGCAGCGACGATCTG
Source organism: Oscillospiraceae bacterium (assembly GCA_022794215.1). Classification (GTDB taxonomy): domain Bacteria; phylum Bacillota; class Clostridia; order Oscillospirales; family Oscillospiraceae; genus Vermiculatibacterium. Next base: position 44,000 of record JAAWEH010000025.1, read on the forward strand.
CTGCCCAGCCAGACGGTGAAGCTGGACAAGCGGTATGTGGTGGGCTGCGTCACCCGGAACGGCTCGGTGACTTCCCACTCTGCGATTCTGGCCCGGAGCATGGGCATCGGCTGCATTGTGGGCATGGGAGATGAATTTGACAAGCTGCCCCAGGAGGGCGCCATTGCCATGGACGGACTGACCGGCGAGGTCATCGTCGACCCCGACGCCGGGGAGCTTGCCGCCTATGAAAAGAAAAAGGCGGAGTTTGACGAGCAGCGGCTCCTCCTCCAGCACTATAAGAACAGGCAGGCCGTCACCAAGTCGGGCCATCATGTCCATGTCTGCGCCAACATCGGCAGCGTAAAGGACGCCGAGGACGCCAAAGCCGCCGGGGCCGATGGAGTCGGCCTGTTCCGCAGCGAGTTCCTCTACCTGGACTCCCCCGACTTCCCCTCTGAGGAGAAGCAGTTTCAAGCCTATAAGAAAGTGCTGGAGCTCTTCTCCCCCAGCCAGGTCATCGTCCGCACCCTGGATCTGGGCAGCGACAAGCAGGCCCCCTATTTCCACATCCCCCATGAGGAGAACCCCGCCATGGGCTACCGGGCCATCCGGATCTGCCTGGACCAGCCCGAGATCTTCCGCACCCAGCTTCGGGCCCTCCTCCGGGCTTCGGTCTACGGAAACCTTCATATCATGTTCCCCATGATCACCGGTGTGACCCAGGTGATGAAGTCCAAGGAACTGATCAACACACTCAAGGCCGAGCTGAAAGCCGAGGGCCACCCCGTTTCCGACGACATCAAGATCGGCGTTATGATCGAGACCCCCGCCGCCGTGGTCATGAGCGACGAGCTTGCCAAGCTGGTGGACTTTTTCTCCATCGGCACCAACGACCTCACCCAATACACCCTGGCCGCCGACCGGATGAACGCCAAGGTGAGCAACATCTTTAACTCCGAGGATCCTGCCATCCGCCGGATGATTGAAATCACCGCCAAAAACGCCCACGCTGCCGGTATCTGGGTGGGCATTTGCGGAGAGGCCGGGGCCAACACCAATCTGACCGCCTTTTTTATGGAAAACAAAATTGATGAGCTCTCCGTGGCTGCGGCCTCCATTTTGAAGGTTCGCCGCGCGGTCTGTGAAAGTGAGGGGTAACAAATGAGGATCATTCGTGTCAAAGATTATCAACAGATGAGCCGAGCCGCGGCCAACATCATCTCCGCCCAGGTCATTCTGGAGCCCAAAAGCGTTCTGGGTCTGGCCACCGGCAGCAGTCCCATCGGTGCCTATCAACAGCTGATCGAGTGGTATAAAAAGGGGGACGTGGACTTTTCCCAGGTCACCACAGTGAACCTGGACGAGTATGTGGGCCTCACTCCCGACCACGACCAGAGCTACCACTATTTCATGCACCGCAACTTTTTCGACAGCGTGAATATCGACCCCCAGCGCATCAACATTCCCGACGGCTGCGCCCCGGACATGGCCGCCGAGTGCCTCCGGTACGACGGAGTCCTTCGGGGCCTGGGGGTGGATCTTCAGCTGCTGGGCCTGGGCAACAACGGCCACATTGGGTTTAATGAGCCCGGCCCCGTCTTCTCCAAGGGCACCCACATTGTCACCCTCACCGACAGCACCCGGGAGGCCAACAAGCGTTTCTTCGCCAGTCTGGAGGACGTCCCCAAAACCGCCGTCTCCATGGGCACCTTTGACATCATGCAGGCCAAGCGGGTGCTGATGGTTGCCTCAGGCAAGGCCAAGGCCGAGGCGGTGAAGGCCGCCTTCTTCGGCCCCATCACCCCCCAGATGCCCGCCTCCATCCTCCAGTTCCACCGGGACTTCACTCTGGTAGCCGACGAGGATGCTTTGTCGCTTCTGTAAGGGGGCATATCTGTATGGATTTCAAAAATGCCATGGTTTATACCGAGGATTTCCGCTTCCGGCTGGGCTGCTTCTCCGTGGAGAAGGGCCGCTTCACCAACGTCCTGGGGCAAGAGCGCCCCGAGGCCGTCGACCTGGAGGGCGCCTATGTGATCCCCGGACTGGTAGACATCCACACCCACGGCAATTCCGGCGCCGACTTCTCCGACGCCGATGAGCCGGGCCTTCGCCGGATGGCGGCCTACAACGCCCGCAACGGCGTCACCTCCTTTGCCCCCACCTCCATGACCCTGCCCTACGAGGTGCTCTCCAAAGCCTTTGCCGTGGGGAGAAAGGTGGCCGACACCCGGGCTCCCGGCGAGGCCCGGGTGGTGGGCATCAACATGGAGGGCCCCTTTTTCTCCGAGAAAAGGAAAGGCGCCCAAAATGCCGCCTATCTCCAAAACCCGGATCTCGAGGCCTTCACCGCCCTCAACCAAGCCTGCGGCGGACTGATAAAGCTGGTGGACTTGGCCCCGGAGCTCCCCGGCGCGGCGGAGTTTGCCAAGCATGTCAGCAAAATCTGCAAGGTCTCCATCGCCCACACCGACTGCACCTATGAGCAGGCGGTGGCCCTGCTGGACGCAGGCGCCTCCCACCTGACCCATCTCTACAACGCCATGCCCGGCATCCACCACCGAACCCCCGGGCCCATCGGCGCGGGCTCTGAGCGGGAGAAGGTCTACGCCGAGCTGATCTGCGACGGCGTTCACATCCATCCCAGCGCGGTGCGGATGGCTTTCCGGCTCTTCCCCGGCCGGATCTGCCTAATCTCCGACTCCATGCGGGCCTGCGGAATGCCCGAGGGGGAATCGGACCTGGGGGGCCAAAAGGTTTATATCAAAGGCCGGAAGGCAACCCTGGCCGACGGCACCATCGCCGGCTCTGCCACCAACCTCTTTGACTGCATGACCACCGCCGTCTCCTTCGGCATCCCCGCCGAGGAAGCCCTCCGCGCCGCCACCTGGAACCCGGCCCATGAGCTGGGTCTGCTGGAGGAAATTGGCTCCATTCAGAACGGAAAATGGGCCGATTTTGTGGTTTGCGACGGTCATTTCCTGCGAAAAAAGGTGTATATTGGCGGCGAACCTGTTTGACTTTGTGCGAAACGCCTAATGTGGTTCCAAAGATTTGATAAAATCTTGACAAATCGGGCAAATACTGGTATTCTAATCATAGCAAATAAGTCATAATTCATAACATTTTATCTATGTACAAAGAGCTGGAAAGGAAGAGTTGATATGGGTCTGTTCCAAAAGCTGTTTGGCCAGGATGGGAAAGGCTCCGCCATCCAGGTTTTCGCTCCCGTGGCCGGTCAGGTCGTCCCCATCACCCAGGTCAGCGACCCCACCTTCGGGGAAGAGATCCTGGGCAAGGGGGTTGCCATCAAACCCACAGAGGGAAAGGTCTTTGCCCCCTGTGACGCCACGGTGGATCTGATGTTTGACACCGGCCACGCCATCAGCCTGGTCTCCGACAGCGGCGCCGAGATCCTGATCCACGTCGGGCTGGACACGGTGGCCCTGAAGGGCCAGCACTATACCATCCACGCCCACAACGGCGACAAGGTGAAAAAAGGGGATCTGCTCATTGAGTTTGACCCCGAATCCATCGCCGCCGCGGGCTACGACACCATCACCCCCGTGGTCATCTGCAACAGCGGAGACTTTGCCGCCATTCAGACCCATACCGGTCAAACCGCCGCTCCCGGCGATCTGATCCTCGAGCTTACCAAATAACACTGGAAAGGGTTGATCTCCATGAAAGCGTTTACCTTCGTGATCCAGGATCCCCAGGGTCTTCACGCCCGTCCCGCCGGTATGCTGGCCAAAACCGCCGCGGGTTACCAGTCCACCATCACCATCAAAGCCCCCGGCGGCGAAGCCGACGCCAAGCGCCTGATGGCCATTATGCGGCTGGCCGCCAAAGCGGGCATGGAACTCACCGTCTCCTGCGACGGCCCCGATGAGGACGCCGCCGCCGCCGGAATGGAGGCCTTCCTGAAAGAAAACCTGTAATCCGAAGCACCCCTCCCCCGCCTTTGGTCATACGGTACATAATTGCTCTCACAATAGCCCCGGGGCTATTGTGCCCAGGCGCAAAGCGCCTGGATCGGTTCGGCCTTCTGCCGTTGTGGGCCAGCGGCATAGGTATATATGAGAGAGATCTAAAATCCCGTGCGAGATTTTGTGAGGAGGAAATTGTGTTATGATGAAAAAACTGCAAAAGCTCGGCAAGGCGCTGATGCTGCCCGTAGCCGTGCTGCCCATCTGCGGTATCCTGATGGGCATTGGCTATCTTCTCTGTCCCGCGTACATGATGGGCGCCGAGTGGGCTGCCAGCCTGGGCCACGCCACTTCCGGTCTGGCCTATTCCGTCGGCTTCTTCCTGATCAAGGCCGGCGGCGCCATCATCGACAACATGGCCATCCTGTTCGCCATCGGCGTGGGCGTGGGCCTTTCCAAGGATAACGACGGCACCGGCGGTTTGGCCGCCCTGGTCAGTTGGCTGATGATGACCAACCTGATCAAGGCCGCCGGCGACTACGCCCCCGCCCTGACCGCCAACGGGACCTGGGCCGTGGCCTACAGCAAGATCGAAAATCCCTTCATCGGCATCCTGGCCGGTGTTATCGGCGCCCTGTGCTACAACAAGTTCAAGAACACCAAGCTGCCTGACTTCCTGGCCTTCTTCTCCGGCAAGCGGAGCGTGGCCATCGTCACCGGCGTTTTGTCCATTCTTGTCTCCGCGGTGCTCCTGTTTGTCTGGCCCGTCATCTTCGGCGTGCTGGTCACCATCGGCTCCGGCATTGCCAAGCTGGACGTGATCGGCGTCGGCCTCTACACCTTCCTGAACCGTCTGCTGATCCCCACCGGCCTCCATCACGCGGTGAACAACGTGTTCTGGTTTGACACCATCGGCCTGGGCGACCTGTCCGCCTACTGGAGCGGCCAGAGCGGCATCATCACCAAGGAGCTGATGGGCAACCAGATCTCCTGGTCCGTGGGCCAGTACATGGCTGGCTTCTTCCCCTGTATGATGTTCGGTATCCCCGGCGCGGCCCTGGCCATGATCAAGAACGCCAAGAGCAGCAAGAAAAAGTACGCCATCGGCATCGTGGGCTCTGCTGCCATCTGCGCCTTCATCTGCGGCGTCACCGAGCCCTTCGAGTTCGCTTTCATGTTCCTGGCCTTCCCGCTGTATGTGGTCTATGCCCTGCTCTACGCCATCTTCGCTATGATCACCGTGGCCCTGGGCTTCCGGGCCGGCTTCTGCTTCTCCGCCGGCGCCACCGACCTGCTGTTCGGCTGGTCCCTGCCCGCCCACAACAATTACTGGGTCATCGTCCCCATGGGCATCGCGGCCCTCATCATCTTCTTCCTGGTCTTTGACTTCGCCATCCGCAAGTGGGATCTGAAGACCCCCGGCCGTGAGGACGACGACCAGGACGGCGAGATGGCCATCGAGCTGGCCAACAACGATTATACCGCCATGGCCAAGGTCATTCTGGAAGGTCTGGGCGGCAAGGACAACGTGGTTGAGCTGGATCACTGCATCACCCGGCTGCGCCTGGAGGTCAAGGACAACCTGCTGGTGGACGAAAAGAAGATCAAGTCCTCCGGCATCTCCGGCATCATCCGTCCCAGCAAGACCGCCGTTCAGGTCATCGTCGGCCCCAAGGTTCAGTTTGTCTATGATGAGATGAAAAAGATGATCTGATCTCTCCCCGCCCGCCTTGCGGCCCACGCTTGGCACAAAAGCAAATAAAAAAGGACCGTCCCCCAGGGGACGGTCCTTTTTTATAAGAACACTCTTATATCCCAACCGTCAGCCGGTGGGTTCGGGAAAAGGTCTCTCCCGGCTCCAGCGGCAGGGTGCCCGGCCGCCCCAACAGGTCGTGGCCCGGCCCCAAATAGCCCGTCCAGGGCTCAATGCACACAAAATCCGGCACCCCCAGAGCGCTCCAGAGCAGCACGAAGGGAAAGCCCTTTGTCTCCACCCGCAGGTACTTTCCCGTTCCCTTCTCCTCCACCTGAAGCCATTCCGACTTCAGGCCGGGAAAGCAGATGCTGTCCTTATCAAAGCTATGGTGATCCAGGGGAAGGCAATCCGCCCCTCCGGGGCCCTCCGGCTTCTCCCAGCGGATGCAGTAATCCTCCAAAGCCTTCCCCGGGGTAAAGGGACAGGCCAACCCCACATGGAACCCCAACTGAACCGGCATCGGCCTGTCCGAGCGGTTCACGGCGGTACAGGTGCTCACCAGCACATTGCCCTCCAAAGCATGGCGGGTCTCCAGGACAAAGGCCCAGGGCCACAGCCGCTCATCCCCCGGCCACTCCAGCCGGAAGGTAAGGCTGTCCGCCGTCCGCTCCGCCAAGGTGTGCTCCAAGTCCCGGACAAACCCGTGCTGGGGCAGGATTTCATACCGCTTCCCCCCGAACTCATACCAGTTCTCCTCCACCCGGCCGCACCAGGGAAAGCAAATGGGCGCCCGGCGAGCCCAGTGCTCCTTCTTTCCGTCCCACAAAAGAGAGATCCCGGGCGCCCCTTTTCGCTCCATGGCCTGGAGCTCCGCGCCGCGGCTGGATACGGTAAGACACAGCCAATCGTTCTCTACAATATAGTCCATCCTTGCCCCTCCCTTTTCTTTCTCCGGCTTCGGTTTCCTTCTTTTGTTAGTATACCTGATCCCCGCTCTGAAAACAAGGCCGTCTCATTTCCGTGGGAAAAACCATCTTGACAAAGCTCCAAAGGCCGTGGTATAGTACCGTTACGCATTTCCTGTGAGGGAGTAGCAAGCGCGCTTTGCGTGCAGCAAGTCAACAACCCCGGCCTTTGGCCTGGCTTGCTTCAAATTGCGAGACTCATGTATGACCGCAAGGCGATACATGGAGTCTCTTTTGGGAAAAGATAGACTCAGGTATGGCTTTGCAGCCTGCCTGAGTTTTTTTTGTGGGATCTCCCCCGCTCGCCGGGGAGAAAAAGAATGGAGAGAAGAAATATGTCTGAGATGCTCGTACCGATCCTCCTGTTTGCCCTGGGCCTGGTCTTTCTCATCAAAGGCGGAGACTGGTTCGTAGACGGCGCCACCGGCATCGCTCAGCGCTTCGGCATCCCGGAGCTGCTCATCGGCGCCACCGTGGTCTCCATCGGCACCACCCTGCCGGAGGTCATGGTCTCCGCCACCTCCGCCGTCAGCGGCCACGGCGAGATCGCCTACGGCAACGCCATCGGCTCCATCATCTGCAATACCGCCCTCATTGCGGCCCTCACCATCGCCATCCGCCCCTCCAAGGTGAGCCGAAGCAGCCTGGTGACCCCGGTGGCCTTTTTCTTCATCGCCGCCGCAGTGTATCTCTACCGGGCCTATGCCGCCGGCACCTTCACCCGGCTTTCCGGCTTTGAGCTGCTGGGGATTTTTGTTTTGTATATGGCCCTCACCGTCTATCGGGCGCTCCGGATGCCCAAAGTCCTCCAGTCAGAGAACGAAACCCATGCGCAGACCGGCCGGCTTGGGCCCGACCTGCTCCGTCTGGCCGGGGGCGCAGTCCTCATCGCCTTCGGCGCCAGCCTGCTGGTGGACAACGGCACCCTGATCGCCCAATCCCTGGGCGTGCCCGAATCGGTGATCGCCCTGACCTTCGTAGCCCTGGGCACCTCCCTGCCGGAGCTGGTCACCGCCGTCACCTCCCTCGTCAAGGGCCACGGGGCTCTGTCCCTGGGCAACATTGTGGGGGCCAATCTCTTTAATCTGGTCTTGGTCAGCGGCGTGTCGGTGGTTCTCTCCCCCTTCTCTGTCCCCGACGGAAAGACCATTGCCGGATACAACGCCTCCCTGGTGCTGGATCTGCCGCTGATGCTCTTTGTAATGGCCTTCCTCACCCTCCCCGCCCTGATCCGGGGAAAGCTGAGCCGCTGGCAGGGGGTTCTTCTGCTGCTGGTCTATGCCGGCTTTTGTGGGATTCAGTTTTTCCTGTAATTTGTGTTTCCGGTTCGGCTGCACCGTTTGTTTGACGGCTTCGGTCAAAGCGATCCGCCGCCCGGTTCCTGAAGAACCATTCTTTTCCGAAAGGGAGCCATGGGGCCATTTATCCCCAAAGAGTAAAGGGAGGGCTAACGCCCTCCCTTTGGTCGTTTCAGGGGTCTCCTGAGGGGGAAATCCCCCCGCAGGCATCCCCACTTTCATCCACATCCCCCACAAGCCGCACAGGCAGAGGGCGCCGTCGCACATCCCCCCTGCGCCGTCTCCCGCAGCTCTGCCGGCAGCCGTTTCCCCACTGCATACATGGTGGCGAGCATCTCGTCAAAGGGGATCAGCTGCACCACCCCGCTCAGGGCCATCTCCGCCGCAGCCAGCGCGTTGGCAGCGCCGGCCGCGTTCCGATTCTGGCAGGGATACTCCACCAGTCCCCCCACCGGATCGCAGACCAGCCCCAGCATATTCATCAGCACGGTGGAGGCCGCATACAAGCTCTGCCGGGGGGGTCCCCCCATTAGCTCCACCGCGGCGGAGGCAGCCATAGCGGCGGCCACCCCCACCTCAGCCTGACAACCCCCCACCGCGCCGGCTACCGTGGCGTTGCGCATGGCCAAATAGCCCACGGCCCCCGCGTGAAACAGGGCGTCCACCACCTTCTCATCGGGAAGGTCATAGCACCTTTGAAGGGCCAGCAGCACCCCCGGCACCACCCCCGCAGAGCCGGCGGTGGGAGCCGCCACGATCAGTCCCATGGAGGCGCTGACCTCCAGCACGGCCGCAGCGTAAGCCATGGCCAGACTCAAAACCTCTCCGCAGATGCTCTTGCCCTCCTGCCGGTGATCCATCAGCCGCTTGGCCTCCCCGCCGATCAGCCCTCCCATGGATCTTCCCGGCCGCTCCAGCGGCCCGGTGGCGGAGGCCCGCATGATTTCTAGGGCCCGGTTCATCCGGCCCTCGATCTCCTCCCCGGTGGTCTCCCCCAGCGCACATTCCCGCTTCACCATGACCTGGGAGATCAAAAGGCCCTGCTTCTCGCACAGCTCCAAAAGCTCCGCTCCTGATTTGAAATCCATCTCTTCTCCCCCTTACGGCTGTACCAGCATCACGTCATGGATGTTGGGATTTTCCCGCAGCACCCGGGCAATGTCCTGGGGCAGCCGCTGATCCGACTCCACGATGGTATAGGCCGTCTGCCCCTTTTCATCCCGAAACAGCCGCATAAAGGCGATATTGACTCCCCGGTCGCTGATAGCCTTGGTGATATGGGCCACCACCCCGGGCCGATCCTGCTGCACCACGATGACGGCGCTGTATTCCCCGGTGAAGTCCACCTCCACCCCGTTGATGCGCGTGATGCGAACCTTTCCGCCCCCCAGAGATTCCCCCCGAATGGTCATCACCTGGCCCCCGGCATTCTCCAGCCGGACGTCCACCGTATTGGGGTGGATCTCCGTCTCGGTCTCGTTGCAGGAAAACCGGTACTCCACCCCCCGCTCTTGGGCAATGGCAAAGGAGTCCCGGATCCGCAGATCCTCCGGCGAAAAGCCCATGACTCCGCCCAGCAGGGCCCGGTCCGTGCCGTGGCCCCGGTAGGTCTTGGCAAAAGAGCCATACAGGGTAAACTCCACCCGGGTCAATGGCGGCGCCAGCATCTTATGGGCCAGGGCGCCGATCACCGCCGCCCCCGCCGTATGAGAGCTGGAGGGCCCCACCATATTGGGGCCGATCACGTCAAACACACTGATAAACGCCATAGGATCTCCTTCCGCCGCCTGTCGGCCTTCAAAGGTTTTTCTCAGTATAGCACGTCTGGAGACCTAAGGCAAACAAAAGGGGATCCTCTTTGTACCGGTTATCCTTAAAAAAGGGGTATGAAGAACCCCTTCCCCCAAAAAGCAGGGGCGGCCCAAGAGGGCCGCCCCTGCTTCTTCAGCGGTGGATATCACTATGTAGCAGCCGCGCCCTGAACCTTGGAGCGGTGGGCGTGACGCTTCTTCTGCTGGGATCGAACCACCACATAGACCATCATGATGATGGTGATGACATAGGGGATGATGTTGGTCAGATCCGAGCTGATGTAATCCTGCAGCCGCAGACCGATGGCGTCAAAGAAGCCGAACATCAGTGCAGCCAGGTAGGCCTTGCCCGGGTTCGCCGCGCTGAAGATCACGCAGGCAAAGGCAATGTAGCCCCGGGAGTTTGCCATGTTCTCAGCAAAGGTACCCTGGAGCTGCCCCAGAGACAGGTGAGCTCCCGCCAGACCGCACAGAATGCCGCACAAAATACTGGCCAGCCACTTCATCCTCTCCGGCTGAATACCGGCGGTGCGCAGGGTCTCGGGCTTCTCGCCGGAGGCCCGGAGCCAGAAGCCATAGGGCGTTTTGTAGACAAACAGCCACATGACCAGCACCAGGATCCAGGTGACGTAGATGAACAGGGAGTTGTTGTTGAACACCGCCCCCAGGAAGGGGACGTTGTCCAAAAACGGAATGTGGATGGTGGGCAGCGCGGGATTTCCCTTGGTGCCCGCGGTGCCGAAAATGGACCGGGACAGGAAGGAGGTAAGGCCCAAAGCGAAGGTATTGAGGGCGGTACCGATAATAAACTCATCCGAACGGAACTTCACCGTAAACAAAGCGAAGAACAGTCCCACGACCACGCCCATCAAAAGGACGGTGAGAACCCCCATGCCGGCGGACTGGAACATATAGCTTCCCAGCGCGCCAAAGAAGGCGCCCATAAGGATCATGCCGTCCATACCGATGTTCATAATGCCCGCGTGCTCGGTCATGGCGCCGCCCAAAGCGGCCAGGGCCACGGGAGTGGCGCTGCGGAGCATCTGGTTGAACGTACCGGCGGAGAAGATGCTTTTCAGGATATCCTCAAACATGAACCTCGCCCCCCTTCTGCTTGGCCTCGGCCTTGGCCCGGGCCTTCTTGCGCTGGGCGCTGGCCTGGATGGAGGCAGAGATGCCGCTTTCAGCCGCCATGAAGAAAATGATGATGGTCTGAATGATGAGATAGATCTGGTTGGGAACGCCCGCGGACAGCTCCATGCCCTGGGCGCCGATCTTCAGAATGGCAAAGAAGAAGGACAGGAAAATGACCGTCACCGGGTTATACTGGGCGATCATGGCCACGGTAAGTCCCTCAAAATAGTACTGGTTGCTGATGCTGCTGCGGTAGAGATGCTCCACGCCGTAGACCCGGAACATACCCACCAAGCCGCACATAGCGCCGGAGACCAGCATGGCCAGAATGATAATCTTGTCGGTTTTGATGCCGGAGAACAGGGCGAAGCGGGGGTTCTGTCCGGTCATCTTCATCTCAAAGCCTGTGGAGGTCTTCTGCATCACGTACCAGGTGAGGAAGGCCATGAACGCCGCCACAATGATGGCGGTGGACAGGTTGGAGTTGGGAATCAGGGTGGTAAACCAATGCCGGGGATCCAGCTGCCCGGTGGCGGCCACCATGGTCTTGTTGGCGTTTTTCCAGGGCCCCTTGGCCAGAAACTGGCAGAAGCTGGCGGCGATGGTGTTGAGCATAATGGTGGTAATGACCTCGTTGACCTTCACCTTGACCTTCAAAACGCCGGGGATCAGGGCGTAAAGCCCGCCGGTGACCATAGCGGCCAGGGCCGCGCAGGGGATGACGATGAGCTTGCTCATCCCGGCCATGGCCACACCCACCTGGCAGGAGACGATGGCGCCCAGCAGCAGCTGGCCCTCGCCGCCCACGTTGAAGATGCCCACCCGGGAGCCCAGCACACAGGCCAGGCCGCAGATGCACAGCACCATGGCATACTCCAAAAAGTCGCCGATGTGCCGGGCGTTGGAAAAAGCGCCGTCGATCATGGCCAGATAAGCCCTGCCGGGATCAAAGCCGGCAATGGCCAGGATCACCGCGCCGATGAGGAAGGCCAGCACCACGCTAATGAGCAGGCTCAGCAGGTAGTTCCAGTTGATTCCCTTTGCTTTCCCTTTCATTGGACGGCCTCCTTTCCCTTCCGGCTGCCGGTCATGCAGTAGCCGATCTCTTCCTTGGAGAAGCTGCCCGCAGTGAACTCTCCGGTGATCTGCCCCTCGTAGATGGTAACGATCCGGTCAGACAGCCGGAACACCTCGTCCAAATCGGCGGAGCAGAGCAGAATAGCACAGCCCTGGTTCCGCTTCTCAATGATCCTGGTGTGGATAAACTCGATGGCGCCCACGTCCACCCCTCGGGTGGGCTGGGAGATGATGAGCACCGGGCTGTCAAAGGAAAACTCCCGGGCGATGACCACCTTCTGCATATTGCCGCCGGACATGGAGCCCACGGTGGTGTCGATGCCGGCGCCGCGCATATCGAACTTGTCGTAGATCTCCTGGGCGTACCGCTCAATGGTGGATACCTTCTGGTGGAAGCCAAAGCGGTTAAACTCCTCCCGCCGGTGCTTGCCCATGAGCAGGTTGTCTGTGACGCTGGCGTCCCGGCTGACGCCGGTGGCCAGCCGATCCTCCGGCACGTGGGCCAGCCCCACATCCCGAACCTGGCCCGGAGACATACCGGTCACATCCTTCCCGCAGACGGTGATCTTTCCGCCTACGGGGGTGCGCATCCCGGTGATGGCCTCCAAAAGCTCGCTCTGCCCGTTGCCCTCAATGGCGGCGATGCCCAAAACCTCGCCGGCCCGAACCGACAGGGAAAGCCCATCCACCGCCGTAAGGCCCCGGTTGTCCTCCACCACCAGATCCTCCACCCGGATCAGTTCCTCTCCGGGCTGTCCGGTCTTTTCCAGGTTGTCATAGAGCACCGGGCGGCCCACCATCATGGAGGAGAGAATCTTTTCATCCACGTCACAGGTGTTCTCCACTCCCACCAGCTGTCCCTTGCGCATCACGCCCACCCGGTCGGAGATGGCCATGACTTCGTAGAGCTTATGGGTGATGATGATGACCGTCATGTTCCGCTCCTTCACCACCCGGCGGATCACGGCGAAGAGCTCGTCGGTCTCCTGGGGGGTAAGGACAGCGGTTGGCTCGTCCAGAATAAGGATCTCAGCTCCCCGGAACAGGGTTTTCAGGATCTCCACCCGCTGCTGAAGACCCACGCCCAGCTCCTCCACGGGAACGGTGGGATCCACCACCAGGCCGTACTCCTCCACCAAGGCCTGGGTCTGCTCCTCGGCCTTGGCGTTGTCAAAGAAGATGCGGGCCTTCCGGGGCTCCCGGCTCATAACGATGTTTTGGGCCACGGTAAAGGAGGGCACCAGCATAAAGTGCTGGTGAACCATGCCCACCCCCAGGCCGATGGCGGTCTTGGGGTCGAAATGCTCGACCTGCCTGCCCTGGATGAACACCTTGCCGTTGGTGGGGGTGTTGATGCCGTACAGAATGTTCATCAGGGTGCTTTTTCCCGCGCCGTTTTCGCCCACCAGGGCAAAGACCTCGCCCTTTCGGATTTCAAGGGAGACGTCGTCGTTGGCCAAAACGCCGGGGAATGCCATGCTGATGTGTTCAAATTTCACTGCGATGTCTTGCAACAGGGGTCACCTCGCTTCTGATATGTACAATGGCGTGACATGGACCAACCATGTCACGCCATTGAGAATGCCGGATCAGGTTACGCCCGGGTGGTGTCGACCTTGATCTCGCCGGAGGCGATCTTCTGGGCCAGGCCCTCTACGGCAGTCTTCACGTCGTCGGGAACCTGCTGCTTGGAGCCGTCCTCGCCGTAGCCGATGCCCACATAGCCGGTGGACATATCGGCCACCCAAGTGGTGCCCCAGCGGGAGTCATCGCCGTCAATGAGGGTGGCGATGGCGTCATAGATGGAATTGCCCACTTCCTTCTTCATGGAGCAGATGATGACCTCAGGATCAATGTACTTCTGGTCGGAGTCCACGCCGATGGCGTAGAAGCCCTTGTCCTTAGCGGCCTCAAAGACGCCGTCGCCGGTGGCGGAGGCGATCTGGAAGATCACGTCGGCCTTCTGGTCGTTCAGAGCGATGGCGCACTCCTTGCCGATGGCGGGATCCACATAGGAGTTGGCATAGTTCTTCACCACGTTGATGGTCTTGCCGTTCTCCTCACCGTAGTACTTAGCGCCCTGCTCATAGCCCACGATGAAGTCGTTGATGGTGTCGTTGTCCTCGCCGCCCACGGCGCCCACGGTGCCGCTGGTGCTGACGGCGGCGGCAATGTAGCCGGCCAGGAAGGAACCCTCGTTCTGAGCGTATGTAATGTTCAGCACGTTCTCCACGGGAGCGCCGGTGGCATTGTCGATCCAGATCCACTTCACGTCGGGATACTCAGGAGCCACGGTCTCGATGTCATAGAACTCCCAGCCCACGCAGACCACCACGTCGGCGCTGTCGGCGGCGTTGCGCATCTGGGTGGTGTGGTTTTCACCGTTGCACTCGATGGTGCTCAGCTCGATCCCCTTGTCTGCCTTCAGCCGCTCGGCGCCCTCCTTGGAGGAGTCGTAGAAAGACCGGTCGCCGAAGGTCTGCGCCACCACCAGGGTCACCTTGGTGGCGTCCTTGTTGCCGGCCTGTCCGCCGCCACCGCCGCCGCAGGCCGCCAGGCCCAGAAGCAGGGAGGACGAGAGCGCAAGAGCAAGAATTTTCTTTTTCATAATCGATTACCTCTCAGTCAAAATAGATTTCCCGGGCTGAGTCTGGCCCGGCAGAGGGAAATCGCGCTCCCTCTTTGTGAATTATAACAAATTGGAGCGGGGTTTTCAAGAGTTTCTTTGAGATATTTTCCAAATAAAGTGGGCGGATGCCTGTGGGAAGGCCTTGCGATTTTTGGCAAAGGAAGGTATAATAGTCACGTGTTGTCTTGCTTTGCAAGACAACGGGGGCTTACGCCCCCTCCCGCGCTCCCCGCGGACGTGCCATTGACGGCGTCGCAAAAATGCCCTTGCAGGCGTTCCCCTTTCTTTGAATACATGAAAGAAACCGTACATAACCAAACCATATTTTGGGAGGGATTACTATGCTCCAGCCCCACATTCAGCTTGGCGAGGATCTGGGCGTCAAATACGCCATCCTGCCCGGCGATCCGGCCCGTGTAGGCCGGGTGGCCCAACAGTTGGAAAACCCCCGGGAATTGGCCTTTAACCGGGAGTACCGTTCCATAAAAGGGACTTATAAAGGGATTCCGGTGCTGGCCATGTCCACCGGTATGGGCGGCCCCTCGGTGGCCATCGCCGTGGAGGAACTGAAAAACATCGGCGTCACCCACCTCATCCGTATCGGCTCCTGCGGCGCTTTGCAGGAGGGCATCGGCCTGGGGGATCTGATCCTGGTCAGCGCCGCCGTCCGGGACGACGGCGCCTCCCGCACCTATGTGCCGGAGCAGTACCCCGCCGCAGCCGATGTGGAGCTGCTGTGCGCCTGTATCCGCAGCGCCCGGGAGCGGGAGCTCCGCTGTCATGTGGGCCTTGCCCGCAGCCACGACAGCTTTTATATTGACAACGACGAGGAAGTGAGCACAGCCTGGTCCAAGCGGGGCGTGCTGGGCGCCGATATGGAAACCTCCGCCCTCTTCACCGTGGCTGCCCTCCGGGGATTGAAGGCGGCCAGCATCCTGAATAACGTAGTAGAGTGGGGCGAGAGCACCTCGGAAGGGGTAGGCTCCTACGCCGGCGGCGCCGACCGCACCGCCCAAGGGGAGCGGGACGAGATCGCCGTAGCGCTGGAGGCCTTTGTACGCATCGAGAAGGGAGAGAGCATATGAAAGAATTGCTGTTTGTAGATTGCTGCGTCCGCGGGGAGGAATCCCGAACCAAAAAGCTGGCCCAGGCCTTTTTGAACGCAGTGGATCAGACAAAGTACCATGTCACCGTAATCAACCCCGAGGCCGAGGGGATGCAGCCCCTGACGGGGGCCTTTTTTGCCCAGCGGGAAAAGCTGCTGGCCCAGGGAGCCCTGGATCACCCCCGCTTTCGCTACGCCCACCAGCTGGCCCAGGCCGACGTGGTGGTTTTTGCCGCCCCCTTCTGGGATCTGAGCTTCCCTGCCATTTTGAAGGTCTACATTGAAAACGTATCGGTGGACGGCATCACCTTCGGCTGCAACGCCCAGGGGCTCTACGGCGCCTGCCGGGGCTCCCGGATGGTCTTTCTCACCACCCGGGGCGGCTATTACAGCAACTCCCCCCTGGAGCAGGGCAGCCGTTACCTGGAGGCCATAAAGGACTTCTTTGGCTTCCAGTCCTACAGCTGCATTGCGGCGGAGGGAATGGACGCCGAGGGCTCCAACCCCTCCGTACTCCTGGCCGACGCCTGCGGCCGGGCCCGGGGGTTGGCCGCCTCCCTGTAAACCCGAGCAAAAAAACAGCAAAACCCGCCGAGAAGCATGTGCTTTTCGGCGGGTTTTTCCGTGTGGCCGGCGGTTGCGGTCAAACCGATGCGCTGCATAAATCCAAACAGGCCATTCTCTCCCCCACGCATAAAAGCCGCTCAGCGCCGGAGCCGTCAAAGGCCTCCGCCCCTTGAAAAAACGGCCCCCGGAACGCTCTGCCGGTCAGAAAAGAAAATCCGCCCCAAAATACCCTTACTTCACCATAAAAAACTCCCGCAAGAGCTCCCGATAGATCCCAAACACAGTCAGCCGAGGCACCTCCTCCGCAGCCACAATGGGAATCGTCTGTCGAACCTCCCCGGCCACAGTCACCGTCACCTCTCCCAGCTTCTGCCCCGCCGCCACCGGCGCCTCCACGTCAGGGGCCAGGGACACGGTGGTTTCCACTTCATTGATCTGCGCCTTTTCCACCAAAATCCGCCCGCTATCCGCCAAAATCGGCTGGACAAACCCCCGCTCTCCCAGCAGCACCTCCACCGGCGCCAGCGCCTGGGCGGGCTTCACGTCCAAAACGGTATAGTTGGCAAAGCCAAAATCCAGCATACTCTTGGCCGTGGCCGTTCTGGTGTCCTTGGTGGGCGACTTCATAATGGCCGCGATCAGCTCCATCCCGTCCCGCTCGGCGGTGGCCGAGATGCAGAACTGCGCCGCGTCGGTGGATCCCGTTTTCAGCCCGGTAGCCCCGTCGTAAAATCGAATGAGCTTATTGGTGTTGGCCAGCTGAAACGCCCCATCCCGAAGGCTGTCCATCCAGATGGTGGTATACTCCCGGATCTGGGGATGGTTCCGGATCAGCTCCCGGCTCATGACCGCAATGTCATAAGCCGAGGTCAAATGCCCCGGCGCCGGCAGCCCCGTGCAGTTCATAAAGGTGGTGTCCTCCATCCCCAGCTCGTGAGCCCGCTGGTTCATCCGCTCCACAAAGGCGCTCTCGCTGCCCGAGAGCCGCTCGGCCAGCGCCACGGCCGCATCATTGCCCGAGGCCACCGCAACCGCCTTGAGAAGGTCGTGGACGCTCATGACCTCCCCCTCCTTCAAATAGACCTGGGATCCGCCCATGGAGGCCGCCCGCGCCGAAACCTGAACCGTATCCTCCACCGACAGGGTTCCAGCCTGGATCGCCTCCATGGTCAGCAGCAGAGTCATCACCTTGGTCACGCTGGCCGGCTCCAATTTGTCATGGGGATTCAGCGCATAGAGCACCTCCCCCGTCTCCTTTTCCATCAGCACGGCGGCCCCCGCCGTCACCTCCGGAGCCCCGGCCACCTCAGCGTGGGCGGGGAGAATGCAAAAACCGGCGACCAATAAGGCCGCAAGCCATTTTTTCATGATCCTTCCTCCCGTTTTCAAAATCTGCCTTTAAGATATGGAGTTTTTCTTCTCCTATTCCAGGCGGATTTTGGAGCCCTTCCTTTTTCAACACTTTGTGGAAAATGCCGACAAATTCCCTCTTTACATTTTCGCATTAGCGTGTTACTATACTAAAGTATTCGACAGAATCGCAAAAGGAGGATCTCTGCAATGAAAAAATATATTTCTCTTGCCCTATCCCTCACCCTGGCCCTGTCCCTCACTTCCTGCGCCGCCGGGAAGAACGGGGAAAGCGACGCCGACTACGTCAAAAAGCAAGGCAAGCTGGTGGTTGGCATCACCGAGTTTGAGCCCATGGACTACACCGATGCAAGCGGCGAGTGGATCGGCTTCGACGCCGACCTTGCCAAAGCCTTTGCCGAAAGCCTTGGCGTCACCGCCCAGTTCCAGGTCATCGACTGGGACAACAAGATCTCCGAGCTGGAGGGCAAGACCATCGACGTGGTGTGGAACGGCATGACCCTCACCGACGACGTGAAGGCCGCCATGGAGTGCTCCAACCCCTACTTCAATAACGCCCAGGTGGTCATCGTCCCCGCGGACAAGGCCGCCGACTACCAGAGCGTGGACAGCGTCAAAACCCTGAACTTCGCCGTGGAAAACGGCTCCGCCGGCATGGAGCAGGTGGAGGCCCTGGGCGCCTCCTACACCCCGGTGCAGGATCAGGCCACCGCCCTGCTGGAGGTCTCCTCCGGCACCGCCGACGCCGCCGTCATCGACTACCTGATGGCCGCCGCCACCGTGGGCGAGGGCACCAGCTATGCCGATTTGACCTACACCGTGGAACTAAACTCCGAGGAGTACGGCGTGGGCTTCCGGAAGGGCAGCGATCTGGCCGCCGCCCTCAACGACTTCTTTAAGAGCGCCTATGCCGACGGCACCATGCAGCAGATCGCCGACACCTACGGCATCGGCGACAAGCTCATCGAGCAAAAATAAGAAGGGCGGAGAACAGGTCAGCAAAAGGACTAAGACCCAAAGCGGAGCGGATGCACCAGAGGGGCCGCAGGCCCTGAGGGGCGGCAGGCGAAGTCGAAGGGGCTTAGACCTTTTGCGTTCTGACCTGTTTGCAGCCTGACATAGCTTTTTATCAAGAAAAAGAGGAGATAATCCCCCATGTTCCTCACCGTTGTCGGCGCCCTGAACCAGGGCTTTCTGCAAACCCTGAAGCTCTTCACCGTCACCCTTTTGGGGGCCATTCCCCTGGGGCTGGTGGTCTCCTTCGGCTCCATGAGCCGCTTTACCCCCCTGCGCTGGCTCACCCGGGCTCTCATCTGGGTCATCCGGGGCACCCCCCTCATGCTCCAGCTCATTATCCTTTATTATATCCCCGGCAAGCTGCTGGGCTTCTCCCCTTGGGGCACCGGGGAATCGGGCCGCTTCCTGGCCTCGGCCATCGCTTTCATCATCAACTATGCCTGCTACTTTTCCGAGATCTACCGGGGCGGGATCCAGGGCGTCCCCGCCGGCCAGCAGGAGGCCGGCCTGGTGCTGGGCATGACCCGGCGGGAGATCTTTTTCAAAATCACCCTCCTGCAAATGATCAAGCGCATCGTCCCTCCCATGTCCAACGAAGTCATCACCCTGGTAAAAGACACCTCTCTGGCCCGGATCATCTCCTTTCAGGAGGTCATCTGGGCGGGTCAGGCCTTCCTAAAGACCTCCCATGGCTACTCCGGCCTTCTCTGGCCCCTTTTCTTCACCGGCGTCTATTACCTTGTGTTCAACGGGGTGGTCACCCTTCTTCTCTCCCGGCTGGAGCGCCGGCTGGATTACTTCAAATAAGGGGGCGTTCATATGCCGGTTCTGGAAGTACAACACCTGGAAAAACACTTTGGCCAAACCAAAGTGCTGGAAGATATCTCCTTCTCCCTGGATCAGGGCAAGGCCCTGGCCGTCATCGGCTCCTCCGGCAGCGGTAAAACCACCCTTCTGCGGTGCCTGAATTTCCTGGAAACCCCCGACCGGGGCCGGATCCTGGTGAAGGGCGAGCCCCTCTTTGACGCCCAGGATACCTCCGCCCTCAGCGAGGAGGCCATCCGGCAAAAGCGGCTCCACTTCGGACTGGTTTTCCAAAATTTTAACCTGTTCCCCCAGTATACCGCCCTGGAAAACGTGGTTCTGGCGGTGAAGCTGCGTCAGCCCGATAAGTCCAAGTGGACGGGCATTGAGGCCCAGGGTCTGGAGCTCCTCTCCCGCATGGGCCTTTCCGACCGCTCCGGCCACTATCCCCACCAGCTCTCCGGCGGCCAGCAGCAGCGGGTGGCCATCGCCCGGGCCCTGGCCCTTCAGCCCGATGTGCTGTGCTTTGACGAGCCCACCTCCGCCCTGGATCCGGAGCTCACCGGGGAGGTGCTGAAGGTCATCCGCTCCCTGGCAGAGCAGAACACCACCATGATCATCGTCACCCACGAAATGGCCTTCGCCCGGGATGTGGCCGACGAGGTCATCTTTATGGACAGCGGCTCTATCATAGAGCAAGGCCCCGCCCGGGAGGTCATCAATTCCCCCCGGGCAGAGCGAACCCGGCAGTTTCTGTCCCGGTACGAGGCCGGCTGACCCGGCCTTTCAGGATCCCCAACCCGTAAAAACGGGACGTGAGCAAACGCCGCTCACGTCCCGTCTTTTTTCTTTCTTCAGCTTTATTCAGCAGCGGCCAGCATCTGGGCCAGCTGGATCCGGGTCAGCTCCCCTGTGAATTCGGGCTGGGGCGCCTCCTCTTCATAAAGCCGTCCCAGCATCAGCGCCAGCTGCTCCGCCGTAACGGTCTCCCCGGGAAGGAAATGGCCCTGGCCGTCTCCCTCCACAATGCCCTGTTCCACCGCCCAGGCCACATAGCCGGCGTACCAGGAGCCGGGCTCCACGTCGGAAAAGGTCTCCGTCTGGGCCTCTTCCCCGTTCACCAGCCGGGCCAGCGCGGTCACCGCCTGGGCCCGGGTCACCGTCATATCGGGCGAGAAGGTGTCCGCCCCGGTGCCCTTCAAAACCCCCTTTTGATAAAGGGTCTTGACCGCGTCGTAACCCTGGTCTCCCTCCCGCAGATCCACAAAGGGAAGCGCGCCCACGGTGAAGGAGAGCTGGGTGGCTCCGGTGTATCCCTCCGTGCCGCTGACCACGGCTACGGTGAGGATATAGTTCCCGTCTCCATCAGGCAGCAGGCCGTTCACCGCCTCCATCCCATCGGAGAGCAGGCAGGAGGCCCCATAATCCTCCGAGGGATCATCGGTGACCGTGACCTGCACCAGAGCAGGGTCTATCTCCACGCTGGCAGTGATGGCCCTGACGGCCTCGATCACCGTATTCCGCCCGCTGCGGGCAGGACCCTCCAGGGTGAAGGAGACCCGCGTCTTGCCCGAGGCGTCAGAGTCGCAGACGCCGGAGAAGGACTTGGTGGTCTCGGTAAGGGTAAAATCGGTGGAACCGCTGCCGTCTGCCTGACTCTGGCCGCCGAAGAAACCGGAAGCGCCGGGCTGCCGGGCAGGGTCAAACCCGGCGGGGGGCTCCATCCCTTCGGGCATAAAGCCGGACCGCTCCATCTCTTCAGGCCGCTGCCCATGCTCAAAGCCCTCGGGAGGCTCAAAGCCCTCAGGCCGGCCTCCGCCAAATCCGCCGCCGGGATGACCCATGCCAAAGCTGTTGCCGCTGTAACACTGAAGAACACCGTCCACATAGAGCTGATAGGCAGCGTTCAGCGCCAAATTGGGGCCGGAGAGGGTAAGGGACTGGAAGGCCCTGGCGGCAGTCATCTCCATGACGGTCTCTCCGCTTTCCTCCTTCACCTGGATCAGGCTTCCCTCAGGGAGGGTGGAGGCGAAGGACAGCTCCATGTAGGGCTGCCGGGAGGTGCTGTCGGCGGTATCGTTCCGGGAGCCGGTGGCATACACCGCGCCGCCGTTGAGGACGATGGGGCTGTCGGCGTCGATGCCGCCGTCGCCGGTCTGGGGGTTGGCAGTGGCGCAGACCGTGCCGCCATTGATGACCAGGTAGCCGTTGGAGTCGATGCCGTCTCCCTCACTGCCCAGGCCGCCCACCACATTCAGCCTTCCGCCGTTGACGGTGGTGACGGACACAAAGTCCTCGTTGGTGTTGATGCCGTCATCCTGGGCCTCAATGTTCACCGTGCCTCCGTTGAGGGTGAGGTGAAGCTCGGAATCCAGTCCCTCGTTGTCGGCAATGATGTTCAGGATGCCGGTGTCGTCTCCGTTGTCCCCGCTCAAATTCATGGACATTTTGGAGTAGAAGGCGCCGTCATATTTGTGGAGCTTTTTGGTGGTGCCCTCCTTGTAGATCCGGGCCACGTGGGAGCCGGTGAAGGTGTTGACGCTGCCGGCGGCAATGATCACATTGGCGCCCGCGGCGGTGGTGTCCACCGTGGGGGAGGATTGATAGCCGGGGTTTTCGTCCTTGTCGTAGGCCACAAACTCCCGGTCACACTCATAAACGTTATAGAAAATGAGGGCGGGAGCCACAGTGCACTTTACATCCACATTGTCCAGGATCAGGGTGACCACCGCGGCGGGATCGTCCTTGGCCTCCTCGCCCAAATCAACGGCGATCTGTCCGGCAGAGAGCTCTCCGCTGAGCCGGTAGGTTCCCGGCTGGGTAATGGTGAGAACCGTGTGGCCGGCAGCCTCAGCTTCGGAGTGCTTTTCAGCCTCTGTTCCCTCGCCGTAGGTCTCGTCGGTACCATCGCGGTAGTAGATGATCTTCGCCCCGGTGTAGACGGGAGCCTCAGGATCGGCAGACGCCCTCTGGCCGTCCACGGTGATCTGCGCATCGGACAAAACAATGGCTGTCTCCTCCTCCGCTGCCCGGGCAGGGCTTCCCAGGGACAGCGTCATCGCCCCCGCCAGCAGGAGGGCCGGTATTCGAATCTGCTTCATGGAAAACATCCTTTCAGTTTAAAGTCGGGCCATTATAGCAAATAAACTTAAAATTACTCTGAAATTTAAAAAGAAAATGAAATTTTTGCTTTCAGAAGGATTAAACACACAGTTTGCTTTTTTCCCTATCCCGGTTTATAATGGGCGCAGAACCAACTGGAAAAGGCGGTGCTTCCATGCCCGGTATTTTTGACGAGGGGCGTATGCTCCAAATGCTGGAACCCTATGTCCCTAACGGTGAGAGCCTTTCCGCAGGGATCCACGGCATCACCCTTCAGGTAAACCAAAAAAAGGCCTCCCGCTTCGATGTGTACGTGGGCCTCACCGACCATCATCTTATCGTGGTGGAGTGTGAGGAGCGGAAGTACCTGTCCGAGCTTTACCACGTGCCCGATCTGAGAAAGACTGTGGCCCAAGACATTGGCACCGTTTTTCCCCTGAGCGAGATTCAGAGCTGCCAGGTCAAAAACGGCATTATGGGGTCGGTAAACTGCTCCATTTTCATGAAAAACGGCGGTTTTCTCAAGCTTATGCTCCCCAAACGGGGCGGTTTGGGGCAGGGTATGCCCCACCATGAGGAATACCGGGCGCGGATCATCGCTTGCCTGCGCCTTCGCTGAAAACCCGCAAACCATTGATAAAAGGGCCTTCCGCTTCATTTGC
The DNA here is from genome assembly GCA_022794215.1 of Oscillospiraceae bacterium. Taxonomy (GTDB): domain Bacteria; phylum Bacillota; class Clostridia; order Oscillospirales; family Oscillospiraceae; genus Vermiculatibacterium. The sequence goes on from JAAWEH010000025.1 coordinate 67,149, forward strand.
GGAAGGCCCTTTTTATTGCTTTACCACAGCGCAGCGCTCGATGCCGTAATATTGGAAGCAATCCATTGCGCTGCAGTCGATTTGCTCACCGCAGATCAGAATGGGGATGGCGGGGGGACAACTGACGGCGGCGGAGGCCAAAATGCGGCCAAAGCATTGGGACACAGGGATTTCCTCCTGAGGGGAGAGGAGGGCCTGCCGGGGCGTCATTATTCGGCGGGGCCGGGGGAGAGCCGGGGGGCGCTGGGACAGGGAAGGTCTGTGGGAGAGGGCTTCCAGAGATTTTTGCAGCCGCTCCAGGCCCTGCTTTCCAATTTCGGGGGTCAGCATCAAAACCAGGAAATCCGGGTCGGCAAATTCCGGCTCAATTTCCACACTTTGCAAATGCTTGGCAAGATCCTGTCCATTGTAACCCAAGGGTTTGGAGGCGATTGTCAACTTCAGGGGCTCCTGGCCCACCAGGGGGTAATTCCGCCCCTTTAACTCCCCTTTTAGTACGGATAAATCCCCCAAAAAGCTCTTTAACTGAGTTGGGAATTTCTCCCACAAGTAAAGGTTGACACGATCCAGGGACTGGAGGATGAGATAAGAGGGGCTGGTGGAGGCAAAAAGAGAAAGGGCGTTTTCCCCCTGCCCCTTGAGTCCGGCGGGGGCGGTTCTGGAAATATGGAGATAGGCTCCGCCGGTCAGCACCGGGAGGGTCTTATGGGCTGAGTCGCAACACAGATCCGCCCCCAGATCCATGGGGTGGATCGGCTGGGGCAGAAAATGGAGGTAGGCGCCGTGGGCGTTGTCCACCAGAAGCAGGGCCCCATGGCGGTGACAGAGCTCTGCCAGGGCCCGGATATCCAAAAGGTTCCCCAGGTAGTCCGGGGCGGTCACGTAGACCGCCGTGGGCTTCCGCTCCCCGGCGAAGGCGGCCTCCAGCTGCGCCGGCTCCACCGGACAGGACAGCAGCCCCGCCTCCTGGGAGGGATAGAGCCACTCCACCTCCAGATCCAGCAGGGCGATGGCGCTGAGAAAGGTTTTGTGGGCGTTGCGCCCCGCCAGGATGAGGGGCTCTCTCCCCTCCTCCTTTGCCTGCAGAAGGGCCAGGTACAGCATGGCCCGGATGCACAGGGAGGAGCCCTCCGTGGAGTAGAAGGTAGCGGCGGTTCCAAAGAGGGAGGCGGCATTTTCCTCGCTTTCCCGGATGATCCCCCGGGCATGGTAAAGTACGTCGGCTCCCTCTACCTCGGTGATGTCCAGCGCCTCCGGCCCCAGGACGGGACGGCCCTTGTGCCCGGGCATATGAAGGCGCAGAGGATCCTTGGCGGCATAGGAGCGGACAAAGTCACAGATGGGAGTGTTCATTTATTCCTCCCCCAGGCTCCGGGCGGCCTCCAGGGCGATGGCGCACTCCATCCGCTTGCGGAAAAGCTCGCAGCCCTGGGCGTAGACTCCGTTCACCGAGCCGGTGGCGTGGTAGGCGTTGGCCGCGCAGCCGCCGGAGCAGTAGAGCTTGGCCCAGCAGTCCCGGCATTCGGGACGGGTATAGACATTGCAGGCGGCAAACTGCTCCTGAACCTGAGGGGCGGTGACCCCCTGCCACACGTCGCCCAGCTTGAAGGCCTCCTCCCCCACAAACTGGTGACAGGGGTACAGATCGCCCCAGGGGGTGACCGCCATATATTCGGTGCCCGAGCCGCAGCCCGAGATGCGCTTATAGACACAGGGACCGCCGGTCAGGTCGATCATATAGTGGTAGAAGGTAAAGGGCTTGCCCGCCTTCCGCCGCTCCTGCATCAGCCGGGCCAGCTTTTCATACTGATCCATGACCACGGCCAGATCCTCCTTTGTCAAAGCGGAGGGATCCCCGGGGGCACAGACCACCGGCTCCATGGAAAGCTCGGTAAAGCCCAGATCCAGCATGGTCTTGATATCCTCCAGGAAATCCGGGTTGGCGTGGGTGAAGGTGCCCCGCATATAATAGCCCCGGTTGCCCCGGGCCTTCACCAGCTTCTGGAACTTGGGCACGATTTTCTCCCAACTGCCCTGGCCGGCATAGTCCACCCGGAACCGGTCATGGATCTCCTTGCGCCCGTCCAGGCTCAGCACCACATTGTGCATCTCCCGGTTGGCAAAGTCGATGACATCATCGTCAATCAGCACCCCGTTGGTGGTGAGGGTGAAGCGGAAGTTTTTGCCCCGCTCCTTCTCCACGCTGCGGGCATAGTGAACCAGATCTTTTACCACCTGCCAGTTCATCAGGGGCTCGCCTCCGAAGAAGTCCACTTCCAGGTTCCGGCGGGCGCCGGAGTGCTCCATGAGGAAATCCAGGGCCTGCTTGCCCACTTCAAAGGACATGACTGCCCGATCCCCGTGGTACTTGCCCTGGCTTGCAAAGCAGTAGGAACAGTTGAGGTTGCAGGTGTGGGCCACATGGAGGCACAGGGCCTTAACGATGCCGGCGCTGCGCTCCTTCAATTCCCCGGCCAGGGGCTCGAAGGTATCCTGGGCGAAGAGCTTGCCCGCGGCCTTCAGCTCCTCGATCTCGTCGCAGCACTGCTCCAGCTCGGGTTTTGTGACCTCGGGATCCCCGGCGTACTTTTCCAGCATGGCGGGGATGATCTCGGCCCGGGTCTTGCCCTCGTCATAGAGCCCGATGACGTCGTAGGCCGCCGGATCCACCAGGTGAACGCTGCCGGAATAGGTGTCCACCACGATGTGCATTCCGGCCAGAGTATAGCGATGTATCATATCTCTCTTCCTTTTTCTGAGTATAGCAAAAATGCCGCCAAAGGCGGCATTTTTGGGAGAACCAACTTACTTCTTGACGCTCTCGCACTGCTGGTTGGCGATGCCGCAGCTGGTCTTGCAGGCAGACTGGCAAGAGGTCTGGCACTCGCCGCAGCCGCCGGTTTTGGCGCTGTCGCAGAGACTGCGGGTCTCCAAAGTCTGGATGTGCTTCATAGGGTCTTCCCCTCCTCGTCGGTGAGATTTGATTCGATTATAACACAGCCCCGGTTTCAAGTCAATCCGCACTGAGGGGGAGCTTGGTGCAAAATTGAGGGGTGGAGTCGGCTGTTTGGGTATTCCTCGGGTAAAAACCTTTGGGGTATCCTTCTATCGACCGGCGGCTTCCTCACAGCGACCCGTGGCCCCTCTTGCGCCGCTGCCGCTGAAGGGAGCGTAACCTTTAAGCTCTTCGCTGACACTACCGCCGCCTGGGTGGTTCGGCGGCCCCGCCGCCAACCTGACGACCTGCTCTCTCCAGGCGTTTCCCGGTCAGCGGCAAATATCTACCTCTTTGCTGATCGGTAGCGGCAGCGGGGCTGGAGGAGCTATCCTAACTTTACTCATAAGCCGGTAACAACACCGTCAGAAAGCTTTTCTTGGGGAGTCTGAGGGGCCATTCTTTTCTCGAAAAGAATGGTCCTTCAGAAGCCACGCAACGTATAGATCAGATCGCAACCACCAGCCAAACGTCAGAGCCTAAAAGTCCGTCTCATCCCAAAATCTTATCCAAGGTCTCAAAGAGAACATCGGTGTCGATGGGCTTTGCGATATGACCGTTCATGCCACGCTTCAGGGCCTCCTTCTTGTCCTCCTCAAAGGCGTTGGCCGTCATAGCGATGATAGGAACGGAGGCCAGCCCGGGATCGGGCAGGGCACGGATCTTTTCCGCGGCTTCAAAACCGCCCATCACCGGCATCTGCAGATCCATCAGCACAAGCTGGTAATAGCCGCTCCGGGAGGCGGTGAGCTTATCCAGAGCCACCTGGCCGTTCTCGGCCACCTCCACGGTGAAGCCCGCTTCCTCCAGAATGACCACGGCGATCTCCTGGTTGAGCTCATTGTCCTCGGCCAACAGGATCCGGCCCTTCCGTCTCTTTTCTTTGTCCTTCCGCTCCCCCCGCAGCCCTTGCTCCTCCGGAGCATTTGTCCCGGCGCACAGGTGCAGCAGGAAGGAGACAGTAACGGTAGTACCTACCCCCTGCTCACTGTCCACGGTGATGGTACCGTTCATCATGTCCACCACATTCTTGGTGATGGCCATTCCCAGACCGGTGCCCTGGATGCCGCTGATGGTGGAGTTGCGCTCCCGCTCGAAGGGCTCGAAGATATGGCTGACAAAGGCCTTACTCATACCAATGCCCGTATCTTGCACCACAAATTCATAGCAGCTGCAGTTCTCCGCCGCCACCGGCTTTTCTGTCAGGCGCAGATGGATGGAGCCGCCGGGCTGGGTGTATTTGATGGCGTTGCTCAAAAGGTTCAGCAGCACCTGGTTTACCCGGAGCTGGTCGCAACAGACCCGCTCGTTTCGGAGGTTCACCGTTTTGATATCCAGCGTCTGCTCTTTTGCGTCCACATCCATCTGCACGATGCTGCGCAGACCCTGGAGAAGCTCCGACAGGTTACAGGGCCGCTCCTCCAGCTGGATCTTACCGCTTTCGATGTGGCTCATATCCAGAATGTCGTTGATCAGGTTCAACAGGTGATTGCCTGAGGTCATGATCTTTTTCAGGTATTCCTCCACCTGGTCTTTCCGGTCAATGTGGCTGGCGGCCAGGGTGGTGAAACCGATGATGGCGTTCATAGGGGTACGAATATCGTGGGACATGTTGGACAGGAAGGTGCTTTTGGCTTGGTTGGCGCGGTTTGCCTGGGCCAGGGCATTTTCCAGCAGGCTCTTTTTCTCCATCTCGCCCCGGGTCTCCTCGTCCACGCTTCGGAAGCCCAGCACCACGCCCCGGCTGTGCTCCCAGCTCCCGGCCCGGACTGCCTTCATCTGGAAATAGCGCATTCCCCCGTTGCAGACGGTTCTGTAATTGGCGTATGTAATGCCCTTTTCTGTCAGCTCCCGGATCAACTGTTCCCGGGAGAGGGCCCAGCGGAGCATCTCCTTGTCCTCGGCATAGACGCACCGGTCAATGTATCGGGTCAGGCTCTCTTCTATCTGCGGGGTACTGCCGAAAATCTCGTCCAGCACTCCGTAGGGGCAGTTGTTGATCCGCAGGGAGGTTCCTTTGCCTGTATCCAAGTCGAAGAAACACACCAGGTTATAGTCCACACTCAAGGCGTAGATCAGGCCCATGTGGTAGCGCTCCGTCTCCAGCCGCTCCCGATCCTCCCGGAGCTTTTGTTCGGTGCAGTCCAGCAGAAAGCGCTGGTAGCACAGCACTCCGTTTTCCTCCAGCAGCTTTACGCTGCCCATCACGTGCAGGAGCTTTCCGCCGGGGTGCTGCACCCGGTATTCCACGCTGATGCTATCGCCCACCTTGTCCAGCTGCCGGATCGCTTCCCGCAGGGGCTCCTGATCCTCCTCCACCACGGAGCGGGCCACCATGTTGAAGCCGTCGGCCTCCAGATCCTCCAGGGAGCCATAGCCCAAAATGTTCAGCGCCGCCTGGTTGACGCTGAGGATATGGGAGCCGTCCACGGTGTGGCGCATGACGCCGCAGTCCAGGGTGGTGAAAATGGTCTCCAGGGTCTGATTTTTCTTGATGATCTCCCGCTCGTAGGCCCGTTCCTGGGTCACGTCGATGGCTACGCCCACGGTGCCCATAACGCTGCCGTCCAGGTCGTAGAGGGGAGATTTGTAGGTGGTGAGCAGCTTGGTGCCCTCTCCCGTCATGACCGTCTCCTCCGACACACAGGTCTCCTGCTTGGTCATGACGATCCGCTCCGACTCGATGCAGGCCGGGTCGTCCTGCTCCACATCCCAGATGTAGGCGTGGCCCTGGCCCTGAACCTGTTCTTTGGTCTTTCGCACGGTTTTGCAGAAGCTGTCGTTTACCTTTTCGTGGATGCCGTCTTTGGTCTTATACCAAATCAGGTTGGGGATGTGGTTGATGGTCTCCTCCAAAAACTGGCTGGTCTGCCAGGCGTCTTTGCTCCGGCGGTATGCCTCCTGCCAGCGCAGGAAGCGGAAGCGCAGCTCGCCCTCCGACATGGGCAGGAGCCACAGATCCGCTGCCGCCTCCAGGCCCCCGGACAGGGCCAGGGACGCCGCCTGTTCAGAGGTGGTCATCAGGATGAGCTGGGCGTCCTCCCTCTTGCCGGCGGACAGGGCCTTCAGGGTTTCCTCTCCCTGCTCCCGCAGGTCGGCCAGGATCACGTCTGCTTTGCGCAGCAGGGATTCTTCTACACTGCCGCTTTCGGCAAAGGTATGGGTGAAATTTTCCAGTGGGGGCATCGACTTGAGTGCCGCAAATTCCTTGCTCTTATGGGTAAGTAGATAGAACTGGACATGACATCGGTACATCCCGGTTCCCTCCCAATCAAACTTCCTGCCTCAGCCCCCTTTGGTTCCCTTTTCGTTGGGGGGCCTGGAAATATCTATTTAAAATATTTTATAATAAACAGGCTGGCCTGTCAAACCAAATTGAGGCTATATTGCCAAAAGGGGCCTTGATTTCCTCCTTTATGCCAGTTGGTTTGAGTGAAAAACGACAAAAAAGCAGAGCCGGCGTATCGCCGGCTCTGCTTTTTGTTGTCGGTCAGGCCAAATAGCTTGAAAGCTCCTCTGGAGGCGTTGGCTGGGATTTTTTCTCTAACGCATCAAAGCGCGCCTTGATCTGTTCATTGATCCTGGCGTCCATACCGTGAATTTCTTTCAAATCATCTTCCTCTATGCTAATTGTGGCGATGTCGTCCTTTTCTCCATATTGCGGAAAATTGACCAGCCAGCAGTTTTGTATACACCGATCATCACAGATCCAGCCCTGCATTCCTTTGTGCACACCATCCCGTGCATAGGTTTCTTTTTCAACGATTACTTCTACACAGTCCATTTCTTTCATATTATTTTCCCCCATAAGGCGTATTAAGTTTCAATTTTCCATTGGGCTTCACCATCCATCCAGATAAAAATGAAACTGTTCCACTTCTATCTTTTCTGGGAATTTCTATATGGATACTAATGTGCTGCCCATATTTATCCAGTTTTCCTAAAGCATACTCTCCAGACAAATATTTTTCCAGTGCCTGTTTTTCCATTTCAGCTTTCAGCCAAAGAGAATCCGAAATAGAATAGCCCCAACTTTCAAACGCCCGATTTTTTCCATGCTTATAAAAATTTTCCGGATCAAATAAGTAAGGATCAAATTTGCTATAGTCACTGTATGCAGAGGCATTTGCCCATACCACAGCATACGGGACTTCTTCCAGTGTGCAGTGGCAATATGGGTGATGGGGCCAGGTGGGTGCTTTTCCCTGGTGAAAAAAGCAACCGTCCAGCGCCAGGCATTCCGGGCAATGTGTTTTTCCCTCGGAATGGTGAGTCCATTGAACCCAAGGTGGTTCTATGGATTTCTGATGATACGGTGCAGGCGTCCATCGTTTGAAATACATTCATTTTCTCCCCTCTAAAACAGTCCGGACAAGCTGTCCGTCTGCCCGTAAGGAGAATTCACTATATGGTTGTATGTTCAAGAGCAACCATATAGAGTATTTCTGAAAAACAACAAGGCAGGTCAATTCCTTGTTAGCCTGACTTGTTGCTTTGTGCAGTAAATGGTTAAAACCAATTTTGGCATTTTGGCACCGGTCAGACCAAATAGCTTGAAAGATCCTCCGGAGGCGTTGGTTCGGATTTTTTCTCTAACGCATCAAAGCGCGCCTTGATCTGTTCATTGACAATAGCGTGCATAACCGGAACCTCTTTCAAATCTTCCTCCCGAATTGAAATCGTTGCGATATCATCCTTTTCTCCGTACTGGGGAAAGTTTACTAACCAACAGCCGTCCATGACGCTGTCATCGCAGATCCATCCATACATACCCTTGTGTACGCCCTCTTTGGCGTATCCATCTTTTTCAACAAGTACTTTAACCGGATCCAGCATTTTCATCTTATTTCCCTCCGTGAGGTGTATTCAGTCTTCCGTTGGGGGGAGTTTTTCTCTAACGCATCAAAGTGCGCCTTGATCTGTTCATTGATCCTGGCGTCCATACCGTGAATTTCCTTCAAATCATCTTCCTCTATGCTAATTGTGGCGATGTCGTCCTTTTCTCCATATTGCGGAAAATTGACCAGCCAAGAACCTTTTATTTTTTGCTCCAAACAAATCCAGCCCTGCATTCCTTTGTGCACGCCATCTCTTGCATAGATTTCTTTTTCGACGATTACTTCCACACAGTCCATCATTTTCATCTCATTTTCCTCCATACGGGGTTGTCAACCTCAGTTTTCCACGGTTAAAATCGATTTTCTATCCGGTTTGCAGTCAAAGCCAAACCAAAGTCCAGTAAAGCGGGTTCGATTTGGAACGGAGGAGCAAGGGAGCGGGCGGCGATTTTGATAAAAAATCGCCGGAGCAAAGCGGACTTTGCTCCGGCGTGGTGCGGGCAGTGGGACTTGAACCCACACACCAATGGTACAGGAACCTAAATCCTGCGCGTCTGCCAATTCCACCATGCCCGCATATGCGGTTCTATTTTACCACAGGAAAATCTCCTTCGTCAATCGTTGCCTTCTCTAAAAAAAAGCATTATAATAGCTCAAAATGGTTTTTCCGGGAGGTGTTTTCCATGGCCTTGGCCAAGTCTGCGCCCCATGTGGCCGCGGTTCACGATCTGTCCGGCATGGGGCGGTGTTCGCTCTCTGTGGTGCTGCCGGTGCTCTCCGCCATGGGCTGCTGGTGCTCGCCGCTGCCCACCGCTTATCTTTCCGCCTGCACCATCTTCCCCCCCTCCCAGCGGTTTGTCTTTCGAGATCTGACCCAGGAGATGGAGGGCTCTGCCGGCCACTGGGAGGAGCTGGGGGTTCGGTTTGACGCTCTCTACAGCGGGTTTGTGGGCTCTGAGCAGCAGATCCGGTTGCTCAGAGAGCTGATGATTCGGTTCCGGGGGGAAAACACCCTGGTGCTGGTGGATCCGGTCATGGGAGACTGGGGCAAGCCCTACCGCACTTACACCCCCGCCATGTGCCGGGAGATGAAGGGACTGGCGGCTCTGGCGGACGTGATCACCCCCAATCTCACCGAGGCGGCCATCCTTCTGGGGGAAAAGTACGAAAATGCCCCCACCTCTGAGGCGGGGCTTCAGGAGTGGCTGGAACGGCTGAGCCTGGAGGGGAGGCGTTCGGTGATCCTCACCGGCATCCGGCCCCGGCCCGGCTATCTGGGGGCGGCCTGTTGGGACCGGAAGCGGGGAGCGTGCTTCCTCTCCTCCGTCCATGAGGAGCCGGCACAGTTCCCCGGCACCGGAGACCTCTTTGCCAGCGTAGCGCTGGGGGCTTTGCTGAGCGGGAAAAGTTTGGAGGACGCCACCGCTCTGGCGGTGGAGTTTATCGGCCAGTGCGCCCGGCGAACCCTGGCCCTGGGGACTCCCATCGAGGAGGGAGTCCAGTTTGAGGGACTTTTGGGGCGGCTGATGGAGCCATAAATTCCTGTTGCCACAGTGGGCGGGGCTTACCCGCCCGCTGTTTTTTTGCGCACCCCTGCCCTTTTTCCGCCATAGATTGGAATGGCTGGGTCTCCGTCCGGCTCAACTTAATCTTGACCACAAAGGGTGTTTTGATATGGAACATACGATTTGCCTCAGCGACCTTCACCCCGGGCAGCGGGGCGTGGTTCGGGCCCTGCATTCCACCGGTGCCATGCGCCGCAGGCTTCTGGACATCGGTCTGATCGAAAATACGCAGGTGGAGTGCCTGGGCCGCAGCCCCGGGGGGGATCCCTCCGCCTTTCTCATCCGGGGAGCCGTGATCGCCATCCGCGCCGAGGACGGCCGCCAGGTGGTTCTTCAAGGGGGCTGACGCCATGGGCCTTACCCACAGCTCCACCGGACTGGGGGCGGTGGACAGCACCCTTGTCATTCAAAAGACCTCCCCCGGGCAGCGGGTCATTGCTCTGGCGGGCAACCCCAACGTGGGCAAGTCCACCCTGTTTAACGCCCTGACCGGCATGAACCAGCACACGGGCAACTGGCCGGGCAAAACGGTGACCAACGCCCAGGGCCGCTGCGCCCACGACGGACAGGAATACATTCTGGTGGATCTGCCCGGTACTTACTCTCTGATGGCCCACTCCGCCGAGGAGGAGGTGGCCCGGAACTTTATCTGCTTCGGCTCCCCGGACGCGGTGGCGGTGGTGTGCGACGCCACCTGCCTGGAGCGGAACATGAATCTGGTTCTCCAAACTCTGGAGCTGACCGGGCGGGCGGTGGTGTGCGTCAACCTGATGGACGAGGCCAAGCGCAAAGGGATCCACATTGACCTCAAGCTGCTCTCCAAGCGGCTGGGGGTGCCGGTGGTGGGGACGGTGGCCCGGAAAAAGCGGAGCCTGAACGCCTTTCTCTCCGCTTTGGATACGGCGATCCAGGCGGAGGCTCCCGGCCCGGTTGCCATCCCCTATCCCCAGCGGATGGAGCAGGCTTTGTCTGCCCTGACCCCCCTGCTGGAGGAGCGCTGCGGCGGGCGGCTCAATCCCCGGTGGCTGGCACTGAAACTGCTGGAGGGGGACGAGGCCCTTTTGGAGGAGGCGGGGCGCTTTCTGAACTGGGAGCTGACAGCGGACGAAGCTCTGATGGAGCAGGCCCGGGAGCAGCGGCAGGAACTGGAGCGCTGGGGGTTTACCGCCGACCGGCTCCGGGATTTCATGGTTTCCGCCCTGGTGTCTCAGGCGGAGGGGCTTTGCCGGGGAGCCGTGCGCTATGAAAAGGACGGCTATGACCAGACTGACCGGCAGCTGGATCGGATTCTTACCAGTAAGAGCACAGGCTATCCCCTTATGATCGCGCTGCTGGCGGCGGTATTCTGGCTGACCATCGTGGGCGCCAACTATCCCTCCCAGCTATTGTCCCAGGCGCTTTTTCGGCTTCAGGATCGGCTGAGCGCTCTTTTCGCTTTCTTTCACGCCCCGGCATGGCTCCACGGGGCGCTGGTGCTGGGGGTCTACCGGGTGCTGGCCTGGGTGGTCAGCGTTATGCTGCCCCCCATGGCCATCTTCTTTCCCCTGTTCACCCTGCTGGAGGATGCGGGGTATTTGCCGCGGATCGCCTATAATCTGGATCGGCCCTTCCAGAAATGCAGCGCCTGCGGGAAGCAGGCCTTGACCATGTGCATGGGGTTTGGGTGCAACGCCGCCGGGGTGGTGGGATGCCGGATCATTGACTCGCCCCGGGAGAGGCTGCTGGCCATCCTTACCAACAACTTTGTCCCCTGCAATGGGCGGTTTCCCACCCTGATCGCCATCCTTACCATGTTTTTTGTGGGCACGGCGGGAGGCTTGGGATCCTCCCTTCTCTCCGCCCTTCTTTTGACGCTGGTGATCCTGCTGGGAGTGGGCCTCACCTTTGCCGCCACCCGGCTTTTATCCGCCACGGTTCTCCGGGGGGTTCCCTCTTCCTTTACCCTGGAGCTGCCTCCCTACCGGAAGCCCCAGGTGGGACGGGTCATTGTCCGGTCTATTTTTGACCGTACCCTCTTCGTTCTGGGCCGGGCGGCGGCGGTGGCGGCTCCGGCGGGGCTGCTCATTTGGCTCATGGCCAACGTGACGGTGGGGGGCGCTACCCTCCTGACCCACTGCGCCGGGTTCCTGGATCCCTTTGCCCGGTTGATGGGGCTGGATGGGGTCATTCTCATGGCCTTTATTTTGGGCTTTCCCGCCAATGAAATCGTGGTGCCCATCATTCTCATGGCCTACCTCTCCCAGGGCGCTTTGCTGGAGATGGACAGCTTGGCTGAGATGCGCGCGCTCTTTCTCGCCAACGGCTGGACCTGGGTCACCGCGGTCAACGTGATGCTTTTTTCCCTGATGCACTGGCCTTGCTCCACCACGCTGCTCACCATCCGCAAGGAGACGGGGAGCTGGAAATGGACTGCTCTGGCTGCCGCGCTGCCCACGGCCGCGGGGGTAGGCGCTTGCATGATTTTTACCGCCTTGGCCCGCCTGGTGGGGGGATGACCCCTGCCGGGGCCGGGGCGGCGCCGAACTTCACTTTTTCCTCTTTCCTTTTTTTCCGCCCTGTGGTATGATAATATACAGAAAAAAGGGGGCGGCAGGCTTGAAGATACAGGAATCGGCAGAGGATTATTTGGAGGCTATCCTGATCCTGAAAAATGAGAAGGGGCTGGTTCATTCCATCGACGTGGCGCGGCAGCTCAATTACTCCAAGCCCAGCGTCAGCCGGGCGGTGAAGCTGCTGCGGGAGGACGGGATGCTGACCGTCTCCGCCGACGGTTCCTTGGAGCTGACCGGGAAGGGACTGGAGATCGCCGAGCGGATCTATGAACGCCACCGGCTGCTCACCCTTTGGTTCACCGAGCTGGGGGTCAGCGAAGCGCAGGCCGCCCAGGACGCCTGCCGGGTGGAGCACGACATCAGCGCCGAGACCTTCCAGCGGCTGAAGGAGCATTTCGGGGAACAGTGACCTTTTTCAAAAAGTGACGAAAATGGACTTGACAAATCTGTGGGCAGTATGGTAACATATTGCTTGCGCCAAAGAGCGTGGAATGCACGAGTGGTGGAATTGGTAGACTCGCCGGCTTCAGGTGCCGGTGCTCGCAAGGGCGTGTGGGTTCGAGTCCCACCTCGTGCACCAAAAGAAGAAAACCCGGAGCCGCAAAGGTTCCGGGGTTTTTCTTGCTCTTCCAAGGGGTTTTGCAGGTTCTCTCTTTATTCCAAAAGGGAAAAATATTTTTCCCTTTTGGGGCAAAAAACACCTTTCGGGAAGCAAAAATGCTAACTAAAATGCTAATAAGCGGGGGATTCCCATGCACAACAAGCTGACCAAAAAGGACATTGAACTGATGCAGCAGGAGCTGGAATACCGCCGGATGACCCTGCAGCCCAAGCTGCTGGAGGAGGTGAAGGCGGCCCGGGCCTTCGGAGACCTGAGCGAGAATTTTGAGTACAAGGCCGCCAAGCAGGAGAAAAACCGGAACGACAGCCGCATCCGCTACCTGGAGAATATGATCCGCACCGCCCGCATTGTGGAGGAGAAGCCCAGGGGGGACGGAGTGGCCCTCTATGACAAGATCACGGTTTTTCTGCCAGAGGACAACGAGACGGAGGAGTTCCAGATCGTTACCACCATGCGCAAGGATCCCCTCCACGGGTTGATCAGCCTGGAGTCCCCGGTGGGAAAGGCGCTGATGGGCAAAAAGGTGGGGGATATCGTTCACATTCAGGTGGACGAGAAATATGGGTACGACATGGTCATCCGGGCCATTGAAAAGGGACAGGATGACGGGGCCATCCCCCTGAACAGCTACTAAAAAAGGCAGAGGATACGCTTTGTATCCTCTGCCTTTTTGTTTTCAGGGCATTCCGCAGCCCACGCCCACGATAATGTCCTCCGTGGGAGAGATGATAGAGGCGGTGATCTTGATGAGCTCCTCCAGCTCCAGGCGCTGGGTCTCCACCTCGTACTCCACCCCGTCCAGGGTGAAGGAGGCCACATAGACGTCGTAGTAGCCGGCGGGCATATTATATAGGCCGCTGGGATCCTTTTGGGTGGGGTCGAAGGGGCCGTAGGGCAGGCTGGCGTGGGTGATGGTCACATCGGTGCGGTCAAACTGGGTGACCTTCTCCTCATCCACCGGCAGCAGAGCACAGTGGAGAATGCCCAGCTTGGAGGCTCTTACCGTGAAGCCCTTGGGGATGACGAGATCGTCGTCGGACTTGGGGCTGCCGTCGGCGTAGAAGTCCGCCCAGAAGCCCCGGCCCGCCTGATCCTCGATGAGCTCTCCGGTGGCCTTGTCCCGGTAGACGGTGAGGCCCACCTCCTGGCCGCCCCCGGTGAGGCCCTCCGGGATATAGGCGGGGGCCAGCTCCCAGCCGAAGTATTCCCTGACCTGTTCCATGTCCCAGCGCTCCACCTCATAGAGGGCGGGATCCATGTAGAGCCGGGTGGCGTCGGCTCCCAGCCCCGCCGACTCGTTTACCACCACGTTCTCCCAACGGATGGTGTCCTGCCGCTCCGGCAGGGGCTGGAGGGGATCCACCGTGGCGGGGGCCTGGGAGGCCTCCGCCGGAGACTGGAACTTTGTGGGAACCGGGGGTACCACCGCCCCGGGGCCGTCGGGCCCCGGCAGGGCCGGACTTCCCCCCAGCCGGAACATCCCCAGCAGGGCCAGACACAGGCAGGCCGCGGCGGCAAAACAGCGGATATAGGGGTTTCTCCCCCTCGGGGTCTTGGCGGTCTCTGCCGCCTGCTGCACATATTGCGCATCCACATCATTCATAGCATAGAGCAATGTCTTTCCTCTCATAGGGCGATGCCCTCCTTTTCCAGATGATTCTTCAGGTCTTTCCGCAGACGGAACAGGGTGGTCTTTACCTTGCTCTCCCCCACGCCGCACTGCTCGGCCACGGTTCGGACGGGGTCGCCGTACCAATAGCGGAGAAGAAACATTTTCCGCTTTTCCGGCTCCAGGGTGGAGAGGAATGCGTTGATGGCCGCTCCGATCTCCGCTCCCTCCGCTTGGCGCTGAGGGGCGGGATCCGGAAGGCACTGGCAGAGCTCCTCCGTCAGCTCCACCACTGTGGCCGAGCGCTTTTTCGCGGTGAGCCAGTCCACCTTCTCCAGAGCGGCGTAGCGGCACAACCGGGCGACATAGGCGAAGAGGTGCTCGGGCTGCCGGGGTGGGATGGTGCTCCAGGTGCGCAGATAGGCGTCGTTTACCGCCTCCTCCGCATCCTCCCGGCTTTTCAGGAAACGCAGCGCCAGGGTGTGGAGCCTGGGGCCGTATTTGTCCTGCAGCTGCATTAGGGCGGATGCATCCCGGCGGAACAGGGCCGCGACGATCTCATTGTCCTCCATCCTCTCCCCTCCTTTTCTTTGGAAGCCTTCCATCTTTATAGTGGGAAAGCAAGGCCTTTTGGTTACAGTTTTGGACGAAAAATTTTCGCCGGCGTTCCCTTTTTTTCCTCTTTGTGCTATACTAAACAAAACTCTCTGAAAGGAGCCTTCCCATGGCTGAGCTCTTCCTCCCGGTTTTATCCCACTTTCAAAACAACAATCCCTGGCTGGGCAGCATGGGGCGGCTGCGCTACCGCATTATCCCCACCGTGGCCGAACGGGAGGAGGAAAGCCTTCTCACCGCGCAGGTATGGGAGGGCCCTTGGGCCTATGAGTTCTCCACCGTGGAGGAGACTGCCGTCTTTCCTCTGACCCAGGAGGGGCTGCAGGCCCTTTCCCCCTGGCTTGCGGAGCGGGGCGCACAGGTCAACGCCCGTCCAAAACGCACCATGGCCGAGGATGCTGCCCGGCGGAAGGAGCCTACCGCATAAAAAACGCCCCGTCCTCCTTTGAGAGGGTGGGGCTTCTTTTGTTCTTTGCTTCTCCTGACAACCGGGGCCGGGGCAAGAGACCGGGCCGGCCCGCACCGGAAAATCGTCTCCTGTTTTTTTTACGGATATCCATTCTATTCTTGACCTTCGTTCCAAATAGTTGTATAATTTACACAAATTGGACGAAGGTTTTTTTGAAGTTTGTGTATAATTTATAATTTTCCAGATTTTGGAATTCCTATTTTGTCCCAATCCAACAAACCTACGGGAGGTCATACCCATGCCTACGAAAAAACGAAACGACACAGACGCCCTATTGGAACGGTTCGCCCAGGGCTCCGAAGTCCATCTCCAGGACTTTTTGGGCTGCCACCCCACGAAGGACGGCCGGGTTTTCCGGGTGTGGGCTCCCCATGCCCAAGCCGTCCACATTATGGGGGACTTTAACGGCTGGGCCACGGATCAGTGCCCCATGGAAAACATTGGCTCCGGCGTATGGGAGGGCTTTGTCCCCGGGCTGCAGACCTATGACACCTATAAATACGCCATTCACACCGCCGCCGGAGAAGTGCTGGCCAAGGCCGATCCGTTTGCTTTCCACGCCGAGACCCGGCCGGCCAACGGCTCCAAGGTATATGATTTGGAGGGCTATCAGTGGGGGGACAAAAAGTGGCTGGACTGGCGGAAGAAAAACCCGGTCTATTCCGCCCCCCTGAATATCTACGAGATGCACCTGGGCTCCTGGCGGCGCACCGGGGAGGATGAGTTCCTCTCCTACCGGGACATGGCGAAATACCTGGTTCCCTACATAAAGGAGATGGGTTTCACCCATGTGGAGCTGATGCCCATTACCGAGCACCCTCTGGATATGTCCTGGGGATATCAGTGTACCGGTTACTTTGCCGCCACCAGCCGGTTCGGAACTCCCCACGACTTTATGTATCTGGTGGATGAGCTCCACAAGGCGGGCATCGGCGTGATCCTGGACTGGGTGCCCTCCCACTTCCCCCGGGACGGTTTCGGGCTTTACCACTTTGACGGCGAACCCTGCTTTGAGTATGCCGACCCCCGGAAGGGGGAGCACAAGGAATGGGGCACCATGGTCTTTGACTTTGGCCGCAACGAGGTGCGCTCCTTCCTGATCTCCTCGGCCCTCTTTTGGCTGGAGCAGTTCCACATTGACGGGCTTCGGGTGGACGCGGTGGCCTCCATGCTCTACCTGGATTACAACCGGCAGGGGGGCGAATGGATCCCCAACATCCACGGCGGACATGAGAACCTGGAGGCGGTCAGCTTCCTTCAGGCCCTGAACACCGCTGTCTTTGCCAACCACCCCGACGTGCTGATGATCGCGGAGGAGTCCACCGCCTGGCCGTTGGTCACCGCTCCGGTGAGCGAGGGGGGGCTGGGGTTCAACCTTAAATGGAACATGGGCTGGATGAACGACATTCAGCATTACATCAAGCTGGATCCCTACTTCCGGCAGTATAACCACAAGGACATTACCTTCTCCCTGATGTACGCTTTTTCGGAGAACTTCATTCTGCCCCTCAGCCATGACGAGGTGGTCCACATGAAGGGTTCCCTGCTGAACAAGATCCCCGGGGAGTATTCGGAGAAGTTTGCCGGCGTTCGGGCCTTCTACACCTACATGCTCACCCACCCGGGCAAAAAGCTGCTGATGATGGGCAGCGAGTTCGGACAGTGGAACGAGTGGCACTATGAGCACTCCCTGGACTGGCACCTGCTGGAGGAAAACCGGGAAAACCGGGATATCAAGGCCTTTTTCCAGGCGGCCAACAACCTTTACCTCCAGCGCAGCGAGCTGTGGGAGGTGGACTTTAACTGGGAGGGCTTCCAGTGGCTGGAGGCCGACGACCACAACGCCAACACGGTGGCCTTCCTCCGGAAAAACAAGAAGGGAGATTTCCTGGTCATCGTATGTAACTTCTCCCCCGTTCACCGGGAGGGTTACCGGGTGGGGGTGCCCGTTGGAGGCAAGTATGAGGCGCTCCTCAACTCGGACGATGCGGCCTTTGGCGGCGCAGGGCTGGGCAACAAGACGCCGGTCAGCACGGAGAGCGTCCCCTGTCACAACCAGGAGCAGTCCATGATCATCGACCTGCCGCCCATGGCCAGCATGATCTTCCGCTGCACCCGGAAAAATCCCCCGCGCAAGCCCAAGGCGGCCCCGAAAAAAGCCCCCGGCAAAACGGTGCAGCCCAACAAAAAATTGTCTCCCGCCAAGGAAAAGGCCGGCAGCAAGGCTGCTCCCGCCAAAAAAGCCGGCCCTTCCAAGACGGCAAAAGGAAAGAAGGAAACCTGACCCAGCATCGTTTCAGTCCCTATCAACAATGAGGTGATTTGATGAAAAAGGAATGTGTAGCCATGCTCCTGGCCGGCGGCCAGGGCAGCCGGCTCAAGGCCCTCACCAGCAAAGTGGCTAAGCCGGCAGTCCCCTTTGGAGGGAAGTATCGCATTATTGACTTTCCTCTGAGCAACTGTGTCAACTCAGGCATTGACACGGTGGGTGTGCTCACCCAGTACAAACCCTTGGAGCTCAATGCGTACATCGGAAGCGGCCTTCCCTGGGATCTGGACATCTCCGACGGCGGGGTTCATATCCTGCCCCCCTATGTTCAGGAGGATGAGAAGGGCACCTGGTATAAGGGCACAGCCAATGCCATTTACCAGAACCTGGGCTTTATTGAGCAGTATGACCCGGAATATGTGCTGATCCTCTCGGGCGACCACATCTACAAGATGGACTATTCCAAGATGCTGGAGCACCACAAGGCGGTGAATGCCGCCTGCACCATCTCGGTGATGGAGGTGCCTATGGAGGAAGCCTCCCGGTTCGGCATTATGAACGTGGACGAGAACGACAACGTCTACGAGTTTGAGGAGAAGCCCAAAAAGCCCAAGAGCAACCTGGCCTCCATGGGCATTTACATCTTCACCTGGGCCAAGCTCCGGGATTATCTCATCGCCGATGAGAAGGACGACAAGAGCTCCAACGATTTCGGCAAGAACATTATCCCCGCCATGCTGGAGGCCGGGGAGATCATGACCGCCTACCGCTTCTCCGGCTATTGGAAGGACGTGGGCACCATTGACTCCCTGTGGGACGCCAACATGGATCTGCTCCGGCTGGACTCCGGGCTGGACGTTTACACCCCTGACTGGCCCATCTACACCAGAAGCGCCGTCCGCCCGCCCCATCTCACCGGCGCCAAGGCGGTTCTGAGCCACTCCATCGCCACCAGCGGCGACGAGATCTACGGCACGGTGGAGGATTCGGTTTTGTTCCACTCGGTCACCGTGGAGGAGGGGGCCACCGTCCGCTTCTCCATCCTGATGCCCGGTTCGGTGGTGAAAAAGGGCGCGGTGGTGGAATACTCCATTATCGCCGAGCGCACCACCATCGGGGAGGACGCCCATGTGGGCGCCGACAAATCCGACGCCGAGGACTGGGGCATTGCCGTGGTGGCCCAGGATCTGACGGTAGGGCCCGGCGCGGTGGTGGCGCCCAACGCCATGATAACGCGGAACGTTAAGGGGGTGAAGGCATGAGAAACCTGCATGGTATTATTTTCGCTTACCGGGAGAGCCCTGAGCTCCGGGAGCTGGTGCGGGTACGCAACGGCTGCTCGGTTCCTTACGGCGGCCGCTACCGTCTGGTCGACTTTTCTTTGAGTAACCTGGTCAATGCCGGAGTCACCGACATCGGTTTGATCGTTCATGCCTCCTATCAGTCTCTGCTGGATCATGTGGGCTCCGGCAAGGATTGGAATTTGAGCCGCAAGCACGGCGGTCTGCGCATTCTGCCCCCCTTCAGCTATGCCGGCAAGCACAAGGTGGGCAGCCAGTACCGGGGACGGATGGACGCCCTGGCGGGGGTGTACTCCTACCTGCAGAACATTCGGCAGGATTATGTGCTGCTCACCTTCGGCGACCTGGCGGCCAACCTGCCCATTGAGGAGGCCTTCCAGCAGCACCTGAAATCCGGGGCGGACATCACCGCCATCTGCGTTCCCACCACCTCGGCCGATCCCCGGATGACCAATTATATTTCGGTGGATGACAACAACTATGCCACCGACATCGCCATCCATCCCATGGAGCCCATGGGGAAGGTTTCTCTGGAGACCTATATCATCTCCAGGTCTCTGCTGCTGAGCCTGGTGGACCGCTGCGCGGCCCACGATGTGTACTCCTTCAGTCACGGCGTTCTTTTGGGCGGGCTCAATGAGGGGCTGAAGATCGGCGTGTTTGATTTTGACGGCTACGCCGCCCGGATCCAGACGGTGCCGGGGTACTTTATGCGCAGTATGCAGCTGCTGGATCCCGCGGTTCAGGCCTCCCTGTTCCTCCCTGACCGGCCCGTTAAGACCAAGGATCAGTCCAACCCCTCCACTTACTACGGGCCCGAGGCCAGGAGCGTCAACTCTCTGATCTCTGACGGCTGCATCATTGACGGTACGGTCATCAACTCCATCCTCTCCCGCGGTGTTCGGGTGGAAAAGGGGGCGGTGGTGGAAAACTGCATTCTGATGCAGCGAACCACCGTTCAGGCGGGCGCTACCCTGCGCTATACCATCGCCGACAAAAACGTGCGGGTCTGCCCCGGCCGGATGCTCATGGGCCACGGCACCTATCCCCTGGTCATCGCCAAGGACGAGGTGGTATGACCGTTCACGGCCTTCCCACGACGGCAGGCCCGCCCATGTGCGCAAAGCGTTTTTTGAAAGGAGCACAGTATGAATATCCTTTTTGCCTCTTCTGAGGTAGCACCCTTTATCAAAACCGGCGGTTTGGCTGATGTGGCCGGCTCGCTGCCCCAGGCCCTGGCCCGCATGGGCCACGATGTTCGGGTTATCCTCCCCCTCTATGAGCGGGTGGGGCAGGAGTGGCGGGATCAGATGACCTATCTGCAGAACTTCACCGTCCAACTGGCCTGGCGCCGGCCCTACTGCGGGCTGTTTGAGCTGAAAAAGGACGGGGTTACCTACTACTTTGTGGACAATGAATACTATTTTAAGCGCTGGGACGTCTATGGCCACTACGACGACGCCGAGCGGTATGCCTTCTTCTCCCGGGCGGTCATTGAGACCCCGGGACATGTGGGCTTCTTCCCCGACGTGATCCACTGCAACGACTGGCAGACCGCCCTGGTGCCCATCTATCTGCTGGAGGAGCGGACAAGAGTCCCTGAGCTGATGAGCGCCAAAAGCGTGTTCACCATCCACAACATCGAATACCAGGGCCGCTATGGGCGGGATCTGCTGGTGGATCTGTTCGGTCTCAGCAACGGCTACTTCAACGAGGGGATGCTGGCCTATTACGGCGACGTGAACCTGATGAAGGGGGCCATTTATGCCGCCGACTATGTGACCACCGTCTCCCCCTCCTACGCCGAGGAGCTCCACTATGATTTCTACGCCCACGGTCTGGCCGGAGTGGTGGCACAGAACAGCCACAAGATCCGGGGCATCCTCAACGGCATCGATGTGGAGCGCTACGACCCCTGGCACGACAAGACCCTGCCCAAGCTGTACAGCGCCAAGCAGCCCAAGGGCAAAAAGGACTGCAAGGCCGCCCTGCAGGAGATGGCGGGCCTTGAGCCCGCAGGCAATGTCCCCATCATTGCCTGTGTTTCCCGCCTGGTCAGTCACAAGGGCTTCGACCTGGTCACCGACGCCATCCACGACATCATGGCCACCGGCGCCCAGATGGTGGTGCTGGGCACCGGCGAATGGCGGTATGAGGAGGCCTTCCGGCAGGCTTCCTGGCAGTATCCGGGCCGGTTCTCCGCCCAGATCATGTACTCCGACGCCTTTTCCAACGCCATCTACTCCGGGGCGGATCTGTTCCTTATGCCCTCGGTATCGGAACCCTGCGGCCTGAGCCAGATGATCGCCATGCGCTACGGCACCCTGCCTGTGGTGCGGGAGACCGGCGGGCTGCGGGACAGTGTGAAGCCCTGGAACCAGTACACCGGGGAGGGCACCGGCTTCACGTTCACCAATGTGGACAAGGGGGACATGATGTGGGTTCTCCGTCAGGCGGTGGAGCTTTACCAGGCCGATCCCAAGGCCTGGAAGAAGCTGCAGCAGAACGCTATGACGGCGGATTTCTCCTGGGATCACTCCGCCGGCCAGTACGCCGAGGTCTACGGCTGGGTCACGGGAAAGTAAACAGGAAAAGTAAAGGCCGGAACTGTCAAAAGACGGTTCCGGCTTTTCCCTATATTCCCCCAAGGGATCTTCCCCCGGGGCGCATATCAAAAGTAAACCTACAATAGGATCCGGAGTAGTACTATTTGGACGGCAGCTGCGATAAAATTGGCTGACTGCGTGATACGAAAGACCTTTCTTTGACGGGCCAAAGAAAGGTCTTTCGTGCGCTTCAAGAAACGCCCCGAAGGGACAGCATCCAGCCCTATTCCCCCGTTTGACATCCCCCCTCCCTTTGTGATACTATATTGGAACCGTAAAAAATCAATTCCCGCCATTTTGATATTGAAAGTGGAGTGACATTTTTGAAAAAATACACCAAAAAAGAGCTGATGGAGCTCATTACCGGCAAGCTGCGCCGGAATTTCGGCCGGGATGTGGAGGACGCCACCTCCCAACAGATGTTCCAGGCCTGCGCCATGGTGCTCCGGGACATTATTTCCGCCCGGCAGCTGGAGACCGCCGACAAGATCCAGGAAACCCACGCCCGGCAGGTACACTACCTGTCCATGGAGTTTCTCATGGGCCGGTCCCTGCGGAAAAATGCCTACAACCTGGGGCTGGAAAAGACCCTTACCGACGCGGTGGAGGCCCTTGGCTTCTCCGCTGCCGACCTTTTTGAGGAGGAGCCTGACGCCGGTTTGGGCAACGGCGGCCTGGGCCGTCTGGCGGCCTGCTATCTGGACGCCGCCACCACCCTGGACATCCCCTTTACCGGCTACTCCATCTGCTACGAGCTGGGCATCTTCAAGCAGAAGATCATCGACGGCAAGCAGGAGGAACTGCCCGACAACTGGCTGGACAAAGGCGGCTCCTGGCTTATCACCCACATGGACGAGGCCGAGGAGGTGCGCTTTGGCGGCGCCATTGAGGACGTGTGGTATCCCGACGGTTCCCATGGCATCGAGCACAAGGGCTACACCTCGGTTTTGGCGGTGCCCCGGGACATGGAGATCGCCGGCTACGGCACCAAGCACGCCAATGTTCTCCGGCTGTGGGAGGCCCAGAGCCCTGAGCCGGTGGATCTGACCTTCTTCAACCAGGGTGAATATCTGAAGGCGCTGGAGAAGAAGGCCAACGCCGAGATCATCTCCAAGCAGCTCTACCCCGCCGACAACCACCGGGAGGGCAAGTCCCTGCGCCTGAAGCAGCAGTACTTCCTCTCCTCGGCCACCATCCAGTCCGTCTGCCGCAAGCACAAGGCGGAATACGGCACACTGCGGAATTTCCACGAGAAGCACGTATTCCAGATCAACGACACCCATCCCACCCTCATTATCCCCGAGCTCATGCGGATCCTGCTGGATCAGGAGGGTTACAGCTGGGATGACGCCTGGTTCATCGTCAGCCGCAGCGTGTGCTACACCAACCACACTGTGCTCTCCGAGGCTTTGGAGCGCTGGCCCCAGGATCTGGTGGCGGAGCTTCTGCCCCGGGTATGGCAGATCATTCTGGAGATCTCCAGCCGGTATCAAAATCAGCTCACCGCCTTCTTCCACGGAGACATGGGCAAGGTGGAGAAGATGGCCATTCTCTGGGGCGGCGAGGTGCGCATGGCCAACCTGTGCGTGTGCGCCTGCTCCGCGGTGAACGGCGTGTCCGCCCTTCACTCCGACATTCTGAAGGCCGACGTATTCCATGACGCTTATCAGATGTTCCCCCAGAAATTCCAGAACGTGACCAACGGCGTGGATCACCGCCGCTGGCTCAGCGAGGTAAATCCCCAGCTGGACGCACTCATCAAAGAGTGCTGCGGCGGGGACAAGTATCTGCTCCAGCCCTCCGCCCTTTCGGGGTTGGAAAAACACGCCGGCGACGCCGCCGTTTTGGAGCGGCTGGGGGCCATCAAGCGGGAAAACAAGCTCCGCTTCGCGGCCTGGGCCCAGCGGGAGAGCGGCATCAGCCTCAACACCGACGCCATCTTTGACGTGCAGGTCAAGCGGCTGCACGAGTATAAGCGGCAGCTTCTCAACGTACTGCACATCATCTACCTGTGGCAGCGGCTTCACGAGGATCCCCACTTTGAGATGACTCCCCGAACCTATCTCTTCGGGGCCAAGGCCGCGCCCAGCTATGTGGTGGCCAAGGATATCATCCACCTTATCAACTCCCTGGCAAACACCATCAATAACGACCCTGTCTGCAAGGATAAGCTCCAGGTCTTTTTCCTGGAAAACTACCGGGTCTCCATGGCGGAGATGCTCATGCCCGCCAGCGAGATCTCTGAGCAGATCTCCACCGCCGGCAAGGAGGCCAGCGGCACGGGCAACATGAAGTTCATGATGAACGGCGCTTTGACCATCGGCACTCTGGACGGCGCCAATGTGGAGATGCACCAGGTGCTGGGGGATGAAAACATCTTCCTCTTCGGGCTGAAGACCGAGGAGGTGGAGGAGATGAAGCGCCGGGGTTACAGTTCCTATGATTACTATGCCCAGAACCCTGCCCTGAAAGGGGTCATCGACCAGCTCTCCGCCGGCTTTGCTGACCATGTGAGCTACTCTGACCTGGCCAAGCAGCTCCTCTTCGGGCAGGGAGGCTCCCCCGCCGACCAGTACTTCCTGCTGGCCGACTTCGAGAGCTACCGGGCGGCCCAGGCTCTGGCGGGACAGACCTATCTGGATCCCAAGGTTTGGAACAGAATGTCCCTTCTCAACATTGCCCGCTCGGGTATCTTTGCCGCCGATCGGTCAGTGGCCGAGTATGCGGAAAATATCTGGAAAATTCCCCACAAATAAAAACGGAGCAAAAAGCCCTGTCTCCTTTGGAGACAGGGCTTTTTGCCGGGCTGAACTGGCCGGTCTCGATGGAGCTGATGGTGTTGCGGGACACCCCCACCAGCAGAAGGATCCCCAGTACGGCAATCAGTCCAGACCGGCCATATTGACGCCCCTTTGCCGCCACCTGCTCCGTCATCTCGTCCTTTCGGCCGTAGTCGTTCTCCGACCGGCTCCGGCTTAGGATCCGTTCCTTTTCTTTGGGATCCATATTCCCCTCCTCCCGCCAAGTTTACTTGTCGAGAAAATTTTTTACAGAGAAATGTAAAGCTTCCTTGACATTCTCTCCCCGCCGTGGTATACTCCGAAATGTAAAGGGAACTTTACATTTTTGCAAGGAGGCCCTGCCTATGACCAACCGGATCGCCCAATTACGGAAGGAACGGCAGCTCTCCCAGGCGGAGCTGGCCGACGCTCTGGAGGTGACCAGACAGACCATCATCTCCCTGGAGAGCGGGCGGTACAACGCCTCGCTGCTGCTGGCCCACAAGATCGCCCGGTATTTCGGGCGGAGCATTGAGGAGATCTTTTTGTTTGAGGAGGAATGTTGAGATGCTTATAAAGTTGATCCTCTGCGCCGAAAATTATGAGAAGTCCCTGCGCCAGCGCCGTCTGGCGGCTCTGGCCCTGCTGGGGGCGGGTCTGGTGGGCTTTGGCTGCTACTTCCTGCTGGTGCCGGACAGCTCCCTTTCCGACCACGCCCGGGGCTTCTACCTGGGGGCGGCCAGCGGCATTACCGCCGGCGCGGCGATCCTGCTCTGCCGCACCCAGTACCTGCTGACCCACCCCGCCGCCCAAAGGCGGGCCAAGATCAAGGAGACCGATGAGCGGGAGCGGAAGGTGGTCAACACCGCCTTTCAGACGGCGGGGCTGGTCACCTTTTTTACCGCGGTGGCCGCTTTGTTCGTGGTGCTGCCCCTCAGCCTGCCCGCCTTTCAGGCGCTGTTTGCTGTGATCGTGTTCTATGCCCTGACCTTCACCCTCTGCTGCGGCATTTTGGAAAAGAGGATTTGAGGAAAAATAAAAAATGGGAGCCCTCCACCGGGAGGGCTCCCATTTTCTTTTCTTTACACTTCCATGATTACCGGCAGGATCATGGGGTTGCGCTTGGTCTTGCGGAAGAGATAGTTGGAAAGCTCGTCCCGGATGTCGCCCTTGATGGCGTTCCAGTCCCAGCGGTTGGCCCGCTGGCTCTTCTCCAGGGCTTCCATGGCCACCATCCGCAGCTCCTCCATCAGTCCCTCCGACTCCTTCACGTAGATGAAGCCCCGGGTGATGATATCCGGCCCGGAGAGGAGGCCGCCGTCCTGGGAGGAGACGGAGCAGACCACCACGATCATGCCGTCCTCCGCCAGATGCTTCCGGTCCCGGAGGACAACGGCGCCTACGTCGCCCACACCGTAGCCGTCCACAAACACCCGGCCGGCGGGGATTGTACCTCCCAGCTTGATGCTGTCCCGGCTCACCTCAATGATCCTTCCGATCTCGGAGATCACGATGTCTTTGGGGGCCATGCCCATCTCCTGGGCCAGTTTTGCGTGGGTCTTTAAGTGCCGCTGCTCGCCGTGAACCGGGACAAAGAAACGGGGCTTCAGCAGGGCGTGGATGATCTTCAGCTCCTCCGCGCAGGCGTGGCCGGAGACATGGAGCTCGCCGTGGCGCTCGTTGACCACCTCGGCCCCCTTGCGGTAGAGCTCGTTGATCACGCTGCCGATGGCGTTTTCATTGCCCGGGATGGCCGAGGCCGAGAAGATCACCCGGTCTCCCGCCTGGATCTCCACCTGGCGGTGGGTATTGAAGGCCATTCTGGTCATGGCGGACATAGTCTCCCCCTGGCTGCCGGTGGTGACGATGCACACCTTATTCTTGGGCAGGCCCTTGATCTGGTTGATATCCACCAGGGTGCCGGCGGGTATGCTCATATAGCCCAGTTCGGTGGAGACCTTGATAGCGTTTTCCATGCTGCGTCCGGTGATGGCCACCTTGCGGCCGTACTTGGCGGCCACCGAGATGATCTGCTGGATTCGGTCCACATTGGAGGCGAAGGTGGCGATGATGATCCGCTCGTCGCAGCCCCGGAAGAGGACGTCGAAGGAGGCGCCTACGCTGCGCTCAGACTTGGTGTAGCCGGGGCTCTCCACGTTGGTGGAGTCACACAGCATACACAGTACGCCCTCTCTCCCCAGCTCGCCCAGGCGGGCAAGGTCGATCATGCCGCCGGAGACGGGGGTGGTGTCGATCTTAAAGTCGCCGGTGTGGAGGCACACGCCCAAGGGGGTGCGGATGGCAAAGGCCACTGCGTCGGCAATGGAGTGGTTTACGTGGATGAACTCCACCCCAAACCGGCCCGCCTTTACCGTCTCCCCCGCCTCGCAGGTGATGAGCCGGGTCTTGCCCAGCAGGTGGTGCTCCTCCAGCTTCAGCTTGATGAGGCCGGCGGACATACGGGTGGCGTAAACAGGGACGTTCAGCTCCCGCAGCAGGTAGGGCAGAGAACCGATATGATCCTCGTGGCCGTGGGTGATGAAGATGCCCCGGATTCTGTCCCGGTTTTTGATAAGGTAGGTGAAGTCGGGGATCACCACGTCGATGCCGTACATGTCGTCGTCAGGGAAGCCCATGCCGGCGTCGATGACAATGATGTCATTGCCGTACTCGTAGACGGTCATATTTTTGCCGATTTCATTCAGACCGCCCAGAGAAATGATTTTCAATTTTTCTGCCATTCGTTCTCAGTTACACTCCTTTTTTGATATACAGGGTTGGTTGGTATGTAGACTGAGAGCGCACCAAAACAAGGCCAGAGAACCGTTTGGCTCTGTCCGGCCCTGTATCGCCGGACAGGTGAAACGGCCCTCTCGCCGGGGCGCTCCCGATCCATGGTTGCTTATCTCAAACGCCAAAAGGCGCATAAAGCCAATGCTGAAAAACATGGTTGCGATTAGTATACCACAATTTCCCAAAAAAGTATACCACTATTTTTCGTTTTGGACAGACAGGCTTCGCCGGACTTCGGCGGAGGGGCTTATTTCTCCCCGTCGATCCGCTTTGCCCTATCCCGAAAAATGCCGCACAGCTCTTGGGCTGTCTCCATATCCGAAGCCTCCGCTATGATCCGCAGAGCGCTGCGGGAGCTCATGGGGGCCAGGTAGACCCAGCCGTCCCCTATCTGCAATCGGGCGCCCTCCCCCGGGGTAGACGCCTCCTCCGAGCCCTCCAGTATCCGCCCCATTACCCGACCCCGGCCGGAGCGGAGGGATACCTCTCCCCGGACTGTGGCAAAGCGGGGGATAGAGCGGCCCAAGTGGCTTAGGGTCTGGCCGGTAAGCCCCATTCTGGCACAGATGCGGCAGGCGGCGAAAACGGCGTCCCACATCCAGGGCTGCTCCCGCCACAGTTGTCGGGCGGCCTCCCCATCCCGGCCCAGCCGCAGAAGGGAGCCCCCAAAGCTCAGGGCCACCGTCTCAGCTGCCGTGGGCGCCCAGGCCGGCGCCACCGCCCGACCCGTGCCGTTCTCCATTTCAATTCGGGTGAGCAGCACCAGCAGCTGGTCAGGGGAAAGGCGATTTCCCTCCTCATCCCAAGCGGTGAGACGAAAGCCGCCCCAATCGGCGGAGAAAGCGGGGATACCTCGGCCCATTCCCCGGTAGACCTTGCACCCCAGGGCAACGAGTGCGGAGGCAAGCATTGCGTTGGCTCCCTCCCCCCGCTCTACCCAAACCTCTATGGGGTGCAGAGGCAGCTGGCTCAGGCGGCAGCGCCGGGCGGCATCCTCCCCGTAGCCCGAGCGAACTCCGGCCACCGTCTCCAGCCGCCCTACCCGGCCGGCGGGAACCCGGCTGCTCTCCCCCCGAAGGAGAGCGCCCTCCAGTTTTCTCTGCCAGGGACGGTCAATGCTCAGTCCATCGCCACCAAAAAGCCGCACCTGGGCAATGTCGCCGTCCTGCTGCACAAAAAGGCTCACGGGCAGACGGTAGTACCGGCCCAGCCAGGCTGCAGCCGAGGGGCAGGGCGCATCGCTGACCAGGGCCTGTCCTCCCGCAGCGGCAACTCCGCAGCCCAGGGCCCGGCCCAGCATCCCGGCAGCCGCTCCCCCGGCCCAGCCCAAGGCCACCTGGCCCTTTTCTCCCAGCAGAGAGCCCAGGGCCACCATGGTTTCCGGGGTCAGCTCCTCCCCCACGGTACCCTGCAGGGCGCCGCCGGCGGAGAAGCGCAGGGATGCGGGCTGTCCCGCCGTGACTTGGGAGGCGGTTGCCTTTCCCCCCTCGGCCACCCTTCGGCCCGGCCACAGCTTTACTCCGGGGGCTACAATGGCCTCCGCACCCACGGTTGCCCCTTCCCCCAGCACCGCCCCCGGGCCTACCATGGCCCGACTATGGACGGCGGCATTTTGACACAGGATGGCTCCGGTCACCTCGGCCCCTTCGCCCACCGAGGCTCCCAGCAGCACCGAACGCTCCACTACCGCTCCGGTCTCCACCGTGGAGCCCTCCCCGATCACGGCATAGGGGCCCACGGTGCAGCCCCTGGCCAGGAAGGTTCGCCGGCCGATCCAGCAGGGCTTCCGGATTTCCACCCCTTCCGGGATGGGGCCCTGACCCTCCTCCAGATCCAAAGCCACCTTCCCCGCCAGGGCATCCGCGGCGCAGTCCAGATAGGCGCCGCAGTCCCCCATGTCCTGCCAATAGCCCGGGATCTCCCAGCCGTAGAGGGCTTCTCCCCGCTCCAGCAGCCGGGGGAAAAGCTCCTTTCCGAAGTCATATTCGCCATCGTCGGGTACCAGCTCCATGGCCCGGTGGGAGAGAAGATAAACTCCGGTGTTCACCAATTCCGTGTCCACCTCTCCCCAGCCCGGTTTCTCCACAAAGCCCAGCACACGGCCTGAGGAGTCCGTGCGGACAAGGCCGTACTCCAGGGGCTCCTGCCGCCGGGCCAGGGCCAGGGACGCCGCCGAGCGGCGGCTTTGGTGGAGGGCCATAAACTGCCCCAGATCCAGGTCACAGACTCCGTCCCCGCTGAGAACCAGGAAGTCCTCCTCCCCCAGATAGTCCATGCACTTTTTCACGCCGCCGGCGGTTCCCAAGGGTTCCTTTTCCACAAAATAGGTCAGCTTCATCCCCAGCTGGGAGCCGTCACCAAAAAAATCGGTGACGGCGGCGGGAAGATAGCCCAGGGTCACCGCCGCTTCCCGGATCCCGTGGCGGCGGAGCAGATCCAGTATGTGGCCCAGCACCGGTTTTCCAAACAAGGGGGTCATGGGTTTGGGGCGGCCCAGAGTCAGGGGCCGGAGACGGCTGCCCTCGCCCCCTGCTAAGATCACCGCTTTCATAGGGAACACCACCTTTACAATGATGTTCCTTAGTATGGCTTTTGAGGTGGGGAAAAATACCTGGGCGGACGGTTTTGCTGTGTTGATGGTCATTGCGCTGTCCTGCCCGGTTGATGGATATGAGCCGATTTCAAGGGTGTGTGAGTGCCGAAAAACCATTCTTTCCGCTCAAAAAATGACTCCTCAGGCCGCGCCCGGCTGAAAGAGAACTCCATCCCGGCCTTGTAGCCACCCGCTCATTATGATATGATATAGAAAAACGGGAGGGATTTATATGGAGGAACTGAAACCGGGCCGCTACCGTCATTTTAAGGGCAATGAGTACCGGTTGATCGCCCTGGCGCGCCACTCGGAAACGTTGGAGCCCATGGTGGTCTATCAGGCTCTTTACGGTGAGCGGGGCCTGTGGGTTCGGCCGGCGGAGATGTGGAGCGAACAGGTGGAGCGGAACGGTTATTCCGGCCCCCGGTTCACTTATATAGGAGAGTAAGGTCATGAACATTCAGATTTTCGGAAAATCCAAATGCTTTGACACCAAGAAGGCAGAGCGGTATTTCAAGGAACGCCGGGTAAAGTTCCAGGCGGTGGATATTCTCCGCTACGGTATGAGCCGGGGGGAGCTTCAAAGCGTGGTTCGGGCTGTGGGGCTGGAAGCCCTGGTGGACTGGAAAAATCCCGACGCCGCCCTTCTCAAGTACCTGGCCTATGACGAGGCCAAGCTGGACAAGCTCTTTGAGGATCCCAAGCTCATCAAGACCCCGGTGGTTCGCAACGGCAGGCAGGCCACTGTGGGCTATGAGCCGGACACCTGGAAAACCTGGGAATAAAAGAAACGCCGCAAGATCCCATTGATCCTGCGGCATTTCCTCATTTTCCGGATAAAAGGGCCTCCAGCCGGGCTTTGTAGCGCTCTGCATGGAGCTTGGTGATCACCCGGGCCCTGGCCTTGGGCATCCGGGTGGGGATGGCCAGCTCCTCCTCCGGGTCGTAAAAGACCACCTGCCCATAGCAGGGATCCTGCCCCGTATGGCAGTAGCAGCCGCACTCCTTGGCCTCCAGGATTACCTCCGGCCAGAGGGCCACCGCCATGGCCACCGCGTCAGGCAGATCCACCATATGCCGGCCGTTGCGCAGGTTATATTCCAGCAGGGCACGGTTGCAGTCCACCGCGAATTTCCCGATGGTTCCCGAGGCGGCGATGCGCTCCATGTCCCCCTGGTTCCAGGCCGCTTCCCAGGCCGCGGTGCCCAGACTCACGTCCGCGCCGATGATGGTGAGGGGAATTCCGCTCTCCACCAGCACCCGGTAGCTGCCCGGATCCGCGTATACGTTGAACTCGGCCACCGGGGTGGTGTTTCCCCGGCCAAAGCCGGCGGTG
Organism: Oscillospiraceae bacterium; assembly: GCA_022794215.1. Lineage (GTDB taxonomy): Bacteria > Bacillota > Clostridia > Oscillospirales > Oscillospiraceae > Vermiculatibacterium. The sequence goes on from JAAWEH010000025.1 coordinate 98,092, forward strand.
CCCATGGACCAGATGTGCTTCAGGCCCGCCATGGCCTCCCGATCCCGGAGGATGGCGGCGGCCACGTTGGTGGCCGGACCCAGCATGACAAGTTCCAGCTCCCCGGGATACTTCCTCACCTGCTCCAGCAGGAAATCCACCCCGTGGACGCCGGCGGACTCCCCGGAGGGATGGATCAGATCCAGGTCTCCCATACCGTCGTCCCCGTGGACGTTCTCCGCCGTCACCGGCGCTCCGTACATGGGCTGATCCAGGCCTGGGCAGACCGGCAGGGTGCTGCCGCCGCAGACCTCCAGGGTCATCAGGGCGTTCCGGGTGGCCTGCTCAAGACGGACATTGCCGCTGACGGTGGTTAGGCCCAGCACCTCCGCCTCCGTGGAAAGGACTGCCATCATCAAAGCTACTGCGTCATCGGATCCGGTGTCTGTGTCGATGATAAATTTCCGCATTGCTGCCGCCTCCTTTGTGGGGTTGTGGCTATAATGTACCCCTCTGCCCCTTCAAAGGCAAGGTCAAATGACCAAAGGAGGCCATTTTTATGGATCTGACCCATCTGCCCCAGGATATTTCGGCCCAGGAGCTCCACTTTTCCAAGGGTCAGCATATCCTTTCCGACCTGGAGGAAAACCGCTATTTCTTTATCCTGCTGGAGGGAGCCGCCGATGTGATGTATTACGGCCCTGACGGGGAAACCATGCGGATCTACCGCTATCTTCCGGTAGATTTTTTCGGGGAGATCGAGATGCTCACCGACCACCGCCAACCTATGCCCGTCATAGCCGCCCGGGACAGCCGGGTGCTGCGGATCCCTCACCGGGAGGTTCTATCTTGGATGGAGCGGGATTTTCAGCTCTCCCGCCACATTTTAGAGCGGATGTGTGAAAAGCTGCTGTTCAGCGTCACCGGCCGCACCCAGACCCGGTATCTCACACAGCGCCAGCGGTACCTTTTGGCCATGGAGTCCTATTGGAAGGACGGCACCCTGGATACCCTCACCAAGGAGGCGCTCTGTCAGGAGCTGAGCGTTCCCTTGCGGAGCCTGAACCGCATCGTGGCACAGTGCTCAGACCAATTTGTCTTTGAAAACGGCCGCTTCCATTCCCTGCGGCAGTTCAATCCGTAATAACAGGGGGCCTTTGCCAAGCAAAGGCCCCCTCTTTTTTCAGCCTTCCAGCGCCTTGTGCAGCCGCTCCCGGTACTCCTCCACCGCCCAATCCGGGGCGGTAAGCTCCACCTGCTCCCCCAGGCCGAAGAGCCAGCCGTAGAACTGGGGGGACACCACCGCCTCCACCGTGAGGGTAAAATGCCCGGGGCCGTCGGGGATCAGCATGGCCTCCTGGCCAAAGCGATCCAGCATCACGTTGACAAACCGGTTTTCACACCGCAGACGCACCTTAGCCTCCCGGCCGGAGAACATATGGAAATGCTTCCGGCCGTATTCGGCCAGGTCAAAGCTTTTGCAGCTTTCATCCCCCTCCCGGGGAAGGCCGGTGATGATCAACTCTGCGGTCTTATCCACCCGGTAGTGGCGCAGCTCCAGCTCTCCGTGATCCCAGCCCACCAGGTAATAGTTTTCGTCGCTCCAAATCAGGCCGTAGGGGGAAACCGTATACCGCTTCCCCTCCCGGCGAAAGACTTTTTCCTTGGCCACATTATAATCAAAGTACCGGAAGCTCACCGCCCGTCCTCCGGCGATGGCGGTGTGGAGCTTGTCAATGGCGTAGTAGACGCTCTCGTTTTCCGTCTTGACCCGCCGATCCACATAGACCTGCCGCCGGAGCTGGCGGGCCTGGTGCTCACTGGTAAGGCCCTCCAATTTTCCGATCAGAGCCTGGCTCTTTTTTCGGCTGATGAACCGGGAGGACTGAACCGCATCCACCAGCAGCTTCAGTTCCGGCAGTTCAAACTCCCGCGCTCCAATGAACCAGCCCCCCGCCTTTCCCTTGCGCAGCTGCACATCCAGGCCAAAGTCCCGGAGGGTCTCCATGTCGGTATAAATGCTCTTTCGCTCCGCCGGGATGCCCTCCCGCTCCAGGGCCTGGATCAGAGCCGGGGTGGAGATGGGGTGATCCTCATCCCCTTTTTTCAGAAGCTGCCGGGCCAAAACCAGCAGCTTGACCTTTTGATTGCTCTTTTTTGCCACTTTAAGGGCACCTCCTTTTCCATCTCCAAAGATAGCAGTATTACTGTCCTATTATTGGGACTATACCATTTTTTCCCCTGCTTTTCAAGAAAATTTTTCCTGGGAAAGACCGTACTTGACAACTTTCCCCAGTCGTGATAACATAACAAAATAATCAACCTGATAGAGGCGCGGGTTTCATCAGTACCCTCCCCCATGGCCAGGCAGCCGGCGGAGGGGAAAGGGAAAACCGCCGAGGAAGGCAACGGTGCCTGCCGCTGTTCTTCCGGGCCGTCGGGGAATACCCGCCGGACTGTCACAGTTTTGTGGAGCGCTATCCGGGTCTGCTGAGTTGTAAAGGCATTCAAAATGCAATTACTGCCACCTCATCTTTCCTTACGGGCGTCCTTCACAAAGGGACGCCCGTTTTTTTGCAAGATTCGCTTTCGCTTCTGTCGTGGGTTCACTTGTGTATTTAGCTGAAATTCCCGTCAAATCCCGCTTTTCCTTTACAAGCGCGCTCAAGTATGATAAACTATTTTTAATTGATTTGGCGGCAAATTTGAAATTACGTCTTTCGAAAGTTTCATAATTTGTCAGGAGGTGTTGTTGGTGAAGATCACTGCCGTTCAAGTGGGGAATCTGTCCCTCCCCCTGGCCCACCCTTTCAAAACCGCCCTGCGAACCGTAGAGCGGCTGGAGGATATCGTGGTTCGGGTGGTTGGGGAAAACGGTCTGGAGGGATACGGCGAGGCGCCTCCCACCGCTGTTATCACCGGGGACACCAGAGGTTCGATCCTTTGTGCTATCCAGGACTTCATTGCCCCCGCCATTGTGGGGATGGATCTGGACGATCTTCCCGAGGTGATGGAAAAGCTCAATTCCTGTCTGGTTCATAACACCACCCCCAAGGCCGCCGTGGACATGGCCCTTTATGACCTGTGGGCCAAGAGCCAGGGCAAACCTCTTTACCAGCTTTTGGGGAACGCCAAGCAGAGCTTTGAAACCGACATCACCATCTCGGTAAACCCGGTGGAGGAGATGGTGAAGGACAGCCTGGAGGCTGTCGGCCGGGGGTTTACCACCCTAAAAATCAAGGTGGGCAAGGAAGGAACCGCCGACGTGCAGCGCATCGCCGCCATCCGTCAGGCCGTGGGCCCCGGCATCAAGCTCCGGGTGGACGCCAACCAGGGTTGGAGCGCCGCTCAATCCGTGGCCATCATCAAAACCATGGAGGACAAGGGGCTCTGCATCGAGCTGGTGGAACAGCCGGTGGGGGCCCTGGACATTGCGGGACTCAAGTATGTCACCGGGCAGGTAGACACCCCCATTCTGGCCGACGAGGCAGTCTTCTCCCCCATGGATGCGGCCAACCTCATTGCCATTCACGCCGCCGACTATATCAACATTAAGCTGATGAAAACCGGCGGCATCTGGAACGCTTTGAAGATCTGCGAACTGGCCAAACAGCACGGGGTAAAGTGCATGATCGGCTGTATGCTGGAAAGTCAGGTATCGGTGGCCGCCGCCGCTCACCTGTGCGCCGCCCAGGACATTATTACCATGGCAGACCTGGACGGGCCCTCCCTCTGCGCCTCGGAGCCCTTCCCCGGTGGGCCCATCTTCGACGGGGCCACCATCTCCATGAGTTCTGATCCCGGCATCGGAGTGCAGTTCTCCACCGACTGGCAGTGATCCCCACCGGCTGTTCGTCAGCTTTTCTCTTCATTTTGTATCGTTTCCGCCCCCTGGGCGGGTATGATAGGGGCCCGGCGCCCCACTCTAACGGAAGGAAGGATAGAAAACCATGAATCTTACCAAACGACTGACCGCCTTGTCCCTGGCTGCCGCCCTCACCCTGGGTCTGGCTGCCTGCGGCGGGAAGCAGAACCCCAATCCCGCCGCCAGCGGCGACCCCGGCGTCGTCACCCCCTCTGCGGAGGGCGCCACCTACCGCCAGCTCTACTCCAGCGAGGTGGAGACCATGAACTACCTGACCACCACCACCTTTGAGAACCTGCGCATCCCCGCCAATGTGGTGGACACCCTCATCGAGTACGACCGCTACGGCGTGGTTCAGCCCTCCCTGGCCGAGAGCTGGGAGACCAACGAGGACTCCAGCGAGTGGACTTTCCACATCCGCAAGGGCGTGAAGTGGGTGGACAAGACCGGCAACCAGGTGGCCGAGGTCAAGGCCCAGGACTGGGTGGACGCGGCCTACTACATCCTGGACGCCGCCAACGACTCCGGCAGCGAGTACAACTGGGATGTGGCCCAGGTGACCAACGCCCACAACTACTATGAGTATACCGCCTATCTGATGGCTCTGGAGACCGCCACCGACGGCACTGACGAGAACGGCAACCCCGCCAAGCTGGACGAGGACGGGGAAGTCATCAAGGAAGTGGCCCCCGTGGCCAAGGAGGACATCGGCGTGAAGGCCACCGACGACTACACCCTGGTCTTTACCCTGGACGCCCCCTGCCCCTACTTCCTGTCCATGCTGTGCTGGAGCGCCTTTATGCCCGTCAACGGCGAGTTCCTGGAGGCCCACAAGGACACCTTCGGCATCGACAATGATAACCTGCTGTACTGCGGCGCCTACATTCTCTCCGATTTCCAGCCCCAGGTTCAGCAGGTGCTGACCAAGAACCCCACATACTGGGACAAGGACAACATCTTCATCGACACCATTCAGCGCACCTACAACGCTGAGGCCAACACCCTGGGCACCACCATGTTCCTCCAGGGCGAGGTGGACGAGGCCGAGATCAGCGCCAACCTGCTCAGCAGCCTCATGTCCTCCTACTCTGACCAGATCCACTCCAGCCGGCCCGACCCCTCCTATTCCTACTGGTATCTGTTCAACTTCGATCCCAACTTCGACGCGCAGTACGAGCCGGAAAACTGGAAGCTGGCGGTGAACAACGAAAACTTCCGCCTGTCTATCATGTACGGTCTTGACCGGGTCAACGCCCTCCAGGTCTATAACCCCGAGGATCCCGAGTCCGAGCTGAGCAACACCATCACCCCCCTGTCCTTCGCCTCCGCCAGCAAGGATTACGCCGATTACGGCGGGCTGGACAAGTACACCAACGGCGACATCTTTGACACCGCCAAAGCTCTGGAGTACAAGGAGAAGGCCATAAGTGAGCTCACTGCCGCCGGCGCCACCTTCCCCGTGAAGGTCTATGTGCGGTATAACCCCTCCACCAACAACTGGGCCGACGAGTGCCAGCTGGTGGAGCAGCAGCTGGAGAACGCTCTGGGCGCCGACTACATCGACGTTATCGTGGAGGCCGGCCCCGACACCGGGTTCCTGGGCGCCATCCGCCGCACCGGTAACTACGGCCTGATGAAGTGCAACTGGGGCGCTGACTTTGCCGACGCTTCCGCCTTCATCGTGGATCCCTTCAAGGAGGGCTCCTCCTACAGCTTCATCTTTAAGAGCGAGGACGCCCAGACCAAGGCCTACTATCAGGAGTACCTGGATCTGGTGGCCGCCGCTCTGAAGATCACCGGCGACGAGGAGGCCCGCTACGAGACCTTTGCCCAGGCCGAGGCCATCCTGCTGGATCACGGCTTCGCCATCCCCATGCACACCAGCTCCAAGAGCTACAGCTTCTCCCTTCTGAATCCCTTTGAGGGCCCCTACGCCGCCTTCGGCTTTGCCAACTACCGGTTCAAGGGCCAGCACCTGCTGGAGAAGTCCATGGGCATGGAGGAGTTCCACGCCGCCTATGAGCAGTGGCTCACCGAGCGCGACGCCGCTGTTGCCGATGCAAAATAAGAACAACCTGAGCTTAACCCAAGCTTTCGGCAATACCCCCAGGCTCCCCTTTTCGGGGGCCTGGGGCGTTGCCCTGTTGCGGAGCTTGGGCATCTGCGCCTCTGGACGGGCCTTAGAGACGCAGATGCCTGTGCTCTGCCTACCCCCATGGGTATCATTCGTCCGCTGCTAAGGAGGTCTTCCTATATGCCCAAATATATCGTAAAACGGATCCTGCGGTCTTTTCTCACCATGGCTATCGTCATCACGGTGGTCTTTTCCCTGCTGCGGCTTATGCCCATCGAGGGATACTTTGAGAACTACGACAAGCTCTCCCAGACCCAGATCGACCTGGGCCTGCAGAAGCTGGGTCTCACCGACCCTCTGCCCAAGCAGCTTTGGAACTTCGGCAAGCAGCTCCTCACCGGGGATCTGGGCACCTCCATCCGCTATCGGAAGGGGGTCTCTATCAACACCATCGTGGCGGAGAAGGCCCCTATCTCCCTTCAGCTGGGCCTTACCTCCCTGGCCATCGCCCTGGCCCTCGGCTTACCCTTGGGCATTCTCATGAGCCGCAGCACCCGCACCAAGTGGAAGATCGGGGATAAATTGGGCACGGTCTTTATCGTCATCATCCAGGCCGTCCCCGCCGCGGCCTACCACATCCTCATCCAGTTCGCCGGATCCCAGGGGGTCATCCACTTTGGCGACTGGGCCCTGAAGCTGCCCATGCTCTTCAAGGAAGGGGACTACCGGACCTACATCCTGCCCATATTGTCCCTGGCCATCGGCAACATTGCCTACTACGCCATGTGGCTGCGCCGCTATATGGTGGACGAGGCCAACAAGGACTACATCAAGCTGGCCCGGGCCAAGGGAGTTCCCGGGGGCCAGATCTCCCGGAAGCACGTCTTCCGCAACGCCATGGTGCCTCTGATCCAGTACATCCCCAACTCCATCCTGTTCACTCTGATGGGTTCCCTCTATGTGGAAAGCCTCTATTCCATCCCCGGCATGGGCGGGCTCCTTGTGGCCGTCATCAAGCGGCAGGACAACACCATGGTGCTGGCCCTGGTGGTCATCTACTCGGTGATCTCCATTCTGGGGCTGCTCTTCGGCGATCTGCTGATGGCCCTTCTGGATCCCCGGATCACCCTGTCCAGAAAGGAGGAGGCGAGATAATGGCACGACATATTTTTCAATCTTTCCGAGATAAAAAAACGGAGGAGCTGGAGCACCAGCAGCCTTTCGCCCCTGACCGCTCCGGCATGAGTGAATCTGAGCTTTTCTCCTTCGCCCCCTTCAACCCCGACGCCTCGGAGCGGGGAGGGTACTCCAACTATTCCTACTGGGGAGCAACCCTGCGGGCCTTCTTCAAGAACAAGGTGGCGGTATTTTTCCTGCTGGTGCTGGTGTGCACCCTGGCCTTTACCTTTATCCAGCCCAATCTGCCCGGCCAGCGGGATCCCCTTCTCATCCACTATAACGAGAGCGGCCGAACCCTGGCCAACCTTCAGCCCGGAGAACAGGGCTTCCTCTTCGGCACCAACAATCTGGGGCAAGACATCTGGGCCCGGATCTGGGCCGGCACCCGGACTTCCCTGTTCATCGGCTTCACCGTGGCCTGCGTGGAGGCTCTCCTGGGCATTCTCATGGGCGTCCTCTGGGGCTATGTGCGGGCGTTGGACTTTTTCTTTACCGAGCTCTATAACGTCTTTGACAATATCCCCCAGACGCTGCTGCTCATCCTCATCTCCTATGTGCTGAACCCCGGGATATCCACCATCATCTTCGCCCTGTGTCTCACCGGCTGGCTGGGCATGGCCCGGTTCATACGCAACCAGATCATCATCATTCGGGATCGGGACTATAACCTGGCCTCCCGCTGTCTGGGCACTCCCACCAGAAGGATCATTTTCCGGAATCTGCTGCCCTACCTGGTCAGCGTCATCACCATGCGGATGGCCCTGGCAATCCCCTCGGCCATCGGCAACGAGGTGTTTGTCACCTACATCGGCATCGGCCTTCCCATCAACATCCCCTCCCTGGGCAACCTGATCCAGGCGGGCCGGGAGCTGATGACCATCCCCGCTCTGCGTTACCAGCTCTATTTCCCGGTGGCAGTGCTGGCGGTCATTACCATCTCCTTCTATATCATCGGCAATGCCCTTGCCGACGCCGCCGACCCGAAGAACCACGTGAACTAAGGAGGGGAACACCATGACAAACGACAATATCATCCTCTCCTTTCAGGATCTGGACATCCGCTTTACCCTCCGGGGACAGGTCTTAAACGCCATCCGGGGGATCTCCCTGGACGTCTACCAGGGAGAGTCCCTGGCCATCGTGGGAGAGTCCGGCTCGGGCAAGAGCGTCTTTACCAAGTCGGCCATGGGCTTGCTGGACGCCAACGGCACCATTGCCGGAGGCCATATCTGGTATGACGGCAAGGATCTGACCACCTTCCAAAACGAGAAGGAATGGCTCACCATCCGCGGCAAGGAGATCGCCATGGTCATGCAGGATCCCATGACCTCCCTCAATCCCTTGAAAACTGTGGGCGACCAGATTTTGGAGGCCGTCCTGCTTCATCAGGGGCTGAAGGGAGAGGCAGCCAAGGCTGCCGCCGTGAAGGCCCTGGCCGCTGTGGGAATCGACGATCCGGAGCGGCGGTACAAGCAGTACCCCCATGAATTTTCCGGCGGTATGCGCCAGCGGGTGGTCATTGCCACCGCTGTGGCCTGCCGGCCCAAGATTCTCATCTGCGACGAGCCCACCACCGCCCTGGACGTGACCATTCAGGCTCAGATCCTGGATCTCATCAAGGCCCTCCAGAAAAAACTGGATTTGACCACCATCTACATCACCCACGACCTGGGTGTGGTGGCCAATGTAGCCGACCGCATCGCCGTCATGTACGCCGGCGACATTGTGGAGATCGGCAAGTGCGAGGAGGTCTTTTACGACCCCAAACACCCCTACACCTGGGCGCTGCTCAGCTCCCTGCCCCAACTGGGCATGAAGGGGCAAGATCTCTATTCCATTCAGGGGACCCCACCCAACCTTTTCTATGAAGTTCACGGGGACGCCTTCGCTCCCCGGAACCCCCAGGCCCTCAACATTGACTTTGTGGAGCGCCCCCCCTTCTTCGAGGTGAGCCCCACCCACAAGGCCCGAACCTGGCTGTTGGATCCCCGGGCCCCCAAGGTGGAGCCCCCCGAGCATATCCGCCACCTGCGCGAGAAAGGGGGCTATCCCCATGGCTAAGAGAGAAAAGCTGCTGGAGGTTCAGGATCTGAAGGTGACCTTCGGCTCCAAGCGTCACCCCTTCACCGCCGTGGACGGGGTCTCCTTTGACATCTACAAGGGGGAGACCTTCGGCCTGGTGGGAGAGTCCGGCTCGGGCAAGACCACCATCGGCCGGGCCATCATCCGGGTCAATCCCGTTTCCGGCGGCACGGTAAAATACCAGGGGCAGGTCATCTCCGGCAAGGTGAGCCGGGAGGTGGATCATCAGGTCATCCAGAACATTCAGATGATCTTTCAGGATCCCATGGCCTCCCTCAATGAGCGGGCCAAGGTGGACTATATCGTCTCCGAGGGTCTTTATAACCTCCACCAGCATTTGACCGAGGAACAGCGCCAGGAGCAGGTCTCCCGGGCCCTCTCCGCCGTGGGCCTTCTCCCCGAGTTCGCCAGCCGCTTCCCCCACGAGTTCTCCGGCGGCCAGCGCCAGCGCATCGGCATCGCCCGGGCCCTTATCATGAATCCCCAGTTCATCATCGCCGACGAGCCCATCTCCGCTCTGGATGTGTCCATCCGGGCCCAGGTTCTCAATCTCATGAGCAAGCTCCAGAAAGAGCGGGGGCTGACCTATCTCTTTATTGCCCATGACCTTTCAGTGGTTCGGTTCATCTCCGACCGCATTGGGGTCATCTATCGGGGAAAACTCATGGAGCTGGCGGGAAGCGAGCAGCTTTTCGCCCATCCCCTGCACCCGTACACCCAGTCTCTCCTCTCCGCCATCCCCATGCCCGACCCGGTGGGGGAACGGAAGAAGAAACTGCTGGTCTATGACCCGGGCTGCCACGGATATACCCAGCAGGATCCGCCCCAGTGGGTGGAGATCGAGCCGGGACATTTCGTCCGGGGCAACCAGCGGGAGCTGGACGAGTATAGAAAAGTATTAGAGAAATAAACTGTAGGGGCCGATGTCCTCATCGGCCCCTACTTGGTTCCTCGCTGAGCGAGCCGTTGAGAACAGCCGCCCCTACATTTCTCTTTTTGATCCGAGGTGTGTCTATATTATGTTAACTCCCAATTCTCTCTATCCCGGCGCCAAGGTCGCTCTGCTTTGCGCCTCCTCCGCTGTTCCCGAGGAACGTTTAGAGCCTTCCATCGCTGCGGTCAAGGCCCTTGGGCTGGATCCTGTGGTATACCCATCTTGTTATTATGTTAACCGCCATGGCTACTTTGCCGCCGACGACGGCCAGCGGGCCAAGGATCTGCAGGACGCCTTTGCCGACCTCGCCATCCAGGGCATTCTCTGTATCCGGGGCGGCTATGGGGCGGGGCGGCTGCTGCCCCTCATCAACTGGCGGGACGTGGTCCGGCACCCCAAGGTGTTCTGCGGCTACTCCGATGTGACCGCCCTTCACATTGTCCTGAACCAGTGCTGCCGGATGGTGACCTACCAGACCCCCATGCCCTCCACCGAGTACTACCAGCCGGTGGACGACTTCACCATGACCTATCTGCGCCGGGCCCTCTTTGGGGCCCTCACCGGCCCCATGCCTATGGGCCCGGATGTGGAAACCCTGACCCCCGGCTGTGCCCGGGGAATCCTCTGCGGCGGCAATCTGTCCCTGGTTCGGGACAGTCTGGGCACGCCCTGGGAGATCGATACAAGAGGCAAGATCTTGTTCCTGGAGGACATTGGGGAAAAGACCTACCGCATTGACGACATGCTCACCCAGCTGCGCAACGCCGGGAAGTTTGCCGACTGTGCAGGCATCCTCTTTGGGGCCTGGACCGACTGCCCCCCGGAGGATCCGGAAAAGACCCTGGAGATTCCCGAGATCATCCGGGAGGTGGTGCTCCCCGCCGGAAAGCCCACCATGGCGGGTCTTACCTGCGGCCACATCCTGCCCACCATGTCCCTGCCCCTGGGCGCCGCAGTGGCCATGGACGCGGATAATAAGACTTTGGAGGCGTGCGTATGAAGGCCATTGTCAATTCCCCCATCTGTCCCCTGATGAGCCAGCCCCGTCACGACTGCGAGCTGGCGGACGAGGCCCTGTTCGGCATGGTACTGGAGGTGCTGGAGCAAACCACCCCCGATTACTGGAAGGTTCGCACCCACTACCGCTACGAGGGCTACGTCCCCGTAAACTGTCTGGTCATCGGGGATCAGGCCGCCCAGGAGTGGGCGGCCCTGCCCAAGAAGGTGGTTCTTCACAAAAATACCTGCGATGTGATGACCACCCCCAAGGTTCAGTCCTGGCCCATCGTCACCCTCCCCATGGGGGCGGTGGTGGCGGTGACCGCTCCCCCCGAGACCGATCCCGAGACCGGGAAGCCCACAGGGTGGCAGCTGGTCTCTCTCCCCGGCGGCGCCGAGGGCTATGTCCGCTCCAGTTGGCTGGACACATACTATGAAAAGCCCATTGATCTTCCTGAAGAGGAGCTGCGCCAGCGGCTGGTGGACACCGCTATGCTTTTTGCCCGAACCCACTACCGCTGGGGAGGCAAGACCCCCCTGGGTGTGGACTGCTCGGGGCTTGTGTCCATGAGCTACCTCCTGAACGGCATCGTCATCTACCGGGACGCCTCCATCAAGGAGGGCTTCCCCATCCATGCCATTGACTTTCAGGACGCCAAGGCCGGCGACCTTCTCTTCTTCCCCGGCCATGTGGCCATGTACATGGGCAATCAACGCTACATCCACTCCACCGGAAAGGCGGGCAGTGACGGCGTGGTCATCAACTCCCTGGATCCCAACGCCCCTGACTACCGGGCCGACCTGCCGGAGATAATGAACGGCGTGGGAAGCCTGTTTTAAGAAAAAAAGGGTCTGTATCCAAAGGATACAGACCCTTTTTCTGTCTTTTTCCGGCCCTTACTGCCCCAAGATCTGCTCCACCATCTCCACTGCGTCATAGACCATCCGGTCACAGTGGGGCTTCTTTTCCTCCCCCCGCTCCTTGGCGCTCTGGAGCAGTTGGGCGCAGTTCAGATTGCCGTTCCTTTCCCGGAAGCGGCGCAGCAGCTCCCCTGCCGCCGGCCCTTCCGCTCCGGCCAGTCCCAGCACCGCCAGGGCTCCCGCCACCGCCCCGCAGGTGGCTCCGCTGCGCATTCCTGCATTGAGAAAGGTTCCCGAACGCAGGGCCACCTCGGGATCCAGGCCATACTCCTCACAGAAGGTCAGCAGCACCGCCTGAAAGCAGTTATAGTGCATGTTCTCGTCTCCCCGAAGGGCCGCCGCTTTTTCCAAATGGGTCATTGTCAAAACCTCCCTTTTCTTTTTTGGATACGCTCAGTTGAAAATATCCCCGTCCTCGGCAAAGAGGCCGCGGATCTTCGCCATAATCTCCCGGTGCTCCGGAGCCGTCAGCTCCGGGTCGGCCCTCAGCAGCTCCTCTGCCGCTTCCTGGGCCTCCTTCAGCACCCGGATATCCCCCGCCAGATCCGCGGCTTTCATGGCCGGAAGGCCGTGCTGCCGCTGGCCGAAGAAGTCTCCCGGGCCCCGCAGCTCCAGGTCCTTTTCCGCGATCCGAAAGCCGTCGGTGGTTTTTGTAAAATACCGCAGCCGCTCCAGGGTTTCTTGGGAACGGTTGCCCGTTACCAAAACGCAATAGGACTGCCACTGTCCCCGCCCCACTCGGCCCCGGAGCTGGTGAAGCTGGCTCAGACCAAAGCGTTCGGCGTTTTCAATGATCATCAGGGCGGCGTTTGGCACGTCCACCCCTACCTCCACTACGGTGGTGGACACCAGTACGTCCAGCTCCCCCTTGGAGAAAGCGGCCATTACGCTCTCCTTATCTTTCGCCTTCAGCTTTCCGTGGACAAAACCCACCCGCAGTTCGGGGAACACCACCTCCGACAGCTCTTTGGCATAGGCGGTCACCGCTTTTAGCTCGCCGCCCTCCCCCTCCTCCACGGCGGGGCAGATCACATAGACCTGGCGGCCCTGGGAGACATTTTTGCGGACAAAGTTGTACATCCGCTGCCGCTTATCCTCCCCCACCAGGTAGGTCTCCACCGGGGTGCGGCCCGGGGGCAGCTCATCAATGACGGTAAGCTCCAGATCCCCGTAGATCAGCAGGGCCAGGGTTCGGGGAATGGGGGTGGCCGACATGACCAGCACGTGGGGCTGCACCTGGGCTTTGGAGGCCAGAGCCGAACGCTGGCCCACCCCGAAGCGGTGCTGCTCGTCGGTGATGACCAGCCCCAGGTTTTTATAGGCTACCCCTTCCGAAAGAAGGGCGTGGGTTCCCACCAAAAGGTGGAGTTCTCCGCTTGCCAAAGCGGCGCCAACCGCTTTTTTCTCCGCAGCCTTCATGCTGCCCGTCAGCAGCCCTACCCGTATCCCGGCAGGGGCGAGCATTTTGGACAGGGTCTCATAATGCTGGTGGGCCAGGATCTCTGTGGGGGCCATCATAGCCGTCTGGAATCCTCCGGCCCGGGCCTGCCACGCGGCATAGGCCGCCACCGCCGTCTTGCCTGAGCCTACGTCTCCCTGGATCAGCCGGTTCATAGGTCTGCCCGAGCTCAGATCGTCCCGGATCTCCTCCATAGCCCGCCTCTGGGCCCCGGTGGGCGCAAAGGGCAGCAGGGCCAGGAAATCCTCTACCTCCCGGCGGGGAAACGCCTGCCCCGGCGTTCCCGTCCGGCGGGAGCGGAGAAAAGCCATGCCGCAGGAGAGGAAAAACAGCTCCTCAAACACCAGCCGCCGCCGGGCGATGGACAGGGCCTCCTGATCCGCGGGAAAATGGACATTGCGGCAGGCATACTCCGCCGTGCACAGCCCATGATTCAGCCGGATATCCGCCGGAAGGTGATCGGCCACCGCTCCGGCACACTCTTCCACGCCGGACAGAGCCAGCCCCGCCAGCAAATGGTTGCTCACCCCGGCAGTCAAGGGGTAAACCGGCATGATCCGCCCGGTGAACCGGGCCTTTCCCTCCCGCTCGAAAACCGGGTTGGTAAACTGCCGATGGCGGCCCATGACCTCCAGCTTCCCGTAGAAAATATAGCTCTCCCCCGCTGTGAGGGCGTGGCGCACATAGTCCTGATTGAAAAAGGTGACCTGGGCCGAGCCGGTGTGATCCACAATGCGGCACTTGGTCACCGTAAGCCCCTTTCGGATCCGGGAGAGGGTGGGCGTCTCCGCTACCAGCGCCGACACGCAGACCGGCTCCTCGGCGGGGGCGTTGGAGATGGCGTAGACTCGGGTGCGATCCTCATAGGCTCTGGGATAATAGGCAAGCAGATCCCCTACCGTCTCCAGGCCAAGCCTTTTCAGCGCCTTGGCCCGGGCCGGACCGATCCCCGGAAAGGTGTCCAGTCTGGTTTCCAACTCCATCTCTCTCCCCCCTTGCTTCCTTTTGCTCTATCCTACCACAAAACCGAATTTTGAGCAATGGAAAGCCTCCTTTCCGTTGACAGCCATATTTTTAAGGTCTATAATGACCATGCTTTGAAGCACAAAATCGTCACTTGGAAAGGATGGTCTCTCATGGACAAGAAAGTAGCCAAGCTGCTGGAGGAGCAGATCAACAAGGAGCTCTACTCGGCCTATCTTTACCTGGATTTTTCCAACTTCTGCAAGCACAAGGGCCTGGACGGCTTTGCCAACTGGTATGAGGTTCAGGCCAAAGAGGAGATGGATCACGCCATTCTCTTTGTCAAATATCTTCAGAACAACAACCAGGCCGTGGCCCTCAGCGCCATCGCCAAGCCTGATGTGAAGCCCAAGACCGTCATGGACGTGCTGAAGGCTGGTTTGAAGCACGAGGAGTATGTCACCAGCCTCATCCACACCATTTACGGCGCGGCCAAGGCGGTGGACGACTTCCGCACCACCCAGTTCCTGGACTGGTTCGTCAAAGAGCAGGGCGAGGAGGAGGTCAACGCCAACGATCTTGTTTCCAAGATGGAGCTCTTCGGCTCCGATCCCCGGAGCCTCTATCTGCTGGACAATGAACTGAAGGCCCGGGTCTACTCCGCTCCCTCCCTGGTACTGTAAGCCCTTTTCCAGCGTTTTCACAAAAAACGGCGTTCCGGAAAAACCGGAACGCCGTTTCTTTTTTCTCTCAGCAGATCTTCATGGTCCAGCCGTAGGGATCGGGCAAGGTTCCCCACTGGATGCCGGTCAGAGTGTCGTAGAGCTTCTGGGTTAGGGAGCCGATCTTGCCGCCGCTGACGGTGATGCGCTTGCCCTCCCAGCCCATCTCTCCGATGGGGGAGACCACGGCGGCGGTGCCGGTGCCCCAGGCCTCGTCCAGCTTGCCGGCTTCGGCGGCGTCAAAGAGCTCCTGGGCGGTGATGAGCCGCTCCTCCACGGGAACGCCCCAGCTCTTGATCAGCTCGATGCAGCTCTTCCGGGTAATGCCGGGGAGCACCGAGCCGGTGAGCTTGGGAGTGACCACCGTACCGTCAATCTGGAACATCACGTTCATGGAGCCCACTTCCTCAATGTACTTGCGCTCCACGCCGTCCAGCCAGAGAACCTGGGCGTAGCCCTTCTCCTCGGCCCGCTCGCCGGCCCGGATGGAGGCGGCGTAGTTGCCGCCGCACTTGGTGTAGCCTGTGCCGCCCCGGACAGACCGGACGTCCTCGTCCTCCACATAGATCTTCACCGGGTTGATCCCCTCGGCATAATAGGCCCCCACCGGGGAGCAGATCACGGCGAAGAGATAGGTATGGGAGGCGTGGACGCCCAGCGCGGGGTCGGTAGCGATGATAAAGGGGCGGATATAGAGGGAGGTTCCCGGCTCACTGGGCACCCAATCGGCCTCCACCTTCACCAGCTGGGCAATGGCATCCACCACAGTCTGGGCGTCGATGGGAGGGATGCACAGGCGTTCACAGGAATTTTGCAGCCGCAGGGCGTTTTCCATGGGCCGGAAGAGCTGGACGCCGCCGTCGGCGGTGCGGTAGGCCTTCATGCCCTCAAAGACCTCCTGGGCATAATGAAAAACCATGGCGCTGGGCTCCAGGGAAAAGGGGCCGTAGGGCACAATTCGTCCATCATGCCAGCCCTTGCCGGTCTCATAGTTCATCAGGAACATATGGTCGGTAAACAGCTTACCGAAGCCCAGGGTCTTGGGATCGGGTTTGGCCTTCATCGTTGCGGCCCGAGTGATGGGAAATTCCTGCATATCAACTGCCTCCTCTGGGGATTTTTCGTTATTATACTCCCCTTTTCTTCCATTCGCAAGGGGAAAATCCCAGTTGTCCTTGTCCCCTGCCCTCCCTTTCCGGCATAAAGATGCCGGAAAAGGGTCTGCCTATTTTTTCTCCAACGCCCAAATATGCCTGTCCCACCGAGCGGGGAGGCAGGACAGAGCGCCGAATACGCCGATCACCAGGAAAAACAGGGCCGCTCCCGCCCCCTTCCCTGTTCCGAACAGCCGGCAGAGAAGGCTTTCGGCTCCCTGGCGGGCCATGAAAGGCTCAAAAAGCCGATCCACCAGGGCGCCCCCCAGCAGATAGCCCAGGGGGATGGTAAAAAATTGCAGGGTGTTCCGGGCGGAATAGACCCGTCCCTGCATTTCTATGGGGATATTCAGCCGCAGAAGGGCGTCCAGGTTGGCGTTCATCACCGGAATGAAGAGCCAGCCCAGCGCCGACCCAAGGCACCACACGGGAAGCCCCCGGCCCAGAGCCAGCATAAAGTTTTCCGTGCTCATGGAAAACAGCAGGCTGTTGCAGATGACCCGCACCCGGCTTTTGGGCGCGGGCAGGGCGGCGGCCAGCAGGCCTCCCACCAGAGAGGCGGCCCCGGCAAAGGTCTGAACCAGCCCCAGAGCCTTCTCCCCGCCCTTGGGGATCAGAAGGGCGGGCAGGGCCGCATTGAACATGGAGGCGGTCAGGTTGATCACCGCCAGAAACAGGATGATATTCAGCACTCCCCTGTGGCTCCGGAGGTAAACAAGGCCGCTTTTGGCAGAGGCGAACACACGCTCCCGCTTCTGCGCCTGTCCCTCCCGCCGGGGGAAGCGGATGACCAGCAGCAGGGCTGCCGCGGCGATCAAAAAAGTTCCCAGGTCGAACCAGATCACCGCCCCCAGCCCCCACAGGCCGTAGAGAGAAGCGGCGCACACCGGGGAGAGCAGGCTCACCAGGGAGTTGGAAAAGGCCCGCAGGCCCCCCACCCGCTGGTAATGCTCCTTGGGGGTCAGCAGACTCACCGCCACGTCGGAGGCCGGCTGCTGGACTGTGTTCATCAGGCCGTTGACGGCGTTGATGAGATAGAGATGGCCCATCCGCAGCCCTCCCGTGGCCCACAGCCCCAGCACCCCCAGGGTGCATACCGCCGCCAGGAAATCACAGACCAGCATGGTTTTCTTCTTATCCCAGCGGTCGCTGAGGGCCCCGGCAAAGATGCTCAGCAGCACATAGGGCGCATAGGAACAAATGGTGAGCAGGGCGGTGGTCAGGGCGGAGCCGTATTGACTATACGACCACAGCACCAGGGCAAACCCCGTCATGGAGCTGCCCAGTTGGGACAGGGTCTGGGTGAACCAGAGGATCAGCAGATATTTGCAATCGGACAAAAAGGTACGAAACATGACTTTGCTCCTTCTTTCATTCATCATTCAAAAAAAGATTGAAAAAGCAAAGCCCGGGGGACGGACAAGATCCATCAGCTCCGGTACAAGGCGTCCCTCAGGCCTTGCGCGGAGCGGAGACAATGCAGAGCTTCATTATAAACCCTCCCCATAATGTCGGCTCTATGGCCGTTCCCATCATAACACACATCCCCTCCTCGGGCAAGCTTTGCTCCCCCGGCGGGGATTTCCTCTTGCATTTTCCGTTTGGGTGTGGTATCATATCCGAAACTTATTGAAGAAGGATCGTGAGCCCCTGTGGACGAACCTCCGCCCAGTCCCAAGTACATAACCCGTATCCCCCAGGACAGTCTTACCGGAAAGTAGGACTGTCCTTTTGCGCGCTTTCTGCCCCGTTTAGACTCTATAATGCCCCATTTATTTTTTGAAAGAGAGTGATTGCTTCCTTATGGACAGTGCCAGTATTACCATGACCCTATCCATCCTTCTTCTGGTGGCTTGCTCCGCCTTTTTCTCCGCCACCGAGACTGCCTTTACCTCCCTGAACCGGGTGCGGATGAAGGCCAAGGCCGACGGCGGCGACCGCCGGGCCGGACGGACCTTGGCCTTGGCGGAGGACTATGATAAGCTCCTCACCACCATTCTCATCGGCAACAATGTGGTGAACATTGTGGCCACCACCGTATCTACCGCTCTATTCACCCACCTGCTGGGCATCTACGGCCCGGTGGTCTCCACGGCGGTGCTCACCATTGTTATCCTGATTTTTGGCGAGGTCTCCCCCAAAAGTCTGGCCAAGGAGAGAAGCGAAGGCTTTGCCATGTTTGCCACCCCCATTATGGCCCTGCTCATGGTTCTCTTCACCCCCCTGGCCTGGCTCTTTGCCCAGTGGAAAAAGCTGCTGTCTATGGTGTTCCGCTCCAAGGACGGGGAGGGTATCACCGAGGAGGAGCTGGTAACCATGGTGGAGCAGGCCGAGACCGAGGGCGGCCTGGATCAGCACGAGAGTGAGCTGATCCGCTCGGCCATCGAGTTTGGCGACATGGAGGTTCAGGAGATCCTGACCCCCCGGGTGGACATCGTTGCGGTGGAGGACACCGCCACCATGGAGGAGGTGGCCAAGTCCTTTGCTGAGAGCGGCTACTCCCGGCTGCCGGTCTATCATGAGGATATGGACGACATTGTGGGCGTGATTCACGAGAAGGACTTTTACCTGGCCCGCTACCGGGGCCAGGATCAGCTCGCCTCCCTGGTGACTCCCATCCTCTACACCACGGGGAACACCAAGATCTCTGACCTGATGCGCATTCTTCAGCGGAAAAAGGCCCATATGGTGGTGGTCGTGGACGAGTACGGCGGCACCGAGGGGCTTTGTACCCTGGAGGACATTGTGGAGGAGCTGGTGGGCGAGATCTGGGATGAGCACGACGAGGTCATCGAAGAGTTCAAAAAGCAGCCTGACGGCAGCTACGTCATCGCCTGCCACGCGGCCCTGGCCGACCTTTACGACCTTTTCGCCCTCACTGGCGAGTGCGAGGCCAACACGGTTTCCGGCTGGGTCATGGAGCAGATCGGGCGGGTTCCCGAGGAGGGAGACCGGTTCCAATCCGACGGGCTGGACGTCACCGTCACCAAGGTAGACCACCGCCGGGTGCTGGAGATCCGGGTGGTGGTTTTGGAAGAGGAAAAAGAGACGCCCTCCGACCACAAATAAAGCAAACGCCGCCGAAGTTTCGGCGGCGTTTGAATTACTCCATCTCTTCAAAATCAGAGGCCGGGTGCTTGCAGATGGGACAGATAAAGTCCTCCGGCAAGACGTCCCCCTCATAGATATACCCGCATACCTTACACACCCACCGTTTCTTTCCGCTGGGTTCCGAGGGCGCCTGGGGTCTGGGCTTGATGTGGGCCTGGTAGTAGGCGTAGGTAACGCTTGGGACCTCTGAAAGCATATCTGCGTCCAACACATCCGCTAAAAACAGGGTATGGGTGCCCAGATCAATGGAGGAGACCACCTTACCGCTCATCCAGGCGTTTGTCCCCTCCGTGATATACAAGATTCCGTTCTCTCCCCGTCCGGCCCCGCCAAAGCCGGCAAATTTGTCCACATCCCGGCCCGACTGAAACCCAAAACGCCGGAACAGATCAAAGTTTGCCTTTTCTGACAGCACCGAGACGGTAAATTTTCCTGTTTCCGCAATCATGTCATGGGTCAGATTCGTCTTGTCTACCGCTACTGTTATCCGGTTGGGGGCAATGGTGACCTGCCCCACCGTGTTGACGATGCAGCCATTGTCCTTCTCTCCCTGTCGGGCGGTAAGGATAAACAGGCCATAAGTCAAAGCGTACATGGCTTTTTCATTTTTCATGGAGCGCGCCTCCCTTTCTTCCCCATCGTTCCGCTCCAGTTTTCCCCCTTTTTTCATAAAAAAACCGCCGGGAGATATTCCCGGCGGTTTTTTCTTTTTATTTGATCTCCATGCTCTCCACTTCCGCCTTCAGCAGCTTGGCGAAATCCTCCAGGCTCATGGCCCCCAGATCCTCGCCGCTGCGGTGACGAACGGAGACCGTCTTGTTCTCCATGTCCCGGTCTCCCATGACCAGCATATAGGGCACTTTCTCCAGGGTGGCCTCCCGGATCTTCTTGCCGATCTTCTCGTTGCGCTGGTCTACCTCCACCCGGAAGCCAAGCTCGTCCAGCTTGGCGGCCATCTCCTTAGCGTAGTCGTCCACCCGGTCAGTGACGGTAAGCAGCTTCACCTGCACGGGGCTGAGCCAGGCGGGGAAGGCCCCGGCAAAGTGCTCGGTGATGACGCCGATGAACCGCTCGATGGAGCCCAGCACCACCCGGTGGATCATGACGGGCCGGTGCTTCTGCCCGTCCTCGCCGGTGTACTCCAGCTCGAACCGCTCAGGAAGCTGGCTGTCCAGCTGGATGGTGCCGCACTGCCAGGTGCGGCC
>JAAWEH010000026.1 GCA_022794215.1 Oscillospiraceae bacterium
CCTTTAGAAAATTGGCGTTTGGGTCGAAATAGTCCCTTTTGGGCCGAAAAAGGGGGCAATAAGCGCACTTTTTGCACCCCTTCAGCAACCCGGTTAGGGGCGTATGACACCCCTGCACCCGCCCAGAAAGTGCGCAAAAACGCAAAAAGGGGATGGAAAGCAAAGCTTTCCATTCCCAAAAGTACCCATGGTAGACATTTTGGTAGACAAGAAAAGGAGGCCGATCCCCAACCCCTTGCGCCCCAACCCTTCCCGCCTATTTTTTGGTAGACATTTGGTAGACCCGCCCTCTTTGTTTTTGTGGGTGGCGGAGCGGAAATAATTGTGATATAATAACTATAATTGCAGTTACAAGCATACCCGTGCGGCGGAACGTCTGCAGTGATGAAGTGAGGTGGCTTCGGTGAAACTATTTGAGGAGACCGTGGAACAAAAGGTGGTATACCAAGGGCGGATCGTCACCTTGCGGACAGACCGGGCGCGGCTGGAGAATGGCCGGGTCACCGGCCGGGAAGTGGTGGAGCATCCCGGCGGAGTATGTGTGCTGGCCTTAGAGGAGGATGGAACAGCCTACACTGTGCGGCAGTTCCGCTATCCCTTCGGCCAAGTGGTGGAGGAGCTGCCCGCCGGCAAGCTGGACGGGCCCGAGGCGCATGAAAAGGCCGCCCGCCGGGAGCTCAGCGAAGAGGTGGGCGTGGAGGCCGGAGAGCTGATTTATCTGGGGCCGCTGCTTATGTCGCCGGGGTTCTGCACCGAGAAGCTCCATATGTATCTGGCGCGGAAATTGATCCACGGAAAACAGCATTTGGACGAGGGAGAGTTTTTGACCGTGGAGCGCCACCCCTTTTCCACCTTGGTGGAGCGGGTGATGACAGGAGAACTTACCGACGCCAAAACGGTGGCGGTTATTTTGAAGGCAAAGGAATTGTTGAGCCGTGAGGCAGGAGGGGCAAAATGAGCAAACGGATTCTGATTGTGGAAGATGAAAAGAACATTGTGGACATTTTGGCCTTCAACCTGGGCCGGGAGGGGTACGAGACCCTGGAGGCTTACGATGGAGAGGCCGGTTTACAGTTGGCGCTGAAGGAAAACCCGGATCTGATCCTGCTGGACTTGATGCTTCCCAAGATGGACGGCTTTGACGTATGCCGGGAGGTGCGCAAGAGCAACCGCTCCACCCCCATTATCATGCTCACCGCCCGGGAGGAGGAGAGCGACAAGGTTTTCGGTTTGGAGCTGGGGGCTGACGACTATATTACCAAGCCCTTCTCCATGCGGGAGTTGTTGGCCCGGATCAAGGTAAATATCCGCCGCACCGAAATGCTCACCGAGCAGCCCGCCCCGGCAGAGCAGGGCTCCGGAGACCGGCTGGAGCGGGGGCGGATTCTCATTGACACCGCTTTGCTCATGGCCTTCAAGGACGGTAAGGCGCTGGACCTGACCCAGCGGGAGTATGAGCTTTTGAAATATCTGGCCACCTCCCCGGAGAAGGTATATTCCCGGGAGGCCCTGATGGAGCATGTCTGGAATTACGAAGGCTATGTGGGCGATGTGCGGGCGGTGGATGTGGCCGTCCGGCGGCTGCGGGAAAAGGTGGAGGACGACCCGGCCAACCCCGCTTTCATCCTGACCCGGCGGAGTATGGGCTACTTTTTCCGGCAAGGATAAACCCGACGCCTTACGGCCTGCAGCGGGATCGCCTTATATGCTGATACAGAGCAAGGGGAGGGAAAATCTTGGGGAGAAAGCTGTTTTGCACTCTTTTGTGCGAACTTTGGAGCATCCCACAGATTTTGAGCCCCAGGGAACGTCGGAAGGGGTATAGCTGCAGCCGCTTTTTTACCCGCCGGCCGGCGGAGGGAAGCGTTGTGGTCAAAACGGGGCCTTCACTGCCTGAACTGGGATGCGAAAACGTCAGATTGATAGCGCCTGCACCGTAGTGCAGGCCTGCTTTCCATATCACTTTTTACGGAAGGGGGTAAAACCATGTTCCGAAGTCTTCATATGAAGCTCATGCTCATCATGACCCTGCTCATCATCTCGCTGATGACGGTGGTGGGCGCCTTTCTGGTGAACTCGGTGGCCGGGTTTTACCTGGAGCAGTTCTATTCCCGGATGCAGGGGGTTTTTCAAAACGATCCGGAGTTTTACCATGATCTATGCAACGCCGCCCCCGAGGAGGACAGCGGCGTCCAGCAGATCGACCAGATGCTCCGGGCCCGGACAGGCGATCTGGGTGTAGACGGCATTACCCGGAACTTCTATGTGCTGGACGGAGCCACAGGAGCATATCTGGCGGGCACCAACGACACAGAGGGTGTTGCCCTGGAGCTGACCCACAACCTGTCCGTCGCCCTCACCGGGGAGGTGGGGGATGATTCCGACCCCACTCTCTCCTACATGGACGTGGCCATTCCCATCACCCGGGGGGGACGGGACTACGTGGTGTACATCAAGGACTCCAAGCAGGCCGTTCAAAGCCTGACAGGTCAGCTGGTGACCCTGATCCTGGAGGCCCTGGCTTTCGGCATCGTCATCTCGGTGCTGTTGTCCTTCCTGCTGTCCAAGACCCTGATTACCCCCATCGAGCGGCTCACTGAGGGCGCCGAGGAGGTGGCCGCAGGGGATTTCTCCCACAAGATCGAGGTGGACTCCAAGGACGAAATCGGCGTGCTGACCTCCACCTTCAACGACATGGCCCGTCAGCTGCAAAGCACCCTCCAGGAAGTGGAGAACGAGCGCAACAAGCTGGGCACCCTCTTTCTCCACATGACCGACGGCGTAGTGGCCTTCAGCCGGGAGGGAGCCATCATCCAATCCAACCCCGCCGCCGAGGAGATGCTGGGCAGGGCCCTTCCCATCGGGGGCGAGGTGGGCTACGAGGCTCTTTTTGGGGACATCGCTCCCCTGGAGAAGGCCCTGGAGCCCGGCGCCCTGGGCTTCCTGGCCGGCAGCCGGGAGCTGGGGGGGCGAAGCCTGGAGCTGCTGCTGGCCCCCTTTGACCGGGATCACCAGGCCGGCGTGCTGGTGGTCATCCATGACGTCACCGAGCGCAACAAAACCGAGGAGATGCGCAAGGAGTTCGTGGCCAACGTTTCCCACGAGCTGCGCACCCCGCTGACCAACATCCACTCCTATGCCGAGACCCTGGTGGACAGCGCCGGAAGCCTTCCCCCGGACATGGAAAAGAGCTTTTTGAACGTGATCCTCAGCGAATCTGAGAGAATGGCCCACATTGTTCAGGATCTGCTGACATTGTCCCGGTTCGACTCGGGCCGCAGCGAACTGAACCTGGCCCCCTTCTCCTTTGCTGAGGCCATCGAGACCATGGTCAACGCCAACCGGCTGGAGGCCCAGCGCCACGGCCACACCATCACCACCGAGCTGGAGCCCGGCCTTCCCCAGATCATGGGGGACCGGGAGCGGCTGACCCAGGTGATGATGAACGTGGTGTCCAACTCCATCAAATACACCCCCGACGGCGGCGCCATCCGGGTGTCCGCCGGGCGAATGAAGGACAAAAAAGTATGGCTGGAGGTTTCCGATAACGGCATTGGCATCCCCAAAGCCGACCAGCACCGGATCTTCGAGCGGTTTTACCGGGTGGACAAGGCCCGCTCCCGGGAGTCGGGCGGCACCGGCCTGGGCCTCAGCATTGCCAAGGAGATCATCGACCAGCACCAGGGAAGCATTTTTATTGTGGACAAGCCCCAGCCGGGATTGACCATCCGGGTGGAGCTGCCCATGGAGGGCCCCAAGCATGGCGCGGCATAACAAGGTTCCCCAGGTGGCCAAAGCCACCGGAAAGCGCCGGGTGCTGGAGATCGGGAAGGATCTGCTCATCGCGGCACTGACCTGCTCGGCGGTGTTTCTGGCCCTCCAGACCCCCATGGCAAGCCAGGTGCGGGGCTGGGTTACCCCTCCGGCCCCCACCTCCCAGCCCGTGGCTCAGCAGCGGTCAGAGGCCCTGATGCCCTACGGCATCGCCGCCCGGAACAGCCTGGGACTCTATGGCGCAAGCTACGACCAGGCCCTGGTGGGCCAGGTCTTTGAGCAACTCTCCCCCTACCTGGGGGAGGCCCTGGCCACCGCCGGCGCCCCCGAAAAGATGACCCGCCGGCAGTGGCAGGCACTGCTGGACGCGCCCGGTTTTTACTGCGTATTCCAGGGAACGCCCCCCCTGGCCGCCTTCTCCACCTGGCTGGGGGACGGAGAGGCCCTGACCGGAAAGGCCCAGTCCCTGCTGCTCGCCTGGGACGGCAGCGGGGTCTGGCTGGCCTGGCGGGACGGGTCGGACTTTTACCGCGCCCAGACCCAGGTGGACTACGAAGGCCACCTGGCCGCCGCCCTGGAGGGCTTCAGTCCCAACGGCGCCGCCTTTGCCTACGCCCTGGCTCGCACCGACGAGACTTACGGAACCTTGGATCCCGACGTGCTGGTTCTCATTACCGCCCCCCAGCCCCAGGTCTACACCGCCGCCTCCCCCGATTTCGTGGGGGACGGGGAGGCCCTGGAGCAACTGTTGAAAGCCCTGGGCTTTCAGTCCGGGGTGGGCTCGGCCTATGAAGCCGGCGGCGATCTTGCCATCAACGAAAGCGGCGACCGGCTCCGGGTAAGCTCGGGGGGGACGGTCACCTTCCGCGCCGGGGAGGATGCCCGCTACCCCGTGGCCTCTGCCGGCAGCCGCCCCCGGCTGGAGGAGGCCGCGCTCCAGTCCTGGGATTTGCTGAACCAGGCCGCCGCCCCCTGGAAGGGGGAGACCGTCTTTGTCCTCACCGGGGCGGAGGAGACGGCGGGAGGCTGGATCATCACCTTCCATGGCCGGCTGAACGGCGTGCCCCTGCTGACCGGGAGGGAGGGCTGGTGCGCCAGCTTTACCGTTACCGGTCAGGCCATCACCGACTTTACCCTCACCCTGCGCACCTATACCTCTTCCGGCGTCACCTCTCTGGTGCCGGGGGAGCGGCTGGCGGCCGCCGC
The DNA here is from genome assembly GCA_022794215.1 of Oscillospiraceae bacterium. GTDB lineage: Bacteria > Bacillota > Clostridia > Oscillospirales > Oscillospiraceae > Vermiculatibacterium. Next base: position 4,981 of record JAAWEH010000026.1, read on the forward strand.
CCGCCGCGCTCTGCCCGGCAACGGCAGAAGGCTGACCCTGTGCTACAGCGACAGCGGCGGCCCCACCCTGACCGCCGGCTGGGTGAGCGAAGACTGACCGATAGAGACAAGGAGGGCCGCCATGCGCTGGTCCAAAATCAAAAACATCATCATTCTGCTGCTGGTTATCGTGAACCTGTCCCTGCTGGCCCAGGTGGGCCTGCGGGAATGGCGAAGCCGCCGCAGCGAGCTGGAGACCCGGGAGCGTATGGTGGCGGTGCTGGAACGTAACGGCATCTCCTACCTCCCCCAGGAGATCCCCGGCGCTCTGGATCTGTCCGGCGTTCGGGTGACCCTCTCGGACTTTGGCCGGGAGGAGGCCGCCCGCCTGGTGGGGGAGCTCACCGGTGTGGAGGCCGTTGGCTCCCGTACCGTCTACACCGGAGCGGAAGGGGTGGTCAGCAGCTCTGCCGGCGGAGAGCTGACGGTGGAGTTTTCCCTTGCCGCCGAAAGCGTGATTTTGGAACGGCTTTCCGGCCTGGGGGTCAGCCTTCAGCGGCTTGAGCAAACTGAGAGGGCCGTCACATACATCCAGCTTTTGGATGGCGTGCCCATCCCCGGAGAGCCGGCGGTTCTGACCCGTGAGAACGGCGGCTGTACCCTGACCCTTCGCCGCCTTGCAGGTACGCGGGAGGACATGCCCGGGGAGGAGACCCTCACCGCCTCCACCGCCCTGGCCCGGTTTTTGGATGAATTGAACCGGGGCGAGGGCTATGTCTGCTCCCAGGTCATCGACGTTTACAGCGGCTACACTGCCGGCGGCACCACCACTGTGACCTTGACGCCCGCCTGGTTTGTGGAGACGGATACTTGGCTCTTTATCGTGGATGGGTATACGGGAAATATTACTGCGAGGGAATAAATTTTTCTGAAATAGATGCAAAAAGCCCCGGAGGGATTTGGATGTCCTTCCGGGGCTTTTTTGTGTATAGGCGTTTGCCGTTTGCGATTCCCTTTCTCTGTGTGCGGACGCCCCAAAGGGGTGGGTTTGGGGGCCGTCCTTTGGCCGCAAAGGATGATTCCCCAGAGCCCTGGAAACCTTACCTCACCGCAACATAATAATATTCAATCGTATTGATATTCAAAGCTCCATAATTGGCGTGATGAATGGCAAACCCATCCTCCGTAATGGTCAGCACAGGTGTTCCGCTCTGGTTCCGCATAGGGTGTCCATCCACGATCAATCCACCCCAGTTGGATCCGGAGTGGTACATGGCCCCCGTATGGGCCGCCGTTACCACCGCCCGGGGCCGAAACCCCAGGGAGATCACCCTTTCCTCCCTTCCATCCCCGGCGTATACCCCTACGGTAAGGAGCCCCGCCAGATCCTCTGCCTCCGCCTTGCTGTGGAGGGCCGCGTCCAGAATGGCGTTGTCGGCGTTAAAGCCCTCCCGGAGGAAATCATCCTCCGGCGCATATTGGTTGAGCTGATAATAGGTCGTTTTCTTTGGCATAAATCTGCCTCCCTTCAACCTTGGGGAAGCGAAGGCCTTAGTGGGACGAAAAGATACAGATATTAGAAAAAATGGCAAAAAAAGGGCCTCCCTTTGGGGAGGCCCTTTTCCAATTCCGTTGGTGTTCTGAAGATCTCAGATTACCAGGGAGTGCAGGCGTAGTGATAAGCCTGGCCACCGGCGGTGATTTTCACCACAGCGGTGTTGTTGTAGATCACCATGTAGACGTAGCTGTTGCTGGCGTCGATGGCGATGTCGGTGGTGCCGGCCTGAGTATAGCCAGTATCGGACATGTCGGTGGTGGTGTACTTCACAGCGCTGATGCTGGTGCCGCTGGCCACAGGCAGCTTGATTTTCACCACGGCGGCGGAGGTGGCGCCGGGAACCTTGGGCAGCTCAGTGCCGTTGATGTTGAACAGCTCGATGGGCTCGCTGCTGCCGTCCACAACGCCCTCCACGGTGCCCTCGGTCAGGGTCACAGTGGGAACAATGGAAGTCTTGGAGGAGGCGTCATCAGCGTCGGGAATGGTGTCCACCACAACGGCCACGGTCTCAGCGGACTTGGGAGCACTGTCGTTCTCCTGAACGAAGACGTACTTAGCAGTCTGGTTGTCGCTGGTATTGGTGCCCAGGATCATGGCGATGGTATCCTGTGCGCCGCCCTCGGTGATGATGGCCTCGATGGAGGTCTCGGTCACATCATCGGGAGTGTCGCCGTCGATCCGGAACACCCGGGTGGCGTCGTTGTAGTAGTAGCTGCCCACGCTGTTGGCGATAACGCCGGCGCTGGCGGTAACGGCGGCGCCGTAGGGAACCAGAGCGGAGTCAGCGCCGGTGGCGGAGGTGGCCTCGGTGCCGGTGAAGGTCACCATGTACACACCCGCGTCGGGCACCAGGGTGCGGCTGTCGCCCACGATGGTGGTGACCTCGCCGTTGCGGATCACGTCGTAGGTGTAGACGTTGTCGCCGTCGCTATCCTTGGTGATGGTGGGATTCTTGCTCAGGAAGTACATATAGTTGTTGGCGGAAGCAGCGCCGGTACCGCCGTAGGTGAAGACCACCTTGGCGATGTTGGAGCTGTTGGTTACGGCGAACACCTGAGCGCCGTCACGGCTGGCAACGTTGTCAATGCCGGTGTACAGAGCGTAGCTGCTGCCGCTGGTGTTCATGATGAACTTGGTCTCCTTGTTGGCCACGATGTCGGACTTGATCTGGGGCTTGACGTTGCTCACGTCGGTGCTGGAGTACTGCTTGGTGGTCTCAGTCTTCAGCTCGTAGTTGCCCTTGCTGTCCTTCTCGTAGGAGTAGATCTTACCGGCGGCAGCCTTGTCGATCTGAGTGGCCTCCAGAGCAGTGCCCTGAGTGCCGGCGTTGTTGCCGTCGATCTCGGTGGCGTCGATCTTGGTGATGTTGATCTCGCCCTTGGTGCCGTCCTCAAAGATGGCCCGGGCGGTCAGGGTGTCGTCCCAGTTGCCGTTGTTGCTGGAGACCTTCTGGATCATCAGGTAAGCGGTGGTGGTCTCCACCTCAGCCACGTAGATAACGCTGCCGGCGGCGTCCAGATACAGAACGGCGTCCTTACCCAGCTCCACAGCGGAGTGCAGGGTGGCGTTGCTGCCGGCGGCCTCGTCAATGTCGGTGGCGCTGGCAATGCCGGACTTGGTGAAGTTGCCGTCGCTGGTCTTGATGGTGTCATCGCTGGTCAGAGCGTTGACGGTGACGGTCTTGCCGGTCATCTTCTCCACGTAATAGGTGTCAGCGCCCTTCACGTAGTAGTAGGTGACGTAGTCGTTCTTCTTGACCTCCAGGTCATCCCAGCCGGCCACCTTCTCTTCGGCCTTGTTGGTGCTCAGCGCGCTGGCGCCAACGCCGCCGGCCACGGTCTCGTCCACGCCCAGGGCGCCCAGCTTGTTGACAGTCAGGGTGCCGTTGCCGGCGGTGGAGGAAACGGTGACCTTACCGAAGGCCTTCTTTACATAGGTAACAACGTCGATCTTGCCGTCGCCGTCGTTATCAATGTACTGGGCTTCCCAGCCCTTGGTGTTGACGTACTTGCTCACGTTGGTCTTGGGATTGGCCTCAGTGTCGGTCACGTCGAAGTTGACGAAGGTGGTGACGGTGTTGCCATCTTCAAACCGCAGGCCCTCAGCCTTCAGGGTCTTCTGCACATCGTTGGACTTGCTGTCGTCGTTGACCAGCTTCTTGGCGGTAGCAAAGATCTGGTTGTTGGTGTTGACGATGGGGGTGCCAATGATGGTGGCACGGTTGACGTTGCTGTTGTTGTTGGCATAGGGCTTCAGGTACACGGTGACGCTCTTGCCCACGGTGTCGGCGTCGGAAGCGAAGTTGTAGGTGCTGTCGTTAAAGACGTCCTGCTCCTCGGTGGCGCCGTAGTTGGTCACGTCCAGAGTGGTCTTGCCGGCCAGGGTGGAGCCGTCGGTGAACTCGTTCTCAGTGACAGTACCCACAACCTTGATCACGCCGAAGTACTTCTCCAGGAAGGTCTCGTCAGCCAGACGATAGTTCCAGGAAACCTCGCCGGAGGAGACAACCTTGTCATAGGTGGTGACCATGACCTTGGCGCTCAGAGCGTTGTAAGCCATCTGAGCGGTGTTGTCACGGCTCAGGCCGGCGTTGGCGTCGATGGTCTTGATCTCCTCGAACAGCTTGGCGTCGTTGGCGCGCCGGGCCACGTTCAGGGCCCAGTCGGGGCCGGTGAACTCAAAGATGCCGCTGTCGTAGCCCATGGCCACCAGCAGCATCTTGGCAGCGGCGTTGCCGGTGACAGGAGCGTCGGGGGCAAAGGTGCCATCGCCCTGACCGGCGATGATGTTCATGTTGGCGCAATACTCAATGTAGTTCTTAGCCCAGTGGTTCTGGATGTCGCTGAACATCGCAGTGTTGCTGGTGCCCAGGGTGGGATCGCTGCCGCCGTTGAGCATGACGGTAATGATCTTTGCCATCTCGGCGCGGGTGACGGTGCCGTTGGGGTCGAAGGCGCCGGTGTCCTTGCCCTTCAGGACGCCCAGAGAAGCCATGACGTCCACAGCCTCGGTGTGCACGATTTCGGCGGCATCGCTGAAATCGCTGGTGTCCGCAGCGCTGGCGCCCATGGCCATCATGCCGGAGAGCATGGTGCCGGCCAGAGCCAGGCTGAGGAACCGCTTGAAGTTCTTCATTTGAACTCCTCCTTTACAAATTTGGCGTTTGGGTCGAAATAGTCCCTTTTGGGCCGAAAAAGGGGGCAATAAGCGCACTTTTTGCCCTCTTTTGGCGGCCCGGTTAGGGGCGTATGACACCCCTGCACCCACCCAAAAAGTGCACAAAAATGCAAAAAGGGGATGGAAAGCAAAGCTTTCCATCCCCAAAAGTACCTATGGTAGACATTTTGGTAGACAAGAAAAGGAGGCCGATCCCCAACCCCTTGCGCCCCAACTCTTCCCGCCTATTTTTTGGTAGACATTTGGTAGACCTGTCAGGTGGCCAAATATTCGATGGAAATGACTTTTCCATCCTCCAGAATGAAGTTTAGATCGGTGCCGCCTTTGGTGTAGCAGAGGGCGCCGGACAGGGTGCCGGCATCTTCGCCGTAGGCGGCGCGGACGTCGGCATCGGAAGAGCCGATGTAGACGCCCTCGGGGGTGGTGACGCTGTCGTCGGTGAGAAGGATGGAGTTTACGTAGTCCTTGTCGCCGTCGGGACGGGTGGTGATGATGAAGCCGGAATAGGTGTAGGTTTTATCCAGACCCTCGAAAGCGCAGGAGGCGGCTTCAAAATAGCTTTGGGCCTCGCCCAGGGCGGAGAGGACTTCCGACATGTCCTGGTCGATGGAGACTGCATAGTTATCGGCGCTGGCCACCTGGAAAACATAGCTGTCGTAGGTGGGGGGCTGAACCTCGGGGGAGGAGCCGGAGGGAGTGGGATCGGCGGGGGGAGGGGTCTGGGTGGTCTGGCCGCCGCAGGCGGTGAGGGAGAGGGCCAGGGAGAGGGCGGTCAGGGTACAGAAAACAGTTTTTTTCATGGGGTTTCTTCCTTTCCGGGTACAGTCAGATAGCCCGCCGGGGTCTCAGGGGAGGCGGGAGGGCTGGAGATGGGCTCTGAGGGGGAGGGGAGCTCTTCCGCAGGAAGAGGGGAGGGCTCTGGCGCAGGATCGGGGGAGAGCTCTGCGGGAGGGATAGTGGGTTCCGGAGATTCCGGGGAGAACGGTTCGGCCTCCGGAGGGGTAACGGGGGATTCTCCGCCGGGGGCGGATTCGGTGGGAAGGGGATCTTCAGTGACAGAAGGATCCTCAGTGACGGAAGGGTCTTCGGTGGCGGTGGGATCTTCAGTTTCCGCCGGCAGCTCCTCCAGGGGGGTGCCCACTACGGTGACGGGGCAGTTAGCATAGTCGTAGACATAGTAGTTGGTGCGTACGGGGGTACACTTTTCGGTGTAGGCCCGGGCTGCTGCCTCATCCAGAAGGAAGGAGTTCAGGGGATAGCTATTGGGGTGGGGGCAGGCGTCGAAGTGATACCAGCCGCTGCCCACGTTTACCAGCTGCCAATAATGGTCGGTGGTGCCGCCCACCCGGTAGAGGTCGATATTGGGGATGCCGGCCCGGGTCAGGAGGGCCTTGGAGCAGGCGAAGTAGTTATAGCAGTCTCCCCGGCCGCGGGTAAAGCCGACATAAGCGCCCATGAGCCAGCTGGATTTGTCGGAGGTGCCCACGTATTTCACATGGGTGTGGACATAGTTATAGATGGCCTGGGCCTTTTCCCAATCGCTCATGGAGGAGGAGATGATCTTAGACAGAATCTGGTCGGCGGCGTCATCTACCATATCCCGGGTGACTTCCTTGATGGGGGCCTCTGTGGGAACAGGATCAGCGCCGGAAACGTCGATGGTGGGATCGTCGTCATCCACGCCGGAGACCTCCACCACCGTGACGGTGACGGTTACCTGGGAGCGGTTGCCGCTTTTGTCCTCAGCCCGGTAAATCACCGGGTACTCGCCGGGCTGGTTCAGGTCTACGGCGGAGGCGTCCACCTGGATGGAGAGAGGACCGTCCACATTGTCGGTGGCGGTGACGCCGCTGCGGTAGGAGAGAGACATACCTACGGCGGTGGTCATGTCCCGGGCCCCTTCAATGGCAGGGGGCTGGGTATCCGGTGTGGGGGTGGCCTCCGGTACAGGGGTGGGGGTGGGTTCAGGGGGCGGGGAGAAAAGCCGGCCCTTCAAAAACAGGGCCAGGACACAAAGAACAGCCAAAACCCCCAGGGCCAGCAAAATGCCGGCCCCCATTCGGTGGGCTTTCTTTTTTTCTTGTACACCGCTTTCAGGCATATGGATCGAACCTTTCCTCCACGGCGGGCTCCTTCCGGGAGCTGCCGGATTCCTTGAACAAAAATTTTATCATATATCGGGGAATTTGGCAAGGGAAGGGAAGAAAAAGGGAGAAAATGGGGAGGATCTGTTTTTGAGAGGGGGAATGGGGGGACGGCGGGGGAGGAGAAGCGGGAAAATGGGGGGGGGGGAGCGAAGGGGCGGCGGCCCTTGACACTGCTTGCTGAAAACGGTATACTACCTTATGTATGTGCCCGGGTCGTTTTTGGGGACAAAATGGGGAAATCAATGCCGTTCGGGGGATGGATATGCAGAATAATGTGCTGAAATACCTGAACCGTGTCGTGGAGGAGAAGCCGGACAAGCTGGCCTTTTCCGACGGAGAGCGGGGCCTTACCTTCCGGCAGGTCTATGACCAGAGCCAGAGCGTGGGAACCTATCTTTACCAGAAGGGCGTCTATAAACGGCCTGTGGTGGTTTTTATGCGGAAGTCTCCCCAGGAGATCGCCGCCTTCTTTGGGGTCGTTGCCGGGGGCTGCTTCTATGTGCCCATCGACGAGGAGATGCCCGCGGGACGGATCCAGCTGATTTTGGATAATGTGAAGTCCCCTTTGGTGATCTGCGACAAGGATACCCTTGAGACGGCCAGAGGGTTTCAGCTGGGAGACGGAGAGACGGTGCTTTATGATGAGATCTCCGGCACCCCGGTGGATGAGGCGGCCCTGCAGAGCATTTATGAGAAGGCCATTGACACGGATCCCATCTATATCGTCTTTACCTCCGGCTCCACGGGGATCCCCAAGGGGGTGGCGGCCTGCCACCGGTCGGTGATCGACTATGTGGAGCAGCTTTCCGAGATCCTGGAGTTTGACGGGGATACGGTGTTTGGCAATCAGTCGCCGCTGTATTTTGACGCCTGTCTGAAGGAGCTGTACCCCACGCTGAAATTTGGGGCCACCACCTATCTCATCCCCAAGGGGCTGTTTTCCTTCCCCACGGCTCTGGTGGAATATCTCAACGAGCACAGGATCAACACCATTTGCTGGGTGGTCTCCGCGCTGACCATGGTCAGCGCGCTGGGGGCCTTTGACATAGCGAAGCCGGAGCATCTGCGCACGGTTGCCTTTGGAAGCGAAGTGTTTCCCATCAAGCAGTTCCGGCTGTGGCGGCAGGCGGCGCCCAAGGCCGCCTTCACCAACCTCTACGGGCCCACCGAGGGCACGGGAATGTGCTGCTACTACCGGGTGGAGCGAGAGTTTGAGGATGACGAGATGATCCCCATTGGACGCAGCTTTCCCAACCGGGAGATCCTTTTGCTCAAGGGGGACAACACCCTGGCGGGGGAAGGGGAAGAGGGAGAGATCTGTATTCGGGGCACCTCCATCACCCTGGGGTATTACAACGACCCGGAGCGGACGGCGGCGGCCTATGTTCAAAATCCGCTGAACAGCGCCTACCCGGAGGTTATTTACAGAACCGGGGACATCGGGCGGTACAACGAGCGGGGGGAACTGGTCTTTGTCTCCCGGAAAGACCACCAGATCAAACATATGGGCCACCGCATCGAACTGGGGGAGATCGAAGTCAACGTCAGTATGCTGCCGGGGATCCGGATGGCGGCGTGTATCTATGACGGGGAGAAAAAGAAGATCGTGCTATGGTACGACGGGGAGAGCGACGAGAAGGAGCTGACAAAGCAGCTGAAAACCAAGCTGCCCCGCTATATGCTGCCCAACCGGCTCTACAGGGTGGACAAGCTGCCCTTTACCGCCAACGGGAAGATCGACAGGGTGGCGCTGAAGAGGCGGTATGAGGAAGGGTAAGGCCGCCGCTTTTTGAGAAGAGAAGCGGGCAAGGCCCGCACTACATTATAAAAGAAGGATGAAAGAAAGGAAGAAGCTGCTATGGAGGAATTGCTGGAAATTTTGCGGGATATGCACCCCGACGTGGACTTTGAGAGCGAGGAGCACCTGATCGACAACGGGATTCTGGACTCTTTGGACATTGTGAGCCTGATCTCAGAGATCAGCGAGAATTTCGATGTGACCATTACGGCCAAGGACATCGTGCCGGAGAACTTTAACTCCGCCCAGGCGTTGTATGAGCTGGTGCGGCGGCTGGAGGACGAGGGCTAAACCATGCTCTTTACTTCCTACGAGTTTTTTGGCTTTACGGCGGCGCTGGTGCTGCTCTACTATCTGCTGCCCAAACGGTGCCAGTGGCCGCTGCTGCTGGGGGCCAGCTGCCTTTTTTACATGGCGGCGGGGCCCAGGTACATCCTCTATATCCTCTTTACCGCCCTCACCACCTGGTTTGCCGGGGTGAGGATGGGCCGGAATGCCCAAAATGCGGCGGCCTTTTTGAAGGAACACAAGGAAGAGCTTTCCAAAGAGGAGAAGAAACGCTATAAAGAGGGGCGCAAGAGAGTCCGCCGGCGGTGGCTGGTGGGCTGTCTTGTGCTGAATATGGGTATTTTGGCGGTGGTGAAGTACGCCAACTTTTTTATCACCAACCTGAACAGTCTGCTGACCGCCGGCGGCGGGAGAGGACTGTCCTTTTTGAATCTGGCCCTGCCGCTGGGCATATCCTTCTACACCTTTCAGGCGGTGGGATACCTGGTGGATGTGTACCGGGGGACGGTGAAGGCGGAGGAGAATCCTTTCAAATTCACCCTGTTTGTCTCCTTCTTCCCCCAACTGATCCAGGGGCCCATCAGCCGGTTTGGAGAGCTGGGGGAGACCCTCTACGGGCCCCATGATTTTGACAGAAAGCAGGTCTGCTTTGGCTTGCAGCGGATGCTGTGGGGCTATTTCAAAAAGCTGGTGGTGGCAGACCGGATTTTGGCGGCGGTGATGACTATCATCGGGGATGTGGAGACCTATCAGGGGGCCTATGCCGCGGTGGGGATGCTCTTTTACACCATCCAGCTCTACGCTGACTTTACCGGAGGCATTGACGTAACCATCGGATTGGCCCAGACATTGGGGATATCGGTGAGGGAGAACTTTAACCGGCCCTATTTCTCCAAGTCATTGAAGGAATACTGGAGAAGGTGGCACATTTCCATGTGCTCCTGGTTCCGGGATTATCTGTTTTACCCCCTGTCCACCTCCAAGGCCATGCAGAAGTTTACCAAGTTTACCCGGAAACATTTGGGGGACAAGGTGGGCAGGCGCCTTCCGGTGTATGTGTCCTCCTTTGTGGTTTGGTTCTCCACGGGGCTTTGGCACGGGGCCAGCTGGAACTTTATCGTCTGGGGGCTTCTCAACTATGTGGTGCTCATGGTTTCCGAGGAGCTGGAGCCTCTTTACGCCGGATTCCACCGGAGATTTTCGGTGGAGGGGAAGTTCTGGTACAGGCTCTTTCAGGTGGGGCGGACCTTTGTGCTGATCTGTGTGCTGAATATTTTTGACTGCTACGCCAGCTTGGGAGAGACGGTGAAGGCCATCGGCAGCGTGTTCACCGTTCATAACTGGAAGGTGCTGTGGGATGGGTCTTTGCTGGCCCTGGGCCTTACCGGGCTGGACTATGGCATTTTGGCCGGCGGGTGTCTAATGATGCTGGGGGTGAGCCTGGTTCAGCGGGGCGGCAGTGTGCGGGAGAAGATCAGCGCCAAGCCTTATTGGGTGAAGTTCGCTGTGTGGTACGGGCTGTTTTTGGCGGTGCTGCTGATGGGGGCCTATGGCGTGGGGTATGACGCCAGCCAGTTTATCTATAACCGGTTCTGAAAGGAGAGTGAGGATCCATGAAAAAGAAAAAAACCGCGTTCCGGGTCCTCGCTTCGGCCCTTGTTGTGGTGGTGACGCTGGGGCTCCTTCAGCGGCTTGTTGTGCCCAAGTATGTGGACGGCATTGTGGAGGGGGCCTTTGTAGCCGAGTATTACAAAGAGGTCAAGGATCACGATGTGATCTTTGTGGGAGACTGCGAGGTCTATGAGAATTTTTCTCCGGCGGTGCTGTGGCAGGAGTTCGGTATCAACAGCTATATTCGGGGAAGCGCCGAGCAGTATATTTTCCAGTCCTACTATCTTTTGGAGGACGCCTTCCGGTATGAGAAGCCGGAGGTGGTGGTCTTTAACATTCAGTCTCTCCAGTTTTCTGAGGCCCAGAGCGAGGCCTACAACCGGATGAGCTTGGAGGGGATGAAGTGGTCGAGCACCAAGGTGAAGGCCATTTTTGCCTCCATGAAGGAGGGGGAGCATTTCCTGGATTACCTGTTCCCCATTCTGCGCTACCACACCCGGTGGAGCCAGCTGGAGAGCACCGATGTGGAGTACCTTTTTGAGACTAAGAGCGTGTCCTTCAACGGGTATTATATGCGGGTGGACGTGAAGGCCGCCGAGAATGTGCCTACGGGGAAGCCGTTGGCGGACTACTCCTTTGGGGAGAACGCCTGGAAGTACCTGGATATGATGGTGGAGCTGTGCGAGAAGGAGGGGGTGGAGCTGGTGCTCATCAAGGCCCCCAGCCTGTACCCCTACTGGTATCCCCAGTGGGAGGAGCAGGTGGAGGAGTATGCCCGGGAGAAGGGGCTTCCCTACATCAATTTCCTGGAATTGCAGGAGGAGACGGGGATCGACTACACCACCGATACCTATGACGGAGGGCTCCACATGAACCTGTCGGGGGCGGAGAAGCTGTCCCGGTGGCTGGGGAGCTGGCTCATGGAGAACGCTTCCCTAACCGACAGGCGGGGGGAGGAGGACCTCTCGGCCCGGTGGGAGGAGAAACTGGCCGCCTATGAGGCGGAAAAGGAGCGGCAGTACGCGTTTTATGGGATGGAAAAGCCCTGAAACAGGGGGAAAGGGGGGTAAGCCGCCTCCCTGTGCCCTCCGGCCTGCGGCGCCGGGAGGAGAGTTCCTGATCTTACGAGAAACGAGTTGATGAGCATGTGCGGCATCTGCGGAATGTTTAATCAGTCAAATACCACCCGGCCGGACAGGGCTGTGGTGGAGCGGATGCTCCACGCCATCCGGCACCGGGGGCCCGACGGCAGTCAGGTCATGGTGCGGGACGAGGTGGCCCTGGGGTTTAACCGGCTGAGCTTTCTTGATCTGGAGGGGGGGATGCAGCCCATCCAGAATGAGGACGGGACGGTGGCCATGATCTGCAACGGGGAGGTCTTTAACTTCCGGGAGCTGCGCGCCGAGCTGGAGGAGAAGGGGCACAAGTTCCGCACCAAGACCGATGTGGAGGTGATCGTGCACCTCTACGAGGAGGAGGGGGTGGACTTTCCCAAGCGGCTCAACGGACAGTTTGCCATCGCTCTTTATGATGAGAGGAAAAAGCAGCTTTTGCTGGTGCGGGATCAGATCGGGATCTGTCCCCTGTTTTACACGGTGCAGGATGGACGGGTGCTTTTTGCCTCGGAGATCAAGGCCATTTTGGAGTATCCGGGGACACCGCGGAAGCTGAATATGAAGGCTGTGGATCAGCTGATGAATTTCCCCGGTGTGGTGTCTCCCGTCACCTTCTTTGAGGGGATCCACGCTCTTCAGGGAGGGCATATGCTCCAGGTCACGGCGGACAATATTCGGGATCTGGAGTTTTGGGATCTGCGCTACCCGGTGGAGGAGGAAGAGGATCGGGGAGAGGAGTACTACGCCCAGACCCTGCGGGAAAAGCTGAAGGAGGCCATCTCCCGGCGGCTGGTGGCGGATGTGCCCATCGGGTTTTATATCTCCGGGGGACTGGATAGCTCGGTGGTGGCTTGCTACATTGGGAAATTTCTTCTTAACAGCTACTATTCCTTCTCCGCTGAGATCGGGGAGGGGGAGCTGGACGAGAGCCGGTTTCAGCAGATGGTGAAGGAGTGTGTGGGTTCCACTCACTACAAGGTGAAGGTCAACGAGGCGGAGCTTTGGGAGAACCTGGGCAAGGTCATCTACCACGCCGAGTCCGCGGTGAAGGAGACCTACGACGTGGCGGCTTACCTCCTCTCCGGGCTGGTGGCCCAGTCCCCGGCCAAGGCGGTGCTGACGGGGCAGGGCTCGGACGAGTTTTTCTGCGGCTATGTGGGGTATATGCTGGATCTGTTCCGCAACATGCAAAAGGGGCGGATGACGGCCGAGGAGTGCGAGGCCAATGAGCTTTTGTGGGGGGATCCCTATTTCCGCTATGAGCGGATCCACCCGGAGATCCGGAAGATCCACCGGCAGGTGTACAGCGGCAACGTGCGGGGGGAGATCGAGAAATTTTCCGCCTGGGCGCAGAGCCCCATTGACACTCGGAAGGTGGAAGGGCTTTCCGCCCAGAAGCGCCGGTCTTACATTGACTATAAGCTGCGGCTTTCCGACCACCTGCTGGGAGAGCATGGAGACCGGATGTTCTTCTCTCACTCGGTGGAGGGGCGGCATCCGTTCCTGGATACAGAGCTTTTGGACTTTGTGGTCACCATTCCCGACAAGTATAAGCTCAACGGCACCAACGAAAAGTACATCTTGAAGAGGGCGGGGGAAGGGATCGTCCCCGAACCCATTTTGAAGCGGAAGAAGTTCCCCTTCCAGGCGCCCGGCATGTCCGCCATGGTGAAGCGGCCCTCTCTGGGGCCGGATTTCCTCAGCGATGAGCTGCTGAAGAAGTACGGCATTTTTGATGTGGACTATGTTCATCAGATGAAGGCGGCTTATGCCCAGGAGGATTTCAAGCTTATGGGAGCCTATGAGATCGACTATTTGCTCATTGTGATGACGGTGACCATGCTGTGCGAGCAGTATGGGCTGAGCGTATAAAAAGGAAAGGGGATCGGACAAAGGCAGTTCGGCCCTGCAGATATAAAAAACGCCTTGCGGCCCACAGGCCGCAAGGCATTTTTTGTTTTGACAGGCTCAGATGATCCGGCGGGCGTAGACGTACTTTTGGGAGTTGTGGGCGGCATAGAGAGTGTCGATCTCCACGGTGTAGCTGTTGGAGGAGGCGTGGATGAAATCGCCGTTGCCAATGTAGATGCCCACATGGGAGACGGGGGTGGAGACCTTGCCGTTATAGAAGAAGATTAGGTCGCCGGGCTGGAGCTGATCCCGGGTGACGGCCACACCGTTGTTGAGCTGAGCGGAGGCGGTGCGGTTGAGGTTATAGCCGAAATGGGCGTAGACATACTTGGTGAAGCCGGAGCAGTCAAAGCTGTTGGGGCCGTTGCCGCCCCAGACGTAGGGCTTGCCCAGGGACTGCTTGGCGTAGGCAATGATCTGCTGGGCCAGGGAAGCGTTAGCCGCAGGGAGGACGGTATCGCCCCGGTCGCCGGCGGCGTTGAGGCAGGTGACGATATAATCGCTGGAGGCGTAGCCCACGGTATCGTTGTGACGGAGCTTGAACCAGCCGTTGTCCATGCCCAGAAGGGTGACCACCGTATTGTCCGAGAGGATGGCTACCCGGTCATAGTCGGTGCCGGGGCCGGAGCGGAGGTTGAGGGTGGAGCCCTCGGTCTGAACCAGGCCGTAGCCCAGGTCGGTTTCGATGGTGGTGGACAGGTCTATATACTGGGCGGACATGTAACCCTCGGTGGAGTGGTAATCTACCTTGTACCAGCCGTCCCCCACATCCTCCAGGACGATGGCCAGGTCGCCGGTGTTGGCGGTGGTGAGGATGGCGGAGCCGGTGCTGGCCTCAGAGCGGAGACGGAGACCGTCGCCGGTGACGGTGCCCACCCCCAGGTCGGTGGCCGAGGCGGAGACGGCGCAGAGGGTGAAAAGTGCGGCGGAGATCACAAGTGTGCGAAGCCCTTGACAAAAACGTGGCATGGCGCATATTCCTTTCGGCTTTGGAAATTTTGTTACCAATTTGTAACTTATTGTAACAGGTTGAAACCGGTTTGTCAATACAGATTGGGGGGGAAAGAAAGGAATTTTGCCATATATGGTGGTTTTTGTATGGAATTATGCGGGGGATTTCTTTGTTTTATAGCTTGTTTTCTATATTGGTAGGTGAGTGCTTCTGGGGGATATCTTTTGGAGCCAAAAGATACCCCCCAGACCCCCCGAAAAGCCCCAGAGGGGGATTTCGATTTCCCCCTCTGGACTCCCCCTAAACGACCAAAGGGAGGGCTTATGCCCTCCCTTTGGATTCCCTCCCCGAACGTGGGAGGGATTTTTCAGTTTTACTTCTGTTTTGAGTTTTGAAACAGCAGATTTGCTGGGTTTGTCGTGTGTACCCGTGCTATTTTTGGTGATGTGGGTATTGAGATGCCGGCTCGGTGATGCTTTCGACCCCGGGTTCCTCTTGCCTGCTCGCCCGCTGGTTTTGGAAACACTGCAGTGACTTCGTTGTTTCCACTTTCGCCTTTGCGTGTTCTCTTTTAGGTCGAGGTACGCTCTTCTGGCGGTGCCGGGAAGGCTGGGAGCTGTTCTTTTCAAGATTCAGAGCCACTTGGCGGCTTTGCCGCTTAGTGGCTCTTATGCTTTAGTAAAAGAATAGTCCTTCGCA
>JAAWEH010000027.1 GCA_022794215.1 Oscillospiraceae bacterium
CATAGATCATAGCTCCAGCCGCAAAACTTAGCAGATAAGGCAGCGCAGGAAGAATAAGGCCAGCCGCCCAAATGGTAAGTACAGCTGCCAGTGGTTCCACCACACCGGACAGGACGCCATAGAGAAAAGCCCGCCCTTTTCTGACTCCCTCTGCCCGGAGCGGCATGGAAATAATGGCCCCCTCCGGAAAATTTTGAATCGCAATGCCAACCGACAAGGCTAATACACCGGTGACGGTGATCGTCTCATTCCCAGCCATCCAGCCCGCCAGCACCACGCCTACCGCCATACCTTCCGGGATATTGTGGAGGGTAACAGCCAATACCAGCATAGTGGTTCGTTTCAACCGTGTATGAGGCCCCTCCGGCTCATTGCTGTTCTGATGCAAATGAGGGATTGTTTTGTCCAGTGCCAGCAGGAACAGAACCCCAAACCAGAAGCCTGTTACAGCCGGGAAAAAGGCCCAGCGTCCCATGCTATACGCCTGCTCCATAGCGGGAATCAAGAGGCTCCATACAGACGCCGCTACCATGACCCCAGCCGCAAACGCAGTTAAAGCACGTTGGACTGTTATATGAAGTGTGTCGCGCATCACAAACACACAAGCTGCGCCCAAAATTGTTCCGAGGAACGGAAGTAAAATTCCCTGCATTACATCTATTGTCATGTTTCCTCCAACCCAATAGTTAGTTTCAGCTAACCTCGTTTATCTTATAACATTTTTTGACTGTTGTCAAATTCGACGCGCAAGAAAATGTCTCCGCAGGAATCACCCTGTCGCAAAATGTTCTGGGGAACTGTTTATATGCGTGAACACTATATAGTATTTGTTTCAGAGACAATAATAAAAAAATCCCACAGGGGGTCCAGTAATTTCCTGCAGGATTTTCATACTCTTATGCTATTGAATATTTTCAATAAAAATGATAAATCCGAACTACATTACCCGCCTGGATAATATCGTTCGGATTATCATAAATTGGTACGCCCGGAGGGACTCGAACCCCCAACATTCAGAACCGGAATCTGACGCTCTATCCAATTGAACTACGGACGCATCTCAAATGTGCTTGATTATTATAGCAAATCAAACTTCAATTGTAAAGAGGTTCCACCAACTTTTTCACAAAAACCCCGCGGAATAGAATCCCGCTTCCAAGGAAAGTTTCCGAAAACAACCGTCTCCGGCCCCTTTTTTATCCATATGTTCACAAAATATAGTTGATTTTTTGCTCCCGGGTGGTAATATGGGAATATGCAAAATTAAGCCCTTACCGACCAAGGGCCACAGGAGGAAATAAGCGCAATGACCAAAGTAGACATTATCTCCGGCTTTTTGGGAGCCGGCAAAACCACCCTTATCAAAAAGCTGCTGGATCAGGTGTTCTCCGGTGAGAAACTGGTGCTCATTGAAAATGAATTCGGCGAAGTCAGCGTAGACGGCGGCTTCCTGCAGCAGGCGGGCATCCAGGTTTCCGAGCTGTCCTCCGGCTGCATCTGCTGCACCCTGGTGGGGGACTTCACCCAAGCCCTGGGGCAGGTATATGACCAGTATAAGCCCGACCGTATCCTCATCGAGCCTTCCGGGGTGGCAAAACTCAGCGACGTGATCGCCGCTGTGGAGGATGCGGTAAAGGCCGTGCCGGAGCTGGAGCTGAACAGCTTTGTCACCGTGGTAGACTCCACCAAGGCCAAGAGCTACATGAAAAACATTCCCGAGTTCTATAACAACCAGATTCAGTCAGCGGGCAGCATTCTCCTCTCCCGAACCCAAAAGCTGACCCAGGAGAAGCTGGAAGCGGTAGTGGCCCTTCTCCGGGAGCAGAACCCCTCCGCCGTCATCCTGACCACCCCCTGGGATCAGTTGGACGGCAAAGTGATCCTCTCCGCCATCGAGGGTACCGCCATGTCCGATCAGCTCAAGGAGTTGGTGGAGGAGGCCCACGAGCATCAACACGAACATGACCACCACGCTCACGACGATGAGGACGCCGAGGCTGAGCATCACCATCACGAGCACCACCCCCACGATCACGAGGATGGCGCAGGCCACGACCACCACCATCACGACCACGGCCCGAACTGCACCTGCGGCTGCCATGACCACGATCACCAGGGCCACCATCACCATCACGATGCCGACGAGCGCTTTACCAGCTGGGGCAAGGAAAGCCCCAAGCCCTTCTCCCAGGCGGACATTGATGCCATTCTGACCGCTCTGGACAGCGGCGAGTATGGGGAGGTCTTCCGGGCCAAGGGCATTGTTCCCGACGGGGCCGGGGGCTGGCTGGAGTTTGACTATGTACCCGGGGAGAAGGAGATCCGCCCCGGCCGGCCCGACTACACCGGGCGGCTGTGCGTCATCGGCGGCAAGCTGGACGAAGAGAAGCTGGGCCGTCTTTTCGGGCTATAACAGCCTTCCCCGATAAAACCCCCCTTCCCTTCCCCCAAAATCGAAACCTCCATAGGAAGAATTTATATAAGGAGAGAGACCCGTGCAAATTCCTGTCTATCTAATCTTAGGGTTCCTGGATGCGGGCAAAAGCCAGTTTATCAACGGTGTCCTGGCCGACGGTCTGGCCGCTGACCACCGAACCCTTCTCCTGCGCTGCGAGGAGGGGGACGTGGAATATGACCCCTCCCTGATGAAAAACGTCACCGTAGCCTCCCTGGAGGATGAGGAGGAGCTGACCCCCATGTTCCTCCGGGAGTGCGAGAAAAAATACCGCCCCCGGCAGGTACTGGTGGAGTATAACGGCATGTGGCAGCTGGAGACCCTGCTGGAGCACCTGCCCCCCAGCTGGTTTTTGGCCCAGACCTTTACTTTCGTAGAGGCGGGCAGCTTTGATATCTACTCCCGAAACATGGGCCAGTTGACCATGGAAAAGGTAAAAACCGCTGACGTACTGGTATTCAACCGCTGCACCCCTGAACTGGCCGAATCCCTCCGGGCTCGGAACCTCCGCATGGTAAACCGAAAAGCGGAGATCTTCCTGGAGTACATGGACGGTACAGACGAAAACTACCTCACCGGCGAAGAGTGCCCCTTCGACCTGGAGCAGGAGGTCATCGACATCCCCCCGGAAGACTTCGGCGTCTGGTATGTGGATGTGATGGATCACCCCCAGCGGTACGAGGGAAAACGGATCCACACTAAACTGGTGGCCATGTATAGCCCCAAATATAAGGTGTGCTGCCCCGGCCGGTTTGCCATGGTGTGCTGCGCCAACGATGTAGCCTTCCTGGGCCTGGTCGCCCGGGGAGAGGGGTTGGAGCGGTACAAGAACAAGACCTGGCTGGACGCCACCTTCCAAATTACGGTGGAGGAGCACCCCGCCTATCAGGGCCCAGGCCCCTTTATGAACATTCTGGAGGCCACTCCCTGCGAAAGGGCAGAGCCGGAGCTTCTCAGCTATTAAATCAACATTTCAAAGGGGGCTGTTTCAAAAGAAACAGCCCCTTTTTCCTAAGCCCTGGATGGCTTCCAAAAACAGAAAGTGGCCGTAGACATCTACGGCCACTTTCTTATACTCGCTTTATTCCGCGTCGCCGCTCTCTTCCCCAAGGAATGCAGGGGCGGAAACATAGGCAGGGGCCAGATCCTCATCGGTGGCAACCACCGGATCCTCTACCTTGTCATACTGCCGGTACTGATCCAGACCGGAACCGGCGGGGATCAGCTTGCCGATGATCACGTTTTCCTTCAGGCCCAGCAGATGGTCTACCTTACCCTTAATAGCGGCCTCCGTCAAGACCTTGGTGGTCTCCTGGAAGGAGGCGGCAGACAGGAAGGAATCGGTGGCCAGAGATGCCTTGGTGATACCCAACAGCAGCCGGGAGGCCACCGGGAGCATCAGGTCAAGACCGTCCTCCCGCTTCTCACCGGCGTCGATCCGGGCCTGAACAGCAGCCTTGGCGTCCAGATACTCGGTCAGCTCAATGGTGGAGCCGGACAGCAGCTCAGAATCGCCGGCCTCCTCCACCCGCACCTTCCGCATCATCTGGCGGGCAATAACCTCAATGTGCTTATCGTTGATATCAACGCCCTGCTGGCGGTAAGGCTTCTGAACCTCTTGGATCAGATAGTTATACACATCGTGGATGCCCCGAATCCGAAGCACATCCTGGGGATAGAGGGCGCCCTCGCTGATGGCGTCGCCCTTCTTCACCTCGTCGCCGCTCTTTACCTTCACGCCGGCAGAGTGGGGCAGGGTGTAAGTGACAGTCTCCCCGTCGTCGGCCACAATGGTAATGTTGTAAAGGCTGCCGCCCTTCTTGGCCTCCTCCACCGTGACCTTGCCGGAGATCTCGGCCAGCTGGGCCATCTTCTTGGGCCGGCGGGACTCAAAGAGCTCCTCAACACGGGGAAGGCCCTGGGTGATATCGCCGCCGGCAACGCCGCCGGTGTGGAAGGTACGCATGGTAAGCTGGGTACCGGGCTCGCCGATAGACTGGGCGGCGATGATACCCACCGCCTCGCCGGGGCCAACGGGCTCGCCGATGGCCAGGTTCACGCCGTAACACTTGGTACAAACGCCGGTACGGGACTCACAAGTCAGCACCGAGCGGATCTTCACCTCATAGATGCCGTGCTCCTCCAGCAGATCGGCAGTGGCAGCGGTCATCATGGTGTCCGCACTCACCAGCACCTCGCCGGTCTTGGGATCCACCACATCCTCCACGGGATACCGGCCGTTGAGCCGCTCGCCGAAGGTCTCGATGACCTTTCCGTTCTCGCTGATCTCGCTGACCATGATGCCGTCGTGGGTGCCGCAGTCGTGCTCCCGGATAATGACCTCCTGGGACACGTCCACCAGACGCCGGGTCAGGTAACCGGAGTCGGCGGTACGCAGAGCGGTATCGGCCAGGCCCTTCCGGGCGCCTCTGGCGGAGATGAAGTACTCCAGCACGCTCAGGCCCTCGCGGAAGTTTGCCTTAATGGGGATCTCAATGGTTCGGCCGGAGGTATCGGCCATCAGGCCACGCATACCGGCCAGCTGACGGATCTGAGCAATAGAACCACGGGCGCCGGAATCCGCCATCATCCAGATGGGGTTGTAGCGGTCCAGATTGTCCATCAGGGCGTCGGCCACATCCTTGGTGGTCTTCTCCCAGGCCTGAACCACCAGACGGTAGCGCTCGTCGTTGGTGATGAAGCCCCGGCGATACTGCCGCTCGATCTTCACCACTTCCTGCTCGGTCTCAGAGATCATGCCCTGCTTGGTGGGGGGCACGGTCATATCATAAATGGAAACCGTCAAAGAGCCCTGGGTAGAGTAGTGATATCCCTTGGCCTTGATGGTATCCAGCACCCCGGCGGATACGGTAAAGCCATACTTGCTGATACACTTGTCAATGATCTTGCCCAGGCCCTTCTTGCCCACGATGAAGTTGATCTCGGGCTCAAACATCTCCTCAGGATCATTGCGATCCACAAAGCCCAGATCCTGGGGGATGCCCTCGTTGAAGATAAGCCGTCCCACCGTAGTGCGAACCAGCTTGTGCTGCTCCTCCCCATCTACGGTAACGTAGCGGCGAACCATGATGGGCATGTGGAGATCCACCACGCCCTCGTCATAGGCCAGCCGTGCCTCATCGTCGCTGGAGAAGGTGTGCAGGATCTCCTGGGGCAGCTCCCCCTTCTTGGCCTGGATCGCAACTCCCGCAACAGTGGGGATGTCGTCCAGGCTGCCGGGGTTCTTCACCCAGATACGGCTGTCCTCGGTAATGGTTCCCTTCTTCAATGCGGCCTTCACCGCCGCCACATCCTCATAAGTCTCCTCAGCGGTGTGCTCAGGATACTTCTCATAGGTCAGGTAGTAAGAACCCAGCACCATGTCCTGGGTGGGCACGGTGACAGGGCCGCCGTCCTGGGGACGCAACAGGTTGTTGGCCGAGAGCATCAGCAGCCGGGCCTCGGTCTGGGCCTCGGCGGACAGGGGCACGTGAACGGCCATCTGGTCGCCGTCGAAGTCGGCGTTAAAGGCGGTACACACCAGGGGGTGGAGCTTGATGGCCCGGCCCTCTACCAGCACCGGCTCGAAGGCCTGGATGCCCAGGCGGTGCAGCGTGGGCGCCCGGTTCAGCATGACCGGGTGATCCTTGATCACGAACTCCAGCGCATCCCACACCCGGGGATCGCCCTTGTCCACCATCTTCTTGGCCGCCTTAATGTTGGCAATGCCGTCCTCCACCAGCTTCTTCATCACGAAGGGCCGGAACAGCTCGATGGCCATCTCCTTGGGCAGGCCACACTGGTAGATCTTCAGCTCGGGGCCCACCACGATAACGGAACGTCCGGAGTAGTCCACACGCTTGCCCAGCAGGTTTTGACGGAACCGGCCCTGCTTGCCCTTGAGCATGTCGGACAAAGATTTCAGCGCCCGGTTGTTGGCGCCCACCACGGCCCGGCCCCGGCGGCCATTGTCGATGAGGGCGTCTACCGCCTCCTGAAGCATCCGCTTCTCGTTGCGGACGATGATATCAGGGGCGTTGAGCTGGATCAGCCGCTTGAGCCGGTTATTCCGGTTGATCACACGGCGGTACAGATCGTTCAGATCGCTGGTGGCAAACCGGCCGCCGTCCAGCTGAACCATGGGCCGGATCTCGGGGGGAATCACCGGCAGCACGTCAATGACCATCCACTCCGGTTTGTTGCCGCTGAGCCGGAAGGCGTCCACCACCTCCAGCCGCTTGACGATCCGGGCCTTCTTCTGGCCGCTGGCCTCCTTCAGTTCAGCGCGCAGGGAGACGGAGAGCTCCTCCACATTCACCTGCTGCAGCAGCTTCTTGACCGCCTCAGCCCCCATGCCGGCCTCAAAGTCGTCCTCATACCGCTCCCGCATATCCTGATATTCCTTCTCGGACAGGATCTGGTTCTTGGCCAGGGGGGTATAGCCGGGATCGGTGACGATATAGGCTGCAAAGTACAGCACCTTCTCCAAGATCCGGGGGCTGATGTCCAGCAGCAGTCCCATCCGGGAGGGGATGCCCTTAAAATACCAAATGTGGCTCACAGGGGCGGCCAGGGTGATATGGCCCATCCGCTCCCGGCGAACCTTGGCCCGGGTGACCTCCACGCCGCAGCGGTCACAGACCTTGCCCTTATAGCGGATCTTCTTATACTTTCCGCAGTGGCACTCCCAGTCCTTGGTGGGGCCAAAGATGCGCTCGCAGAACAAACCGTCCCGCTCGGGCTTCAAAGTGCGGTAGTTGATGGTCTCTGGCTTCTTCACCTCGCCGTGGGACCACTCCAGGATCTGCTCCGAGGAGGCCATACCAATGCGGATCGCGTCAAATTCAGCGTAACTCATATTGTCCTCCTCCCTTCTTATTCCTCGTCCCCGAACTCTTCGTTCAGGTCGGAAAATTCTTCGCTCTCGCCTTCGCCCTCATCCTCGTCAGCGATCACCAGATCGTCCTCATCGCTGTTTTCCTTAAAGGTATAGCCGGCGGCGGCGAACTCATTCTCATCCCGGTACTGGTAGAACTCGTTGTCCTCCCGCACCCGGTCGGGCGGATAGGTGTCCTCGTCCTCTTCCTTGAGCTCGATGACGCTGCCGTCCCGATCCAGCACCTGCACGTCCAGACACAGAGCCTGCAGCTCCTTCACCAGCACCTTGAAGGCCTCAGGCACGCCGGGCGAGGGCACGTTGTGCCCCTTCACGATGGCCTCGTAAGTCTTGACACGTCCCGTTACATCGTCGGACTTGACGGTCAGCATCTCCCGCAGGGTGTAGGCGGCGCCATAGGCCTCCAGCGCCCACATTTCCATCTCGCCGAAGCGCTGGCCGCCAAACTGGGCCTTGCCGCCCAAGGGCTGCTGGGTCACCAGAGAGTAGGGGCCGGTGGAACGGGCATGGATCTTATCATCCACCAGATGGTGGAGCTTGAGGAAGTAGACATAGCCGGTGGTGACCCGGTTGTCGAACTTCTCACCGGTACGGCCGTCGTACATATCGCTCTTGCCGTCCTCGGCAAGGCCGGCCTCCTTCAGCAGCTCCTGAATGTCCCGCTCGTTGGCGCCGTTGAAGATGGGGGTGGCCACCTTCCATCCCAGGGTCTTGGCCGCGTAGCCAAGGTGAACCTCCAGCACCTGACCGATGTTCATACGGGAAGGCACGCCCAGGGGGTTCAGCACAATATCCAGGGGGGTGCCGTCGGGCAGGAAGGGCATATCCTCCTGGGGCAGAATACGGGAGACAACGCCCTTGTTGCCGTGGCGGCCGGCCATCTTATCGCCCACGGAGATCTTCCGCTTCTGGGCAATGTAGATCCGCACCGTCATGTTGACGCCGGGGCTCATCTCGTCCCTGTTCTCCCGGGTAAAGACATCCACGTTGACAATGATGCCGCTCTCGCCGTGAGGCACCTTCAAAGAGGTATCCCGAACCTCCCGGGCCTTCTCACCGAAGATGGCCCGCAGCAGCCGCTCCTCAGCGGTAAGGTCGGTCTCGCCCTTGGGGGTGACCTTGCCCACCAGAATGTCGCCGGGCCGAACCTCGGCGCCCACCCGGATGATGCCCCGCTCGTCCAGATCCTTCAGCGCGTCCTCACCCACGTTGGGAATGTCCCGGGTGATCTCCTCGGGGCCCAGCTTGGTGTCCCGGGCCTCGGTCTCATACTCCTCGATGTGGATGGAGGTAAACACATCGTCCTTCACCATCCGCTCGTTGAGCAGGATAGCGTCCTCGTAGTTATAGCCCTCCCAGGTCATGAAGCCCATCAGGATGTTCTTGCCCAGGGCGATCTCACCGTTGGAGGTGGAGGGGCCATCCACAATGACCTCCCCCTTCTCCACCCGCTGTCCCACGTTGACGATGGGCCGCTGGTTGATACAGGTGGTGTGGTTGGAGCGCATGAACTTGGTCAGCTTATAATCCACCACCCGGCCGTCATCGTAGCGGATGGTGATATAGTCGGCAGACACCCGGGTGACCTCACCGGCGTCCTCCGCCAGAATGACGATCTCAGAGTCCTTGCAGTTCTTGTACTCCTGACCGGTGGCCACGATGGGGGCCTCGGTGGTCAGCAGAGGCACGGCCTGCCGCTGCATGTTGGCGCCCATCAGGGCGCGGTTTGCGTCGTCGTTCTCCAGGAAGGGGATCATGGCGGTAGCGATAGACACCATCATCTTGGGACTCACGTCAATGTAGTCCACCTGCTCCCGATCCACCGCAATGATCTCATTGCGGTGACGGCAGGTGATACGGTCGTTGAGCAGCCGGCCATCCTCGTCGGTGGGCTCGGTGGCCTGGGCGATAATATACTGATCCTCCACATCGGCGGTCATATACTCAATTTCCCCAGTGATCCGGCCCGTGGTCTTGTCCACCTTCCGGTAGGGGGTCTCAATAAAGCCGTACCGGTTCACCTTGGCATAGGAGGCCAGGTAAGAGATCAAACCAATGTTGGGGCCTTCGGGCGTCTCGATGGGGCACAGACGGCCATAGTGGGAATAGTGGATATCCCGCACGTCGAAGGAGGCCCGATCCCGGCTCAGACCGCCGGGGCCCAGGGCGGACACACGGCGCTTGTGGGTCAGCTCGGCCAGGGGGTTGGTCTGATCCATAAACTGGCTCAGGGGGCTGGAGCCAAAGAACTCCTTGATGGCGGCGGTAACCGGCCGAATATTGATAAGGGTCTGGGGGGTAACGATATCCAGATCCTGAATGGTCATCCGCTCCCGGATCACCCGCTCCATACGGCTGAAACCGATGCGGAACTGGTTCTGGAGCAGCTCTCCCACACAGCGCAGCCGGCGGTTGCCCAGGTGGTCGATATCGTCGGGGGTGCCCACGCCGCTTGCCAGGCAGTTGAGGTAGTTGATGGAGGCCATGATATCATCCACAATAATGTGCTTGGGGGCCAACTCATCCCGATGATCCCGAATCAGATCCTTCAGCGTCTCCTCATCCCCGCCGGCTTGAGCGATCAGCTCCATCAGGACGCCATAACGCACACCCTCGGTCACGCCGCACTCCTCGGGCTCGAAGGAAACAAAGTCCTTCATGTCCACCATGTGGTTGGAAAAAACCTTGACGTTCCGCCCTTCCACATCCAGCACAGCCTCGTTCACGCCCTTGGCCTGAAGCTCCCAGGCCTTCTCCCGGGTGATGGTCTCCCCCGCGTCAGCCAGGATCTCGCCGGTGGCGGGGTCTACAATGGGCTGGGCCAGGGTCTGGCCGGAAAGCCGGGAGGCAATGGCCATCTTCTTGTTGAACTTATAGCGGCCCACAGCGGACAGGTCGTAGCGCCGGGGATCAAAGAACAGCGCGTTAATAAGGCTCTCGGCAGAATCCACCGTGGGGGGCTCGCCGGGACGCAGCTTCCGGTAGATCTCCAGCATGGCCTCTTCATAGGTCTTGCAGGTATCCTTCTCCAGGGTAGATACGATCCGGGGATCCTCTCCGAACATCTCCAAAATCTCCCCGTCGGTTCGGGGGCCCACCGCGCGGATCAGGCAGGTCACAGGGATCTTCCGGTTCTTGTCGATCCGAACCCAGAACACGTCGGACAGGTCGGTCTCATACTCCAGCCAGGCGCCCCGGTAGGGGATCACCGTGGTGGCGTAGGTCAGGTTATCGGCCTTATCCGCCGTCCGGGAGTAGTACATACCGGGGGAGCGGACGATCTGAGAGACGATGACACGCTCGGCGCCATTGATGACAAAGGTACCCGCCTTAGTCATCAGGGGGAAATCTCCCATGAAGATCTCCTGCTCCTTGATCTCCTCGGTCTCCCGGTTGCGCAGACGCACCCGCACCTTGATGGGCGCAGCGTAGGTCACATCCCGGGCCTTGCACTCCTCCACCGTATACTTGGGAGGCTCATCCATTGTGTAATCCACAAAGGACAGCTCCAGGTTTCCGGCATAGTCGGTGATGGCGGCCACATCCCGGAACACCTCCCGCAGGCCCTTCTCCAGGAACCACTGGTAGGAGTTCTTCTGGATCTCCAGGAGGTTGGGCATCTCCAAGGGCTCCAAGTGACGGGCAAAGCTCTTTCGGAGGGTCTTGCCATAGTAGACGTCCTTGACCATGTAGAAATCACACCTCGTTTTTCTTATTTCCGGCGAAAATTCGACCTGTTTCCGGCCCCTTTTCCGCCCTCTATCTGACTTTTTCTTGTGGAATCGCACAAAAGGAACCCGCCTTTTCTTTTTCGAACGCCCGACAGGGTTGTTATTTTGAACCCCAAGTCCCTTGTCATATGGGCTCCTGTGTGATAAACTATCCATAGGATAAAGTAAAGGTGAAATTTTCCCTTTTGCATAATAGCGTTTTAGTATACCATGTACACCATTGAAAGTCAATACAAAAATGATGAATTATCTGGAGAGATCCAGATTTTTTTCATATATGCGGTTCTTTTCACCGCCTATGGAGGTGTCTTCCTTGTCCTCTTCCCGCCCTTCGCTTTCGCCACTGATCCCTGCCCTGCTGGGCGGCGGTTTGCTGCTCATGGCCTTCTCCCACACTTTGGGGCTGTCCCTGGGCTCCTTTTCCGCCCGGCTTTCGGTGGGGCTCTGTCTTTTGGCCCTGGCTCTTCTCGCCTTCCTGCTCCTTCTGCGGGAAGGCGTCCGCCTCAACGGTCTGCTGACCCTGTTACTGCCCATTGGCTTGGCCTTTTTTCTCCGGGTTTTGCTCTTGGATCACGCCACCTTGGACTATCAGGATTTTCTCTCCCGGTGGGTGGAACATTTCCGCGTCAACGGCGGCATATCCGCTCTGAAGGATCCTGTCGGCAATTACAATGTCCCTTATCTCTATATGCTGGCCCTTCTGTCCTACCTGCCCATCCCCGACCTCTATGGCATCAAGCTTTTCTCCGTTCTCTTTGACATTCTCCTGGCCTGGGGCGGGCTGCGGCTGGCTAAAACCCTTACCCGGGATCCTCTTTCCCCGCTGTTGGCCTTTACCGCCCTGCTTTTGCTGCCCACCGTGGTGCTCAACGGCGCCTGTTGGGGACAGTGCGACAGCGTATGGGCGGCTTTGTGCCTCCACGCCCTGGCCTGCGCTCTGGAGGAAAAGCCCCTCTCCTCCCTGTCGCTGTTGGCGCTGGCCTTCGCCTTCAAGCTTCAGGCCATTTTCCTGATCCCCCTGTGGTGTGCCCTGTGGTTCAGCGGCCGGGTAAAGTTCCGACATCTGTTCGCCTTCCCCGGCGTTTTTCTCCTGTCCATGCTCCCCGCCCTGCTGCTGGGCAAACCTGCCGGGGATATCCTGCGCATCTATCTGGATCAGGCCGGGGACAGCATCTCCTGGCAGACCGTCAACTACAATTCTCCCTCTATCTTCTCTTTTCTGCCCTACGGAGCGGAGGTCGCTCCCTGGGTTCCCAAGGCCGCCATCCTGCTGGCCTTCCTGTTCCTGCTGGCAGTGCTGGCCCTGCTCTTTTGGAAGCGGGAGCGTCTGGACGCCGCCGCCTTTGTCTGGGCCGGAGCCGCCATGAGCGCGGGGATTCCCTTCCTTCTTCCCTATATGCATGAACGCTACTTTTTCTTGGGGGGCGTACTGCTGGCGATTCTGGCCTGCAGCGATCTTTCCCTCCCCTCCGCACCGGCCGCGGCCGGTGCGGAAATAGCCTCCCTTGGAGGCTATCACGCCTACCTGAGAAAGCGGTATGTCTTGCCCGTCTCCCTCTTTGGCCGCACCTGGGCCCAGCTTCTGGAGGGTTCCCTGATGCTCTTGGCCATCCTCCTTTCCCTCCGCTCCCTCTACCGCCGTCTCAAGGCTCTGTAAACAAAATAGAGCACCCTCCCGAAGCATTCGGGAGGGTGCTTTTCATGTTTGGGGCGGCTTGGGAGGGCTATTCCAGTTTCGGAGAGCGGGGCCGGTCAGCAGTCTGCCGTCGCCGGCAAAGCGGGAGCCGTGGCAGGGGCAGTCCCAACTGTGCTCCTGCCGGTTCCACTGCAAAACGCAGCCCATGTGGGGGCAGCGGCGGAGGCTGGGCGTGAGCAATTCCACAGCGGACGTCCCCAGATTGGCCGCCAAAGGCAGGGCTTTCATGGTTCGGGCCGGATCAAAGACCCGGCCCCAGTCCGCCCGCCCCCGGGTCAGCAGCTCCCGGAGCAGCAGGGCCGCTGCCATGGCGGAGGTCATGCCCCACTTGTTGAAGCCGGTGGCCACGTACCAGTCCGGGGTTGCGGGAGAGTAGCAGCCGATATAGGGTACGCCGTCCAAGCTCATGCAGTCCTGGGTAGCCCAGTGCGCCACCTCTCTGCTCTGGGGCTCATAGTGTCGGGCCACCCGGCGCAGCTCCTCCCAACCGCCTCCCTTCTCCCCGGTGCGGTGACCTCCGCCTCCCAGCAGGAGCAGGTCTCCGGCGCTTCGGAAAGAAAGGCCGTCTGTCGTCTCCTCTATATACATTCCCCGGGGCAGACGGGCGCCCTCCAGGGCCAGCACATAGGAGCGGCGCTGGTACAGCTTCATAAAATAGCAGCCCCGGCGGTTGATGATGGGAAAATGGGTGCAGAAAAGGATCCGCTTGGCCCGCACCTTGCCCCGGTCAGTGAAGGCCGTACAGCCCTCCACCCGCCGCACCAGGGTGTTCTCCCGGATCTCCAGGCCGGGGAGAATCCCCCGGACAAACTGAAGGGGATGGAACTGGGCCTGGTTTGGCATTCCCAGGGCTCCCAAAATAGGAAAGGGCAGATCCAGGCTGGTCTGCCATTGGGTAGGGCAGTTCAGCGCCTCCAGCGCCGCCTGCTCCCGGCGGAGCTTGCGGGGATCTGCACGGGTATAGACCCAGGCCTCTTTTTCCTCGAAGCCACAGTCGATCTCCCGGCTCAGCCGCCGGTACTCCTGAAGGGCCAGTTGGTTGGCGCTCAGGTAATCCGCCGCACCCGAAGGGCCTTGATCCCGGGTGAGCTTATAATAGATCAGGCCGTGCTGGGCGGTGAGCTTGGCCGTGGTATTCCCTGTCGTTCCGCCGCAGATCCGCCCGGCCTCCAGCACCAGGCTGTCTACCCCTGCCTGCTTCAGCTGATAGGCGCACAGCAGTCCGGCCAAGCCGCCGCCGATGATCAGAACGTCGACAGCCACGTCCCCTTTCAGGGGCGGAAAACGGGGCAGGTCTACTTCCTCATGCCAAATGGAGCTTCCCATGGTATCACCTCTTTCCCGTAGTATGGTTCCAAAGAGGAAAAACATACAAGGTAGAACAAATGTTTCACGTGAAACAGGTGTGGGACATTTTATGAGAATCTCTTCCAGAAATGGAAAATCATTCTTTCACAAAAGGACTTATAACGCCCCCTTTTCCCCCAAAAAAGTGCAGATAAAAGGGCATTCAGGCCGTGCAAATTACATACACCTTTCTTTTGGTGTACGGTAGTGTGCAAGCCGGATACAACCATTGCGGGAAAAGAATTGAGGCTGTAGGCCGTTGGAATCTTCCTCTCCCTGCGGAGCGGCACCGGAACACCCATCCAGCGGGCATCATCTTTGGAGTCTCCTCCACTGCTGAACCAGGTATTGCTCCACGTCATGATGGGGATGGGCGTGCAGCCATGCGGAAAGATTGCTGATCCGAACCGGAACGACCCTGCCGTCCAACAGTTCAAAGACACCGGTCTTCTCTGACGCCACAGGCACCAGAGACAGGGGGACGGAATTGAGTTCGGCGCTCCAAAAGCGCTTCAGAAAGGGATAGGCTTCCACGAGCATGGAGCTTTCATGCCGGCTTTTACGGCAGCAGTATGGACAGGTATCAGGGTTGACTTTCTGCCGGTTGGCCATGCTCATGGAGTACGGCCTTTTACAGTTACGGCAAGTCCAAAAAAACTTATAGTGGCTATTGGCCCGGAACATGCTTGGCGTCAGAGTGCCGTTCAAGCTCGGCTCCCAATCCGCCGCCAGAAGGGGACATTTCTCCTCAAAATTTCCCTCCACCGTGGCGGTGGTGTATTGCTGCAGAATGGAGATCCGGTCTCGCATGATATCAATATTGGGATACCATTCCCGGTTCGGGAACAGGGTTTTGAGCAGCTTAAAAATCAAGCCGTCATATTCGCCGCATATTTTCTGCGACAGGCAAAACACGGGAGCGGAAATGACTTCGATCAGCGGATGGGACACAGGCGGCAGCTGCGCCCCTTCCTCCGCAATGATATACACCCGATAATACTGCGCCAGAGCATATGCCTTGGCCATATCCGCTTTGATCCGCCGGCCGTTGTTGACTGTCTTATGATAATATAAGCTATTGAATTCTACCGCCGTCCGGCAGGAGGAAAGCAGTATGTCCACGCTTTTGCCGGTATACGGGTCGGCCTGCCGGCTTTGGAGATCAGGGGCACACTTTTGCAGGTAGAAGCGAAAGGCCTGCTCTACAAAGGAGGTTTTCTGCTGATCTGCGCAGACAGAACATCCCCGGCCTAAATAGGTGCGGTTGGAGACCCGGGCCTTATACCGGTGTCCATAAGGGCAGATAAACCACAGCTTCTCATTGTAACTCGGCAGGATCATCTTTCCGGTGATCCCTCCATTTCTTCCTGCGTCCAGTTCCTGCGAGATCTTTGGATAACATGCCTCCAGACAGTTGAAGGATGTTACCTCCAGGTTTTTTCCGCCGCCACAGCAGGGACAGCGCAGACCCCCTTTGCGGTCTGCAAGCCGGACGGGTTTGGGCAAAGCGTATCCGCACTCGGGACATTTCAAATAGAACTTTCGATGCGTAAAAGGAAGCTCTTGGGCCAGCGAAACACTATTTCGTTCTTCATCCCACCAGGCAAGCGCCTCCGGCATCGCCGCCGCCAGATTATAGCGGGGTGAGGGACGCTCTCCCCTGCAATAGGGGCAAAAGGTATCCTCCGCTCTTTGTTTTATCACATTATAACTGCCTCTTTTCAGGCGGTTGAGTTTGTTGAGGCTTTGCTCCCACTCTATCCCGCAGACCGGGCACCGGAAGTGATGCTCTTTGGAAGAGGAAAAGGGAACCTCTGACGGGGGAGCCGAATTTTTGTCCATATCATAAAGGGCCAAAAGCGGTTGTTTTTGCTCCCGTTGGCACCATTCCGAAATAGAGAGCAAATCTTTTTTCATTCATCAAACCTCCCAATCATTCTGTGGTACGGCTGGAGTCGGAGCGTTAAGGCGACGTGCCGGGGGCACGTCGTTAGCTCCGAGTCCCTCCCCGCAAGGTCGAGCCGCAGGCGAAGGCCGATTGGCGTCAGCGGCTGGGCCTAAAAAATACAAATGGATCTCCCACTGACGCAGGAATCCTTCTGTGGTACGGATGGAGTCGGAGCGTTAAGGCGACGTGCCGGGGGCACGTCGTTAGCTCCGAGTCCCTCCCCGCAAGGCCGAGCCGCAGGCGATGGCTGAGCGGCGTCAGCGGCTGGGCATAAAAAATACGAATGGACTTCCCGCTGACGCAGGAATCCTTCTGTGGTACGGATGGAGTCGGAGCGTTATGGCGACGTGCCGGGGGCACGTCGTTAGCTCCGAGTCCCTCCCCGCAAGGCCGAGCCGCAGGCGATGGCTGAGCGGCGTCAGCGGCTGGGCATAAAAAATACGAATGGACTTCCCGCTGACGCAGGAAGTCCATTCGTGGTACGGCTGGAGGGACTCGAACCCCCGACCTACTGGTTCGTAGCCAGTCACTCTATCCAGCTGAGCTACAGCCGCATACCGTCTCATTGACAGCTTGATTATTTTAGCACAGCAGACAGCAAAATGCAAGCCCTTTTTCGGGGGATTTCCAATTTTTCTTTACAGATCCTTTACATAGAAATAATGGCCGTACTTCCCTACTACGTTTTCAAGGCTTCCAAAAAGGCGGTAACCCATCTTCTCATAGAAGGCGGGAGCCTGGAAACCAAAGGTGTTCAGTTCGGCTTGTTTGGCGCCGCCGGAGCGGGCCTTTTCCTCTACGGCGGACAGGAGTTTCGTGCCGATGGCCTTCCCTCGCTGGTCGGCAGCCACCCAAAGGCGGTCTACCATCAAAAGTCCGTCGATGCGGAAGGCGTTGATCCCACCCAGACAGCGGCCAGCTTCCTCCATGACGCAGGACAAATCCTCTACGCTCTGGACGAATTGGCCGTTATACTCCCCCAGGAGGAGCCGGGGGGCTACCTCCTCCTCGGGGGCGAAGCGGAGCTCCATTTTAAAAGTCCTCCTCCCCCATGTCAAAAGGGGGCATGTCCCGGGGCTGGGGGACGGCGTCCCCCTGGTAGTCCAATTCCTCAGGCACCGGCTCGGAGATAGGGGGTGCATCGGGGGCCAGGTCTACCATGCCCTGCTTGTACTGCATCTCCTGCCACTGCTCCTTGGTGATGAGCACCTGGCGGGGCTTAGAGCCCTCGAAGGGCCCCACTACCCCCTTCTCCTCCATCTGATCCACCAGACGGGCGGCCCGGGAGTAGCCCAGCTTCAGACGGCGCTGGAGCATGGAGACGGAGGCCATGCCGGTCTCTACCACCACCTCGATGGCGGAGGGCAGCAGCTCGTCGTAGGCATCGTCCACGGCTTCGGGCGCAGAGCCGCCCACCCCTTTGGCCCCCTTCTCTTTTTCAGCCACGCTTTTTTCGATCTCATGAAGCACCGTTTCATCGTACTGGGCGGTGCCGCTGCGCTTGACGAACTCCACCACGGAGGCCACCTCCTCGTCGGTGATGAGGCAGCCCTGGACACGGGTGGGCTTGCCCGCTCCCAGGGGCAGGTAGAGCATATCGCCCCGGCCCACCAGCTTCTCCGCGCCGGTGTTGTCCAGAATGATGCGGGACTCCAGCGAGGAGGCCACGGCGAAGGCGATGCGGGAGGGGATGTTGGCCTTCATAAGGCCGGTGATCACGTCGGCAGAGGGGCGCTGGGTGGCTACGATCAGGTGCATGCCGGCGGCGCGGCCCATCTGGGCCACCCGGCAGATGGATTCCTCCACCTCCTTGGCCGCCACCAGCATCAGGTCGGCCAGCTCATCGATAACCACCACGATCTGGGGCATTTTTTCCATGTTCTCCGTCTTGGCGGCGTGGACATTATAGGAGGCAAGATCCCGGACGCCTACCTCGGAGAAGGCGCGGTAGCGCTTCATCATCTCTACCACCGCCCACTGAAGGGCGCCGGCAGCCTTCTTGGGATCGGTGACCACGGGAATGAGCAGATGGGGGATGCCGTTATAAATGCCCAGCTCCACCATTTTGGGGTCTACCATGATCAGGCGGACTTCCTCAGGGCTGGCCTTATACAACAGGGAGATGATGAGGGAGTTGGTACACACCGATTTACCGGAACCGGTGGTGCCGGCGATGAGCAGGTGGGGCAGCTTGGCGATGTTGCCCACCACGCAGTTGCCGCCGATGTCCTTGCCTACGGCAAAGGCTACTTTGGAGTCGTGGGTTTGGAACTGGTCGGAATCGATGACATCGTGGATCTGGACGGGGGTCACCAGTTTATTGGGCACCTCGATGCCCACCATGGAGATCTTGTCGGGGATGGGGGCGATGCGGACGCCGGAGGCCCCCAGAGCCAGGGCAATGTCGTCGGCCAGGTTGGTCAGCTTATTGAGGCGTACCCCCTGATCCAACTCCAGCTCGTACCGGGTCACCGAGGGGCCCCGGGTCACGTTGATGATGTTGGCGTCGATGCCAAAGGAGTGGATGGTATCGGTGAGACGGGTCTGATTGGCCCGCAGCTCATTGGCTACGCCGGTGGCGTCGCTGTCGCTCCCCGCTTTCAGAAGGGAGACGGGGGGATATTGATAGGCAGGGGCGGTTTGGGCCATGTTTTCGGCCACTTCCTGAGAAATCTGGGCGGCGGCCTCCTCTGCGTCCCCCTTTTTCAGCTTGGGAACGGCGGGTTCCCGGGTGATCTCGGGGGGCTCGGGCAGGGGCTCCTCTGCGGGGGTGGGATCCATGGGCACCGGGAAGGGATCCGGGGGCGCTACCGGGGGAACCACAGGCTCACGCACGGGCGGAGTCACAGGCTCCTTAGGCTTGCCGGCGAGAAGCTGGTCGGGGGCGGGCACCTTGGCCTTGCGGTCAAAGAAGCTCTCCTTAGGCTCCTCCTCCGGGGGTTCAGGCTCGCCGTCCACAGGGATATCGATGACAGCACGGCGGCGGCGCGGAGGAAGCTCCGGGGACGCCGGCTTAGAGGGCGCGGGTTCGGGACGGCGGCGGGGCTCACGGACGGGCTCCTCTTCCTCCTCGTACTCGGGATGGGGGTAGCCCTTGATCCAGTCGATGATTTCCACCGGGGTCAGGCGGGAAACGCCCATGGTCAGGCCCACCAGAGCCAGCACAAAGATCACGCCGGCGCCGATCTTGCTGAAAACGGCGATGAGGGCCTGGGAAAGAAGGCCGGAGATGACGCCGCCGGAGGTGAGGGTTTTGCCTTCCTTCCACAGTTGGGTGACCAGATCCAGGCTCCAGGGGTACTCCCCTTTCGCCAGGAGAAGGTGGAGGAAACAGCCCAAAACCACGGGCAGCAAAAGGGCACACCACACCCGCAGGCGCACCGGGCGGCCCCGGTGGAAGCCCAGGATCACGGCAGCGGTCAACAGCGCCGGGGGAAGAAGCCAATAGCCGTACCCGATGAGCCCCTTGACCGAGCCGCAGAAAAAGTCAATGAAGATGGCCTCCACACGGAAATAACCCAGGGCAGAAAACACCGCCAGCAGAAGGCAGACAAGGGCGCCTACCTCCCGGCGGATGGGCTTGGGTTCGGGGGCCTTTTTCCGTCCGGAGGCGGAGGAGGAACGGCTGCTTGCCGAGGAGGAACGGGCGGAGCCCGTTTTCCGGGGAGAGGCAGCGTTTGGTTTCTTTTGTGTGGTAGCCATGGGATCATCCTTTCGGGAGAGCCGCCCAGAGGCGGGGTTGTCATAATTACTCAAGATAATAATAACGCAAATTGTCGGAAATTTCAAGGGGGAAAAAGGCTCCCCCGGGAGGGAGTCCCGGGGAAGCCTTGAGGATGTATTGGGGCGTTTTGAGGGAAATCTTGGGGCTGTTATTGGACGCTTTGGAGGACCAGCTCGGGATCCAACGTCTCCACCGGCTCCCAGGTCTGGCCGTCGGCGGAGCGCAGGAGGGTTCTTTCGTAGGTATCCTCCGCGGAGGTGGCCACATCCGCGTAATAGAAGCCCTCCCGGAAGCCCACCGCGCCCACAAAGCGGCCAAAGTCATGGGAGGACACCGGCTGGAAGGTTTCGTCCAGGAAGAACACCTTGGTATTGTCCGGGTGCCACTCGTATTCCCACGTGTCGGCGTTGAGGGCGAAGAGGTGGCAGCTCATGATATACCCATCCCCTGTCCAGGCCAGGTGGTAGCGCAGGCGGCCATCCTGCCGCGCGGCAAAAAAGGCCCGGTGGTCGTCAATCCAATCGGCCTCCAGCTTTTTCCAGTTTAGGCCGTCCTCTGCGGCGTAGAAGTCGCCGCTGCTGCGGTCGTAGATGAGGAAGGTCTTGCCGTTGTAGGGGTGGAGCAGGATATAGCCGCTCCAGGGGACGTCCTTGGCCACGTGGAGCCGGCCCAGGGTGCAGTCCAGGGTGTTGCTGCTATAGCTATAATCTCCGTCGCCCCCTACCCTGGACCAGATAAGCTCTTGGTTCACCCGCTGGCCATAATCGTTTCCCGATGTGCCGTGAAGGGCCAGCCAGGTCTGGTCGCTGTGGGTGGCGAAAACGTCCCCCAAACGCAGATAGTCCCACTGCTCCTCCCCGGCGGCGATGAGCTCGTCCAGCTCCGCTGTGGTGCAGCGCACCACAGCCTTCAGCTCCGGGCTGAAGAGATCCTCCACCGTCAGCTCCACCTTTCCCGAAGCGTCCCGGCGGACGGTGAGGAAGCCGGGGGTGAGCCAGGCGTTCCGGATGGCCTTCCACGCCTCGGGGATGGGGCCGCCCCGGCCGTTCTCGTCGGTGACCAGGATGGTGTCGCGCCAGCCCATGCTCTCAGCGTCCACAGGGGCCTTCTCATTGCCCAGATAGAAGTGATAACCCTCCAGGTCGGCGGCTCCCTCCGGGCCCGAAGCGCCCTCCCGGGCCACGCCCAGAATAGCCGCGTCCCCGATACCCTGCTGCAAAACGTCCTCCATCTGGAGAAGCTCGGTGGGCTCCCAGGTCTCTCCGTCGGTGGAGCGGTAGAGGGTGGAGGGGGCGTACTTGTTGTAATAGCCCTCCTCCGTGTCGTAGATCTCGTTCCCGTTCTCGTCATAGCCCACGTGGTACACGCCCCGCCATTTCGTTCCCTCGGAGTCGGAGACCTGGGCGTAATAGACCCCGTCCAGATAGCCCACCGCCTGCACCAGGCGGCCAAAGTCGTGGGCGCCGACAAGGGAAAAGTCCTCATCCAGGAGGTATACGCTGGTGTTGCCCTCATAGAGCCTGCCCCCTGCCCGGTTGCCGTAATAGCCCGCCTCCCGGCAGGCCAGGTAGCCGCTCTCCGTCCAGGCCATGGCGTAGTTCACGTAGTCCTTCACGTGCCCCTCCATGTCCTGGGGGCGGAGGGCGGTGACCTCCGTCCAGGAGAGTCCGTCCTCGGAGGCGTAGAGCCGGTGGCGGCCGGTGGCGTTGTCCTCCACCAGGAAGGTCTTGCCGTTCCAGGGCAGCAGACGAAACACGCAGGAGAAGGGGGTGTTCTCCACCTTCTTCCAGCCGGTGCCGTCGTCCCGGAGCAGCTCCCCCTCCTGCTCGTAGACGTTGGCGTTGCGGTAGTGCTCGGCCACTTTGGCCAGGGTGACACCGTTATGGAAGGCGCTGGCGGCCAACTCGGTCTCCCACCGGAAGGGGGTACTGAGGTTTTCCAGGCACCAGTCCAGGGAGGCGGTGGGGTAATCCAGGCTGAAGCTGCCGGGATAGCCCGAGACGGTGAGGGTCACGGTGCCGTTGGGGCCAGACACGGCGGTAAGGGACTCCACCCCCATGCCCTGGGCGCGGATCCCCTCCCCCATGTGGGGCAGGAGCACCCCTTCATTCCGCTCATTGCCCGCCATCAGGTAGACCTCGTGATACCACTGGTTGCCATCGGCGGGGCAGACCACCTCGA
Source organism: Oscillospiraceae bacterium (assembly GCA_022794215.1). Taxonomy (GTDB): domain Bacteria; phylum Bacillota; class Clostridia; order Oscillospirales; family Oscillospiraceae; genus Vermiculatibacterium. The sequence goes on from JAAWEH010000027.1 coordinate 21,980, forward strand.
AGTGATAGGGGCCCCAGTCGGCGGTGAGGGCAAGCTGGAGAGAGATGGGCAGCTCAGCCAAATATGTCCAGCTCACCCCGTCGGGGGAGGTGTAGCCGTCGGGGGTATCGTTATCCTTTCGCAGGTAGAAGGCCCCGTCCCACCAACCCGTCATGCCGTAAGGACAGTCAAAGTCCTGGGGATACTGGCAGCGACTCCAATTTGCCCCGTCGGCGCTCCAGACCAGCTCCTCCTCCCAGTTCTGCTGCCGCCAGGCGCTATAGTTAGGGGCCTGGGTCTCGTCGCTGTTCCGGTAGTCATAGATGGTGTGCACTCCCACCCGAAGGCTGCCGTTGTCGGCCAACACCGTCACCGGGTTGGACTCTGCCCGGGAAAGGATCTGGGAGAGCTCTCCGGCGGTATAATCCCAACGCTGGGTATAGGGGGCTCCCGCCTCCCCAAAGGTGCTCCGGGCCTCCACCCGGAGACCGCCGGCATCCAGAGCAGTCACCCGCACGTCGTAGTCCGTCCAGCCCTCACGGGAGGCAGCCTGAAATTCGGGAAATTCGGCATAGGTGGCCCCGCCGTCGGCGGAGAGGAAAAACCGCTCCCCGGAGAAGGCTGTCACCTGGCCGTTCTCCCAGGTCTGGCGGCCGTCCTGGGTATACCAAAGATAGCGCACTCCCCCGCTCTCCACGGCGGCGAATGCCGGGGTGGAGCAAAGACAGGCCAGCAACAGGAACAGCGTCACAAAAAGGCCCCTTCTTTTCATCCTTCTCTCTCCTTTCTCCCTTTTCCTATTTTTCACTGGGGCTCGGTCAGAGAATCCATCAGCTGGGGAAGGTCGGTGAGCTGCCAGGTTTCTCCGTCAGTGGAGCGGAGGATCACGTCCCCATAGTCCCAGAGACGCAGGTAGTATACTCCGTTTTGGAAGCCGATCCCGGTTGCCCAGTTGTAATCCTCCCCCAGGAACTGTTCTATATCCCCTTGCTCTATGACCTGAAACCCTTCATCCAGAAAATAGAAGCTCTTTTCGTGCAGCTGGTTCCAGTGGGGGGCATATCTACTGTTTCTCCCTACCAACTCCTCCCGGCAGCGGATAGCCAGGTACTTGTCCCCCGTCCAGAGGAAGGCATACTGTCCCTCATTGGCCCAGTCGCTGTCCACCTTCTTCCAGTTTAGCCCGTCCTCAGAGGCATAGAGGTTCAGGGTATCCTGATCCACCACTGTGAAGGTCTTTCCGTTCCAGGGCAGCAGGCTGGCGTGGATGCCCCAGGGGACATTTTGCACCAACTGGTAGCGGCCACCCGTGGCGGCATTTCGGTAAACCAATTCCCGTCCCTCCTCCAGATGCAGCAGGGCAAGATCGATCTCAGCGGGCTTGGTGGCCTGGCTGATGGGCTCCCGGATGCTGGGGGTGCTCAGATTTTCCGCCACCCAGTCCAAAGAGGAGGTGGGATAGTCCAGAGATACCGCCCGCTCCGGGTGCTCCCGGTCTGTGACGGCCACCCGCACCAGATCGGGGGCAACCAGCTCCGCCGATAGGTTCAGATCCCCGTAATAGAGATCTCTTTCCCGCAGGGCCTGACCCATGTGGGGCAGCAATACGCCGTCGGTCTCGCTTCCCGTCAGCAGATAGACCTCTACCCCCACGTATACAAAGCGGTAGCCTCCCGCCTCCGCCCGGCTGACCCGGTCTGTCTTTTCCCCCCGAGCCCCGCCGGAGCTAAATACCCACTGGGCCCTCTCGCTGAGCTCTGTCATGCCTGCCATCACATCCAGGTAGTCGGTGGCCGCCCAGGTCTTGCCCCCATCCGTCGAGCGGTAGAGGGTGGAGCCCAGGCTGTCGTCAAAGACACCCGGATCGCCGGGCATACCGTCCCGGGTACCCGTGGAGTTGGACACCTTGGCGTAGCATGTATTGTTGCACCATCCCACCGCCTCCACCAGGCGGCCGAAGTCGTGGCTCCAGACTTCCCGGAAGGTTTCGTCCAGCAGGCGCACCTGGGTATTGAGGCTGTCCCAGTCCCCGCCGCTGGAACCAAACATCCCATAGCGGCCGGTCCCCGCCTTCTGACAGACAAGGTAGCCCTCCCCTGTCCAGAGGAAGGCAAAGTCGGCGTAGTCCCCCTCGGTGGCCAACTCCGGGTGGGCCGTCCACTCCAGGCCGTCGGGGGAGCTCCAGGGGGTCATGGTGGACTTTTCCAGCACCACGAAGGTCTTGCCGTTATAGGGCAGCACCCGCACCGGCTTGCCCCGGAAGGCCTCCACCTGTTTCCAGGACTGGCCCTCCTCCCCGCTGTCCCGCCGCATCAGAGGGCAGCTTTGGACCTCATAGGGGGAAACGTAAGTATAATAGCTGGCCGACAACTGGATCTCGGAAGCGTTCTCCGAGGTCGCCCAGGCCTCCGCCCTGGGCCCACGGATCCGGCGGCGCAGGTTGGCAAGGCACCAGTCCAGGGAGGAGACGGGATAGTCGATGGAGGCCATGAGCCCCTCCCCCTGATACTTGTCCAGCACCGAGAGGGTCACTATGTCCCCGGCGGCGTTATACTCCGCGGTGATCTTCCCCACCGAGAGGCCCTTGGCGGCGATGGCATCCCCCATATGGGGCAGGAGCACTCCGGTGTCCCCGGAGGTCTCGTCCATCAGGTAGACCGACCACCGGGTGGCGGTTTCCTCCTCCCCCCACATCAGCTCGAAGTGGTAGGGGGCCAGGTCTGCCGCCAGGGACAGCCGGGCCTCCTCCCGGGCAGCCTGGGCGGGAGTGAGGGGCAGCAGCAGGGTCAGAACTGTCAGCAGGGCGGCGAGGCGTTTTTTCATGAAGGACTCCTTTCCTCGGAGGGCGGAAGGAATATTTTCAGGCTTTGAAGGCGAAAAAGCGCTGACCGAAGTAGTTGAGGATGGTGTAGAGACCCATGCCGCCCAGCTTGGTCAGCCGCTCCAGCCAAAGGCCCTCCACCCCCATAGCTCCCAGAAGCATCCCGCCAAGGGGCTGGGCGATGGCGTAGGCCAGGATGTAGCACACCGCCACGTTGAGAGCAAAGCGAAGGGCCGATTTTCCCATTTCCGCCTCGCTTTGGAAGGTGAACTTCCGGTTCAAAAAGAAGCTCATCACCGCCCCGGCCACGTAAGCGATGGCGGTGGAGGGCCAGTAGCCCAGGCCCTCCAGGGCAAACATGATAACAGCGGACAGCAGGGTATTGCCCACCCCCACCAGCAGGAAGCGGAAAAAGCTGTTATGCAACACCTTATCTCTCATCGTCCAGCACCTCCCGAATGAGGAACCGGGGGCGGGCCTTGGTCTCCAGATAGATCTTGCCGATGTATTCCCCGATGACCCCCAGGGACAGCAGGATCAGGCCCCCGATGGCCCAGACCGAGCAGATGACGCTGGCCCAGCCGATGATGGTCTCCCCCATGGCCCAGCGGACAATGGAGTAGATGAGCATGGCGATGCTCACCAGGAAGATAAAGAAGCCCAGGCCGGTGATCATCTTCAGGGGCTTGGTGGAAAGGCTGGTGATGCCCTCCATGGCAAAGGAGAGCATTTTTTTCAGGGGGTACTTGCTCTCCCCGGCGAACCGCTCTCCCCGCTCATACTCCACAGTGCCCGTCCGGTAGCCGATCATGGGGACGATGCCCCGGAGGAAGAGGTTGACCTCCTTGAATTCCGCCAACCCCTCCAAAGCCCGTTTGGACATGAGGCGGTAGTCGGCGTGGTTGAACACCGTCTCCGCCCCCAGCAGGTTCATGACCCGGTAGAAGCCCTCGGCGGTAAAGCGCTTGAAGAAGGTATCCTTCTTCCGGGAGGAGCGGACGCCGTAGACGATATCGCAGCCCGCCCGGTATTCCTCCACCATCCGGTCTACCGCGTCCACGTCGTCCTGGAGGTCGGCGTCCATGGAGATGGCCATGTCACAGCGGTCTTTGGCGGTCATAAGGCCGGCCAGAAGGGCGTTTTGGTGGCCCCGGTTCCGGGTCAAATCCACGCCGGAGAAGATGGGGTCGCTTTGGTGAAGCTGGGAGATCAGCTCCCAAGTCCGATCCTTGGAGCCGTCGTTGACAAAGAGGATGCGGCTTTTCTCGCTGACCTTTCCGGCGGAAATCAGGGTAGTCATTTTCTCTTTCAGGCGCTTGGAGGTCTCGGGGAGTACCTCCTCTTCGTTATAACAGGGGACAACGATATATAGAATATCCTTCAAAGGAATACACTTCCTCTCCTATCTGATGGTTTTGACAAGGCCGGCATATCTATGAGTATTATACCTCTTATAGACGAAAAAGGGAACCCGAAGGTTCCCTTTTTTCCCCTTTATTCCAACAGCAGCTTCCGCAGGTGATCCATGGCCTTGCGTTCGATGCGGGAGATTTGCACCTGGCTCACCTGCAATATCTTTGCCGTCTTGTCCTGGGTCAGGCCCCGGAAATAGCGCAGCTCCACCACCTGCCGCTCCCGGTCTGAGAGGGCCGCCACCGCCTGACGGAGAGCCAGACGTTCCAAAAGCCCCTCCTCCATTCCCTCGTCTCCCACCATCTGCTCCAGGGTAAGGCCCTCCCCCAAATCCATCTGAAGGGAGGAGACGGGGGCGTTGGCCGTCTCGGCGGCGGCGATGTCCTCGGGCTCCAGGCCGGTCTCTGCCGCCAGCTCGGAGAGGGTGGGCTCCCGGCCCAGCGCAGTGCGGAGGGCGTCCCGGGCCCTTTGGATGCTGCCCCCACGCTCCCGGAGGCCCCGGCTCACCTTCACCGCCCCGTCGTCCCGGAGGAAGCGGCGGATCTCCCCGGCGATCTTGGGGACGGCATAGGTGGAAAACTGGCAGCCGAAGGCAGGGTCAAAGCCCCGGACTGCCTTGACAAAACCCAGGCAGCCCAGCTGGTACAGATCCTCCGGATCCACCCCCCGGCCAAAGTAACGGCGCACGATGCTCCAGACAAGGCCGGCGTTCTCCTCCAGCAGGCGTTCACAGGCGGTATTGTCCCCGGTTCGGGCGGCTTCTAAAAGGGGCAGGGTCTCGGCGCTCAAGCCTGGAGCCGCCGGGAGATGCGGCGGCGCATGGTGACGGTAGTCCCCTTTCCGGACAGAGAGCGGACTTTTAGGGCGTCCATAAAGCTCTCCATAATGGTGAAGCCCATGCCGGAGCGGTCATCCCCTCCGGTGGTGAAGAGGGGCTTGCGGGCTTTTTCCACATCGGGGATACCCACCCCGGAGTCCTTTACCACGATCTCCAGGGTGTTGTCCTCAAAAAGCCGCAAGCGCATGGTCACTGTGCCCAGCTTGTCCGGGTAGGCATGGACAATGCAGTTGGTCACCGCTTCGCTGACGGCGGTTTTGATGTCGTTGACTTCGTCCAGGGTGGGATCCAGCTGGGCGGCAAAGCAGGCCGCGGCGGTGCGGGCAAAGCCCTCGTTGGCGCTGCGGCTCAGGAAGGTGAGCTTGGCTTCGTTGACCGGCTTCATATGTATGTCCTCCTTCGTTTATTCCGCAAAGGGGATGAGCTTATCCACCCCCGCGGCTTTCAGCACCTTGGACGCCTGGGCTGGGACGCCCCGAAGCGTCAGATCCCCCTCCAGCTGGCGCATCCGCTTCCAGGTTCGCAGCACTACGGCAATGCCGGAGCTGTCCATAAAGCTGACCCCGCTCAGATCCAGCTCCAGGCGGGTGGGCAGAGCGGCGTCGATCTTACGGCCCAGCTCGGCCATCAATTCCTTGGCGGCATGGTGGTCTACCTCTCCGGTCACTTTGGCCGTCAGGGTCTGGCCCGTTTCCAAACAGCTCACAGGCATGGGAAGCCCTCCTCCTTGGTGTATAAAAAAATCGCTGTATACCAACGGTTGGTATACAGCGATTATAGCCTGTCCATTCCATATTTTTTGTCACATTATGGACTCGAAATGGGTGAATACCCATTTTTCGCCCACCTTTTGGTAGGGAAACTCGTAAAGGCGCATTCCCTCCGGCCTGTCCGGATCCTCCCACAGCAGCTCCACGGTGACCCGAACCAGGCACAGGCTGTCATTGCTCTCCTCCGGCCAAACCACCATCTCGGTGACGGGGCCCGTGTTCTCGTCGCTGCCACGTCCGGCGTCCATGGCATAGAGCACGCCCTCGATGTCCCTATAGTGGATCCCCTCCAGCGGAAGGAGCTGATCTGTGATCTCATCGGAAAACAGGGTTTTCAGATAGGAGCGCAGGCTTTCCATGGTGGGAAAGCGAGGGTCGGACACCGGGTGATACTCCCCGTTTTCCCCCTGGGCCGGCGCGTCATGATCCAGGGGCAGGGTCGTCAGATCAAACCAGCCGTACGCCTCTGCCGCGGCCCGGTATGCGGCCAGCACCGCCTCATCGTCGGGGCGGGAGGGCAGCTCCGGGACGGGCTCTGCCGTCATCTCCGGGGTGGGGACGGGCGTGGGCGTCGGGGTGGGTGCGGGCGCAGGCGGGGGAACCGGAGCGGGAGTGGAGGCTGGGGTGGGCTCCAGGGTCTCCGACACGGGGATGGGCGCGCTGGTTACCTCCTCCTGAATCGATACCGGGGAGGGTGAAACGGCGGCCACCACAGAGGTGGGCACCGGAGTGACCGGGGCGCTGGGTCTGACTGTGGGCTGGGCAGATGGGGTCTCCCCCCCTGCCTGACCGCAGCCGGACAAAACCAGGGCCAGGGTCACGGCAAACAGAAGCAGATTTCGTTTCATGGAAATGCCCCTCCTTCGGGCGGCGGACAATCCCTCTCTCGTCCCTATTGTATCCGCCCAGAGGCAAACACGCAAGAACAAATTTATGACAAAAGCTCTCAAAAGGGTTACATCCTCAGCCCATGGCCGCAGCGGACTCCTCCAGTTTGGCGATGAGGGCCTTGAGGGTCTCGCGGCGCTCCTTCTCGGCGGCCACCACCTGCTCGGGGGCCTTGGAGAGAAAACCGGGGTTGGAGAGCTTGGCCTCCAGGCCGGCCAACTGGCCCTTCTTCTGGCCCAGTTCCTTTTGGATGCGGGCCTTCTCCTTCTCCAGATCCACCAGCTCGGCCAGGGGGACAAAGACACGGGCGGCGGGAGTGATGACCTCCACCAGGCCCTGGGCGGTGGCCTCGCTGCTGGAGGGGCTCTGGGCCACGCTCACCACGGTCACATCGCTGGCGTAGGCCAGACGCTTGAGGAGGGGAACACCCTGGGTAAAGACCTCGGTCTCCGTGGTGGAGATGGTGAGGTGGGCCTTCTTGGAGGGGGGAACATTGAGCTCCGCCCGCTTGCCCCGAACCGCCCGGGTCACCTCGATGAGCAGATCCACCGCCTTCTCCTCCGCAGGGAAGTTCAGCTCCGCCTTCTCCTCGGGCCACTTTTGAAGCATGAGGAAATCCCCCTCGTGGGGCAGGGACTGCCAGATCTCCTCGGTGAGGAAGGGCATGAAGGGGTGAAGGAGCTTCAGGGTCTCGGTGAGCACATAGCACAGCACCTGCTGGGCCTGCTCCTTGGCGGCGGGATCCTCCCCCTGGAGCCGGGCCTTGGTAAACTCGATATACCAGTCGCAGTAGTCGTCCCAAATGAAGTCGTAGACCTTCTGGGCGGCCACGCCCAGCTCATAGGCGTCCATGTTCTCGGTCATGCTGGGGATGAGGGCGTTGAGCTTGGAGAGAATCCACTTGTCCTCCTGGGTCAGCTCCTTGGGAAGGGCCACCTTGCCGATGGTCAGGTTCATCTGGACAAACCGGGAGGCATTCCAGATCTTGTTGGCGAAGTTGCGCATGGCCTCGCACCGCTCGGGGAGGAAGCGCATATCGTTGCCGGGGCTGTTGCCGGTGACCAGGTTGAACCGGAGAGCGTCGGCGCCGTACTGCTCGGCCACCACCAGGGGATCCACGCCGTTGCCCAG
>JAAWEH010000028.1 GCA_022794215.1 Oscillospiraceae bacterium
ATCTGGTTGCCGTAGGAGGAGTAGCCCGCCGCCGCCGTCTGGCACAGCTTCCGCTGGGGCAGCTTGCCCTCCAAAGTCTTTTCAAAGGGGGTGCGGGGATCTCCCGCACCGGTAAAGCGCATGGCCTGGTGGACAAACACCCGGCCGGACAGAGGATCCCTGATGCAGCCGCCGATACAGGTTGCCGCACCGCCGAAGGGCTCGATCTCGGTAGGGTGGTTGTGGGTTTCGTTTTTGAACATGAGCAGCCAATCCTCCACCCTGCCATCCACCTGGGCAGGGACATGGATGGAGCAGGCGTTGATCTCCTCGCTCTCGTCCAGTTCGGGAAGCAGTCCCCGCTTTTTCAACACCTTGGTGCCGATGGTAGCCATATCCATCAGGGTTTGGGGCCGCTTGGCGGCCTTTTCCTCCCCGTAAACCTCCACCCGGGCGGCCAGATACCGTTCATAGGCGGCCTTCACCACCGGATCCTCAATGTCCACCTGATCCAGATGGGTGGAGAAGGTGGTATGCCGGCAGTGATCAGACCAGTAGGTATCCACCACCCGGATCTCCGTGATGGTGGGATCCCGTTTCTCATCGTCCCGGAAATAGGTCTGAAGGAATTTCAGATCGTCCAGATCCATAGCCAGCCCCATCTGATTCAGCAGATCGGTCAGCCCCTTCTCGTCCAGGGCGGTGAAGCCCTCCACCGAAGCCACCTGGCTAGGGGTAGCGTAATGCAACGTCAGGGTCTCGGGCTTGTCCAGCGCCGCCTCCCGGGACTCTACGGGGTTGATGACGTAATGCTTGATCTTCTCCAGTTCTTCCCCGGTAACGCTGCCTGAAAGCAGATACACCTTAGCCGAGCGCACCACGGGCCGCTCCCCGGCGCTGATAAATTGGACACACTGGGCGGCAGAGTCCGCCCGCTGGTCGAACTGACCCGGCAGGGCCTCCACCGCGAAAACGGTGTGCTCCCCCGCCGGGATATCCTCGTAGACCTCGTCCACTGCCGGCTCGCTGAACACCACGGGCACACTCTGACGGAAGAGGGCCTCGTCCAGTCCCTCCACATCGTACCGGTTCAGCACCCGCAGCCCGGTAAGGCCGGGAAGGCCCAGCAGGCTTTTCAGTTCCTCCAGCAGGGCCTTGGCCTCCACCGCGTAGGGAGTCTTTTTCTCCGCATAGATCCGATAGACCATGTCCTCTCTCCTCACTTCCCGGCGGCCAGCGCCCTGGCCCCGATATCCCTTCTTTTGTGCAGACCCTCAAAGGAGATTTTCTCCGCGGCGGCATAGGCCTTATCCAAAGCCGCCTTCAGGCTCTCTCCTTTGGCCGTAACTCCCATCACCCGGCCACCGGAGGTGATCAGGGCTCCCGCCTTCTGCTCCGTGCCCGCGTGATAAATGACCGCCTCCCCGCCGGGAAGCTGGCCCTCCGTCAGTCCGGAGATAGCCTTCCCCTTCTCGTAGTGCCCGGGATAGCCCCCGGAGGCCAGCACCACACAGGCCGCAGCCTCGGCGGAGAAAGTCACCTCTATCTCCTTCAGCCGTCCCTCGGTCACCGCCCTCATGACGGTGAACAGATCGCTTTCCAGCAGCGGCAGCACCACCTGGGTCTCCGGGTCTCCGAAGCGGCAGTTATACTCAATGACCTTGGGCCCCTCCGGTGTAAGCATCAAGCCAAAGTAAAGGCAGCCCTTGAAGGTTCGTCCCTCGGCGTTCATGGCAGCAATGGTGGGCAGGAAGATCTCCTCCATACATCTCTGGGCAACCTCCGGGGTGTAATAGGGATTGGGGGCGATCGTGCCCATGCCCCCCGTATTCAGTCCCTTGTCCCCATCCAGGGCCCGCTTGTGATCCATAGAGGACACCATAGGCACCACCGTCTCCCCGTCGGTGAAGGATAGGACGGAGACTTCGGGCCCGGTCAAAAATTCCTCGATGACCACCGTATTTCCCGAAGCGCCAAACTTGCCCCCCACCATCATCTCCTCCGCAGCGGAGAGGGCCTGGGCCAGATCCTCGCAGATCAACACGCCCTTGCCCAGGGCCAGGCCATCGGCCTTAATGACTATGGGCCACTTGCTGTTGGCCTTCAGGTAGGCTTTGGCCTTTTCCACATCGGTAAAGGCCTCATAGTCGGCAGTGGGGATATGGTGCTTCTTCATCAGATCCTTAGCAAAGGCTTTGCTGGCCTCGATCTGAGCCGCGGCAGCAGTGGGCCCGAAGGCCGGTATCCCCTTTTGGGCCAGCAGATCCACCAGCCCCATGGCCAAGGGATCGTCAGGAGCCACCACCACATAGTCCATCTTGTTCTCTGTCGCCCAGTCAGCGATCTTCTCTACCTCGGTGGCCCCGATGGGCACCCGGACTGCATCATACCCAATTCCCCCGTTTCCGGGGGCGGCAAACAATTCGGTGATCTCAGGGTTCTCCTTCAACTTGCGGATGATGGCGTGCTCCCGCCCGCCGCCGCCCACGACCAAAACCTTCATAAGAACTCTCCTATTCTTCTATCCCTTAATGGTGAAACAGTCTCATCCCGCAGAAGGCCATGGCCACCCCGTGGGCATCGCAGGTTTCAATGACCTGGTCATCCCGGATGGAGCCGCCGGGCTGAACGATGGCGGCAACACCGCTGCGGCAGGCCCGCTCCACGTTGTCCCCGAAGGGGAAGAAGGCGTCAGAGCCCAAGCATACCCCGGAAACACCGTCCAGATACTCCCGCTTCTCCCGGGCAGTCAAGGGCTCGGGACGGGCGGTGAAAAACCGCTGCCACTTGCCCTCATCCAGCACGTCTCCGCTCTCCTCAGCGGACATATAGAGGTCGATGGTATTGTCCCGATCTGCCCGGCCAATGCCCTCCTTGAAGGGCAGCCCCAGCACCTTGGGGTGGTGGCGCAGCTGCCACAGATCGGCCTTGTTGCCCGCCAGGCGGGTGCAGTGGATGCGGCTCTGCTGGCCCGCTCCCACACCGATAACCTGTCCCCCCTGGGCGTAGCACACCGAATTGGACTGGGTATACTTCAGGGTGATAAGGCACAGGATCAGATCCCGCTTCTGCTCGGGGGTCAAATTCTTATTCTTTGTAACCACATTCTCCAGCAGGCTCTCATCAATCTTAAAGTTGTTTCTCCCCTGCTCGAAGGTGATGCCAAACACATCCTTCTGCTCCACCGGGGCGGGCACGTAGGCAGGGTCGATCTGAACAATGTTGTAATTGCCCTTTTTCTTGGTCTTCAGGATGGCCAGGGCCGCCTCGGTATACCCCGGGGCAATGACGCCGTCAGACACCTCGTGCTGGAGCAGCTTGGCGGTAGCTTCGTCGCATACGTCGGACAGGGCGGCCCAGTCTCCAAACGAACTCATCCGGTCGGCGCCCCGGGCCCGGGCATAGGCGCAGGCCAAGGCGGTCAGCTCCACATCCCCCACAAAATACATCTGCTTTAAGGCGTCGTCCAAAGGCAGGCCCAGAGCGGCTCCCGCCGGAGACACGTGTTTAAAGGAAGCGGCGGCAGGCAGGCCGGTGGCCTCCTTCAGTTCCTTTACCAGCTGCCAGGAGTTGAAAGCGTCCAGAAAGTTGATATAGCCCGGTTTGCCGTTGAGTACGGTGACAGGCAGCTGCCCACTCTTCATAAAAATGCGGGCGGGTTTTTGGTTGGGGTTGCAGCCATATTTCAGTTCCAGTTCGGTCATGGTTCCGCTCTCCTTTTCATGTGATATCCCGGTTTTATTCCGCTGTGGGAACAAAGCGCCCCACTCTCTGCACCTTACTGGTGCTTATTGACAATAACGGTATCGCTCTCCCCGGTGGCAATATCCAGAAGCCTCACAAAGAGGGACACCTTGTTATCCCCGTTCAAAGCGGTCCAGAGCTTGTCCGCCAGCTCCCGGGCCGTCTCGTTGCCGAAGGGCACCAGCCGGGGCTCTCCGGCGAAAGAGGGCAGCGGATCCCCGTCCCCCTGATAGGTGCTGATGAAGTGTCCCCTTCCGGCCACAGGCTTGTCGTACTCAAAGAAATACCGGCAGCAGCACGCCGGATCCCCATCCAGACTTTTAAGGATAGACAGGTTATAGGCTCCGTCGGGCTTCACCACCCCGGAAATGCGAGGGGTCCAGTTGGGGCCGTCGGGCTCAAAGGCTCGGGTATTCAAGGCGTGCCGATAGCAGTGGCCCTGGGCCATATGATCCCGGATGGTGTCGGTCTGATCCCCGTTGGTGACGACGGTAAATCCGCTCTCCAGCACCCGCACCGGGTGGTAAATGATGAGGGAGGGATCGATCATCTTGGATTCGTCAAAAGCCTTGGTACGGATCCCGTCGGCAGTCTCCTCAAAGATCCGGTTCCGGCTATTTTCACTCCGGCCCATGATGAAATAAACCATCACCACCCGCTTATTGTCAGCGCTTCGGCCCAGGGCGATGCCGCGGCCGGGATAGGCATTGCTCTTCAGCAGTTCACAAAGCTCCATCGTTCACTCTCTCCTTACATTTTATAATTCAAACAGTCCTTTTTCAAGCAAAAAGGGCGCACCACCACAAGGATGAGTGCGCCCAGACGGTCGGCAGGTTCCGGTGCTGCACTCCATGTGGTTCATCCACTTCCGTCAGTCATGCAGTCCGTTTTCTGTTGTTAGAATACCATGGAAAGGCTTGCGCTGTCAAGGCTTCAGACAATATGAACCCTCCGCCCCTCCACCTTTAATTTCCCGGCACAGAAGAGGGCCACGGCCTGGGGCAGCAGTTTCCATTCCGCCTCCTCCATGACCCGCTTTTGCAGGAGTTCCGGGGTATCGCCCTCCTGGATCGCCACCGCTTTCTGGAGGATGATGGGCCCTTCATCGGCCCCCTCGTTGACAAAGTGAACTGTGGCGCCCGTCACCTTCACCCCCCGCTCCAGCGCCTCCTCGTGAACCTTCAGGCCATAAAATCCCTTGCCGCAGAAGGAGGGGATCAGGCTGGGGTGAATGTTGATGATTTTGTTTTCATAGGCACGGATAAAATCTCCGTTCAAGATGGACAAAAATCCCGCCAGCACCACAAGGCCGATCCCTCTGGCTTGTAATGCCTCCCGCAAGGCATCACAAAAGGCGCCGGTGTCGGGGTAATCCTTCCGGGCTACCACCAGAGCCTCCACCCCTGCCTTCTCCGCCCGCTCCAGAGCGAAGACACCAGGCTTGGACGCCACCACCACAGAGATCTTCCCCTCCGGGATCTCCCCCCGGGCCTGGGCATCCAGAAGGGCCTGGAGGTTGGTTCCGCCGCCGGAGACCAACACGGCAATGTTCAGCATAGCTCCACGCCCTTTTCGCCTCGCAGAATTTCGCCCATCACATAGGCCTCCTGGCCCTCGGCCTTCAGCGCGGCGACAGCCTTGTCCGCCTCTGCCGCCGGCACAATCAGAGCCATGCCCACACCCATGTTGTAGGTGTTGAACATATCCCGCTCAGGAACGTCTCCCTCCTTGGCGATAAGGTCGAAAATGGGCAGAATGTGCAGGCTGCTCTTTTGGATCTTGGCCCTCAGACCATCAGGCAGACAGCGGGGGATATTCTCGTAGAAACCGCCGCCGGTGATGTGGCTCACCCCGTGAACCTTCACCTGCTCCATCAGCTTCAAAACGGGCTTCACATATATTTTGGTGGGGGTCAGCAGGCTCTCCCCCAGCTCCGCCCCCAGCTCAGGGACATAGCGGTGAAGATCCTTTCCCTCCAGATCGAACACCTTCCGCACCAGAGAGAAGCCATTGGAGTGGACGCCGGTGGAAGGCAGAGCCAGGATCACGTCTCCCGCCTCCATCTCGTTGATGTCCAAAATGGCGTCTTTGTCCACCGCGCCCACGGTAAAACCCGCCAGATCATAATCCTGCTCGGGCATCATGCCGGGGTGCTCGGCGGTCTCGCCTCCCACCAAGGCACAGCCCGCCTGGACGCAGCCCTCGGCCACACCGGCGACGATGGCCGCAATCTTCTCAGGCACATTCTTCCCGCAGGCAATATAATCCAGGAAAATCAGGGGCTTGGCGCCACAGGCCAGGATATCGTTGACGCACATGGCCACACAGTCGATGCCCACCGTGTCATGTTTGTCCAGCAGCTGGGCAACGCGGATCTTTGTGCCCACGCCGTCGGTACCGGACACCAGCACCGGGTGGGTCATGCCGCTGAGATCCAGCTCAAAGAGGCCGCCGAAACCGCCGATGCCCCCCAGCACTCCGGGGATCATGGTTCGCTTCACATGCCCCTTCATCAGTTCCACCGACTTGTAACCGGCGGTGATATCCACTCCGGCGGCGGCGTAACTCCGGGAAAAGCTCTTTTCCATGGTTCCCTTACTCCTTTCCAGTCCAGCAATAGGTGCAGACTCTATCCCGGTCAATGCCGATAGCCTCCAAAAGGCTGTCCAGAGACTGATATCCCAGGGAGTCAAAGCCCAGGGACTTGCAGATACTCTTCAACAGGCACTGACCCCGCTGGGTGGAGGCGTCGGCATACTCATCCAGATGCTTTTGCCCCTCGTCTCCCTCCAACTCCTGCACCGTCTTTCGGGCAATAAGCTCCATGTCGGAATTGCTCCGGGAAAAATTCAAAAATTTGCAGCCGTACATAATAGGAGGACAAGCCGAACGCATGTGAACCTCCTTGGCCCCCGATTCATAGAGGAATTCCACCGTCTCCCGCAGTTGAGTGCCCCGGACAATGGAGTCGTCCACAAAAAGGAGCTTCTTACCCTCAATCAAATCCGAGACCGGGATCTGCTTCATCTTGGCCACCTGATTGCGCACATCCTGATTGGCAGGCATAAAGGACCGCGGCCAGGTGGGGGTATACTTCACAAAGGGCCGTGCAAAGGTCTTTTTGCTCCGGTTGGCATAGCCGATGGCGTGGGGCACACCCGAATCGGGCACACCCGCCACATAGTCCACCTCCGGGACGCCTCCCCGCTCCGCCTCATCTCTGGCCATCAGTTCACCGTTTTGGTACCGCATAACCTCCACATTGACCCCCTCATAGGTGGAGTTGGGGTAGCCGTAGTACGTCCAGAGGAACGCACAGATCTTCATTTCCTTCCCCGCCGGGGCCAATGTCTCCCAGCCGTCGGCAGTGATCTTCACGATCTCCCCGGGGCCCAGTTCGTAGGCATCATGGTAGCCCAGCTTTTGATAGGCGAAGGACTCGAAAGAGACACAGCAGCCATCCTTACTCTGCCCCACCAGGATGGGGAGCCGGCCCAGCTTGTCCCTGGCCGCAATGATCCCCTCGGGCGTCAGGATCAGTATGGTAGCCGAACCCTTTACCTGCTCCTGGGCATACCGAATGCCGGAAACCAAATCATCTTTTTTGTTGATCAGCGCCGCAACCAGCTCAGTGGCGTTCACCTTTCCCGAGCTCATGGCCATAAACTGGTGCCCGTGATCGGAAAAATACTGCTCCACAAGAGCGTCCGCATTATTGATAATGCCTACCGTGGCAATGGCATACAACCCCAGATGGGAGCGAACCAGCAGGGGTTGGGGGTCGGTATCGCTGATACAGCCAATGCCCGAGCAGCCGCTGAACTTGGCCAGATCCTTTTCAAACTTGGTGCGGAAAGGAGTGTTCTCAATGTTGTGGATCTGCCGCTGGAACCCCTCTTCCCTGTGGTAGAGCACCATGCCTCCCCGCCGGGTACCCAGGTGGGAGTGGTAATCCACCCCAAAAAACACATCCAAGGCCACATCCCGGTTGGCGATGGCCCCGAAAAATCCTCCCATAAAGAGCCTCCTTATTTTTTTCGTTTGCGAAGGAATAGCAAAATAATCCCACAAACAATTCCGGCGGCTAAAAACAGTGCGAGGATCAGTCCCACCGGGTCACCGCCGATAAAAATGGCGGTAGGGCCGTCTGCTCCGCCGATAATTCCTACGTCCATGAACTGCAATCTTAGGCGAAAAACAGCTCGGACAGGGTCATGGGATCAATGTACTTTCCATCCTTATAGACCCGCATGTTGCCGGAGGCGATCTCGTCGATGAGCATTACCTTGCCCTGGGTGTCATAGCCGTACTCAAACTTGATGTCGTAGAGCACCAGACCCTTCTCCTTCAGGTCGTCGGCCACGATTTTGGTGATCTTCTGGGTCATGTCCTTGATGTCGTCATACTGCTCCTCGGTCATAATGCCCAAGGCCACCAGAGCGTCCTTGGTGACCAGGGGATCGCCCAGGGCGTCGTTCTTAAAGGTGGTCTCCACATAGGCGGGCAGGTCGGCGCCCTCGGCGATATACTCGCCGTAGCGGCGGAAGAAGGAACCCACCGCCTTGTGGCGGCAGATAACCTCCAGGCCGTGGCCAAACACCTTGGCGGGCAATACTTCCATGGTGGTATCCTTCAGGTCGGCGCTGACAAAGTGGGTCTTGATGCCGGCAGCGTTGATCTTCTCAAAGAAGTGGATGGACATACGCAGGTTCACATCGCCCACGCCGTCGATCGTAAGGCCCACCGAGTTCTCGCCGGGATCAAAGACGCCGTCCTTGCCGGTGCAGTCATCCTTGAACTTCAGCAGGTAGTTGCCGTTTTCCAGAGCAAACACGTTCTTGGTCTTTCCGGTGTAAACAAGCTTCATTTCCATGATAAGATACCTCCAAATGTTTGATTTTGTTTTCTTTTCCTTCTTTTATTCTGCTAACTCCGCTTGGAGCTTGGCATCCTTTTCCGCAATCTGCCGTTCCATCTCCTCTTTGGCCGCTGTCAGCTTGTCCGCCAAGCCGTCGTCCGAGAGGGAAAGGATCTGGGCTGCCAGTATCGCCGCATTCTTTGCCCCGTTCAGGGCTACCGTTGCCACTGGCACCCCCGAAGGCATCTGCACCGTGGCCAGAAGCGCATCCATTCCGTCCATGACGCCCCCCTTCATCGGGATCCCGATCACCGGCAAAGTGGTGTTTCCTGCCAGCACCCCCGCCAGGTGAGCCGCCATACCGGCGGCAGCAATGATCACTCCGAACCCATTTCCCCGGGCGTCCCGGGCAAAGCCGGCTGCCTTCTCCGGCGTCCGGTGGGCGCTGAGGATATGGGCCTCAAAGGGGATATCCCACTCCCGCAACTGTTCTGTGGCCGCCCTGACCACCTTCCAATCGCTGTCACTCCCCATGACAATAGCAACCTTTTTCATGCGTCTCCTCCTTTGAAAACAAAAAGGGACATGGCACTCGCGTGCCATGTCCTTTCAGTCTGCTTTGGGGCCCATATCGGCGCACTGGCCCCCCCGGGCATGGGAGGGCAAAGCAAGGGCAAAACAGTTGCATCGCCAAAGGGAATTCCCGGTCATGCCCTCGCCTCCCAATCAAAAAATATGCTTTTACTATATCGAACTTTTTCCCCAAATGCAATCTGAAAATGACCCAAAACCACATTTTCAGAGATACCCACAACCCAAAGCAAAAATCGCCGCCGCTTTTCTACATTTTCGCAAAGAATCGGGCAGAAAGAGCAGCTCTTCCTGCCCGATATCATCTCAATTCAAAAAGTCCTTGAGTTTCTTGCTCCGGCTGGGGTGGCGCAGCTTCCGCAGGGCCTTGGCCTCGATCTGACGGATGCGCTCCCGGGTTACGTTAAACTCCTTACCCACCTCTTCCAGGGTTCGGGTTCGACCATCCTCCAGGCCGAAACGGAGCTTCAGCACTTTCTCCTCCCGAGGCGTCAGGGTATCCAACACGTCGATGAGCTGCTCCTTTAGCAGCGTGTAGCTGGCAGCCTCGGCGGGTTCAGAGGCGTCCTCATCGGGGATAAAGTCCCCCAGATGAGAGTCCTCCTCCTCACCGATGGGAGTTTCCAGGCTCACCGGCTCCTGAGCGATCTTCAAAATCTCCCGGATCTTGCCGGTCTTATCCAGCTTCTCCTTATCGCTGAGCTTGGCCCATGCTGTACTGCCCCCGCTCATCTCCTCGGCAATCTCCTCCGGAGAGGGGTCATGTCCCAGCTCCTGCAGCAGCTGCCGGGACACCCGGATGACCTTGTTGATGGTCTCCACCATATGAACCGGGATCCGGATGGTTCGGGCCTGATCCGCAATGGCCCGTGTAATGGCCTGACGAATCCACCAGGTGGCATAGGTGGAGAATTTGAAGCCCTTTACATAGTCGAACTTCTCCACCGCCTTGATCAGCCCCAGGTTGCCCTCCTGGATAAGATCCAGGAACAGCATACCCCGGCCCACATACCGCTTGGCGATAGAGACCACCAGCCGCAGGTTGGCCTCGGCCAGCCGCTGCTTGGCCCGCTCACCTTCCCTTACGGTTTTTTCCAGAGCGGCGCGCGTCTCTTCATCCAGATCCTCCCCCGCTTCCTCCAGGGTGGCGGCAGCCTCCATGCCCAGGCCCATCTGCTGGGCCAGGGCCACCTCCTCCTCGCTGGTAAGCAGATCTACCTTACCGATCTCCTTCAGGTACATCCGCACCGGATCGTCCACTCCGAAGGTGTCGGCCAGCGTATTGGGATCCACCACCTCTTCCTCGGGGACTTCCTCTACCTCGTCCAGCTCCTCCGGCGGCGGCACCAGATCCACATCCGACAAATCGTCCAGATCAGGCAGATCCTCCTCGTCTCCCGCGGTGTCAATGCCCAGGTTCTCCATGATGTCATAGATCTTGTCCATCTGGTCGCTTTCCAGGTTCAGTTCATCCAGAACCTCCATCATCTCAGAGGCAGACAGCCGGCCCTTCTTCTTGCCCTTGTCCAGCAGCTCGGCCACCTTTTCCGCGCCGGGTACCCCCTCCAGAAGATGGAGCAGTTCGGTCTTGCCAGCCTCCACCTGCTCGGCAGAGAGGGCCATCAGGGACGGCTCTTTCCCCTTTGTATGCTTGTCCACTGCTTTGCTGTTCTTCTTCTCGCTCATTGTCCGTCCTCCATTGTTTTTTCTCTTTGCCGGGCCCGGAGTGCCAGCAGCGCGTCGTCGCTTTTCGCTGCCCCGCGTTGCTGGGCCTCTGCTCGAATCGTATTTATGTAGTCTTCCATCGCTTGACTGGCATAGGCCAAGGATTCCGGCTGGGCTGTTACCTCCACCAGATGGCTCATCTCATTAGAGCTGAATTCCCCCGCCAGTGCAGGCAGTTGAACGCTCAGTCCCCGCTCATACCGGTTCTTTAAAAGCCGAAACGCCCTTCCCAGCACTGGGGAAGAAAACTGCTCCGGCTCCACCGCCGCTTTGGAAAAGAGAGCTCCATCCAGCAGCACCAGCCGCAATACTCCCTCCTCCGCAAGACCGGAGCGAATATTTTCATACCGCAGCTCTCTGGCCTTGGGTTGGCGGGAGGAGGCGGGAATCAGACTCTGCCGCTCCTCCTTCTTCCGGGCCTGCCGCGCCTGACCCTTGCGCCAGCGCTCTACCTCCTGGGCAAAGGCCGTGCCCGAAATACCCGCGGCAGAGGCGGCTTTGTTTCCGTATATCTCTCGCTCAATGGGGCTGGCAAGCTTCCCCACCATCTCCACCGCCGAGCGCAAAAATTCCATCCGCCCCTCGTCCGTGGTCAGATCCGCCCCCTGCAGCAACGCATCGATCCGGTAATCGTTCTGCCCCGCGCTTCCGCTGAGGCACTTTTCAAAGGCGGCAGGGCCAAACTTCTTTACAAAATCATCAGGATCCTGCTTTAAGGGCTTACCGGCAGCATCCACCGCATTGGGAAGTTGCAGCACCCGCACATTGAGATCCGCATTTTTCAATATGCCCAGCACCCGCTCTGTAGATTTCTTCCCTGCCTCGTCATTGTCATAGCACAGCACCAGTTCCTTGGTATACCGGGACAATATCCGCGCATGATCGGCGGTAAGGGCGGTTCCCATGGTGGCCACCACATTGTCAAAGCCCGCTTGGTGAAGGGTGATCACATCAATATTTCCCTCCACTAATATCAAGTTGGGCCGTTTTGTGGATTTGGCAAAATTCAGTGCGTAGATCAGCTGACTTTTCTTAAAGCACACCGTGTCTGGGCTGTTGAGGTACTTGGCCCCCTCCAGCCCCGGCAGAATCCGACTGGTGAAGCCCACCACTTCCCCCCGCACATCAATCACGGGAAGCATGAGCCGGGAGCGGAACTTATCATAAACTCCGCCGTTTTTCCCTCCCACCGCCAAGCCTGCATCCAACAGCTCCATCTTGCTAAAGCCTTTGGCGGTAAGGGCTTTGGTAAGGGCGTCCCACTCTCCGGGGGCCGCTCCCAAACCAAACCGGGTGGCAAACTTCGGGCTGATCTGCCGCTGGGCGATATAGCTGCGTACCTCCTCGCCCCCGGATCCTTTCAGATAATCATGATAAAACCGGGCCGCTTCCTTGTTGGCCTCCTGCGCCCGACGGTATTTCTTCCGGCTCTCATCACTGCTCCCGGTCTCAGGCACCTCCATTCCCAGCCGTTTGGCCAGGTGCCGCACCGCATCGGGAAAGGACAGATGCTCTATCTCCATCACAAAGGAGATGGCTCCGCCCCCCTTTCCACAGCCGAAACAGTGAAAAATCTGTTTGTCTCGGGAGACGGAGAAGGAGGGGGTCTTCTCTGTATGAAAAGGGCACAATCCCCACATATTGCCACCCTTGGGTGTCAGGTGGACATACTCCCCCACCACATCGGCAATATCGCTGCGCTGAACCAGTTCGTCAATAAACTGTTCCGGAATGGCCACAAATCCCCCTCCTTTCCCTATGATTTCCAAAGTATGACAAGGTTATACCGTTGACGGAGCTTACCCTTTATCAAAGATGAGCACACAGTTATTTTACTGCCCAGGATTTCGGTATAAACAAATCCTGGTAGGTCTCCACCGCATAGGCGTCCGTCATTCCTGCAATGTAATCGCACACAGCCCGCTCCTGCCCCTCTGTCTCCCGGATCTCCTGGAACTCTTCCGGCAGCTTATCCAAGTGGGCCAGGTAATAGTCAAACAACCGGCGGATCAGTTCCTGGGCTTTGCCCTCCTCCCCCTTCGCGATGGAGTTAAGGTATACCGAGGCAAACATAAACTGACTCAGCTGACCCATGGCTGCCTTCTTCTCCGGGGATTGGAGAATATCTCCCTTTCCCCGGCTGGAACAAATAATATCAGTTACCAGCGTATTGATCCGCTGGGAGTGGCTCATCCCCAACTCCTGTCCTACCTCGGCCGGGATATCCAACGGGTAAATGACTCCGCCCCGAAGGGCGTCGTCAATGTCAGCGCTGAGATAGGCGATCTTATCCGCCAAACGTACCGTCTTGCCCTCCAAGGTCTCTGCCAGCTCCGGCCCGGAGTGGCAGAGAATGCCCCGCCGAACCTCATAGGTCAGGTTGAGCCCCGCTCCGCTGTGCTCCAGCCGCTCCACCACCCGCAAAGACTGCTCATAGTGGCGGAACCCTCCGGGCATGATCTCATTGAGCAGGCGCTCCCCTGCATGTCCAAAGGGGGTATGCCCCAGATCATGACCCAGGGCTGCGGCCTCGGTCAGATCCTCATTGAGCCCCAAGCCCCGTGCAATGGTTCGCGCAACCCGGGCCACCTCCAGGGTATGGGTCATCCGGGTGCGGTAATGGTCTCCCTCCGGCTGAAGAAACACCTGGGTTTTATGCTTCAGCCGCCGAAATGCCTTTGAGTGAACGATCCGGTCTATGTCCCGCTGAAAGCAGGTTCGTATCGGGCACTCCTCCTCCGGGCGCTGTCTGCCCTTGGAGTCCGCCGAACAGCAGGCCAGCGGAGAAAGATCCTTTCTTTCCCTCTGTTCCAGCTCTTCCCGAATGGTCATAAGCGCCCCCTCCTTTTCTTCTCACACTATTATAGATACGCCGCAAAAGCAAAAAACCCTTTTTCTCCGGCAAATTTTTTTGAATGTCAGCCAAGGCCTCAATTATCGCGGCACCGCTTTCCATTGGATCCCCGTTACCCGGGGCCGGATCCCCCCAGCGGACAGCTCCCCCAGCCGCCGGGCAAACTCCTCCTCCGCTCCTTGGGGAAGAAGTGCCCGGAAGACGATCTCCGCGCCGAATTCGTGCTCCCCTTCCACGCCCTTCAACGGCGGCAACTCCAGCTTTACCCGCTCGAACAAGGGATACGGGCAGCCAAACTCCACCACAGACCAAGGCCGAACCACCGACACGCCCGCCGCGTCCAGCGCATCCTTGGCAGAGCGGCCGTATGCCCGGGTCAGCCCTCCGGCCCCCAGCAGAACCCCGCCGAAATACCGGGTCACCACGCAGCAAACATTCTCAATATTCTCCTTCTGAAATACCCCCAGCATGGGCTGTCCGGCGGTTCCCTGAGGCTCCCCGTCATCGGAATAGCGGAGAATACCGCCTTCTCGAAGAATATAGCACCAGCAGTTGTGTCGGGCGTCGTGATACCGCTTCTTCATCTCCTCGATATGCCCCCGGGCCTCAACCTCGCTATCCACCGGCCACACATGGCCGATAAACCGGGAGCGTTTCTCGGTAAATTCCGTCTCCGATGGGGCGGTGGGGATGTAGTATTCGGCCATGTCGTATCTCCTCCGTCTCGTCTTTCATCGTTTTCCGCCCGGTGAGCTGCGTTCGCCCACTCTCTATCGCACCGACCACTCTGCCTTCGTCAGCGCATAGTGAAGCTCGGTGCGCTCCTCCCCCATCAGCTCCACCCAGGTTTTCTCGGTAAAGCGGTAGAGGAACCCGCACTTTTCCACCACACGCCGGGACTTGTCATTGAAGTCATAATGGCCGCACCAGATGGTTGCCAAGCCCAGATCCTCAAAGCCATAGCGCAGCAGCTCCTGCACTGCTTCAGGGATCAGCCCCCGCCCCCAGAAGGCAGGGTTCAGCGCATAGCCGATCTCGTCGTCCGGCCCGGGAAGCTCCGTCCTGTGCCGATCCACAAATCCCGCCGAACCAATGACCTTACCAGACAGCTTTTCTACCACAGCAAAGGTATTGGGAGCGGAAAAAACGCCGGCGATGATCTCCCGGCTCTCCTCCAGGCTTTTATGGGGCGGCCATCCGGCAGCCGGGCCTACCCGGGGATCCTTGGCATATTCATAAAGATCGGATGCATCCGTTTCCGTGAAAGGGCGCAGAATCAATCGCTCTGTCTCTATAGCCATAGCGCAGATTCCTTTCTCTCTTTAATCCTCCCAAAATTCCTTTTCCGGCTTCCAGCCCTCGGTGACATAGTCCCGCACCCGGCCCAGAACCTTTGGCGGGCAGACAACATCCACCTCAATGGCCTCGCCGTACTCCACCGAGTCCACCTTGGCCTCCCGGTAGAGCATATCCACCAGCCCTCCCTGGTCGTAGGGGATGGCCAGCTTTACACGGACAGTGCCCTTATCCAGCCGGCGGCGAAGCTTGTCCAACAGCTGGTCAACTCCCTCCCCCGTCTTGGCGGACAGGGCCACGATGTCCTCTCCATGGGGCAGGATATCTTCCTCCAGAAGATCACACTTGTTAAACAGATCAAGCCGTGGGGTTTCACTGGCATGAAGCTCGGTAATGAGCCGCTCCACCACATCCGCCTGTTCCCGCCACAGGGGGTCGGAGGCGTCGATCACATGAAGCAGCAGATCAGCGTACTCCAGCTCTTCCAGCGTGGCCTTAAATGCCTCCACCAGATGGTGGGGCAGCTTGGAGATAAACCCCACCGTATCGGAAATCAGCACCGTGCAGGTATCGCTGAGCTCCAGAGTACGGGTGGTGGTGTCCAAAGTGTCAAAGAGCCGATTGTTGGCCGGGATGCCCGCCCCGGTCAGATGGTTGAGCAGGGTGGATTTTCCTGCGTTGGTGTACCCCACGATGGCCACCACCGGAACCTCGTTCTTCTCCCGGCGCTGGCGCTGAGTGGCCCGGATCCGCCGCACCTCCTTCAGTTCCTCCTCCAGCTTGGTGATTTTCTTGCGGATGATCCGCCGGTCGGTCTCCAGCTGGGTCTCGCCGGGGCCACGGGTGCCGATGGCGCCCTCCTGCCGCTCCAAGTGGCTCCACATACTGGTCAAGCGGGGCAGCAGATACTTATACTGAGCCAGCTCCACCTGGAGCCGGCCCTCGCTGGTTCGGGCCCGCTGGGCAAAGATGTCCAGGATCAGGGCGGAGCGATCCAGCACCTGAATCCCCAAGGTCTCGGTCAGCACCCGCTGTTGGGAGGGGCTCAGGTCATTATCAAACACCACCAGCTCCGCTTCCATTCCCTGGGCCAGCTGCTTTAGCTCCTCCACCTTCCCCTCCCCCAAAAAGGTTCGGGGATCGGGGGTAGCCTTGTTCTGAAGGATGGTTCCCACACACTCTCCCCCGGCGGTCTCCAGCAGGGCTTCCAGCTCCTCCAGCGACTCCTCCGTGGCATTCTGCTCACGGCTGAGAACCGGGGAATTCAGCCCTGCCAGAACCGCTCGGTTGATTTTTTTCCCGTCAAATGTTTTTTCGAACATAGTACCTCCCAAGCCTGGGCTTTTATAATTCCTTGCTCATCAGATCCAGGAGATAAACGGCCTTATGCCCCCCATCTCCACTCCGGTTACGCAGCCGGTGCAGGAACAGATCACCGTCTCCGTCTCATAGCGTTTCCCGTTCTCCTCCATTCGCCGTTGCCGCTTCTCCGGGGATGCGGGATAAAGGTCTCCCCATTCCACCAAACGCTTGGGGCACAGGGCGGGCAGGTAAAAATGCTTTTGTCCCCCGCCCCCGGTTTCATATAGTCAACGCTGCAGCGCCCCACCTTTCCCGCGCCCAACCGGGCGCGGAGATAATCCTGGAGCCTCTCGCTGCCCCGGGGACCATGGAGGGTATTAGCAGCCGGGAAAGCTGTATACCCCCATTCTATCCGCTCCTTTACCCCTTTTCTTTTTCCAGTACCGCTACGATTTCCCCCACATACATCCTGTGGTAATCCTTCCCCGGATAATTCTTTTCCTCCAGCTCTCCATCCACAAAGCAATCTCCGGCCAGATCCTGCTGATAGAGCTTTCGGCAGATCAGCGTCAGCTCTCCCTCCGCAAAATAGGGGGCGGGCTCATCTCGGAGCACTGTTAAGCCGCACTCCTTTACCTTATTCACCTCTCTGCCGCTCTTAGCGCCGCAGAAAACTGCCACCTGATGCTTTTCCTCGGGCAAAAACGTCAAGGAAAAATACTGTTCACCGTCGATCAATCCCCTGGTGTACCGCTGGGGCCGAACATAAACCGTGGCCACCGGTTTGTTCCATAGGATTCCCACTCCGCCCCAGCTGACCGTCATGGGATTGCAGCCCTCTCCCTCCGCCACGGTGAGCAGCGCCCAGCGCTGGCTCAGAAGGGAAAAGAAATTGGCCTCAAGATCCTTCGGTTCCCGTTTTTTCATCATAATGATCGCCTCCACCTTTATGATACGCAAAAAGGGCCCGTACCGAGACCGGCACGGGCCCATATTTTGTTTTTCCCAGATGCAGATTACTTGTCGAAGCCAAACTTCTTGTTGAAGCGGCTGACACGTCCGCCGGTATCCACCATCTTCTGCTTGCCGGTGAAGAAGGGGTGACACTTGGAGCAAACTTCGACACGGATGTTCTCCTTGGTAGAGCCAGTCTCAATCACATTGCCGCAGGCACAGGTGATGGTAGTCTGCTTATAATCGGGATGAATTCCTTCCTTCATGTTGTGTTCACCTCTTTCTCGTTCCGGGCTGAAGCGGCGCAGCAAACCTCCACGCCTTATAAACGCTCTGATATGATAGCACAGGTTTTCCGAAAATGCAAGGGATTTTTTCGCAAAACCTTCCCTATCCCTTGATTTTTCTCCAGAGGCGGATCCAAAACCGCTCCTTCTCGTAACCCTTGGAGATCCGGAATTCCCGCTCGGCCTTCTCCGCCCGTTTCAGGGCCTTCTTCTCCGCTCTGCCGGGGTAGGGCTGGGTCTCTCCCACGATCAATTCTGTGTTCATTTTGCTCTGTTGGAGCATATTGGGTGAAAGCATAACCATCTCCCCTTTTCGTTTATCGGCTTTCCTCTTTCATTCTACCACAGAAAATAGCTCAATGCAAGGCTTAGACCTCCACTGCCGTCCCCTCCGAAAAGAACCACAGCACCCGCCTTATCACCGGCTTCCCGGTGATCTCAGCCAGGGCTTCTCCGTAGGCTCCCAGCTGCGGGGCATACTCCTTCGCCCGTTCCCGCAGCGCCACGCCAAATACATGGTCAGTCTTGAAGTCTACCACCGTAATGCCTTCCTCCGCTTCAAAGTAACAGTCGACCACACCTTGAAGAAGGACCTGCTCCCCCTCCCCTGCCTGGGGGTAATACCGCTGGGCCTGCGCCAGAATAGAGAACTTGAACTCTCTTCGCAAGGCCGGCGCAGTCCTCACCTGCTCTCCCAGCTCAGAAGCGAAGAAGGAATACACTTTCTCCGGCTCCACCGCCTCTGCCTGCTCTTGGGTAATGTATTTCTGATTTACAAGCCGCTCTATCTCTTCTCTGACTCCCTCTATCCTGTCACAGCGGTCAAAGTCAATGTACTGCATTACCAAATGGAGGGCAATTCCTCTCTGGGTTGGGGTAAGTCCAAGCTTTTCAACGGCAAAGCGGGGACGGTCGAAATGCAGCGGTGCAGGCGGCTTGGGCGCCTCCTGCGCTGTCTCCTCGTCCAAGTCCCTTCCCTTGAGCTGCGTTGCGGTGAGCTTGGACGGCAGGGTCACATCCCCGCTGTGGGGATACCGCCAGGAAAAAACCTCCAGGAGCTCCCGCTCGGCCCCTTCCTGCTCCTCTGCCTCTTCTCCCCTGCTTCTTTGCCGAACCTCCGACGCAAAAGGTGCGCCGTCCACCCATTGGATGGACCATGGGAGGCCAAACTCCGTCCCGGGCGCTACCGGGGGAGGGAATATCCCCCCCAACAGTTCCTCCGCCTCCGGCCGGGCCATTGCGGGCAGCAGAACCCACTGGGCAGGGCTGGCACAATCCAGCAACGCCTGGGGCTCCACCGGCGCTCCGGCAAAGGGCAGCAGCTTCTCCAAATCCCGCCAGCCCCGGGTAAGGGCACAGGACATGATCAGCTTCTCCTGGGCCCTGGTCATGGCCACATACAATAACCGCAGCTCCTCCGCCGCCAGCTCGTGATCCATCTTTTTTGCCACAGCCAGCCGCGCCAGAGTGGGGTATTCCACCATCCGATCCAGATCCAGCCGTTTGGGGCCCACGCCCAGCTCCGCGTGGAAGAGGATGGGCCGGGCCATGTCCGTCTTATTCCGGCTCCGGGACAATCCTGCCAGAAACACCACCGGAAACTCCAAGCCCTTGGAGCGGTGGATGCTCATGATCCGCACCCCGGCCTTTCCCCCGCTGCCCATCCCGGACAGAGCCCGGGTCCGGCCGCTGTCCTCCAGGCGCTGAAGATGACTGAGAAATCCAAACAGCCCCTTGTGCCCCGCCCCTTCATAATCCCGGGCCAACTGGCCCAGCATCAGCAGGTTGCTTCGCCTGACCTCCCCTTCGTCCATGGCGCCATATACGCCCAACAGGTTGGTTTGGTCATAGATCCGCCAGAGCAAACGCTCGCAGCTCTCATCTCCCGCTCTGAAGCGCAGATCTGCCAGCTCTGCCAGAAATGCGGCGCTGTCCTCCCCTCCGTCCTGGGTGAGGGCAGTGTAAAAATCCTGTCCCGGAGCCGCCCCACGGATCTGCGCCAACCGGTCTGCCGAAAACCCATAGACCGCCGAGCGAAGCGCCGCGATCAAAGCCACATCCTGCCTGGGATTATCCACGATCCGCAGCAGAGATAGGGCCACCTGCACCTCCGTGGAGGAAAAGAAGTCCCCTCCTCCGTCGGCTTCCCAGGGGATGTCCTGCTCCCCCAAGGCCCCGGCATAGTGGTGCAGCACCGTGTTGGGAGAGCGCAGAAGGATCACTATATCTCCAGGCTGTACCGGCCGGGTCCCCCCCTCTCCGTCCGAGATGGGGAACCCTTCCTCCAACAGCTGCCGGATCCGCCGGGCCGCAAAGCGGGCCTCCAGCAAATCTCTGGGCGGCTTGGGGCCGTCCTCCTCTTCCCCTGCCTGGGAGCAATCCAAAATATCCAGCTCCACACAATAGTCCCCGGTGCTCTCCGGAAAAACACCTCCCGGCACTAAGGCCTCCGCATCTGCATAGGCCATCTCTCCGAAGGTCTGGCTCATCACATTGCGAAAAACATAGTTTACACCCGAAAGCACATGGGGCCGGGAGCGGAAATTTTGGGACAGCAGCACCCGTCTCGGCTCCCCCTCCGCAGCCTCTGCCGCCGGACGATAGGAGAGATACTTTTTCAAAAAGATCGTGGGATCGGCCAGACGAAAGCGATAAATGGACTGCTTTACATCCCCCACCATAAACAGATTCTTCCCATCCCGGGTCAATGCAGTAAAAATGGCATTCTGAACGGCGTTGGTGTCCTGATACTCGTCCACCATCACTTCCTCAAACCGTTCCCCCCAGCGGCGGGCCAGCTCGGTAGGGACGCCGTCCTCTCCCACCAGAAGTTTGGTAGCCAGATGCTCCAGATCGGAAAAATCCAGCAGCCCCCGCCGCCGTTTCAGGGCGGTATATTCCGCCTCAAACTCTTGCACCAAGGCAAACAATCCCCGAATGGCGGGATACACCGCCCTCATGTCCTCCAAAAGTTCGGCAGAGCTGTCGGAAAAAAGGGCCGTAAGCCGCTCCATCCGTCTCTTGCATATATCCCGCAGGCTCTTGATCCGCTCCTGAGCCTCCGGATCCTGACAGTTTCGGGCCGGCCCCAAGCGGGAAAATTCTATCTCCGCCTTCCCTGCCGCACTCTCCCATCCGTTCTCCAGTGCGGCGGAAAACGCCAAAAGGCTGTTTAACGTCCCTTGAAGGCTGGGCGCATAGGCCTTTGAAAGGACTTCCTCCCCCTGGGCCAGCTCTATAAGGCCCAGGATCTGGCTCGCCCAATACTCTGTCTGCCGCCGGGCGTCCGCCAGAAGCAGACCTCCCCAGGCCGTCTCTCCCGCATCCTCCGCCTGCTCTACCCTAAAGGCCTCCTCTTGCTGTCTCAGCCAGCGCTGGGGATCGGGGTGGCTCTGAACCCGGCTGCGCACATCCAACACGATCTCCATCAGTCTGCTGTCGTCTCTGCCGGCTGACATGGTATCCACCAAAAGGGCAAAATCACTGCCCGGTGCAATCGTCTCATACCGTTTGTCCAGTACATCGTTGAGGGCGTCGACCATCAGCAGGGCCGCCTCATTCTCGTCACAAACCCGGAAATCGTGATCCAGATCCAGTCGGTGGCCTTCCTCCCGAAGCAATTGGGTACAAAAGGCGTCAATGGTAGAGATCCGGGCCTGATATACCAGGGTTGACTGCCGCCTCAGCCAGGCGTCTCCCGGCTGCTGGGCCATGCGCTGGGAAAGCTGCTCCACAATGCGTCCGCGCAGCTCTGCAGCCGCCGCTTTGGTGTAGGTGATGACCAGGAATCGGTCAATGTCGACTCCCGCCTCCACCTGGGACATAAGCCGCTCCACCAGCACCCGGGTCTTTCCTGAGCCGGCAGCGGCGGAAACCAGGAGGCCCCCTCCCCGCTGAGTCACTGCCATATTTTGTTCAGGGGTCAGTTGAATGGCCACGGGGGACGCCTCCTTCAATCCAGTTTTTCCCAAAATTCTTCCGCCGTCATCTTTGCAAGCCACCGCTTTTTATCTCCTCCCGTTCCCTCCCGGAACTGACAGGCGGCGGCATAGTCGCACCACTGGCAGGCATTGCGCTGGGGCTGCCAAAAGGGATCTGCGGCAATGTTTCCCGCCGCCA
Organism: Oscillospiraceae bacterium; assembly: GCA_022794215.1. GTDB lineage: Bacteria > Bacillota > Clostridia > Oscillospirales > Oscillospiraceae > Vermiculatibacterium. The sequence continues at coordinate 21,710 of JAAWEH010000028.1, forward strand.
GCTCCTTGGCAATCTGTTCCAAAATCCGGCGGGTATGACGCTCCAGCTTGCCCAGACGCTCCGCCGTAACCAGATCCTCCCCGGTCATGAGGCCTGCCCGGTTCACCTTCACCGGCAGGAACCGGGGTGCCCCCTCTGCATGTTCCATGGCGGTCAGCACGTCCTCTTCGCCCAATATCAACCCGCTGCGGCGCAGCTGCTTGTCCACCGCCTTCCGCCGTTCTTCCTCCGTCATTGAACGGCTGCCGGCCACCACCGCGTCCCGGGCCGGAAGGTACAGCACTCCCGCCGGGAGGATCTCCTTCCCGAAAAGAGCTTTCCCCTCTTCTTTCAGCGTAAATAGATACAAAAGCATCTGAAGCCCCAGCCCGTTCCACACATCGGTAAAGTCAAAGGATTTCCGCCCCGTTTTATAATCCACCACCCGCAGATAGAGCTTTCCATCCTTCTCCCAGCCATCCACTCGATCCACAAAGCCGGAGACCGATACCGTCACGCCATCCACCTCCAGCTCCACCGGAGGCAGCGCGCCTTCCTTTCCTCCAAACCCCAGCTCAAAGGCTATGGGTTCAAAGTCGGAACGGGAGAGCTCCTCACATACGTTTTCCACTACGGCATAAACCGCCTTTTCCAAGCGGCGGAACAGATACCGAAACCGGGGCGTCTCCCCCTCAAGGCCTCCCAGTTCCTCATCCACATACCGTTTCACCACAGCAGAAACCTGCTCCCGGGTGGGAATAGAGGCATCCTTGCGCTCTTTCAGGATCTGCTCCAACACATAGTGGACAAACGTGCCGTACTCCGGGGCCTGAAACCCCGCGCTTTTCCGGGCCTTCGCCTTCAACCCATACTGCATAAAATAGGAAAAATGGCAGGAACGGTATTTATCCATCCGGGAAGCCGACATGGGCACCCGCTTTCCATACAGAGCCTCCACCGCCGGACGGGTAAGGCTCCCCCGCTCCAAGCTGGCAGCGCGTTCCATCCGCTCCACCAGCACGGCGTATCCCTCCACTTCCTTCAGCACCCGTCCCACCCAGGGCCGCCGCCCCGCCAGCTCCAACGCAGGCCGGGGGGCTGCCAGACGGAAGGACTCTCCCAGGGTTCGTTCATCCAGCAGGGGCAAATCCGGGAAAAGGGCGCGCAGCTTCTTCACCAGAAAGGATGGCCGCCGTTCTTCCCCCGCCGTCCCAACCGCAGGATAGCTGATAACCAGCTTGTCTGAAGGCAGTGCGCAGCTTTCATAGACAATGGTCATCTCCCGCCACAGCTTGTCGGTCAGCCGGGGCGCCGTCTCCAGGCCAAAGGAGGCCAGAAGTGTGCGCTCCTCATCCCCCAGCAGGCCGGGGGATGGTGCCGCCGCAGGGATGGCAGTGTCATCAGCCCCCAACAGGTAAAGCACTTTACAATGCTTATGGGCCAGCCGGGGCATCTCCCCTGCCGTCACCTGATCCAAAGACACGGGGATCGCGCCCACCTGATACTGGGAAAGCACCAGCTTAAAAAGGCGGGCAAACTCCTCCCACTCCATGGGCAGCGGCCCTAACAGTCCGGCGCACTGCTCCAAAGCGGCGCAAAGGATCTGCCAAAGCTGCTGATATTCCGCCGCCAGCGCCTCTTCCCCGCTCTCGCGCAGCTCCTGGGCACGCCGGGTCAAGCGCTGGGCCAACTGTATTTTCTCCAAAAAACCATAGAGGGCCAGGGCCAGCCCCTCCCCCGTTTTTTCCCCAACCCGGCGCAGCTCCTCCAAAGGCTGGATCACCTGCCGCCGAAGATCGTCCAACCGGGCCACCCGCTCCTTGTCCTCCGGCGTCCAGGAAAGTCCGTAGCCCTCGGGATGCTTGTCCCAGGGCTTACTCTGGGTCCACGCACCCCCCCGCAGCTCCCACTTAATGGCATAGTTCTCCAGCTGATCCACCTGATCCAGTTCCAGCCCGGTCAACCCCGTTTTCAGATAGCGGAACAGATCCTCATAGCGGTAATCCCACGCCACCGTATCCAAAGCGGCAGTTACCAGCGTCAAAACCGGTTTTTGAAGCACATCATCCATCTGGGCCAGAAAAACAGGCAGTCCATACCGGGGAAAAATGAGGGAGATCAGGGGGCCATATATCTCCATGCTCCGCGCAGTGATGGCCAGCTCCCGGTAGCGGTATCCCTCCTCCCGCACCAGCCGAGACAGCTCCGCAGCAGCCCGTTCCACCTCGGCATAAGGCGAAAGGGCCCGGTAAAGCTCTACCCCCTGCGGGCATCCGGACAGACTGGTCTCCCGGGCGGAAAACAGGTGCTTTTCTATCTGAGCGATCCCTTTCGCCGCCTGAACGGAAGGCTCCATCCGGGTCTCTACCTCCACCGGAACCCCCAGCTGTCGGGCCAGCGATAGGAGCTTGTGGGCCGTCCGCCGGGCGGGAGAGAACACATCCTCCTGCCCCCCCTCCAAGCTGTCGCAGGTAAGGGCTACCGTCACCGAGTCGGCCTGTTTTAAGATCTGCTCCAACACCTGCCGCTCCTGGGCAGTAAAATCAGTGAAGCTGTCCAGATACACATCCCGTCCCTGAAACCAGCCGCAGGTGGTCAGCGCCTGGGCAAGCCGGGTCAGCTTGTCCCGGGGATCCGCGCCCCGCTGGGCACAGTAGGCGTCATAAGCTCCGCAGATAAGGGAGATATCCCAAAGCTTATCGCCCTGTTCTCCCTCCACGCTCTGCGCTACCTCCAATAGCTGTGCCGGCGAGATGGCCGCCCCTTTGCACTCATCCACCGTAGCCGCCAACTGGGAAAGAAACTGGGGCCGGCGGGAGGGCCGGGCATACACCTTCAGCCGATCTGCCACCGACTTCAGCGCCACCTCCATCAGCAACAGCCGCCCCCCGGCGTCCAGCACAGGCTCCGCAAGCCCCCCGCACACCGAGAACACCCGGTTTGCAAGCCGGGTAAAGGAAAGAACCTCCGCCCGGAGACTCACCCCATTGCCCGCCACCGCGCACAGCCGGCGCTCCGAATCGTGGGAATGCTGCTCGGGAACGATCAGCAGCTGGGGCCGCCGGGTCGATTCCTGAGCGATCCTGCGCAAAAGCGCCGTAGATTTTCCCGTGGCCGCCCGCCCCAAAAGCAGTTTCAGCATAGGTAAGCCTCCTTTCTCTTTCGCTTGGGTAAAAATAAAACCTCTCTTTATTCGCAGCGCCAAAATGCCACGCTATAGGGCGGCAGCTCAACCCCTCCGTCGAACACGCGCTCCACCCCCGTCAGCAAGTTCACCGCCCGGCTGCAGCCGGCGTCAAAATGGGCCCAATAGGGCTCCCCATCAGCATTTACGGCCACCAGCACCCGTTCACTCTGACTCTGGCGCTCAAACACCGTCTGCCGGTTGGTCAGCAACAGTTCCCGGAAGTCTCCCCAGCACAGGGCCGTGCTCTCCCGGTGGGCCTTGGCCATGGCAGCGATCCGGTCGGTCAATTCGTTCCACTCCGGCCTTTCAAAGCTGGGCCGCAGGGCTTGATCTCCCCAGCTCTTCTCCCCCTTTGCTCCCCACTCGCTGCCGTAATATAAGCAGGGGATCCCGGGCATCCCAAACAAAAGCCCGTAAATCAAAGGGAGGTGGGCCGGATTTTGCAGAATACTGGCCACTCTGGTCACATCGTGGTTGTCGGCAAAGCACATCAAATGCTTTCCCTTATAAAGCGTCCACTGCTCCGGCCCAAACTGCCGCTTTAAGGAGTGGACGATCTCAAACAGGTTCATGGAATTGAGGCTGGAGTATAGGCCCTTATAACATTCATAGTTGGTGCAGGAGTGGAGCAGTCCGTCCCCCACCCACTGGTTATAGTCTCCGTGGAGGGTTTCCCCCACCAGGAAAAACTCCGGCTTCAGCCCATCGCAAAAGCTGCGCAGCCGATAGAGAAACTCTTTATCCAGGCTGTATGCCACGTCCAGGCGAAGGCCGTCGATGTCAAACTCCTCCGCCCAAAACCGCACGGTATCCAAAAGGTAGTCCACCACCGCCGGATTGCGCAGGTTCAGCTTTACCAGCTCAAAATGCCCCTCCCAGCCCTCATACCAAAAACCGTCGTCATAGCCGGAATTTCCGTCAAAATGGATGTAAAACCAGTCCTTATAGGGGGAATCCCATTTTTTCTCCTGCACATCCCGAAAGGCCCAGAATCCCCGGCCCACATGGTTAAACACGCCATCCAAAATCACCTTAATCCCCCGGGCATGGAACTCCTCCACTACCTGCTTCAGATCCCCATTCTCCCCCAAACGGCAATCCACCGTGCGATAGTCCCTCGTATCATAGCCGTGGCAGTCACTTTCAAAGACCGGCCCGAGGTAGAGGGCATTTGCCCCCAATTTTTCAATGTGAGCCCCCCATTCGATCAGCTTTTGCAGCCGGTGGACGAGAACGCCGTCGTTTTCCCGGCCCGCGCCGCAAAAGCCCAGGGGATAGATCTGATAAAACACACTATTTTCATACCACATGGTCTATAATTCCTCTCCAAATTGGGGTATATTGCGCATCTATATTCCTTTTTTCAGCTTTCCGCTCCCTTTGCTTAAAAAAGCGGAAGTTTCAAATATTATAGCACACTTTGCCCCAAAGGAAAAGAGCCGCCGGCATAGCCGGCGGCTCTTGAAAGGCGGGGTATAGAATTACTGCTCGATGAAGGTGACGTTCACGTTGGCGCAGCCCAGATCGACGGGGGACTCAGCAGCGTCGTCCTTCTTGGGGGCGATGGCGCCGCTGGCCAGCTTGCCAAACAGATCGTCATAGTCAGCCTGGGTGAAGTTCTCCCACTTGGAGGTCTCCATGGGCAGCTTCACGGCCTCGCTGTCAGCGCCCAGGGTCAGGTTCTGACCACCGGGGAACTCGCCGGCATAGTAGGCGTCCAGCATCTGGCTGACAGACTCAGCCAGGCCCTTCATGGCGGAGGAGATAACGGTGTCAGACTCGGGGGACTGGTCAACGTCAACGCCGATGACCTTGCCGTTGTTCTGCTCAGCAGCAGCCATGGCGGAGTTGCCCACGGAGCCGCCGCAGCCGAAGACCACCTCGGTGCCGGCCTGATACCAGCCGGCAGCCAGAGCCTGAGCCTCGGGAGTGGCATCGAAGCCGCCGGTGTAGTAGTACATCATGTCCACGGTCTCGCCGGCCTCAGCAGCGGCGTCGTTGGCGCCCTGGACGAAGCCGTAGCCGTAACGGACAACAGCGGGAACGGCCTGGCCGCCCAGGAAGCCCAGCTTGGTGTAGCCGTCCTTGACGGCGGCGTAGCCGGCCAGGTAGCCCACCTGCTCCTCGGAGAAGAGGATGCCCACGGTGTTGTCAGCAGTCTTGAAGTCGCTGTAGTCGCCGCTGTGGGGGTTGCCGTCGATCAGGACGAAGGACACATCGGGATACTTGTCCTGCACCACATAGATGGGCTCCTCAAACAGGAAGCCGGGGGTGACCACGATCTTGTGGCCGTCTCCGATGGCCTGCTCGATCATGGCGATGTAGGCGTCGGTGGTAGCCTCAACGGGCTTGTAGTACTGGCAGGTCTTGCCGTTCTCGGCGCAGTAGGCCTGGATGCCTTCCCAGGTGCCCTGGTTGAAGGACTTGTCGTTGATGTCGCCCTTATCGGTGATCATGGCGATGCTGGCATCGGCAGGATCGACGGTGGGGGCGGTGCTCTCCACAGGAGTGGTGCTCTCAACGGGAGCGGGAGTGGGGGTCGTGGCAGTGTCGCCTCCACAGGCGGTGAGACCCGCCAGCATACCGCCGGCCAGGAGCAGAGCAAGGATACGAGACTTGTTCATTTCAGTTCATACCTTCCTTTCATTCTTGCTTCTTTTCTGTTTGTCCGGAAACCCGCGCATAGAACGCGCTTTCCCGAACCGTTCCAATTCATTATACCTGTTCCCCCCAAAAAGCGCAATACGTTTTTGTGAAGTGACAAAGATTTTTTACAAAAGTGTTAAATCTTCCTTCTCTCCCTTCCTCAGCTTTGGGAAGGTTTTTGCAAAAAAAGAGGACGGCCTCCGCCGTCCTCTTTCTCCTATCCAGCTCAGTAGCCTTCCCCCTGCTGGCCCTTGGCCAGCTTTACGATGCGGGAAGTACCCAAGCGCTCTGCTCCCAGGTCGATAAAGTCCTGGGCGTCCTGGAGGCTGCTGATGCCTCCGGCAGCCTTGATTTTCACATTGGGCCCCACATGGGCCTTGAAGAGCTTTACGTCCTCCCGGGTGGCTCCCGCAGTGGAAAACCCAGTGGAGGTCTTGATATAATCCGCCCCGGATTCCGTAACGATCTCGCACATTTTGATCTTTTCCTCCTCCGTCAGGAGGCAGGTCTCAACAATCACCTTCAAGATCCGTCCAGAGCAGCTCTGCTTCACAGCCTTGATCTCCTCCAGCAGCCGATCCCACCGCTGGGACTTCACCCAACCGATGTTGATGACCATGTCGATCTCATCGGCGCCGTGGCGGATGGCATTCTCGGTCTCAAAGGCCTTGACCGCCGTGGTGGAATAGCCATTGGGAAAACCGATGACGGTGCATACCTTCATCCGATCCCCCAGATACTCGTTGGCCCGCTTGACATAGGCCGGCGGAATACACACGCTGGCACAGCCAAACTTCAGTGCATCGTCACATACCTCTTTGATCTGCTCCCAGGTGCTCTCCTGCTTCAAAAGCGTATGGTCGCAGCGGCTGAGGATATCCTTCAGATCCATAGTTGCTCTTCCTTTCCCTGTGAAATACGAAAGACCCAAACGGAGATGTTCCCTCCGGTCTTGTCAAAGCTTAATGAGCTCATACTCCCGCGTACCCAGGCCGATCTTCTCCCCGTGCTCCAGGCAGGTCTTCCATTCGCTGCCCTCCGTGCAGTTTTCAAAGTGGTCGTGGTGATCCACAAAGTCCTTCGCCTTCATCCGGCGATACAGCTGGCTTCCGGGAATGGGTTCCCGCTCCATGCAGGCGTCGGCGCAGGCCTGATCCAGGGCCACCGGATCAAAGGAGGCAAACATACCGATATCAGGCAGAATGGGAACATCGTTCTCCCCATGGCAGTCGCAGTTGGGGGAAATATCCCGCACCAGGCTGATATGGAAGCAGGGCCGGCCATCCACCACCGCTTTGGCATATTCCGCCATCTTCCGGTTAAGCATCTGAACGCTGTCCCAGCTGGGATTGGCAATGGCGTCAAAGTTACAGGCCCCGATGCAGCGGCCACAGCCCACGCACTTGCTGTGGTCGATCGTCGCCTTCCGATCCTCTCCATAAGAGATGGCGTCCTGCCCGCACTGCTTGGCGCAGGCCCGGCATCCCACACAAACTGCCTGATCCACAATGGGCTTACCGGCATTGTGCTGCTCCATCTTTCCGGCCCGGCTGCCGCAGCCCATGCCAATATTCTTTACCGCCCCGCCAAAGCCGGCCTGCTCATGTCCTTTAAAGTGTGTCAAAGAGATAAAAATATCCGCATCCATCACTGCCCGCCCGATCTTGGCCGTCTTGATGTACTCTCCTCCCTCCACAGGCACTTCAATATCGTCGGTTCCCTTCAGTCCGTCGCCAATAATGACCTGGCAGCCTGTGGTCAAAGGAGAAAAGCCGTTTTCATAGGCTGCATCCAAATGCTCCAGCGCGTTCTTCCGCCGGCCTACATACAGCGTGTTGCAGTCGCACAAAAAGGGAAGTCCACCGCGGGCCTTGACATAGTCGGCCACCACCTTCGCATAGTTGGGACGCAGGAAACTCAGGTTACCCGGCTCGCCAAAATGCATCTTGATGCAGACCATTTTCTTGTGGAAGTCGATCTCTCCCGCTCCGCCCTTTTCCATCAGGCGCGCCAGCTTATCCAGCTGGCTGGTTCCCACAGGCACATGGAAATCCGTAAAATAAACTTTTGAAGCCGCCATGGTTTTTCTCCTTTCCTTTTCCCAAAATTATGTTCAAAAATGTTCTTTTTACGCCGCTGTTTCTGCCTGCTTTTTCCCCGTAAGGGTAAGTACGCAAAGGCTCACCAAAAGGATTCCGGCACACACCAAGCAGGCCTTCTGCCCCAGCGCCGCACACAGCGGCACTCCCGCAGCAGCCGATGCAATAAAGGCGGCAATAACAATAAAATAGCACCCCGCGCTGCTCAAGGCCTTCTTATCCCTGGTCTCCCAATAGCGGAACAGCTGTTCACTGCCGCTGCGCAGGTTTCCGGTACACATGGTGGAGGCAAAGGGATTCCCCTCCACCTTCCGGAAGCTTTCCACCTGCACGGCACTGACAAATGCCACCAGCATATTCGCCAGAAGCTCCATAGACTCCGGCAGGAAAGCCGTTACCGTTACGAGCAGGATCTCCACGCCCAAAGTCAGCTGTCGCCAGGGGATATCTCCCCGCCCCTTCCAGGCCGAGATCGCCGCCTCAGCTGCCCATATTCCCATGGCAAAGGCCAGGATCGGCGGGATATAGTGAAGGGCCCGGAGGGGTTCCCCCTGCATCAGCTTTAGAGCAACCTGAAGCATATTCCCCGTCTGCATACTGGAAAATACACCGCCCCGGATCAGGTATGTATAAGCGTCCAAAAGTCCGCCGGACAAAGCCAGAATAATCCCCAGGGGAAGGGCTTCCGCCGCCGCTGTTCTTTTATTTGCGTTATCCATGCCGCTTACAGCCCCAGATTCAGCCCACCGGTGATTCGTCCCATGGAATCGGCAGCGTCAGCCTCAGCGGTGCGCATAGCCTCGTTGACCGCGGCCACCACCATGTCCTGGAGCATCTCCACATCCTGCGGATCCACCGCTTCAGGATCGATGGTCACCGACAAAAGCTGGTGCCGGCCATTAACCTCAGCCGTAACCACACCGCCGCCTGCAGCAGCGCTGTAGGTCTTGGCTCCCAGCTCCTCCTGCATCTTGGCCATCTCCTGCTGCATCTTCTGAACCTGCTTGACCATATTCATGTTCATGCCGCCGCCCATGCCGCCCATGCCACCAAAGCCGCGGCCGTTAAATCCCTTTGCCATTGCTCCTTCACTCCTCTATGATAATATCTCCGAACTGCTTCCCCAGGGCCAGCAGATCGTCTAATTTGTCATGCTCCTCCCCGCTCTCTTCCCTTGCCTGGGGAGGGGCCGCCGGAGGCGTTCCCACAGTCACAACCGCCCGATAAGGGCCGCCCAGCAACTGATTGGCCGCTTTTTCCATAACGGCCAGGATCCCGGGCTTAGATACCATACTCTTTACAAAATCATCTTGCACCCACAGGGTCAGCAGGGGCCCATCCACCGTTCCCCGCACCATGGCGGGGTTCGCCAGGAAGCTATACTCCCCCATGGGGATCCGCCCCTTCAGCCCCGCTATCAGCCCCGGCCAAAAATCCCCCGAGACGGGGGCGGTCCCGGCCGCCGGCTCGGATGTGGGTTCGACTGCCTTCTTCGCCGGCTCCGGCTTAGAAACCGGCTTGGGGGGCTTTGGTATAAGGGGCGTCTCCTCCGGCAATGGCGGAGGCTCCATATCCCAGGGCGGCATATCCTCCGGCTCTTCTTCCTCAGAGGGCTTCACCGCCTTTGTTTCCACGGCTTTTATCGGAACTGTCCTTGACCGCTCCGCACTCACGTCCATCACAGGAACCCCAGCCGCCATCTGCTCCTCCAGCCGCGTCAGCCGTGCGTTCATTCCCGCTGCGGAGTCGTCCAGTGTTTCATCACACAGCCGGATCAAGCAGAGTTCCGCATCCACCCGCCGGTTTGCACTGCGGCCCAGATCCGCTCCCGTGCGCTGGAGTTGTCCCAGCATCTGGGATAGCCGGGATACCGTCAACCGCTCCGAAAGCCCCCGCAGCGTCCCCTCGTCATAGCCTCCGTTCAGCAGCCCTACGCCGCCGCGGGGGGCCGTCTTGCGGATCAGCAGATCCCGCGCCAACGAAGACAATTCATTCAGTAAGCTGCCCACGTCCTTCCCGGCAGCATAAAGCCGATCCATCCGTTCCAGCGCACCTCCGGCGTCCCGCTCAGCGATCTGCCCCATAAGCGCGGCAGTTTCCACGTTGCCGGCCAGTCCCAAGGCGTCCAGGATCGCCCGCTCTCCCAGCTCGCCATCGCCGCTTCCTGCGCACTGATCCAGCAGGCTGAGGGCGTCCCGCATTCCGCCGTCAGCCAGACGGGAAAGGAGGGCCACTCCCTCTTCCGTCAAGGGGATCTGCTCCTCCTGAGACACATACTTGAGCCGCCGGGCAATGTCACCGGGGGCAAGGCGCTTAAACGCAAACTGCTGACAGCGGGACTTAATCGTGGCGGGCACCTTGTGCAGCTCAGTGGTGGCCAATATAAACATTAAGTGCTCCGGCGGCTCCTCCAGGATCTTCAGCAAGGCGTTAAAGGCCGGCGTAGAGAGCATGTGAACCTCGTCCACAATATAAACCCGCTTACGCACCGCCGCCGGGGAATAAACCGCCTCATCCCGAAGGGCCCGAACCTGATCCACACCGTTGTTGGAGGCCGCGTCCAGCTCCAAAACCTCCATCACCGAGCCATCCTCGATTCCCCGGCAGGCCGGACATGCGTTGCAGGGATTGCCGTCCACCGGCGCCTCGCAGTTCACCGCCCGGGCCAAGATCTTGGCACAGGAGGTCTTGCCCGTTCCTCTGGTACCGGTGAAAAGATAGGCATGGGAAAGCCGCCCCTCCTGCACCTGGCGCTTGAGGGTCTCTGTAATGTGGCCTTGGCCCACCACATCATCAAAGACGCGGGGCCGCCATTTTCGATAAAGGGCCTGATACAAGACTGATCACCTCGCCTGTGAAAAGAAAAGAAAGGAAGAAAGGCCGGGCCCTTCTTCCCTGTTCCGGCCTATGGCAAGACCGCGCACCGGCCTTTGAAGACCACGCTATATCCGTTACCCAGGCAGCCGGCTCAGGAACGGCGCCCCCGCGGCACACACCCGATTCCGCTTAATGCTGCTCGGTTCCCCGCCTGACATGGTTCACGGGCGGGTGTTGCGCAGGACCGATCCTTCATCACTGCTTTCCTGGGTCAGACGACACAGCGTGGCTCCGGGGGCCGGGATTCGCCCCTGCTGTAGCGGATTGCAGGTACAGGGCACCGCTATCTCCCCGGTTAGCGCGGCCTTGCCTCAGGCCGGAAGCCTCCGGCCATTGACAGGCAGATACAATAATATCATACAACATTTTGGAGCGATTATCAACTGTGAAATGGATTTTTTGAAAAAACCCTTTACAGCCCCCCAAAATGTTGCTATAATGTCATGGCGATAATTCAACACGGGCGGTTAGCTCAGCTGGGAGAGCGCAGCGTTCGCAACGCTGAGGTCGTGGGTTCGATCCCCATACCGTCCACCAAAACGAAAACCACCACAGTGAAAACTGCGGTGGTTTTTCTTTGACCATATCAATACCACACCCAGGGGTTTCAGAAAATTGACCTCTATGCTATAATGGTTGTAAAATCATATTTCACCAAAACAAGATTTTAGTATTGTGAGGGATAACGAAAATGGAAAACGCAATGTATATGATGTTGATTGAGAAAAGCAAGACATATAACAGGATCACAAAGAAAGTGGTTGAAGAGCATGTTGCGAACATAAGAAAATTAGATGATGAGGGAAAGCTCGAAATATGCGGCGTGTTCAAAGGATACCCGGGAATGGCCGGGATGTATATCCTGAAGGCAGACAGCCGCGAGGAAGCGAAAGCGCTTTGCGACAGCGAACCGCTGGTCGTTGGAGGATATGCCACCTATAAACTGGTCGATTTTTTTGCCGCAAATCGAGAAAATAATTATTTGCTTTAAAGCGTTCCTGTTTATCTGACAGTCCCAATCTTTTCTTGCCTGGGCAATCTCCGCTCTCATCTCCCCCATCAGCGCCCCCAGTTTCTCCCCCCGCCCCCACTTCCGTTTTGGCGCAGACATTGCGCATAGCGAAACGACTGCACTCATAGAGGAACTGCGAGAGGAACTGAATCAAGACTGAGTTTCAGAAAAAGACCGGGAACGGAGTTGCAACTCCGTTCCCGGTCTTTTTCATCGTTTAGGCATGGCAACTGTTACCATGCAATCAGATCTCCAACCTCCGCACCCAATCTACAATCTGATCACGAGCAGTCTCGATCACATTACGGGAGATGGACAACCCGTCTAACATAACGGCGTCGGGCTCCGGAGCCGCCCAACCAATGCGGAAGTGGGTATACCACGCCTGGTCGCCGGACTTATACAAAAGCCACCCGTGAGTTTCACGGGTGGCCGCAGGCCGTTTCATTGGGCTTGGTAGACTTTGGAGCAAAATATCCAGAAACTTTTTCACGGTAGGCGACGGCTCCGGGCTATGGAGCATACCAAAGGGGATCGAGTGATCCCATTCCACGGGAATGATCTTCAGCAGCGGATGGACGCTCTGCCAGATGGGAACGGCCATCAGCAGCGCCCCGTTATTCTCGCATTGGTTGAACGCATCCACATTGTAGAAAGAGAAGTCTACGATATTGATTTGGGGATGATCCCGCCACAGCTCGTCCCGAAGCATATCAACGCGCTTGCTCCACTCCCGTTTCATCAGCATAAGGTTTTGCCCGTACAAGTCCCGGATGGTCAGCTTATCCTTCTGCGCCAGCGGGTGATAGATGGAAACCGCGCAGCAGATAGGCTGGCGGTTCAGCTCAAAAGCTGTACAGCCCCGCAGGTTCAGCATCGTCTCGTCAAAGATCCCCGCCACAATGTCGATGTTCTGCCCCAAATGAGCCAGGATTTCACGGGCGTTCTCCGGGGTATTTTCAAAGTTGACGATCTGGAACTTCAGCTCGGGCCGCAGCGCGTGGATCTGGGGCCATAGATCCATGAGGAATTGATGGGGCGTCATGAGGGAGGTGCCGATGCGGATGATATTGTCATTTCCCTGCATCGCATTTCTCGCTCTGGTTCGGGCGTCCTTGGCGTATTGGATCATATACTTGGCGTCCTGGTAATAGGATTTCCCGGCGTCAGTCAGGGTCAGCCCCCGGGGTGTACGGACGAAAAGCTGTGCATCAAGGCTTTCCTCCAAAAGATTGATCTGCTTCATCACCGCCGTGGAAGATATATAAAGCGCCTCCGCCGCCTTGGAAAAGCTCCCGGCGTCGGCAACTTGAATAAACGTGTCCAGTTGGTGGTTGTACATGGCAGTGCCGCTCCTTTTTCTGACGTACTTGCATTATACCACATCAGACCGGGGAATGGAGTGTGGAATTTCATCGCGGCTTTTCCACCGGTCAGGCGCATCAGCCATTGACTCCCCCGTTCCTCTCTCCTTTCTCTGCTTGAATTTGACCCCTGCAATCTTCCAATGTGCAATATGGTAATTGCAATTTTGCCATTTTATCATTATAATATAGTTAGTGGTATTTTACCTAATTGGAGGTTTTCCCCATGGCCAAAGAGACTTCACCCACACAGGTCAACTTCGAAAAACAAATTTGGGACGCCGCCTGTGTGCTGCGCGGCAATATGGATGCCTCTGAATATAAAACCGTGGTGTTAGGTCTAATCTTCCTGAAGTATATCTCAGACCGGTTTGAAGAAAAGTACCAAGCCCTGCTGAACGAAGGCGCCGGCTTCGAGGAGGATGTGGATGAGTATACCTCCGAAGGCATTTTCTTTGTGCCGGCAAATGCCCGCTGGGACATCATTGCCAAGTCCGCACACACCCAGTCGATCGGCATCGCCATCGACAATGCCATGCGCAGCATTGAAAAAGAAAACTCCCGGCTTAAAGATATTTTACCTAAGAACTTCGCCCGACCTGAGCTTGACAAGCGGCGTCTGGGCGATGTGGTAGACCTTTTTACCAACATTCAAATGATTGAGAAAGGCCGTGAAAAGGATATCTTAGGCAATACCTATCAATATTGCCTGCGAAAATTTGCAGAGAACGAAGGAAAATTAGCAGGTGAATTTTTCACCCCGGAATGTGTGGTAAAAACCTTAGTCGAAGTCCTGCAGCCATTCAGCGGCCGAGTTTATGACCCCTGCTGCGGCAGCGGAGGAATGTTTGTTCAGTCTGCCAAATTTGTAGAAACACACTCCGGCAGCATCAACGACATTTCAGTTTATGGCCAGGACTCCAACCCTACCACCTGGAAAATGGCCCAAATGAACCTGGCCATCCGCGGGATCGATGCCGACCTGGGCCTGTATAACGCCGATACCTTTTTCAACGACTGCCACCCCTCCTTACTGGCCGACTACATCATGGCCAACCCGCCCTTCAACCTTTCTGAGTGGGGTGCGGATAAACTGACGGATGATGTTCGCTGGCAGTATGGCCTGCCTCCGGCAAACAACGCCAACTTCGCATGGCTCCAACACATGATCTCCCACTTATCCCCCACCGGGCGAATTGGTATGGTTCTGGCCAACGGCTCCCTCTCCTCCCAGTCCGGCGGCGAGGGTAATATCCGGAAAAATATCATTGAGGCTGATTTGGTAGACTGCATCGTCGCTATGCCCGCCCAGCTTTTCTACACCACGCAGATCCCTGTTTCTCTCTGGTTCCTCTCCAAAAACAAACCGCAAAAGGGCAAAACCCTGTTTATTGACGCCCGAAAGATGGGAACCATGGTCTCCCGCAAGCTGCGGGAACTGACCGATGAAGATATCCAGAAAATCGCCGATACCTACAACGCTTTTGCAAGCGGCGCCCTAAAAGAGGTAACCGGCTTTTGCGGCGTGGCAACTACGGAAGAAATCGCCAGGCAGGATTACATCCTCACCCCCAGCCGCTATGTGGGAATGGAAGCCCAGGAGGATACCTGTGAGCCCTTCGAGGAGAAGATGGCCCGCCTGACCTCCGACCTGTCGGAACTTTTCGCCCAATCCCACCGGCTGGAAGATGAACTTAAAAAGCGACTGGAGGCAATCGGATATGGCATCTGATTGGATCACAACTCGAGCCGCCGATTTTATTGACTTTAATCCCCGATTAAGAATCAAAAAAGGCTCCGTCGCCACCAAGATTTCCATGAACAAATTGCGGCCCTTTACAAAAAGGATCCCCGCAGCAGAGCAGGCAAATTTTTCCGGCGGTTCCAAGTTTTCCAACGGCGACACCATCATGGCCCGGATAACCCCCTGTTTGGAAAACGGGAAAACCGCCTTTGTGGATATCCTCGCACCGGATGAGATCGCCTTTGGCTCAACCGAGTTTATCGTTATGAGAGCCAAAAGCGGCGTCAGTGATCCGCAGTTTGTCTATTACCTTGCAACAAGCCCCGCCTTCCGCAGCGTCGCAATTCAGTCGATGGTCGGTTCTTCCGGGCGGCAGCGCGTTCAGCAGAGCGTTCTCAACGAACTCAAGCTAACCGTCCCTCCCTTGCGTGAGCAGCGCAAAATCGGCGCTTTTCTGGCCGGTCTGGATCAGAAAATTGACGTCAATTATAAGATAAGCAAAAACTTGGAGCAGCAAGCCAAGCTTCTTGTAAAGTCCTGGCTGGTTGATTATGAACCCTTCGGCGGCGTTATGCCCGACGACTGGGAACCCATCTCCTTAGCGTCAATTGCCGATTTCATTCCGGGATACTCCTACAAACGCGCACAGCTGCAGCCCTCAAATGTGGCAATGGCCACCATTAAAAATTTTGACCGCGACGGCGGCTTTAAGTTAGATGGCTTCAAACCTCTGGTGCCCTCCTCAAAAATAAAACCGTGCCACTATGTTGAAAAATTTGATACTGTCGTTGCTCTCACCGACCTTACCCAAAAGGCAGACGTCATCGGTAACGCCGAGCCAATCATAAGTCTCGCCGGCTATGATTCCATTGTATTCTCTCTGGATCTGGTCAAGGTTGTCCCAAAATCGGCCAAGATTTCCAAGTTTATCCTTGCCGCCATATTACAAAGCCCCGGTTTCAAATCCCACTGCATGGGGTATGTAAACGGCACCACGGTTCTTCATTTAAGCAAAAAGGCGCTGCCCGATTATATCCTTAATCTCCCTGCAGATACCACCGTTCTAAAACCCCTGGATAACGCGCTGCAGGCGCTGTATGAAGGGATGGCAAACGCCGTTGAAGAAAGCCGAAAATTGCGGGAACTCAGGGATTCTCTGCTCCCCCGCTTCCTGTCCGGCGAAATTGACCTGTCTGCCGTCGAGCTCTAAACCATTAAAATGATTTCCGTGTGTCCAGCAGCAAGCCGGCGCACACAATCGCCGGACACACCGGAGCAAAAAGGGGGTGCCGTCATGTTGGGATATGCTGAAGCCGACTATGAAAATGCAGTGATTGAGCTGTTTACCAGCATGGGCTATACCCACATATACGCCCCCGATATGAACCGGGAGGACTGCTCCAGCCCTTTGCTGGATCCTGTCCTCCGGGATAGCTTGGTACGGCTGAACCGGAACTTGCCCATGGAGGCGATCCGGGAAGCCCTTGGAAAGCTGAACGCTTTTGATACCGGCAGCCTTGTTCAGAAAAACATGGCCTTCATGGAATACCTGCAAAACGGCATTGAAGTGAAATATTTCCTTCACGGGGAGGAATCCTCTGCCCTGGTGCGTCTGATAGACTATACCAGACCTGAAAACAACACCTTTCATGTCGTGAACCAGTATACATACATCGAAAACGGCAATAACCGCCGCCCGGATATCCTTTTGTTTATCAATGGCCTCCCCCTTGTCCTGATGGAGCTGAAGAGCCCATCCAAGGATGATGCAGGGGCAGAAAATGCCTTCCTCCAGATCCGCAACTATATGCAGGATATCCCCTCCCTGTTCATTTATAATGCCATCTGCGTCATCAGCGACCTGTCCACCAACAAGGCCGGCACAATCACCTCTGCCTATGACCGTTTCATGGAATGGAAAACCAAGGACGGCAGCTATGAAAATACCGCCTTCGCTCAGTTCGATACCTTCTATGAGGGGATGTTCCGGCGGGAGCGGCTGCTGGATCTGATCCAAAACTTCATCCTGTTTTCCGGGGATCCCCAAAATCCCATTAAAATCTTGGCCGGTTATCATCAGTATTTTGCTGTCCGGAAAGCGGTTGAGACGGCTATACGCGCCACCGCAACCGACGGAAAAGGCGGCGTTTTCTGGCACACCCAGGGCAGCGGAAAATCCCTGTCCATGGTTTTTTATGCCCATCTTCTGCAAGAAGCGCTGGATTGTCCTACCATCGTAGTGATGACCGACCGCATTGATCTGGACGACCAGCTCTATACCCAGTTTGTCCGATGCGCCCCCTTCCTCCGGCAAACGCCCATCCAGGCGGAGAGCAAGGAGCACCTGAAGACCCTGCTGGAAGGCCGGACTGCCAACGGGATTATTTTTACAACCATGTTCAAATTCGAGCGCGGCGAGGCTGCCCTATCCACCCGGCGCAACATTATTGTCATGACCGATGAGGCCCACCGGGGGCAATATGGCTTTGATGAAAAGGTGCGTTACTTTGAAAACGACGCCGGCGAAATGGAGGCCCGTGTGACGGTGGGCAGCGCCCGCATCATCCGGGAAGCTCTGCCCAATGCAACATTTATCGGCTTTACCGGAACTCCCATCTCCGCCAAAGACCGAAACACCCGTCAGGTTTTCGGCAACTATATCGACGTATATGATATGACCCAAGCCGTGGAAGACGGCGCCACCCGGCCGGTCTACTACGAAAGCCGGGTTATCCACCTGCGGCTGGATCAAAACGCCCTGGCTCTCATTGACGCCGCCTACGACATTTTTGAGCAGCAGGCAAATGCCGCCGCCATTGAGAAAAGCAAAAAGGTACTGGGACAGATGGAAAGCATCTTGGGCGCGGACTCCACCATCCAGTCTCTCTGTGTGGATATCATCTCCCATTATGAAAATCACCGGGCCAAACTGCTTACCGGCAAGGCAATGATCGTGGCCTACTCCCGCCCCACCGCCATGAAGATTTATCGAAAGCTGCTGGAACTGCGCCCCGGCTGGGCAGAAAAAGTAGGCGTAGTCATGACCGGCAGAAGGGATGATCCGGAAGAGTGGAAAGCCGTCATTGGCACCAAAAGCCACAAGGAGGAGCTCTCCCGCAAATTTAAGGACAACAGCGATCCGATGAAGATCGCCATTGTGGTAGACATGTGGCTTACCGGCTTCGATGTGCCCTCCCTGGCCACCATGTATATCTATAAGCCTATGCGCGGCTACAGCCTGATGCAGGCCATCGCCCGTGTAAACCGGGTCTTTCAGGACAAAGAGGGCGGTTTGATCGTGGACTACGTAGGCATCGCCTCCGCTTTGAAGGCCGCCATGAATGAGTACACATCCCGGGACCGCAGCAGGTACGGTGATATGAATATCACCCAAACCGCATATCCCCAGTTTCAGGCGAAGCTTCAATCCTGCAGAAACCTGATGTGCGGCTTTCACTACAGCGCCTTTATGAACGGCAGTCCGCTGGAGATGGCCAAAGCAATCTCCGGCGGGGTAAACTTTGTCCTGGATACCGCCGCCCCCAACCGCAAAGAGTCCTTTGCCAAGGAAGCCCTCCTTCTGAAGCAGGCCCACTCCCTCTGCTCCAGCCTCACCACCGCTCAAGAGCAGCGCCAGGCGGCTTATTTTGAGGCCGTCCGTTCAACCGTCGCAAAGCTGACGATAGACGGCGCCGACGGCAAACACCTGTCTCTGCAGGAAATCAACACTCAGATCAATGCTTTACTCAAAGCCAGCGTACACAGCGAAGGCGTCATCAACCTGTTTAATCGCAAGTTGACCGGTGAAACGTTTTCTCTTTTTGATCCCGGTGTCTTGGAAGAAGTTTCCAACATGGAAGAGAAAAACATTGCCGTTGAGCTCCTCCGCAGGCTCACGGCCGAGCAAGTCTCTGTTTTCAAGCGAACCAATCTGATACAGTCCCAGCGCTTTTCGGCGCGGATCACCCAGCTTATGCACGCATACTATGACGGTCTGATTACCAACGAGAAAGTCATTCGAGCCCTTCTGGATGCCACCGCCCAGATGGATGCCCTTCACAAGCAAAGCGAGGCCCTGGGCCTCTCTCAGGAAGAACTGGCCTTTTACGACGCACTCACAAAACCGGAAGCCATCAAAGGTTTTCACGAAAATGACCAATTGATTGCCATGACCCGGGAATTGACACAAACCCTCCGCCGGAACCAAACCATCGACTGGCAGAAGAAGGAAACCGCCCGCGCCGGGATGCGGAGGCTGGTAAAACGTCTGTTGAAACAGTATGACTATCCCTCCGAAAGCACGGAGGAGGCCATCAATGCTGTCCTTGGCCAGTGTGAAATGTGGGCAGACAATGAAATCGGGAGCGCCGCCGCTCCCGATTGATGCACCGCCGAAAAAGGCGCGCCGGAATTTCCGGCGCGCCTTTTCTCATTCCAACTTTTCCTTATTTCTTCCTGCATTTCAGCACATCACTATAAAACCTGTCCATCTCCTTTTTGGTGGAGAAAACCGCCACATACATCTGGTTGCCCATGGCGCCGGAAAGAACATCGGGAATCCGTCCCACCATGCGCAGTGCGCTGTCATATTTCTCCAACAGCTGGTCGTGGCTCAGCACAAAATCCTTCCCGTCCCGGCGTCCGGCATAGGCGCAGTAGGCGTGCTCCCCCTCCGGGGCCTCCGCCCGGTCAAAGGCGATCATGTCCGCCCAGATCTTGTAGACGTCGGCAGAGTTGGCAAAGTTCATCATATCCGGGCTAAACCCGCCGCAGGGCCGCATGTTGACCTCCAGGGCCACCACGTCCCCCTTCTTCCCCATTCCCTCCTGGTCTTGGGTCAGGCGGAAAAATTCAAAGTGGACAAACCGGCTTTTCACCCCAAAACTCTTCGCCGTGGCCCGGCCCGCCTTCCGAACATCGTCGGGCAGATCCTTTACAATGTAATAGATGGAGTTGTCCTCCTCATTGACAATATCCATAATGGACATAGGGGTCACATTTCCCGTCTCAAAAATGGGTTCCCCCTTGGAGTCAATGATGGCGTCATAGGAGTTGACCTCGGCGCGGATAAACTCCTCCATGATATAGCAAACACCCTCCAAGCGCTTGTTCTCCAGGAAATCCTCCAGTTCCTTTTCGTCGGACAGCTTATAGGTGTGGGAGGCTCCCACCCCGTTGTCCGGCTTTACCACCACAGGCCAGCCCACCTCTTTGATGAACTTCTCGCACCCCTTCCGGTCCTCCACCAGGCAATACCGGGCCGTAGGAATCCCCACCGCCTGATAGTAAGCCTTCATTTTGGATTTATATTTGATCCGGGGCATGTCCTCCACCTGAAAGCCGGAGGTAATGTGGAAGTCGGTACGAAGCTGGGCGTCCCGCTCCAGCCAATACTCGTTGTTGGACTCCAGCCAATCGATGCGGCCGTACTTAAAAATGAAGTAGCCCACCGCCCGGTAGACCTGCTCATAGTCCTCCAGAGAGCCCACCTTATAATACTCGGTAAGGCTGTCCTTCAGCTCGGGCATCAGCTCGTCATAGGGGGCGTCCCCGATCCCCAGCACGTTCATCCCGTTGTTGCGCAGCTCCCGGCAGAACTGCCAGTAGTTGGTGGGAAAATGGGGGGAAATAAAAACCACGTTTTTCATCCGTCTCTCTCCTTCTCTATACAAACCGTCCGCCGGTCACTCCGGCGATCCAGTCAGATCCTTCACCATCAGGATACCATGCCACCCCATCCCGTAGCAGTTGGGGAGAAACCCCATGGGCCGGAAGCCCTGCTCCCGGAAAAAGTCATAGTGTTCCCGCCCCAGGGACCGCAGCTCCGCCAGCTCCCGGGCCGGGTCATCGATGGGCCTTCCGTGACAGGATATCCCTGTGGAGGTGATGATATATTTCAGGTTTCGAAAGCCTTTCTTCCTTGCGTGAGCCTCGGCGTGGCGCAGCAGCGGCTCCAGAGGCTCCTCCATGGAAAAGCGGCCCTGGTCGTCATAGCCCAGGTTCTCAATGGAAAGGCAGGAGTAGCCTTCATACTCGGCACACAGCAACCAGCCCCGGGGGCTGTCCGCCTCCCCTATGTACCAGCCCACCAGCCGGGAGAGCAGTTTCTCATTCTGGAGCTGCTCGAAAGCCCCGGCATAGTCCCACCAGTCCGGCTTGATGGCGGCCATGAGCCGGGCCACCGCGCCCACGCTGGCGCTGTCAATGGGATAGATGTTCACGTCCCCATCTCCTCCTTTCCCTGACAGATGACCATGAACCGCTTTTTCACCCCATATCCCCCAGCAGGAAGGGCACAAAGTAGGCCGCCTGCTTATACCACCAGTCCCAGTCGTGCTTTACATCATAGCCCCAGACATCCACCCAAAGGTCGATCCCCTTCTCCCGGCAGATATCCCCCATGCGGAAGGTGGTCTCAGGAACTTCCCAGTCCCCCTGGCCCACACAGATGATGCCCCGGTTCCGGTTATACCGGGCGATAAAGGGGTGACCGGCAGGCATATCCGCCAGATAGTGGACGGGAGAATTGCGGTAAACCACCTCGTCCATGTAATCTCCGAACCCATATTCGGCGGTGTAGATCCCGCTGAGGGCCAGCAGGCCGTCAAAGAGGTCGGGGAAGCGGAAATAGAGGTTGGCCGCGTGGGTAGCCCCCAGGCTGCACCCAAAAACGGCGATGCCGGGATAGCCTGTCCACCCGTTCCTCTCATTGGCCATCCCTCGAATGAAGGGCACCATCTCCCGGGTGATATAATCGATCCACTGCTCATACCGCCGGATGCGCCAATAGGGGTCTCCCCCCTTGTCCGACCAGCTCTCCAGATCCATGGTGTCGATGGAGAACACCATCACCTGCCCCGACTCGATCCAGGGGGCCCACACATCGGTCATCTTGAAATTCTCAAAATCGAAAAACCGCCCATCCTGACAAGGGATGAACAGCACCGGCCTGCCGGCGTGTCCATAGACCTTGCACTCCATCTCCCGGCCCAGGGCGGGGCTGTATTCCTTGAAATACTGGGTTTCCATGCCGTCCCCTCTCTCCCCTCCCCCACCGGGAGGGGCCAAAGTTTTTAACAGTTTAACACAGCAAAGTGCAAAATGCAACAGGCAAAAAGAGAGACCGGGCCCTCCCGGTCTCTCCCGTCACTCCAGGCCGTAGAGCAGAACCCCCATGAAAAAGGGGATCTGCTTCTCCCAACTAGCCTCGTTGTGGTTCCCACCCGGCACGATGCGGGCGGTGAGATCCACCTTCCGCTCCAGCAGCAGGTCGGTGACATGGCGGAACTGCCCCGCCATCTCCGGGTGGAACCCCAGTTCCCGGGCCCCGTAGTCCATATAGATGGCGGTGTCCGTCTTGATCCGGGCCGAGCGCAGCATGGAATTCAGCTTCTCCCGCCCAAACCAGATGGAGGGGGACAAAGCGGCGGCGCGGGAGAAAACCTTGTTGTATTTCATCACGGCGTAGAGGCTCATGAGCCCTCCCATGGAGCTTCCCGCGATGAAGGTGTGCTCCCGGTCGGGAAGGGTGGGAAAATTTTCGTCGATAAAGGGCTTGAACTCCCCCACCAGCCAGTCCATGGTGGCCTTTCCCTTCCCTGTCAGCCGCCCCACACCCGGCATTTCACAGGAGTAGGGACAGTATTCCTTCAGCCGTCCGTGGTTGGGGTCGTGGTTGCACTCCACTGCCGCAATAATCAGCGGAGTCTGGGTCTGCTCCATATAGTCCAGAAGCCCCCAGCTCTTGCCGTAGGTGGCCTCCTGGTCAAAAAACAGGTTGTGTCCGTCGAACATATACAGCACCGGCAGGCGGATGGCCCCATCCCCCCCACAGAAGTCGGGCACATATACATAGGCCCGGCGGGGCGTGTCCCCCGTCAAGGCCGGAATCGTGACGTCCCAGGTTTCGAGCATGGTTTCCTGATCCCTTCCTTTCCAACGTTCGTTTCAGTATAGCACAGCAAATTGGAAAAGGCAATCAGCGCTGGAAACCATTGCATTTGCAAAAAGGTTACAAAACGGTTACAATTTTTACAGTCCCTTCCGGGAACTCTAAATTGTGAGGTGTTTGCTATGAAGTTCCAAAAACGGGCTTTGGCCCTGGCCTGCGCCACATTGCTCAGCGCTTCCCTTCTCGTCCCCGGCGCCCAGGCCGCCCTGACCCATACGGTGGTCTCCGGGGACACCATGTGGAAACTGGCGGTAAAATATGAGGTGGGCACCAGCGAGATCATCACCGCCAATCCACAGGTGGCAAATCCCGATCTCATTTATCCCGGCGACAAGCTGAACATCCCTCAGCTTGACCAGACAGTGCTCTCCTATGAGGCCGAGGTGGTGCGCCTGGTGAACGCCATCCGCCGGGAAAACGGGCTGGGAGAGCTGACCCTGAACTGGGAGCTGAGCCGGGTGGCCCGGTACAAGTCCCAGGACATGGTGGACAAGCGTTACTTCTCCCACACCAGCCCTACTTACGGCAGTCCCTTCCAGATGATGCGGGCCTTTGGGCTCTCTTACCGCTACGCCGCGGAGAACATTGCCTACGGCTACTCCTCCCCCCAGGCGGTGGTAAACGGGTGGATGAATTCAGCGGGACACCGGGCCAACATTCTCAATGCCAACTTCACACAGATCGGCGTGGGGTATGTCTCCCAGGGCCACTACTGGACTCAGATGTTTTTGGGCTGATGGCCGTTGCATTCCGCCCCAAACCATGGTACTCTTATCCTATCCACACCAAAAGGAGAGTACCGCCATGAATCCCTTGCGCCTGGATACCGCCATTCTTTCTGCCGATGGGAAAGAACTGATCATTCTGGACCAGACCCTATTGCCCGGCAAGGTAAAATACCTTTCCCTTTCCCGGATCGACGACATTTGGGAGGCCATCTATTCTCTCCGGGTTCGGGGCGCCCCCGCCATCGGCGTGGCCGCCGCCTACGGCGTCTATCTTACCTCCGCTCAACTGGAGACCCAGGATATGGCCGCCTTCTGCGCCCACTTCCGCACCCAGAAGGACCGCCTCAGCTCCGCCCGCCCCACCGCCGTCAATCTCTCCTGGGCCCTCAACCGGATGGAGCAGGTGCTAGAGGAAAACAAAGCCCTCCTCACCGTCCCTCAGATGAAGGAGCGCCTGAAGGCCGAGGCCCACGCCATTCGGGAGGAGGACGTCGCCATCAGCCGCGGCATCGGCCAATACGGTTTCCAGCTCCTCCGCCCCGGCGACGGCATCCTGACCCACTGCAACGCCGGCACCCTGGCCACCGCCAAATACGGCACCGCCCTGGCCCCGGTCTATATTGCCCTGGAGCAGGGCTGGAGTGACCTGCGGGTCTACTGTGACGAAACCCGCCCTCTTCTCCAGGGCGCCCGCTTGTCCGCCTTTGAAATGCACTCCGCCGGGGTGGACACTACCCTCCTGTGCGACAATATGGCCTCCTACGCCATGGCCCGGGGGCTTATCGACATCATATTCGTGGGCTGTGACCGGGTCTCCGCCAACGGGGATTTCGCCAACAAGATCGGCACCAGCGCCGTGGCGATCCTGGCCAAGCACTACGGCATCCCCTTCTATGTCTGCGCCCCCTCCTCCACCATTGACCCCTCCATCCCTGACGGAGCCCACATTCCCATCGAGGAGCGCCCCGGCAGCGAGGTCACCGAAATGTGGTATGAAAAGCGGATGGCGCCGGAGGGAATCAAGGTTCTGAATCCCGCCTTCGATGTCACCGACCATCGGCTCATCACAGGCTTTATCACCGAAAAAGGGGTGGTGACCGCCCCCTTTTTCGAGGGCTTCCAGGCCCTGGGCCTGTGCTGATCCCACCCCTTTCCGCCAAAGCAGGGCGGGCGTCCAAAAAGACGCCCGCCCTGCTCTTATTCTCTCTCCTCCCGGTACTGCTGCGGGGTTTTCCCGGTGTGCTTTTTAAAGGTATCGGAAAAATACCGCCGGCCTCCAAAGCCGCAGAGCCGGGCCACCTCTCCCACCGCCATCTCCGAATCCTTCAAAAGCTCCTTGGCCCTGCAGATCCGGGTCCAGGTCTGGTACTGCTTCACCGTCTGCCCCGTCTGTTGGTGGAAGATCTTACTCAAATGGGTGGGGGCTGTGTTGGCATACTCCGCCATGTCCGAGAGGGAGATGTCCTCCATAATGTGAACATGGATGTAATAGGCCGCCCGGATCACACTGCTGCTGCAAGGTCTGGCCGCCGCCACCGCCCTGCATAGCCGCTCAAAGACCGGCAAAAGCGCGTGGAAGCACTCCTCAATGGTGATGTAGTTTCTTCCCTCGCATACATCCGCCAGCTCCCCCCGCCCGGGAATGTTGTATACCGTATATCGAATGTGAAGAAAATTTTTGATATAGGAAAGGCTGTCCGCCACCAGCCCGAAATCGAAGCTTCGCTTCAGGCTGTGGAGAAACAACTGCTCCAAACAGTCTTTGCAGGCCTGGAAATCCCCCTGTCCGGCAGCGTTTGCCAAGCGGTGACACTGGCTTGTCACAATCTCATAATCGGCGCTGTTGCGCAGCTCTGCAATGGACTCTCCCGTCAGAACATCCCCGCTCATCCGAAAAAAGGACAGGTCATTGAGCGCCCTGGCCTGCAGATATCCTCCCCGGATCCCCTCAAACCCACTGAGCGCATCGGACAGGGCCGTAGTGTTGCAGTAGCGTGTATCCCCCCGGAAAATGGTCTGCTGATAGATCTGCTCCGCCAGATCCCCAAGCCCCCGGGCCAGCTCCTCCGGCGTACAGGTCGGCTCTCCCGTTTCCCGCCGGCCAAAGACCACCGCCACCTGCTTGATGTCCTCCGCCATCACCATGAATACATTTCCCCGGTATCCTCTGCGCTCCAGCTCCGCCTCCGCCATCATGCGGATGCGGTCATAGATCTCCAGATAGTCTCCCGCATCCCAGCCATAAACGCCGTAATAGATCTGTTTTTTCAGTCCTGTCAGGCAAAACCAAAACTGCTCCAGGGAAAAGTCCAGCTCTGTCCGGCACCAGCTCAGGATCCCTCTGCTGTTCTTTTCCGGATGATTGTGGATACACTCGTTCATCGCGGTGGTATACAGGTATCCCTTGGCTATGTGGTACTCCTCCATCTCCTGTTTCTTGGGGTCGCTCCCAAAATAGGGCATTGTCGGCCTCTCCTTCCAGTGTTGATCCCGCACACGCCTGCCCCCGGCATATCGGCCCGGGTTCTATTTATGAGTATTGTAACATACCTTTTCCTTCCATGGGGAACTTTTTTAAGGAAAACACAAAAATATATCACTTGTTAATTTTTTCACTTTCCGATATAATTTCCCCGTCCGGATAGTTCCGGATCGGATCATGAGAATGAGGAGGATCAACATGAAAAAAACCATCGCACTTTCCCTTGCCGCAGCCCTCAGTCTGTCTCTGCTCTCGGGTTGCTCCACTCCCACCCCCGCTCCCTCGGCTCAGCCCTCTCAGCCTGCCGCGGAGAGCTATACTTACGCCGACACCGTTGCCTGGGACGGTCAGTATGACGTGGTCGTCATCGGCTTTGGCGGTGCCGGCGCCGTGGCCTCCAGCACCGCCGCTGATGAAGGCGCCCGGGTTCTGCTCGTGGAGAAGGCCCCTGAAGGCGAAGAGGGCGGTAATACCCGGGTCTGTGGTCAGATGTTTGTCTACGGTGCCGAGGATGAGGAGGGCACCTACGAATACTATAAGGCCCTGGCCGGTCAGCACGAGATCCCCGAGGCCCTGCTCCGGGTTTACACCCAGAAGATCGCCCACATGTACGATCTGGTGGAGGATCTCACCGGCATCCCCCAGAGCGAGTATCACGATTGGACCGGCACCCTTCTGGGCGGCATGTCCCCTGAGTACCCTGAGTTCCCCAACGCCGAGAAGATCAGCCTCAACGCCCTGCACGAGGGCTACAGCGACGGCTACCTCTGGCAGACCCTTCGGGCTCTGGTCACTGATCGGGCTGATAAGATCGACGTGTGGTTCGAGTCTCCCGCCGTCCATCTCATCCAGGATCCCGACTCCAAGACCATCCTGGGCGTCCAGGTGGAGCGGGGCGGAAAAATCCTGAACATCCGTGCCACCAACGGTGTGGTCATGGCCTGCGGCGGCTTTGAGAACAACGAAGAGATGGTGGCCAACTACCTTGGCCTCACCGACTTTGGCGTCATTGGCGGCCTCTATAACACCGGCGACGGCGTTCGCATGGCCCAGGAGGTCGGCGCCGACCTGTGGCACATGGAGGCCTACGAGGGCATCGGCAACGTGGCCGGCACCAGCATCGCCGTTCCCGACGACCAGCACGCCAGCATCTACTCCACCTATCTCATGAGTTCCGGCGCCTCCATCGTGGTGGCCGGCGACGGCAACCGCTACTTTGACGAGGGCGAGTCCCCCCGCCACGGTCATGTTCAACTGGGCGACGCTTGGGTCAACATCCGCCGTCCCCTGCGCTCCTATGTGATCTGTGACGAGGCCGTCTATACCAAGTCCATGGGCGCCGGCTTCATCCCCGAGTACGCTCTGAACATCCAGCACGCCAGCAGCATCGCTGAACTGGCCGCCCTCATCGACGTGGACGCCGACGCCCTCACCGCCACGGTAGAGCGCTTCAACGGCTATGCCGCCAATGGCTATGATCCTGAGTTTGGCCGCAGCGCCGCCACTATGAGCGCCTTTGCCGGTAACAGCTTCTACGCCATCGAAGCCAACGCCAACATCCTCAACACCCAGGGCGGCCCCCGCCGCAACGAGAACGCCGAGGTGCTGGGCCTGGATGGCAACCCCATCCCCCACCTCTACTCCGCCGGCGAGCTGGGCGGCATCACCGCCTTCCAGTACCAGGGCGGCGGCAACATTGCCGAGTGCATCATCTTCGGCCAGATCGCCGGCCAGAACGCTGCGGCCAGCAAGGGCGAGCTCGGCAATTATGAGGCCGCCAAGCCCGTGGAGTCCAACCTGGTCTACACCCCCGGCGTGGAGAGCGACCTGGGCAAGGGTGCTCCCCAGATCACCCTGGGTGACAACGAGTACCTGGGCTCCAGCCCCAACGGCATGGGCGGCAATGTTTACGTGAAGGTCACCATGGACGGCGACAAGATCGCCGCCGTGGAAGTGGTTCAGCACGCTGAGACCGAAGGCATCTCCGATCCCGCTCTGGCCCAGGTTCCCACCGCCATTGTGGAGGCCAACTCTACCGAGGTGGACAATGTCTCCGGCGCTACCATCACCAGCAAGGCCATCAAGGAAGCCGTGGCCGATGCCCTGTCTCAGGTGAAATAATTCTTCTGTTTTCCTCGAAAAGAAGAAAAATTGTATTGGAAAAGTTCAAAAAAGGTGGCGGCAGGTCAATCCTGCCGCCACCTTTTTATATTTGTCCCCACAAGAGTTGGAAGAAGGGCCGTTTCCATTGGGGCAGAGCGGTTTTCACTCTTTTTACTTCGTCTGTTAAGAGGGCGAGGGCTTGCGCGTGCTCGGCCTGGGTGATGGTGTGCTGGCTGAATTTGGCCTTTTCCGCCAGGGCGGTCAATTCTGCGCTTTCCCTTCCGCCCCAATACTTTAGGCTCCGGTGACAGCTGTAGATCCAGCAGACGGCGGCGTTTCGGTTCGCCTCATTCCGGAGCCGGCGGCCCCTTCGTTTCAACCCCATATAACGACCCAAAAGAAGGCATAAAAGGGCAAAAAGTGCGGTTAAAAAATATTTCATTTCGGAAGGAATTTTCCATTCCCCGCCCCCCTGTCCTCCCGGGGAATTCCCGGCCTGGGAAGTAGGGCTGGGAGTGGGCGTCACCCCCTCCGGAGTTGCCGAAGGTGTGGGGGTGGGGGCGGCGGTGGGAACGGGGGTGGGACTGGGGGTGGGCGCCGCACTTTGGAGGGGCTCCGTACTTTGGGTGGGGCTTTCGCCCAGGGCGTCGCCCATGGCGTTGCCCTGGTAGCCGGGGGTCGCCTCCTGGGGGATCCAGCCCACGCCGTCTCGGTAGTACTCCACCCAGGCGTGGGCGGCGTAGTCGGTGACCTCGGTCTTGCCCGAGTGGGGCACGTCGGCCACGTAGCCGCTGACATAGCGGGCGGGGATGCCCGCGGCCCGCAGCAGAAGGGCGGCGGCGCTGGCGTAGTGCATACAGTAGCCCCGGCGGCTGTGGTTGAGGAACCAATCCACATAGTCCTCCCCGGCGGGCGGGGCGGAGGCTCCCAGGTCATAGCTGGTGGTTTCCGCCAGACGGTTCACCACCAGATCCAGCATAAGGGATACATAGGTGCTGCGGTAGGCCTCCAGCTCCCCCTGGGTGACGACGGTGGCCTCAATCTCCTCCGGAGAGGGGCCGCTGGTATACCACTCTGCCGGGGTTCCCTCTCTGAGGATCACTCCATCGCCAAGCTGGGTGTTTTCTTCCAGGCCGGCCTCCCCATAGTAAAAACTATATTCATCCTGATCCCAAACACCGGAGGCCCACGCCTGCCAGCGTCCCTCCTGCCAGTTTTCATAGGCCACCACATAGCGAACGCAATCCTCCAGGGTGGAAAAGGAATAGCCCAGGGCCTCCCCGGTGGCCTGGCGCAGCCAGTCCTCCAGAATGGGGCGCAGGTTTTCCGGCACTTGGAGCTGATGAGCATAGACAAAGTCCCGGTAGGCACTGTCGTCGCTGAAACTCTCATAGTAACCGCCGCCGTCGCTATAATAGCTGTAATAGCTGCCCCGGTAATGGATATCCCGCTCCCAGCCGGAGTAGAAGGAAATCTCATGGGCCCACACGCCCCCCTCCCGCTCCAGGTGGGAGTCGCCGCCAAAGGCAGCCCCTTCCGGAAGGGCGGCCAGGGCATAGGGGTAATAGACACAGCCGCCGGGAGCGGATACATTCTCCACCGTCATGGTGTCGGTCACGGCTCGGGCCTCCACCACCCGATCCTTCAGAATACTGCGATAGCTTTTGAGCTGGCTGGCTCCCTCTCCCAGCAAAAGGAGGGGCTCTACGCCGGCGGCCCGGATGGCCTCCAGCTCCTCCTGAGCCTCCCGGCCCAAAGGCTCCCAGCGGCGGGAAGTGTATACGTCGGCAGAGTAGCCCCGGAGATAGTATTTCCCCGGGCGGCTGCACTCTAAGCGCAGGGCCACCCGGCCGGTCCGGCTGGGGCCGCTGCCGGAGAGATTCACATACTCTGTCGAGCCCGAGCCCGTCCAAAAGCCTCCCCAGCGGGTCACCATGGCGGAGAGATCCATGCGGCTGACCCCGCCGATAACGCCCTCCCGCAGGTCGGCGGCCCAGAGGGGCTGGCTCGTTCCCTGGATGGGCAGGTTTTGGAGGAGAAGGGCCGCGGTGATAAGGCTCACCCCCAGGGCCATGGGCCGGAGGCAGGCCGCCCCCTTTCGATCTCTCTTCTCCGCCAGAGATGTGAGCACCAGAGTGCTCCACACCGCCAGGAGAAGAGCCGCAGGGTAAGCCTGGGGCGCCTCAGTCACGCAGAGGGCAGGCAAAATGGGCAGCAGGGTGAGGAGGATCACGGGCAAAGCCGCCCCCACCCGGCAGATGAGATAGGCCAAAACCAGGGCAAAAAT
This sequence comes from Oscillospiraceae bacterium, assembly GCA_022794215.1. Lineage (GTDB taxonomy): Bacteria > Bacillota > Clostridia > Oscillospirales > Oscillospiraceae > Vermiculatibacterium. The sequence goes on from JAAWEH010000028.1 coordinate 52,169, forward strand.
GACCCCTACCATCACGATCCACAAGGTAGTGAGCCAGAACCAGGTCTCCTTCGGCAGCTCCATGACCGGCATGATGGGGGTAACATTCGGCAGTTTGGCGGCTATGGTGTTCACCACATCGCACTGGATGCGGGTTCCGCCCCACACCAGCGGCTCCCACAGCCGCCAGAGGCCATAGCCCCAGATGCACAGAAGCAGGAGGACACAGAGGCGGCGGAACCTGGGCAGGTTCATCAAAAGCACCATCAGCACGGCCAGGATCCCCGACAGGGCCAGAAGGACATGTTCCCGGGTCTCGATATGATAGGCGCTCACCGTTGAGAGAAGGGTGGCAACCAGGCAAAGAAACAGGAGGGCGACATCGGTAAGGCCGCCCATGAAGCCCCGGGAGACCGGGACGGAACGGGATCTGTGCGGTTTGCGGAGCTTCATGGGGGATCACCTCCCACACCGGGAGATCCCACGGGCTTTAGGTGAAGCGTATGATCCAGATGGGCCTCATCCAGTACGGAGCGGCCGTTCAAGGGGGCGTTCCGGGAAAGGATGGCCTCCAGACAGAGGATCTGCTGCCCTTCCCCATCCACAGAGAAGCGGCGCAGCTCCCCCGTAACAGGATCGGCCCAGGTGACCGCGTGGGGCCGGTTTTCCCCCAGCAGGGCGGTACTGACTCCGGAGAGAAGATCCAGGGTTTGATCCAGGGTATCCGGGTCGCCAAAGCAGTCGAAGCTCAGCAAGGGCAGGGTACGGACGGTCTCCAGGGTCTCCCGGGTCACCAGTTCATCCCGCTTGGCGGAGAGCTTCCAGTGGATGGAGCTCAGAGGATCCCCGGGACGGTACTGGCGGGGATCATAGTCCTCTCCCGGGCCTCCGCCGGGGCGGGGGCGCAGGCCGGGGGCCTCCTCCTGAGGGATGGGGGGAAGATCCCGGGACTGGGACAGGGGGAAGATCCACTGCCGGGCCGTCCCTTTCCGGCGGAGAGGGAGCCAGAATAGGCCCAGGCTGTCTGCCGCCCAAGCGTGGATCAGCTTTCCCTCCAAAAGGCCGCAGTGATCCGAGGGGGCGGGTATGTATACCTTCCCGCCCTCTCCGGGGCAAAACCAAGTCTGTTTTTTCTTTTTCTCCTGTCCGGTCAGGACATTTTGGGTGCGCACCGTCACCTTTATCCGACCCAGGGGCAGCCCCAGGGGGCTCTCCCCCGCGACGATCCAGCCGGCGCTCTGCCCCCGCTCCTTTCGGGGCTCTGCCGCTGTCAGCACCAGCCGACCGGTCAGTACCCCCGGCAGGGCTGCGGCCAGCCCCATCAGAGGAAAACAGAGCACCAGGGCGAAAACCACCCCGGCCAGCCAGCCGGTATAGGCCACCCGGAAGGCCAGGGCCCCCACCAGGGCCAAGAGATAGCAAAGCCAACGCCCCATCATACTTTTAAGCGATGGCGGGGGCGGACACTTGCTTCAGAGCGTCCCCCGCCGGATCCGCCCCCTCCGAAACACCCCGGCCGGTGAGCAGGAGGCGGTGGGAAACGGTATCCCGGAAAATCCCCTTCACGTCCTGGGGAACCACGTAATCCCGGCCCTGAACCCAGGCCATGGCCCGGGACATGGCGGCCACCGCCAATGTCGCCCGGGGACTTCCCCCCTGATAAACCAGGGGGTGGGTTCGGGTGGCGGCGGTAAGGCGCACCATATACTGGGCGATCTCATCGCTGATATAGACTCCCGCCACCTGCTGCCGGACCAGCTCCAGGCCCGGGCCGTCGGTGATCTGCTTCACCGCCTCCATGGGATTGCCCCTTTGCTTCCGGCGGAGCATCTCCACCTCGTTTTCCTCATCGGGATAGCCCAGGGAGAGGCGAACCATGAAGCGGTCCATCTGGGAGTCGGGCAAGGGTTGGGTTCCCGAGGCCCCCGCCGGGTTCTGGGTGGCGATGACCAGGAAGGGGCGGGGTACCGGGCGGCTGACGCCGTCCACGGTGACCTGGCCCTCCTCCATGGCCTCCAGGAGGGCGGACTGGGTTCGGGAGGTGGCCCGGTTGAGTTCGTCGGCCAGGAAGAGGTTGCACAGCAGGGCGCCTGGTTGGTAGTCCATGGCGCCGGTCTCCTTGTTGTAAATGGAAAAACCCGTCAGGTCGGAGGGCATGACGTCGGGCGTGAACTGAACCCGCTTGTAGGTAAGGCCCAGAGCCTTGGAGAAGGCCACCGCCAGAGTGGTCTTGCCCACGCCGGGGATGTCCTCCATGAGAATGTGGCCCCCGGCCAGAATCGCCAGAAGCGCTTTGGCAAGGATCTCGTCCTTGCCAACCACGGCTTTGCGCACCTCGTTCAATACGTTTGTCGCCAGATCGTTGGTCATTGGGGTCGTTCCTTTCTTATGTATGTGGGCGTTTTTTATTTTGACGCAGAAAAAGTCGGTTTGTTCCCTTATGGTCCAGGGGTTTCCTTTCTGCCCTTCTTGGCTTTTTTATCATAGTACCGCTTCTTACGGAAATCAATTTCATTTCAGAGACAAAGCGGCAACAAAAAGGAAACGGCCCCTTCAGCGGATGACCAGGGTGCGGCAGTAGAGCTCTCCGCCGCGTTCCTCAATGACGCCGCAGGTGGCTTGGGGGTAGCCGCTGCAGGTGCCCGGGTTCAGCACCCACAGGGGGCCTTCCCGGAAACAGAGGGGCTCGTGGGTATGGCCAAAGAGGACAACAGCGGCTCCCCTGCTCCGGGCCTCGGAGAGGAGAAGGCCGACGCTCAGCTTTACGTGGTAGGCATGGCCGTGACACATCCAGAGCTTCCGGCCCAGGAAGGACAGCTCCTTCTCCTCGGGGGCTTCGCCCCAGGAGCCGTCGCAGTTGCCCCGGACCATCTCCACGGGAATGGTGGGATAGCGATCCTGGAGGCGTTCTGCGTCCCGGCTTACGTCCCCCAGATGGAGGATGCAATCGGGCTTTTCCTGCTCCACCGCTTTTTTCATGTAGTCCAGATTTCCATGGGAGTCGGAGAAAACGATCCACTTCATATGCTGTCACCTTTCCTGGATCCACTCATATAATAGAGGGAAACCAACTATATTTACCGGGAGGAACCTGTTATGAGCCAACCTGATCCCACCTTGAAAGAATTGTCTAAGGATCCCAAGGCTGCACAGCTTTTGGGGGATACCGCCGCTTTGAAGTCGCTGCTGGCTTCCCCGGAGACGCAGAAGCTGGTCTCCCTGCTCAACCAGAAGGGAGGCGGCGGGCTTCAGGCGGCGGCCAAGGCGGCGGCCAAAGGACAGCCTGACGCTTTGATGGGGATTCTGAACCAGGTCATGGCCAGTCCGGAAGGGGCCCAGGCAGCGGAAGCTTTTCAGAAAAAGACCCAGCAGTAATTTCAGCCCTTTTGAGAGGGGGAGCATACTTTGGCGGATCTTCAGGAACAATTACAGGCCATTTTAGGCGACCCCGAGGCCATGGGCCAGATCACCGCCATCGCCCGCGCCCTTACCGGGGGCGGGCCCATTCCCCAGGCTCCTCCTGTCAATCCGGAGCCGGAGGCCCAGGATGTGGAGTTTGTGCCGGTGGACGACCCCGCCCCCGAGCCTGAACCGGCACAGGCTGAACCGATGCCTGATCTATCTGCCCTCCTCGGTATGCTGGGCGCAGGGGGCGGGATGGACATTGACCCGCGGCTGCTGCAACTGGCGGTGCGGGTATTCAGCGAATACTCGGCCCAGGACAACGAGAAGGTGGCACTGCTGACGTCCCTCAAGCCTTTTCTCCGTGCTGAGCGGCTGGAGAAAATGGAGAAGGCAGAAAAGATCGCCCGGCTGTCCCGGATGGTGCGCCTGGCCATCCAGCTTCTGAAGGAGGAGGGAGAGGGGCATGTATAACCCTTATCTGTCCCAGAGCTGGGAGGAGCGGATGGGGCCCTCCCCCAGGCGAAAAGAGCCAAAAAAGGACACCCAGGAGAAGAAAAAGGGCCTTGCGGGGCTTTTGGGGGATCTCCGCTTGGAGGAGATCGACACGGGGGATGTGCTGCTGCTTTTGATCCTGCTGTTCCTCTTTTTGGACGACCGGGAGGACAACCTGGAGCTGCTGATCACCCTGGGGCTGATGCTGATCCTATGATCAAGTGCGAAAACGGGCCAGTGAAACCACCGGCCCGTTTTTTGCTATTGCTCCCCCACGCTGTGGAGAACCGTGCCGTCCGGCAGGGCAAAGGAGGCCGACGCCGGCACCGGAACCTCCGGGACGCCGGCGGTCATAGCCCAGACCAGCTCTCCGCCTGTCTCGGTCTCCGCCGCGGTGAGAAGGCCGCTGTTTGCGGAGATCCAATAGCGCTCCAACTGCTCCAGCTCGGGGACGGAAACCTCTACATAGACGCAGGCTTCACCGTTTTTCTCCTCGTAGCCGGCGGCGGTGATGGATTGGGCGGGCAGATCCAGTACGTCCTCGTAGGTGGGAATCCGCTGGCCTTCCACGTCCATGGAAGAGCTTCCCGCGGCCCAGGTTGCTACGGACGGATCATTTCCGTACCAGCGCCAGAGCTGCCCGTCCCCTACAATGGTATGAACCGTCAGGCCGGAGGGAAGATCCATGTCGGCCCGGGTCCAACCGGCGTCCACCCAGACCCGGGCAGTGGCGGTGGCCCCCTCCAGCGTGGTGGTGACGGTACGGGAATAGCTGCTCAGCCGATCCATGACGGCGATGACGCTCTGGACGGTGGCTGTCGTTACCTCCACCCGGGTCCCGCCCCCCTGCTCCATGCTGTCCGGGCGCTCGGTTCCGGCGGGAATCGGAGTGGGAAGGGTGATGGTGGGGGTGGGGGTGGCAAACAGGGGCAGGCCAAAGCTGGAAAAGACCGCCACGGCGATCACAATGGCGATGAGACCCACAAGGATATTGCGGTTGCGGCGTTCCACTGACTTGTCCCCCCTTCCTTCAAAATTCTTGTGGCAAAAGGCGCCCCCAGAGGGCGCTCTTTTTAGGCCTGGAACTGTTCCGGAACAGCGGTTCTAAGGCCAAAGGCATATTCGACGGCCTCGGCAATGCGCCGGCAGGCATGACCGTCGCCATAGGGGTTCACGGCGTGGGCCATGGCGTCGTAGGCCGCCTTGTCTGTGATGAGCTGGGAGGCCAGGGTGACCACAGTCTCCTCGTCGGTGCCGGCCAGTTTAACCGTACCGGCACTCACCGCCTCGGGCCGCTCGGTCTCCCGGCGCAGGACAAGCACCGGTTTGCCCAGGGCGGGGGCCTCTTCCTGAAGCCCGCCGGAGTCGGTCATGACAAAACTGCAGCGGGCCATCAGGTTGTGCATCTCCTCCACGTCGATGGGATCAATGAGGTGGATGCGCTCATGGCCGGACAGGAACTTCCCCGCCGCCTGACGCACCACGGGGGACAGGTGCACCGGGTAGACAAGCTCCACCTGGGGATAGGTCTCCACGATCCAGCGCAGGGCGGTCATGATATGCTCCATGGGCGCTCCGTAGTTTTCCCGGCGGTGGCAGGTAACGGCGATGACGGTCTTGCCCTTGTAGTCCAGCCGATTCAAAATCTCCGTGGGAAAGCGAAAATCAGGGCGCACGGTGGTGGCCATGGCGTCGATGACCGTATTGCCGGTCAAAAAGACTCCCTTGGTGACGCCTTCCCGGGCCAGGTTGTCCCGGTTGGCGGCGGTGGGGCTGAAATGAAGATCCGCCAGATCCCCCACCAGGGTGCGGTTCATCTCCTCGGGGAAGGGGGAATATTTGTCGTAGGTTCGCAGCCCCGCCTCCACATGACCTATCTTGATCTGGCTGTAGAAGGCGGCCAGGGCGGAGGAAAAGGCGGTGGTTGTGTCCCCGTGAACCAGCACCAGATCAGGCTTGGCCTCAGCAAACACCTTCTCCAAGCCCAGCAAACACTTGGTGGTAATGGTGGAGAGGGTCTGGCCCGGCTCCATGATATTCAGGTCAAAGTCGGGGGTAATTTGGAAGATCTCCAGCACGCTGTCCAGCATCTCCCGGTGCTGGGCAGTAACGCAGCAAAGGCTTTCGATCCCTTCCCGTTCAGACAGGGTCTTTACCAGGGGGGCCATTTTAATGGCCTCGGGCCGGGTTCCGAAAACGGACATGACACGGATAGGCTTCATTTTCTCTCCTCCTCTTCCCCCGCGTCCTCTTTGGGCCGGTGGGCGCCTTGAAAGATGCTCAGGGCCACCGCTCCTGCCACGCAGAAGGCAAAGAGGAGCAGCATGGCCTTTACCGCGCCGCTGGTGGTGAGCACCACGGCGGAGAGGCCCAGGATCGCGGTGATGACATACAGCACCGCCACCGCCTGCTTCTGGGAAAAGCCCATGTCGATGAGCCGGTGATGAACGTGGCTCCGGTCGGCGTGCATGGGGCTTTGACCGTGAGCAATGCGGCGGATGAAGGCAAAACAGGTATCGAAAATGGGAAGGCCAAAGAGGAGGAAGGGCACCACGAAGGAGATAAGGGTGTACATTTTGAAAAGGCCCTGGACGGAAATCACCGCCAGAATATACCCCAGGAAAGTAGAGCCGGTATCCCCCATGAAGATCTTGGCCGGGTTCATGTTGTAGGGCAAAAAGCCCAGGCAGCCGCCGGCCAGGGCCGCCACCAGGAGGGCTACCTGGGGTTCCCCCAGCAGCAGGGCGATGACCAGAAGGGTCATGGAGCTGATGGAGCTGACGCCGCAGGCCAGACCGTCCAAGCCGTCGATCAGGTTGACGGCATTGGTCATACCCACGATCCACACCACCGTGACCGGGATGGAAAGCCACCCCAGAACCCAGTAAGGATCGGAGGAAAAAACATTGGGGTTGGACAGGGCCTCGATCTGGTTGCCGGCGCACACGGCGATGAGGGCGGCCACGATCTGCACCCCCAGTTTGAACTTGGCCCGCAGGTCATAGATATCGTCAAAGACGCCCAGCACCACGATGATGACCGCACCCAGAAGAGCTCCCTGGAGCTGTGTGGTCATGGGCACAAAGATGAGGGTGCTGAGCAAAAAGCCCAACACGATGGCCAGGCCTCCCATCCGGGGAATGGGGTTGGAGTGCATCCGCCGCTCCGGGTCCTTATCCTTCCGGGGGTCGTCCACCGCTCCCATCCGCACCGCCAGGTTCCGCACCACGGGGGTGAGGATCAGGGCGATGAGGAAAGAGGCACCTAAGGCCGCGGCTACGCGGCCGATCAGTTCCAATGAAATAGGCATGGTGTTTTCTCCTTGTTCCGGCCTCTGGCCGGAGGGTTTCTATCTGTAGGATCGGATTTGTTTGCCGCCAAAGGCGGGCCTTTACTGAGGCAGGAAACCCACCTTTTTATAGACCTTGCGAAGGGTCTTGTTGGCCACATAGGCGGCCTTTTCCGCACCGGCGCGGTAGACCCCCTCCAGGTAGGCCTTGTCGCTGAGCAGCCGCTCGGTCTCCTCCCGGATGGGGCGCAGGGTCTCCACCACCGCCTCCCCCACGGCCGGCTTAAAGGCTCCGTAGCCCTTGCCGTCGAACTCCCGCTCGATCTCCTCGTAGCTCTTGCCGGTGGCGGAGGAATAGATCTGCATCAGGTTGGCCACTCCGGGCTTTTCCTCGGGGGCATAGCGGACACAGCGCTCGGCGTCGGAGTCGGTGACCGCCCGCTTGAACTTGCGCATGATATCCTCGGGCTTATCCATGAGGAACACACAGCCATCAGGCTGGGATTTGCTCATTTTCTTTTCGGGGGTGGAAAGGCTCATGATCCGGGCGCCGACCTTGGCAATATAGGGCTCGGGGATCTTGAACACGTCCCCGTAGACGCCGTTAAACCGATTGGCAATGTCCCGGCAGATCTCCACGTGCTGGCGCTGATCCTCCCCCACGGGAACAAAGTCGGGCTGGTAAATGAGGATATCGGCGGCCATGAGCACCGGGTAGGTGAAAAGGCCGGCGTTGATGTTGTCGGCGTTCCGGGCGGACTTGTCCTTGAACTGGGTCATGCGGGAAAGCTCCCCAAACATGGTGTAGCAGTCCAGCACCCAGGCAAGCTGAGAGTGGGAGGGGACATGAGACTGAATAAAAAGGGTGCACTTCTCCGGATCCAGGCCGCAGGCAATATAGCTGGCCAGCAGGGTCAATACCCGGCGGCGCAGCTCGGCCGGCTCCTGCCGAACGGTAATGGTGTGCAGGTCGGCCAGGAAAAAGTAGCAGTCAAACTCCTCGATCATCTCCGGCCAATGGCGAAGGGGGCCCAAATAATTGCCGATGTGCAGTTCCCCGCTGGGCTGTATCCCTGACAGCATCACTTTTTTTTCGTTTTCCATATATCGTTCTCCCCTTATAAAAGGTATATTGACCCATGTTGAAATATCATACCACATTTCCCGGCGCTTGACAAGTTCTTCCCAGGCCGATAAAATAAGGGCAAGCAGCCATTTTACAGGGAGGAATTTTTCATGGATATGACATGGTTCAACGATATGGAAGCCCGCATTCCCACCGGGGAAATCCGTACCCGGTTCGCCCCTTCCCCCACGGGGTATATGCACGTTGGAAATCTCCGCACTGCCCTCTACACCTGGCTCATCGCCCGGCACGGCGGAGGAAAGTTTATCCTGCGCATTGAGGACACCGACCAGGGCCGACTGGTGGAGGGCGCCACCGAGGTGATCTACAAGACCCTGAAGGAGTGCGGCCTTGACTGGGACGAGGGCCCCGACGTGGGCGGCCCGGTGGGGCCCTACATCCAGACCCAGCGGAGAGACCTGTATGCCAAGTATGCCCAGCTCTTGGTGGAAAAGGGCCACGCCTACTACTGTTTCTGCGAGAAGGCGGAGTCTGCCGAGGATTCCGGAACCTTTGAGAAGGCCGACGACCCCTGCCGGGATCTCTCTCTGGCCGAGGCCAAGGCCCGGGTGGAGGCCGGGGAGCCCTATGTCATCCGGCAGCGGATCCCCAAGGGGGGGCAGACCACCTTCCACGACGCCATTTTCGGCTCCATCACCGTGGACAACGACACCCTGGACGACCAGGTACTTCTGAAGCGGGACGGCCTGCCCACCTACAACTTTGCCAATGTCGTCGACGACCATCTCATGGGCATTACCCATGTGGTACGGGGCAGCGAGTATCTCTCCTCCGCCCCCAAGTATAACCTGCTGTACGAGGGCTTTGGATGGGCTGTGCCCGAGTATATCCACTGCTCCCCCGTCATGCGGGACGCCCACAACAAGATGTCCAAGCGCCACGGGGATCCCTCCTACGAAGATCTGAAGGAGCAGGGTTACCTCACCGGGGCCATTCTCAACTACGTGACGCTGCTGGGCTGGGCGCCCAAGGGGGAGAACTCGGAGCGGGAGTTCTTCACCCTGCCCGAGTTGGCAGAGGTCTTTGAGCTGGCGGGAGTTTCCAAGTCTCCGGCCATCTTTGACCGGGAGAAGCTGAACTACTTTAACGCCCACTACCTCCGGGAGATGAGCGCCGAGGATTTCTGCGCCGTGGCCGAGCCCTATCTGAAACAGGCCATCCACGCCCCCCAGGTGGATCTGAAGCTGGTGGCTCCTTTGGTTCAGGGCCGGTGTGACACCCTGCTGGACATCGCTCCCCAGGTGGACTTTTTTGACGCGCTGCCGGAGTACTCCAATGAACTTTACTGTCACAAGAAGATGAAAACCGACCAGGCCAATTCCCTGGAGGCACTGAAGGTGACGCTGCCAGTGCTGGAAGGGCTGACCGAGTGGAGCTACGACGCCATCCACGACGCGCTGGTGGGTCTGGCCGAGAAGCTGGAGCTGAAGAACGGGCGCATCATGTGGCCCGTGCGCACCGCTCTCTCGGGCAAGCCGGTGACCCCCGGCGGGGCGGTGGAGCTGTGCCACATTCTGGGCAAGGAGGAGACCCTTGAGCGGATGCAGAAGGGAATCGAGCAGCTCTCCTGAGCCCACAACAAAATCGAAAAAGCGCCGCCCAGGGGTTCCCGGGTGGCGCTTTTTTGCCCTTTGGCGATTACTTCAGTTCTTTTTTGCGGAACAGGAATATGCCCAGCAGGGTGGTCACTGCCGTTACCGCCGCTGAAGATCCTATGTTCAATAGAGGACGGGATACCGCCATCTCAGTGAGCAGAACCGCCTGACCGGTGGGCAGGACGTTCAGAAGCAGGGTATATGCCTGGCGCAGAGCGCCGCCTACGTAACGGGGGTTGGGGGTGGGTTCGCCCCACTGCATCCCCTGGGCCGTCATGATGAGCCCGGTCTCCAGTTCGGGCTCCTGAAGGCGGGAGTGGAGCCAGGTGGAGAGCAAAATCAGGAACAAAACCAGGAGGATCGTGCTCACCGCGGCGGCGGATTTTTTCTCCGTCAGCATCCCCACCACCGTAAGGATGGAGGCCAGGGAGAGGGCGGAGGATATGGCCACCAGGAGGAAAAGGGCCGTCTGACCGCCTCCCATCTGCCAGAGATCCCGGTTGGGAAGGGCCAGCGCTCCGCCGCCCACCAGCCAGGCCGCTGTGAAGCAGAGGGCCGCCGTCATGGTCAGGCACAAAGCTGCCAGATACACCTTTTCCCGGCTGTGGCCCACCATCAGGCGGTTGCGCAGCGCCCCCTCACTGTGGTCGGTTCCCAAAAACAAGCCCGTAAACACCCCCATGCACAGCTCCACCGCCAGAGACAGCCGGAAGCAAAACTGCTCCAGATTGGCAGAATAACCCTCCTTCACAAGGGCCCGACACTGCCCGCTACCAGTGTACATCATGGCGACAGCCACGCACAGAAGCGCAAGCAGGCAGACCCAAAATACCTTGTCTCGTTTCAGCCGATAACGGTCGGCCTTCATCAGCTCACGCATCCCAATTCCCTCCTATCAGCTTCATATAGTGTTGCTCCAGGCTCTCGTCAACACAGGCTGCCGCCACCTCTTCCACCATGCGGCCACTGTCAATGAAGCCGTAGTGGGTGGCCAGACGGGAGAGCTCGTCCAGAATGTGGCTGGAGATGAGGATAGTGACCCCCTTTTCCCGGTTCAGCTTCAAAAGAAGTTTCCGCATCTCGATGATGCCCTGGGGATCCAGGCCGTTTACCGGCTCGTCCAGGATCAGCAGCTCCGGCTCCCCCGCCAGAGCTACGGCGATGCCCAGCCGCTGACGCATTCCCAGGGAGAAGTTTTTCACCTTTTTCTTCCCCGTATTGCCCAGACCCACCCACTCTAAAAGGACAGGAATGGTGTCAAAGTCCTTGCGGCCCAATACCTGGTACTGGATATGCAGGGTCTCCTGCCCTGTAAGCTCCTGGTAGACGGCCGGGCCCTCCACCACCGCCCCCACCCGGCGGCGCACCCGGGTCACGGCTCGATCCCGGCTATCCACGCCAAAGAGGGCGTATTCCCCGGCGGTGGGCTCCTGCAGGGCGCAGAGGATGCGGATGAGGGTGGTCTTTCCCGCTCCGTTTTTCCCCACCAGGCCGTAGATGGCTCCCCGGGGTACATGGATGGACAGGCCGTCCAAAGCCCGGAAGCCTTTATATTCTTTGACCAGGCCCTCCGCACTCAGTACATATCCCATAAGCTCTCCTCCTTTTCTTGGAAAGCAGAATAGCAGAAAAATCCGTAAAATCAATTATAAAAATCTTACATTTCTCAAAATTTTTCCAGCAAAAAGCGGACGGCTTTCGCCGTCCGCTTTTTATGCTTTATTCAGGCCGCATCTACCAGACTGCCCACTGCGCCCCGGTGGATAGGACGCAGGTTTTGAAGTGCGCAGAAATCCATGGGCCGGGTCACGGCGGGGGCCTTATCCAGCTCCACCGCTCCGCTTTCACAGAGAACCTCCGCCACAAACTCAGAACAGAACTTGTGGTGCCGCCGCTCAAAGCGCAGATGGAACAGGCAGGCCAGAGTCCCCAGAAGATTGTAGCGATACCGCTCCCGGTGCTCGTACATTACCTGGATGCGACGGCAGATAAACTGGTATGTATCCTCCGAAACGGCAAGCGCGTAGAGACAGCAGGGGATGTGGGGATGGAGGGAGAAAAAGCCCCTGTCCGCGTGCTCCTGGATCAGTCCCGCCGGCAGCGCCATGCGGGGATTTTTCCGGGCAAAGCTGTAAAAAGGGCCTTTGGGCCCTTCCAGACCGATGGAGGCATGGGTATACTCACCACTGGTAAAGTGGTGGATCAGCCGGGAGAAATAAGTCTCCGAGCGAGTGAGTAATAGATATATGGTTCTGCTTCCCTGTTCCTGGGTTGTCATAGGGAGCCCTCCTTTGGTTGCTTGGAACAGTATAGCATAGAATATTGGTTTTGTCCTGAAGAAAGTATTAAGTTTTTAAGAAGAAACCCTTTTTTGTGAACACACAGCATAAACAAAATGTTTGGAGGTTTTTACCCTTTGACAGGGAGATATATAATTATCATTAAATATCAGAAGATTTTATGTTTAGGAGGACGCCGCCATGAAGAAAAGGCCACTGGCACTTGGATTATCCCTCGCCCTTTGCGCTTCCCTTATTCCCTCCGCCCTGGCCGCGGAAATATCTTTTCATGATGTGCCCGCCGGGAGTTGGTTTGAAAAGGGGGGCGTCACCTGCGCCGAAAGGGGCGTGATGGTGGGAACCGGCGATAAGGACATTGAGCGGGACTATGAGCTCCACCTGATCCGCCGGGATGGAGCGCCCGTCAATCAACGGCTGCTTTTGCCCAGCACTGTTGTTTGGGGCGGATACTACAATCCCACTGACAGAGCTCCCGATTCTATGGGGTTCAGCGAGGATGGGAAAACCTTCACCTATGTCTACGCCTTTGACACCGTTTTGATGGACGGAGAGGAGATGCTCCACGACGCCGGGGTCTACCGCTATACGGTGGATATGGCTACGGGGGAGTTGAGCGTTACATACACCGCGAATGAAATGAATATGGAGGGCCGTCCGGCGAAAGGGTTTCGCCGGACGGCCCTTTTTCTTTTGGAGCGATGTTTTTGGCCTTCCGGCCGGGGCCACAGCCCAGCCGTTGGCGGCAGGCTGTCTCTTGGCAGCTATGCCGCTTAGAGACAGCTCGTACCCTGTGGGTGCTTTGCCGCCCTACGGATGGGGCGTACTCCTTGCGAGGAAAACCCCTTGAAAGCGGCGGCGCCGCCTGGGGCAAGGGCAGTCAAAAGACTGTGCGGCAAGCCGGGTAGGAAGGAGGCGGCGTGGTTTCAACAGGCTTCCTCTCTGTGTTCCGCAGACGGATTGCGGGGCGGAGATTGCCGGCAATTATCAGCCACGGTGGCCTAACGGCATTCCCCGGACAGTGCATTTTGCTTTCTTAACGTTATCAGAGAGGTCTCCCAGCAAGATTCCCTTTAAAAAGCTCCTTTTCTGTATATCTTGCATTTCCTTTCCCTATCCGTTATAATGTATGAGATATTTTTCCGCAGCGCATAAATTCACATGGAAAGCGTGATAGCATGAAATACGATTTCGGCTCCATCGAGCCCAAATGGCAAAAAATCTGGAAGGAAAAGAAGTCCTTCGCCGCCCGGGACTTTGGCGACAAGCCCAAGTTCTACGGCCTCGTCGAGTTCCCCTACCCCTCCGGCCAGGGGCTTCACGTGGGCCACGCCCGGCCCTATACCGCCATGGACGTGGTGGCCCGGAAGAAGCGGATGGACGGGTATAACGTCCTCTTCCCCATCGGCTACGACGCCTTCGGCCTTCCCACCGAGAACTACGCCATCAAAAACCACATCCACCCCGCCAAGGTGACCCACGACAACATCCAGAACTTCCGTTCCCAGCTTCAGATGCTGGGCTACTCCTTCGACTACGACCGGGAGGTCAACACCACCGATCCGGAGTACTACAAGTGGACCCAGTGGATCTTCCTTCAGCTTTTCAAAAAGGGCCTGGCCTACAAGACCACCATGCCGGTAAACTGGTGCACCTCCTGCAAGTGCGTCCTGGCCAACGAGGAAGTGGTCGACGGCGTGTGTGAGCGCTGCGGCTCCCCCGTCATCCGCAAGGAGAAGAGCCAGTGGATGCTGAAGATCACCGAGTATGCCCCGCGGCTCATTGACGACCTGGACGGCCTGGATTTTATTGAGCGGGTCAAAATTCAGCAGAAAAACTGGATCGGCCGCAGCACCGGTGCGGAGGTCACCTTCAAGGCCACCACCGGGGACGACATCGTGGTCTTTACCACCCGGCCCGACACCCTCTTCGGCGCGACCTATATGGTCATTTCCCCGGAGCACCGCTTTGTGAAGGAGTGGAAGGACCGTCTGTCCAACTGGGACGAGGTGGCCGCCTATGTGGAGGAGGCGGGCAAAAAGTCCGACTTCGAGCGCACCGAGCTGGCCGCCGACAAGGAGAAGACCGGCGTGATGCTCCAGGGTGTGAGGGCGGTCAACCCTGTCAACGGCCGGGAGATCCCCATCTTCATCTCCGATTACGTGCTGGCCACCTACGGCACCGGGGCCATCATGGCCGTCCCCGCCCACGACACCCGCGACTGGGCCTTTGCCAAGAAGTTCGGCTGTGAGATCATCGAGGTGGTCTCCGGCGGCGAGGATGTCCAAAAGGAGGCCTTCACCGCCAAGGACGAGACAGGCATCATGGTCAACTCCGACTTCCTCAATGGGCTCACCGTCAAGGACGCCATCCCAGCCATCACCAAGTGGCTGGAGGAGAAGGGCATCGGCCACGAGCAGGTGAACTTCAAGCTCCGGGACTGGGTGTTCTCCCGACAGCGGTACTGGGGTGAACC
>JAAWEH010000002.1 GCA_022794215.1 Oscillospiraceae bacterium
GATCTCGCCCAGGTGCTTCATGACTTCCTTCTTGGGCAGCATGTCAAAGGTGCCGTCCTCCTGCATCTTCTTAAGCTGGTTCAGACGATCCACACGGCCCCGCATGGTCTTGAAGTTGGTGAGCATACCGCCCAGCCAGCGAGCGTTCACATAGTACATGCCGCAGCGTCCGGCCTCTTCCTTGATGGCCTCCTGAGCCTGCTTCTTAGTGCCCACGAAAAGCAGCGTGCCGCCCTCAGCAGACACATCGCGGACAAAGTTGTAAGCCTCCTCCAGCTTCTTCACCGTCTTCTGGAGATCAATGATATAGATCCCGTTCCGCTCGGTGTAAATGTAGCTGGCCATTTTGGGGTTCCAGCGACGGGTCTGGTGTCCGAAGTGGACGCCCGCCTCCAGAAGCTGCTTCATAGATACGACTGCCATAATTGTTTCCTCCTTTTTCGTTGGTACCTCCACCCCGGTCACCTGGCCAGGTCTACTTCTTTCAAAGCACAAGACCGCCATCCCAAAGGTGTGTGTACTTGCCATAGGCTATGGTAGTTTACCACAGTTTGGCTGGAAATGCAAGGATTTTTCTGCTGTCCTTATTATTTTTGTCCTTCATATCACATTTTGTCCCCTTATTATGGTGAAAGCCTTTTAAAATGAGCCGTGAAAAGGTGGTGAAATTCTCCCGCGGTTCTATTCCTTCTCCTGCTGGGCCATGGCCTCGTCAAAATACTTGTTGATCTGCTCCGTAAAGGCCTGGGCCGCATTATAGCCCATCCGTTTATGACGGTTATTCATGGCCGCCACCTCAATAATGACTGCCAGGTTTCTCCCCGGCTTCACCGGGATGGTCACCGAAGGAACCTCCACATCCAAAATATTCGTGTGCAGCTCCTCCAGCCCCAACCGGTCATAAACCGCTCCCTCCCGCCAGGGCTCCAGGTTCACCACCAGATCTATGCTTGCGGTATCTTTGATGGCCGACATACCAAATAGCTGACGCACATCCACCACACCAATGCCCCGCAGCTCCATGTAATGGCGGATCAGCTCCGGCGCGTTTCCCACCAGTTGGTTATCCCCCATTCTCTTGATCTCTACCGCATCATCGGCAATCAGCCGGTGGCCCCGCTTAATGATCTCAATGGCCGTTTCGCTCTTTCCCACTCCGGACTCACCGTAGATCAGCACACCCTCGCCATAAATCTCCACCAGCACCCCGTGGCGGGTGATCCGCGGCGCCAAATGATTGCGCAGGCTGGTGATGAGGGAGCCCATAAAGGCGGTGGTAACTTCCTGCGTCCTGAGGATCGTCCGATCATACTTTTCCGCCATCTCCATACACTCAGGAAAGGGATCCATCCCCCGGCAGACAATAAGGGCAGGAAATTGCAGCGCCATTAGCGGCTCAAAACATTTCCGCCGCTCCTCCGGGCTAAAGCCCTTCAAAAAGGTATATTCCACCTTGCCCAACACCTGCAGCCGCAAGGGGTCAAAATAATCCACATAGCCAATCAACTGCAGGCCCGGGCGGTTCATGTCGTAGGTCTCCACCTCGCAGCTTTCATAATTGGAACCTTTCCGCAAAACCTCCAGCCCATATTCCTCTACCAGGTCGGTCAGCTTAACGCTATACATGCTTTCCATGACGGAACGCTCCTTTTTCTCGTTTTCTTTAGTATAGCCTAAGATATGGCGACCCGCAACTGTTTTTCTGCCCTTTCCCCAGCAAAAAACGCCCAGCCATCAAAGAGCTGGGCGTTTTTTGCTTTACCGCTGAGAAAGCGGCTCGTATGCTTTATGCCGGCCCACATATTGATAGGCAGGCCGGATAATCTTTCCCATGTTGATGAGCTCTTCCAGCCGGTGGGCGCTCCAGCCGGCAATCCGCGCAATGGCAAATATGGGCGTATAGAGCTCTAAAGGCAGATCCATCATGTGGTAGACAAAGCCGGAATAAAAATCCACATTCGCCGAAACGCCTTTATACATCTTCCGTTCCCCGGCGATCACCTCCGGCCCAAGACGTTCCACCAGAGAGTATAGCTCATAATCCTCCTGCCTCCCCTTTTCCGCCGACAGCGTTTCTACCAGGGCGTGAAGGAGCTTGGCCCGGGGATCGGACAGGGAATAGACTGCGTGTCCCATGCCATAGATAAGCCCCGACTTATCAAAGGCCTTTTTCTCCAAAAGGGCTCGAAGGTATGCCTTTACCTCGTCCTCATCCTTCCAGTCCCTCACATTCTGTTTCATATCCTCAAACATCCGCACCACCATAATATTGGCGCCGCCGTGCCGCGGGCCCTTTAGGGACGCTAAGGCCGCTGCCATACAGGAATAGGTATCTGTTCCGGAGGAGGTCACCACGTGGGTCGTAAAGGTGGAGTTATTACCGCCGCCGTGCTCAGCATGGAGGGTCAAGCAGGCATCCAGCACTTTTGCCTCCCAGGGGCTGTAATTGGAATCCGGCCGCAAAAGGGACAATATCGTTTCCGCCGTGGACAGTTTGGGGTCAGGCGCATGGATGTAAAGGCTGTTTCCCTCCTTGTAATTACAGGCCTGATAGCCGTAAACGGACAGCAGCGGAAAAACCGCAATCAGCTGAAGGCACTGGCGCATCACGTTGGGCAAACTGATATTATCGGCCCGGTGGTCATAGGCCGCCATGTTTAATACGCTTCTGGCCAAAGAGTTCATTACATCACGGCTGGGGGCTTTCAAAATCACGTCCCGGACAAAATTGTTGGGCAAGGTTCGATAATAACCCAGCAGTTCCCGGAACTGCCCCAGCTGCTCCCCATCGGGCAGATGCCCCATCAGCAGAAGATACGCCGCTTCCTCAAAACTGAAGCGGTCTTCCCGAAGGGCTCCCGAGACAATGTCCTCTACGTCCACCCCCCGATAATAAAGCTTTCCCTCACAGGGAATTTCCGTGCCATCGGGCCCCTTATCTTTGGCATGGATGTCGGAAATCTCCGTCAAACCGGCCACAACGCCTTTGCCGTTCAGATCCCGAAGCCCCCGCTTTACATCATATTTTTCATAGTCGCTGATGTTAATGCGACTGTGTTTTCTGGCATCCGACGCCATTGCCCGCACCTCGGGCCGCAGATCATAATAGTTGGGATTACTTGCCATTTGTGCCTCCTTTTCCGCTGGTTTTGGTTGCTTTCCTATAAAGCAGAATAGCATAAATTTGTTGCGAATTTATGAATCTCTTTCCAATTCATTTTTCTTTTTCTGCAAAAGAGCCCCCCGCTAAAAAGCGGGGGGCTCTTTTGCAGAAAAACTTTAAGACAAAAGGAGCTTATCATCGGCTTCTGTGGAACCGGAAACTTTGCTGAACATTTCCAGCAGACCCTCCACGGTAAGCTTTTTCTTCTCCTCTCCCGCAACATCAATGGCGATTCGGCCCTCATACATCATGATCAGCCGGTCTCCGTGGGCGATGGCGTCCCGCATGTTGTGGGTAATCATCAAGGTGGTCAGCTTATCCCGCTGGACAATGGTCTCGGTGGTCTCCAACACCTTTGCCGCCGTCTTAGGATCCAAAGCAGCGGTGTGCTCATCTAAGAGAAGCAGCCTTGGTTTTTTCAGGGTCGCCATCAGCAACGTCAGAGCCTGCCGCTGGCCGCCGGAGAGAAGTCCCACCTTCGAGGTCATCCGCTCCTCCAGGCCCAAGTCCAGGATCTTGAGCATCTCCCGATACTCCTCCCGTTCCCGCTTGGTAATGCCCTGGCGAAGAGTACGGCCGGCTCCCCGGCGCATGGCAAGAGCCAAATTCTCGTCGATCTGCATGGTGGAAGCTGTACCCATCATCGGATCCTGAAACACCCGGCCAATATATTGGGCCCGCTTGTGCTCCGGCAGGCTGGTCACATCTGTTCCATCAATAGAGATGCTGCCCTGATCCACCGGCCAAACGCCGGCCACCGCATTCATCAGGGTGGACTTTCCCGCCCCGTTTCCGCCGATAACCGTGACAAAATCCCCATCATTTAGGGTCAGATCAACCCCTTTCAGGGCTATCTTTTCATTGACGGTTCCGGTGTTGAAGGTCTTCCAGATATTCTTGAGCTCAAGCATCCTTCTTCCCTCCGATCTCTACCTCCATGCGGGCATCTGCGCCCACTGCGGACGCCTTGACCTGTCCCCGGAAATATTTCCCCTTCCAGTAGGGCAGCGCCAGGAATACCGCCACGATACTGGCCGAAATCAACTTCAGATAGTTGGTATCAATTCCGCTGAGGCTGACCACCGCTTGGATGACGATATAATAAATGATTGCGCCAAAAGATACCGCCAGAAGCTTCAGGGCAAAATTGCGGAAAATCTTGCCGAAAAGCACCTCTCCAATAATGACTGCCGCCAGACCAATAACGATGGCCCCCTTGCCCATACTGGAATCGGCAAAGCTCTGGTATTGGCTCAAAAGCGCTCCAGAAAGTGCCACCAGGCCGTTGGAAAGCATCAGTCCCAAAACCGTATTTACATTGGTGTTGATTCCCTGGGCCCGCGCCATGTTGGGGTTGGCTCCCGTAGCCCGAAGGGACGCGCCCAGTTCTGTTCCAAAGAACCAATACAGCAAGGCAATGATCACCAACGTAAACAGCCCCACTACAAAAATGGGGTGCCGCCAAACAGGATAGGTTCCCTTGGCTACGCCCTGGACAAACCGCAGGGAAACCAGCAGCCGTTCCAGATTGGACTGGTCAATCACATTGATCGCTACATTGGCTTTCATTCCCATGATCGCCAGATTAATAGACCACAGGCCAAGCTGCGTCAGAATACCCGCCAGGATCGCCGGGATCCCGCACGCAGTATGGAGCAAACCGGTGACCAGTCCCGCCAGCATTCCTGCCAAAAATGCCGCCAGCAACGCCACCCAAAGGTTGACCCCCGCGCCAAACAGCACCACGAAGGTAGCTCCTCCCGTGCAGAAAGAACCGTCCACCGTCAGGTCTGCCACATCCAGGATCTTGTAGGTGATATACACACCGATGGCCATAATCCCCCAAATCAAACCCTGGGAGATGGCCCCCGGCAGTGCGCCAATGAAGCTCATCATAAGCAGTTGCCTCCAAACTTTGTGTAACGGATCACATTTCTCTATAGTATAGCGCAAAACAGCGGAAAAGGGAAGCGCCTTTTCCGCTGTTTTGAATTTACGCAAAAATCTTAGCCGATCTCTTCGTATCCGGCAGGCGGAGTGACACCCAGGTCATCGCAAATGGCCTTGTTGTACTTCTTGACAAACTCGGGGGCATACTCGATGGCCATAGTGGAGATATCCGCGCCGTTGGCCAGAATGTCGGCGGCCATCTCACCGGTTTTGTAGCCAATGTCATAATAACTGATGGACAGGGTCGCCACACCGCAGCCCTTGGCAATGCCCTCCTCGCCGCAGAACACGGGGGTATTGCCCCGGCAAATATTGTCAATGATGGGAGTGTTGGACGCGGCGGTATTATCGGTGGGCACATAGAGCACATCGCTGGCGTCGGCTGCAGTCTGGCAGACGGCGGCGATGTCGTTAGAATCAGAGAAGGCATACTGGGTGCAGGTGTAGCCCATAGCCTCCAGGAAGCCCTGGACGGTATCCACCTGATACTGGCTGTTGGGCTCGTTGGAGCAGTACAGCAGGCCTACGGTCTTCGCCTCGGGATACCACTCCTTGATCATCTCAGCCTGCTGATCCAGCGGAGCCAGGTCGGAGGTGCCGGAAACGTTTCCGCCCACGGTGCCGGAGAAGTTTTCAATCCCGAAGGCCACGCCGTACTCAGTGACCGAGGTGCCCAGAATGGGAATGTCGGCAGTGGCAGTGGCGGCAGCCTGGAGCGCCGGGGTCGCGTTGGCCATGATCAAATCAACGCCCTTGGACACAAAGGAGTTGGCGATGGTGGCACAGGTGGCGGGATCGTTGGCGGCGTTCTGGTAATCAAACTCCACCTGACCGGGCAGAAGCTCATTCAGCGCGTCCTGGAACCCTTGGGTAGCAGTGTCCAGCGCTTCGTGGGTCACCAGCTGAGAAATGCCCACCACATACTTATCGGCCGCGGGGGCCGCACTCTCCACAGGGGCGGTGCTCTCTGCGGGAGCAGAGGGCGCCGGCGTGGTGGCAGCCCCGCCGCCGCAGGCAGCCAGGGATAGCGTCATTGCAGAAGCAAGACCCAGAGACAACAATTTGCGATTCTTCATTTCATTTTCCTCCTGTGTACTTTAGCGCTTTTAGGTGCTAAATTGCTATACGTCATTATACCACTTGATTTTGAAATGTCAACAGAAAAATCAAAGTTAAGCCGTTGACGAACGCCTCCGCTTGGACTAAACTGGACAAAAACGGTCAAAGGAGTACGGGATATGAAAATCATCGGTCTGATCGGCGGCATGAGCTGGGAGAGTACAGTTACCTATTATCAACAGATCAACCGGCTGACAGCCACACAGCTGGGCGGACTCCATTCCGCCAAACTTCTTCTATACAGCGTAGATTTTGAGGAGATCGAAGCCTGTCAAACCAGCGGCGATTGGAAAAAAAGCGCTCAGATCCTTGCCCAAGCCGCTCAAAGTTTGGAACGGGCCGGGGCAGAACTGATCCTCATTTGCACCAATACCATGCATAAGGTAGCTCCTCAGGTTCAGGCAAGTGTCTCCATTCCCCTGCTCCACATCGCCGATGCCACTGCCGACGCTCTGGAGGAAGCCCACATCTCCACGGTGGCCTTATTGGGCACCAAATATACCATGTGTGAAACGTTTTATACAAATAAACTGATTCAGCGCGGTATTCAGGTGCTGATCCCCGACAAAGCGGATGCGGAGCTTGTCAATCGGGTCATTTTTCAAGAGCTATGCCTCGGCCAGCATAAGGACAGCTCCAAAGCGGAGTTTTTACGGATCATAAACGCTTTGGGGGCGCAGGGCGCCCAGGGGGTCATTTTAGGCTGTACCGAAATCGGTCTTCTAATCTCACAGTCGGATACCGCCCTCCCCATTTTTGACACCACGCTGATCCATGCCGAACGCGCAGTAAGAATAGCGTTGCAATAGGGTAAACAACCGCCTTTTCTTTTCCCCTTTGCCCAAAAAGATGAGGGAAATGAATAAAATTTTTATAAAGCCATGGGGCCATTCTGTCTCAAACGTTTCTGGGGTAGAATGGCCATAGACTTTTTTGGTAAAATATGATATACTACATTTAATTTTGTAAACACCGAGGGGGAATTCCCTTGAAAACCAATATTTTGGGCGTTGGCATTGATGACCTCACGTTAAATGAGGCCATTGACGCTGGTATGGCATTCTTGGAGCAGGACACCTTTCACTATGTGGTAACCCCCAATCCTGAATTTATCCTTTCCGCCAAAAAAGACGCCGTCTTTCGTACGATCCTGAACCAGGCCGACCTGGCTCTCGCCGACGGCATCGGCGTGGTATACTCCGCCAAGATCTTGGGCCGGCCCCTGAAAGGCCGGGCTCCCGGCGTCGATTTTGCCCAAGGGCTTATGACCCGGATGGCTCATACCGGTCAGGCTCTTTTTCTTCTGGGCGCTAAGCCCGGGGTCGCAGAAGCCGCTGCGGAAAACCTTCGTAAGGCCTACCCCGGCCTTAACATCTGCGGCACCCACGACGGCTACTTCAAAGAGGACGGCCCTGTCATTGATGCCATCCGCGCCGCCAAGGCCGACGTGGTCTTTGTCTGCCTTGGCGCTCCCAAGCAGGAGTTCTGGATGACCGAAAACGGTCCTAAGACCGGGGCTAAGTTGGCCGTTGGCTTGGGCGGCTGCCTGGATGTGTTCGCGGGCAATGTCCAGCGGGCCCCCGAAGTCTGGCAAAAGGCCGGGCTGGAGTGGCTCTACCGGCTGATAAAAGAGCCCAGCCGCATTGGTCGAATGGCCAAACTGCCCTTAGTCTTAGTGGACGCTTTTGGCGCTCGTTTGGGAGGGAAATGACATGAAGGGAAAGCTCATCGTCTTTGAAGGCACTGACGGTTCGGGCAAATCCACCCAGTTTAAGCTGCTCTGCGATCGGCTTCAAAAGGGAAATGTCCCCTTTCAAAAACTGGTGTTTCCCCAATACTCCGAGCCCTCATCCGCCCTTCTCAAAATGTACCTGGGGGGCGAGTTTGGTTCCCATCCCTCTGATGTAAACGCGTATGCGGCCTCTACCTTCTATGCTGTTGACCGCTATGCTGCCTGGAAAAAAGTCTGGGGGGAAGGCTATATGGCCGGAGGGCTGGTGCTTTCTGACCGATACACCACCTCCAACGCCGTCCATCAGGGAGGAAAGCTGTCCGAGGCCGAGCAGCCCGCCTTTTTTGACTGGCTTTTTGATTTTGAATATCGAAAGCTGGGTCTGCCTCAGCCCGATGCGGTGATCTATCTGGACATGCCCACAGAAAAGTCCGTACAACTTCTCCGTAGCCGGGAGCAGGCTACCCATACCAAAGCTGATATCCACGAGGTGGACATCGCATATTTGGCTCTCTGCCGCCAAACCGCTCTCCGGGCCGCAGAGCGTTATGGCTGGAAACGGATATCCTGCGTAAATGAAGGCGGACAGATCCGCTCCATCCAGGATATCCACCAGGAGATCTGGAACGTTTTGTTGGAAAGTGTTCCCACTTTACAGGAAATGTAAGGAGGATATTATATGGTTTGCATTTTGCTCGGCAACGGCTTTGAAGAGGCCGAGGCCATCGTCCCCGCCGACCTGCTCCGTCGGGCCGGAGTCCAGGTATCCCTCACCTCCCTGGAGGGGGAGATCGTCACCAGCTCTCACGGTATCGGCGTAAAGGCAGACGTTACCCTCTCTCAGATCGACCCTGCCGCCGTGGAGCTGGTTTTCCTGCCCGGCGGTCTGGGCGGCGTACAGGCCATGGGCGAGGATCCTCGTGTGGCCCAGCTGATCCACCAGGTTCAGGCCCGGGGAGGATATGTGGCCGCCATCTGTGCCGCGCCTACCCTGCTGGCTTCCTTGGGGCTTTTGGAGGGGAAGCGTGCTGTGTGCTATCCCGGTATGGAGAATGAGATGGCCGGCGCCAAGTGCCGGCCCAGCGTTCCCTTTGTGGTGGATGGAACCATTATAACCGGCGAGGCCGCCGGTTCCGCCTTTTCCTTTGGTCTTAAATTGGTGGAACTTTTGAAAGGTTCTGAAGCTGCCCAGAAGGTGAAAGATGCCGTCCACTATCACGGCTGAGAAATCAGCTTGGCGAAAATCCGTAAGGGAGTTTCCCTTGTCGGATGATGAGCGAAGCAGAAGCGATGCTCTCCTGATTGCACAATTTCTCCGTCTCCCGCAGCTCAAATCCTGCGATTCTATCCTGCTCTATTATGGGATTGCCCCCGAACCGGATACCAAGCAGTTGCTTGAACCTTTGCAGGCTATGGGAAAACAGGTTTTTCTTCCTGTCTGTCTCCCGAATCGGCAGATGGAGGCCCGCCAGTATTGCGGTTCTACCCGCCTCTCCCCCGGCTCCTTTCACATTCCGGAGCCATGCGAGGGTTGCCCGTCCGTAAAGCCAAACGACTTGTCATTGATTCTTGTTCCTGCCCTGTGCTGTGACAGCCACGGATACCGGCTGGGGCACGGCGGCGGCTACTATGACCGTTATTTGTCCAGTTATTCCGGCCTGAGTGTCGCTCTATGCCGTGATGCACTTCTGACCCCTTCTCTTCCGGTAGAACCCCATGACAAACCGGTGGATTTGATCCTCACAGAAACGCGGTGCTTGTCCTTTTTTCCTGAGAAAAGAAGCGGGGCAGCGCCCCGCTTCTCATGTAGGCGTTCTGTCTCAGCAGCAGCCGTCGTTACAGCCACAGCCGCATCCACAGCCATTGTTGCAGCCACAGCCACAGTTGTTGCCGCCCCAGCCGCCGCCACAGCAGCAGATCAGGACGATGATGATCAGGATGATCCAGCAGCAACCGCCGCCCCAACTATTGTTCCCACAGCACATAAAAACTTCACCTCGTTCATTATTTAGCGGTTCGGAAAACCATCTCCGTTCCGCCATCCGCAATATCCTATGTCTGCGCCTCTTTTTTGGTTCCACTGGACAGGCGCCAAAATGTTAGGAGTGGTCCCTATGCCGCAAGAATCCAATCAGCACCGTTCCAGCGCCTACCCCCGCCCCAACGGGAGCGCCGCCGCACCGCGCCGCCGCCGGCGGAGAAAACGGATGAATCCCCTGCTCTATATGCTCTTGGTGGTGGCCTCCTCCGCCGTGCTTGCCGGCATCGGCTGGACCTGGGCGGGGGATCTGCTCGCCCTTAACAAAGCACCCCATTCTGCTGTAATATCGTTGCCGGAAAGTACCTTTTCTCAACGGAATGTGCTTGTTGAGGAGAACGGAGCCACTGAAACTCAGACCATAAATATTGCCGACCTCAACTATGTCACTGATCTTTTAAAGGAAAACCAGCTTATTGAGAATAAGCTGCTGTTCAAGTTTTTCTGTTTCCTTACGGGAGTAGAAAAAAAGGGCAAAATTGCCCCTGGCACCTATGAGCTGAATACTGACATGGACTATAATGCCCTTATCAACGCCATGTCCTCCCGCTCCGGAAGCCGAAAAACCGTGAGCGTCACGATTCCCGAGGGCTACACGCTGGATCAGATCTTCTCTCTGCTGGAAGAGCAGGGCGTATCCACCGTGACCATTCTTCAGCGGGTTGCCGCCAGCCACGATTTCAAATATTCCTTCCTGCAGGGCGTCCTCCCCTTGGGGGATTATCATCGTCTGGAAGGCTATCTTTTCCCCGACACCTACGAATTTTATATGGGCGGCGGCGACGATGCCGCAGTCCAGGTGCTCAACAAAATGATCCTTCGCTTTGACCAGCAGTTCCCCGACTCCCTTCGCCAGCAGGCTGCCGACATGGGCTATACTGTCCATCAGCTGGTCACCATAGCCTCCCTGATCGAAAAGGAGACTGACGGCACAGACCAAAGAAACATCGCCTCTGTCATCTATAACCGGCTGGAGCATCCTACCGATGAGACGGTGGGCTTCCTGAACATTGACGCCGCCATCGCCTATATCACCGGGCGCGCTGTCACCCAGGCAGACTATCAGGGCGTGGACAGCCCCTATAACACCTATCTCAACAAGGGTTTGCCTCCCGGCCCCATTGCCAGCCCCGGCATGGTGGCCATCAACTCCGCCCTGAATCCCACTTCCACCAACTATTACTATTACGCTGTCGGTACCGATGGGCTCCATCATTACTTCCGCACCAACTCCGAGTTCCAGTCTTATCTGGCCTCTTTGGGGAACAGCAATGGCTAAGCGGATAGAGCTTCTCTCCCCCGCCGGAGATATGGAACGGCTTCAAATGGCGGTGGCCTATGGCGCTGATGCGGTCTATCTTGCCGGACAAATGTATGGCATGCGCTCTTTTGCGGGCAATTTCTCCCATGACGAGCTGGCCCAGGCGGTAACGTTTTGCCACAGCCACGGGGTCAGGGTTCATGTGACCTGCAACACCATGCCCCGAAACCATGAGCTTGACGCTCTTCCCCAATACCTGGCTTATCTTCAGGAATTGGGGATAGACGCCCTTATTATCGGAGATATCGGCGTGTTGTCCCTGGCAAAAAAATATGCCCCGCAGATACCTGTACATGCCTCTACTCAAGCCAGCATCACCAATTATCAGACCGCTTTGGTCTGGCATGAGCTGGGGGCCAGCCGGGTCATCTTGGCCCGGGAGCTCACCCTGGAGGAGATCCGCGGTATCCGCGCCAAAACCCCTCCCTCCCTTGAGTTGGAGGCTTTTGTCCACGGCGCCATGTGTGTCAGCTATTCCGGTCGGTGTGTCATGTCCAACTATATGACCGGCCGGGATGCCAGTCGGGGCGCCTGCGCCCAGCCTTGCCGCTATAAATATGCTCTTATGGAGGAAAAGCGGCCCGGGGAATTTTTTCCCGTAGAGGAAGACGAACGTGGCACCTATATTTTTAACTCCAAAGATATGTGCATGATCGACCACATTCCCGAACTGCTGGAGGCCGGCCTGGACAGTTTGAAAATCGAGGGCCGGGCGAAATCCGCTTACTATGCCGCCATCGTTACCGGGGCATACCGCCACGCAGTGGATGCCGCCCTGTCCGGGGAAACGCCGGAACCGGTCTGGCGCTCTGAGCTGGATAAGGTGAGCCACCGCCCGTACTCTGAGGGATTCTACTACGGAAAGCCCGAGCAGTATGTGGGCGACGCCCGTTACATTCGGGACTGGCAGGTGAGCGCCATCGTCACCTCCTGCACCCCCGAGGGCCTGGCGACCTGCTCTCTCCGCAACAAGTTCCGCAGTGGTGAAACGTTGGAGCTGGTGGGGCCGGGCATCCGCCCTGTCTCTTTTGTGGTCGAGGATCTTGCTGATGGCAGCGGTTTTCCCATCGAGGAGGCCAGAACGCCCCAAACACCCCTCCGCCTTACCCTCCCCTGTCAAGCCCCTCCCCTTTCCATCCTTAGAAAGCAGGTGGAAAAATGACCGTACGCCGATATGATTACGATGTACTTCGGGTCTGCTCTATGCTTGGCGTTATATATCTGCACACGGCGGCCGGGGCCTTGCGGAGTTTAAACTACCCGATTCTCTGGAATTTTTCCAATTTTTTTGCCTGCCTGTCCACTCCGGCAGTGCCTCTATTCTTTATGATGTCAGGGGCTTTGCTGCTGAAGGAGGACAAGACCGCCGATCTCAGCCAGCTCTTTCGCAAGCGCATCCCAAAAGTGCTGGTTCCTCTGCTCACTTTCTCCGCGGTAACCCTTTCGTATAGTGTGATCCGCGGAAACTCCGCCGGGGCTCTTAACAGTTTTTCTCGGCTCCTGAACACCCCGGTCTCTGTCCCCTATTGGTTCCTTTACGCCCTTATCCCCATGTATCTTATCTCCCCCATGCTGAAAAAGATGGTGGACGGGCTTGACGGCGATCACTGGAACTACATGATGGCCCTTTGGGTTCTGCTCACTTTGGGGCTGTATACCGTCCGCTCCTTTGTCCCGGCTGAATATGAGCTGGTATTTACAGAGCATTGGACTTTGAATCTCAACATGATCGGCGGCTACCTGGGCTATTTTCTTCTGGGCGCCTATCTGGAGCGATGGGAGAAATTACCTTCCCGAAAGATACTGCTCTCTGTCATTGCTGTCATGCTGGCTTTGAGCGTCTTGGGCACTCGCTGGGACACCTATACCCTCATGTACTACTCAGATCGGTTCACCAACTACTTGACCCTTTTCACCATGATCCTCTCCGCCGCCATTTTTCTTTTGGCTAAGTCCTGTCTGCGCGGAAGGCAAAAGCAGGGCAAGCTTCTTCCTCTGCTGGCAGGGGTCTCTTTCCCGGTGTACCTTATCCACCCCCTTGCCATCGGAGCCGGAGAAAAGCTATGGACATTGGCCTTTGGAACCTTGGGTCCCGGAACCGTCCCCCAGCAAATCGCTTTTTATCTGGCTGTGACCCTCTTTTGTATCCTTTCGGCGGTGATTCTTTGTTCTATTCCGGGTATTTGTTACCTCTTCACCGGTCAAAGCTATGCTGCCGCCAGCAAAAGCTGTAATCTGGCCTCCCTTTTCAACTCTCATCAGGGGCGATAAGCCTTGACAAGCCCCAAAAATATGTTAAAATAACCTTTGCGAAACCGCAATGACGAAGCCAAGTCTGTCACGCCGCGCCAAAGCGAGAGGGGATAGTGCAAGCCCTTACGCGAGCGAACAGACACGCCACTTCCGAGCCGCCCAGGAAACTGGGACGCCCCATCCCCGTTATCGGATGCAATGAGACGCCTTCCCTCGGGAGGGATAATCAGGGTGGTACCGTGGAAAATTTCCGCCCCTGACAAATTGTCAGGGGCGGTTTTTAGTTAGAAAGGAGTCAACCATGAAAAAAAACCGCATCTTGATCCCCGCTTTTTTACTGTTTTTCCTCCTCACCGGCTGCAGTAACCTGGGCTTCCGAATCAACCCCACCCCCATCCCCGAGGGTATGGATGAAACCGCTACCGTTCAAGCCGCCTGTGACATCGTCACACTGCTCTCCAACGAGGATTACCAGGCCGTGGTGGATAAATTCCGCGATGATCTGGTGGAGGAGTACAATGTCTCTACGGAGACTATCCGCGACATGATGGACGCCATCTCCAAGGCCGGTTCCTTTGTGGAGGTTGAAAGCACCGTGGCGGTGGGCGCTTCCAACAAAGATTCCGGCGAGGAGTATGCCGCCGTGGGGGTATATGCAAAACACGAAAGTAAAAAGGTGGCCTACACCATCTCTCTGGACACTGACCTGGCCCTGATCGGACTGCAAATGAAGCTTCGCTGACTTACACACAACAAACCGAAGAAATATTGGAGGTAATTTCCATGAACAAGCCTAAGCAATATGGCGTTAATGAACTGCGAGAAATGTATCTGAAGTTCTTCGAGAGCAAGGGCCATCTCCGTCTGCCCAGCTTCTCCCTCATTCCCCAGGACGACGCTTCCTTGCTCCTCATCAACTCCGGCATGGCCCCCATGAAACCCTATTTCACCGGAGAGAAGGAGCCTCCCCGCCACCGGGTGACCACCTGCCAAAAGTGCATCCGCACCGGCGACATTGAAAATATCGGTCACACCGCCCGTCACGGCACCTACTTTGAGATGCTGGGCAACTTCTCCTTCGGCGACTACTTCAAGAAGGAAGCCATCCCTTTCGCCTGGGAGTTCCTTACCTCCCCCGAATGGGTGGGCCTGGATCCCGAGCGGCTCTACCCCTCCGTCTTCGCCGGCAACGAGACCACTCCCGCCGACGACGAGGCCTTCCGCATCTGGCATGAGGAGATCGGCATTCCCACCGAGCGTATCTTCAAGTTCGGCAAGGAGGACAATTTCTGGGAGCATGGTTCCGGTCCCTGCGGCCCCTGTTCCGAGATCTACTATGACCGCGGCCCCAAGTATGGCTGCGGCAAGCCCGGCTGCACCGTGGGCTGTGACTGTGACCGCTATATGGAGGTCTGGAACATCGTTTTCTCTCAGTTCAACAACGACGGCGAGGGACACTATGAGGAGCTGAAGCAAAAGAACATTGACACAGGCATGGGCCTGGAGCGGCTGGCTGTGGTATGCCAGGATGTGGACTCTCTCTTCGATGTGGACACCGTCATGAACATCACCCACAAGGTCAGCGAGATCACCGGGGCCCACTACGGCGAGAGCAAGCAGAAGGATGTGTCCCTCCGGGTCATCACCGACCACATCCGTTCCGCCACCTTCATGATCTGTGACGGCGTATTGCCCTCCAACGAGGGCCGGGGCTACGTCCTCCGCCGTCTCCTCCGCCGGGCCGCCCGCCACGGCAAGCTGCTGGGCACCAACGATCCCTTCCTTTATGAAGTCTGCGACACCGTTATCCACGAAAACGAGGGCCACTACCCCGAGCTGCGGGAGCGCCGGGACTATATCGTCAAGGTCATCCGGGTGGAGGAGGAGAATTTCGCCCGAACCATTGACGGCGGCTTGAAGATCTTCCACGACATGCTCCAGGAGCACAAGGCCAAGCTGGAAACTCTCTTTTCCGGCGCCGACGCTTTCAAGCTGTATGACACCTATGGTTTCCCCATCGACCTGACCATCGAGATGGTGGCCGAGCATGGGATGCAGGTGGCTCAGGAGGCTTTCAAAACCCTTATGGAAGAGCAGAAGATCCGGGCTCGGAAGGCCCGGGAAGCTCTGGGTGACTTGGGCTGGGCCGGCGTAGAGTTTGGCAAAGAGATCCCCGAAACCGCCTTTGTCGGCTATAACGCCTCCTCCCTCAGCGACGCCAAGGTTGTCGCCCTTGTGGTGGAGAATGAGCAGGCCGAAGAGCTCATGAGCGGCGTGGAGGGCATTGTGGTGCTGGATAAAACTCCCTTCTACGCTGAAATGGGCGGCCAGGTGGCCGACCACGGCACCATCACCGTTGGAGACGCTGTCTTTGAAGTAAAAGATGTTCAAAAGAACAAGGGCGGCAAGTATATGCACTATGGCAAGCTCACCAGCGGTATTCTGAAGCTGGGTGACACCGTCACCGCAGCCATTGATACTGAGCGCCGCCGCGCCATCATGCGCGCCCACTCCGCCACCCATCTGCTGGATAAGGCCTTACGCAGCGTCTTGGGCGCTCATGTCCAGCAGGCCGGCTCCCTGGTGGAGCCTGACCGGGTACGTTTTGACTTCACCCACTTCTCCGCCATGACGCCCGAAGAGCTTTCCGAGGTGGAGCACCAGGTCAATGAGTCGATTTTGGCCGGCTATGAGATCCACACCGATGTGCTTCCCATTGAAGAGGCCAAGAAGAAGGGCGCCATTGCCCTCTTCGGAGAGAAGTACGGCGACACCGTTCGTGTGGTGGATATGGGTGAGGGCTACAGCGTTGAATTCTGCGGCGGCACCCATCTGGACAATACCGCCAAGGCCGGCTCCTTCCGCATCAAGTCTGAGGCCTCTGTTGCCTCCGGCGTGCGGCGGATTGAAGCCACCGTCGGCAAGCTGACCCTGGAGGACATCGACCATAACCGCGAACTGCTCTTCCGCGCTACCCAGCTTCTGAAGGTCAAACCCAGCGAGCTGGATACCCGTCTTGAGCAGCAGCTGAATGAACTGCGGGAGCTGCGCCACACCGTGGAGTCTTTCAAGGCCAAGGAAGCTCTGGGCGAGGCCAACAACTTTCTCATGGGCGCTAAGACTGTTGGCGGTCTAAAGGTTCTCACTGCCACCCTTCCCGACGCCGACGCCGACCGGCTGCGTAAAATGGGAGACTTCCTGCGGGACAAGGATCCCAAGGTGGTGGCCGTTCTCTCCGCTGTCAATGACAACAAAATCACCTTCCTGGCCGTCTGCGGCAAGGAGGCCATTGAGAAAGGCGTCAAAGCCGGAGATATCATCAAGTCCGTCACCGCCTTCTGCGGCGGCAAGGGCGGGGGCAAGCCCGACAGCGCCATGGGCGGCGGCAGCGATGTGCTGAAGCTGGACGACGCCTTGGCCACTGTGGATGATTTTGTGGCGGAAAAGGTAGGTAAATAAGCAGCTTTAACCGTAGAGAATTGAGGCAAACCCGTGGGAGAATCTGACTATAGTGGAGCTCTTGCGCCGCTGCGTGGCGCGCAAGCCTCTTCCTACCCAAGAAATATGCTCTGCTTCATGAGCGGCTCTTCCCTGTGATTTCTTTGGTCTGCAAAGACCAGAATGGAGATGGGAATATGTTTCCCCAAGATCCTTTTATCCTCTTTAGCTATGTGAACACCCAGCTTCGGGACAACTTCTCCTCTCTGGAGGCTCTCTGCAGTGACGCGGGGGTGCCTGTAACGGAGCTAATGGCAAAACTGGAAAAGGCCGGGTTCCAATATGATCCAAAACTGCGGCAATTTCGATAAATCCAAGCGGCAAGAGTAACCATACTCTTGCCGCTTTCTATTTTTCTCCCCTCCGGAATAAAATAAGGATGGTCTTGCAAACCATAAGGCAAAGGAGGAATGGCTAATGTGCACAGCGGCAACTTATCTTACCAAGGACTTCTATTTTGGACGCACCCTGGATTATGACTTTTCCTATGGCGAAGAACTGGCAGTCACCCCACGAAAGTATCCCTTCCTCTTTCGCCAGAAGGAATCCCTTTCCACCCACTATGCTATCATCGGCATCGCCCACCTGGAGGATGGCATCCCCCTCTTTTACGATGGTATGAATGAGAAGGGGCTTTGTATGGCAGGGCTTAATTTTGTCGGCAATGCTGTATACCGGGAGCCTGTTGTGGGCAAAGACAATATTGCCCACTTTGAAATCATCCCCTGGATCTTATCCCAGTGCGCTACTGTGCGGGAAGCCCGGAAACTGCTGAAGCGCATCAATGTGATTTCTG
The DNA here is from genome assembly GCA_022794215.1 of Oscillospiraceae bacterium. Classification (GTDB taxonomy): domain Bacteria; phylum Bacillota; class Clostridia; order Oscillospirales; family Oscillospiraceae; genus Vermiculatibacterium. Next base: position 17,871 of record JAAWEH010000002.1, read on the forward strand.
AAGCCTTTCACAAAGATCTTCCCCCCGCCCAGCTCCACTGGATGATTGCCGACCGGGAAGAAACCCTCGTGGTGGAATCGGTTCAAGAGGGCGTCATGGTCTATGATAACCCCGTGGGGGTAATGACCAACAATCCCCCCTTCCCCCAACAGCTATTCAACTTAAACAATTTTATGTCCCTTTCCCCCAAGGCTCCCAGCAACCGCTTTTCCTGCAAGCTGGATCTGCAGCCCTACAGTCGGGGTATGGGGGCTCTTGGCCTGCCGGGGGACCTCTCCTCCCAATCCCGGTTCGTTCGGGCGGCCTTTACCCGCCTCAACTCCTACTCCGGCTCCTCCGAGGACGAGAGCGTCAGTCAGTTTTTTCACATTCTGGGCTCAGTGACCCAGCAGCGGGGCTGCTGTCAACTGGAAAACGGAAGCTACGACGTCACCTTGTATACCTCCTGCTGCAATGCCACCAAGGGCATCTACTATTACACCTCTTACGGCAACAGCCAGATCTCTGCCGTAGACCTCCACCGCTGCGACTTGGACAGCGGCGGACTGCTCCGCTTTCCCCTGACCACAGGTCAGCATATATTTTGGCAGAACTGACCTCTCCCGTCTTGCACTTCCCCCTCTTTTATGAGAAAATAAAGGAAACTCAAAAGGAGGGTCGGCCCATGAACATCAACTTTGATTCCATCCCGGAAACCATCATCCCCCATATGCGGGACGGGGAAAAAGAGGTTCGGGCTCATATGTTTGCCGACGGGCTGTGCAAGATCATGAAGGGATATTTGATTCCCGGCGCTTCCATCGGTCTGCACACCCATGAAAGCAGCAGCGAAATTATTTATATCCTCAATGGCACAGGGAAAATTTTGTATGATGACGGCTGCGAAACACTTGTCTCCGGCTCCTGTCACTATTGTCCCAAAGGCCATGCCCACAGTCTGATCAATGACAGCAATTCCAACCTGGAATTTTTTGCCGTGGTGCCAGAACAATAAGCCAAGACCTGCCTTCTGCGGGCAGGTCTTTTTTTGTCCTGGTTCCCTTTTTCTCCCTTCTCTTTTATCTTTGCTCTTGCCATCTGTCGCTTCCCGGTATAAAATAGAAAATTAGGAAAAAGAAAGGAGCTTACCGCTATGAGCGATTGCCTTTTTTGCAAGATCATTTCCGGAGATATTCCCTCCAATAAAGTCTACGAGGACGACCTTTGCTACGCATTTTACGACATTGACCCCCAGGCGCCCACCCATTTTCTCGTGATCCCTAAAGAGCACATCCGGTCTGTTTCCCAGGTAGACGAGCATAACGCCGCCACCGTAGGGCACATTTTTGCTGTCATCGCCTCTCTGGCCAAGAAGTTGGGGCTGGATAGCTATCGGGTGGTTTCCAACATTGGCGATCAGGCGGGCCAGAGTGTTCACCATCTTCACTTCCACGTCCTTTCCGGCCGGGACATGACCTGGCCTCCGGGCTAAGCGCTATGCCCCCTGTCACAAAGAAAGTTTTGGGCTGGCTGGTTCGTCTGGCCCTTTTCCCCCTGCTCTCCGCCTGGACGCTTATCCGGCTTTGGGTCGCCTTTGGGGATGCCTATCCGCTGGAACCCCTCCTCACCGCCGCCCTCCTGATTTCCGCCGCGGTGCTTATCATCGAGGCTGTGGGCAAACTAACCCAGCGGATACTGCTGCCCTGGACAACCTGGTGGAAAAACCTGCTGTCTCTGGTTCCTCCCCTTCTGCTGGGCTGGTTCTTTGATATCAGCTTTTCCATGCTTACCACCGCCCCCCCTGCCGTGGAGTGGTTGCCCTGGGATCTGGAGATCCTGTGCCATCTGGGAAACGCCGTGGTGTTTGCCGCCATCGTCATGGCCCTCTTAAAAGCAGCCCGGGATCTGATCGACCTGGCCAAGGTAGACTGGAAGCAGATCCTGGTCATATGTATCTGCCTGAATGCGGTCACCGCGCTGTACGGCCTTACCTCCCATACCGTCTATGTCTGGGATAACGCCGGATACTGGTCCATTGCCCGCACCCTGGCCCTGGAAAAGGTCGACTGGTATGAGCAGATCATTGCTGTATTGGAAAGCACCCTCACCGAAGACTACAACTACATCCTGGCCTATCCCATCTCCCTTCTGATGCGGCTTTTCGGCCCCAGCAGACTGGTGTTCCTTTTCGGTATCTCCAATCTCTACACGCTCCCCGCCCTATGGGGGCTTACCGCTCTGGGCAACAGCAAAAGATGGAGCGGTCTGGTGGTGGTGGGCTTATTCCCTATGCTGGGCTACACCGGCTTTGTCGGTTTTGTAGATGTGGCCTGCTGCGGCATGGGCATCTGGGCCTACCTGATCTTCACCAGTGAAAAACCAGCCGCCAGCCGGGGGATCATGACCGGCGCTTTGTTGGTCTTCACCTTCCTGTGCCGGCGTTATTTCCTGTTTTTTGCCGCCTCCTTTGGAGTCGCTGTCTTTGTCGCCAAGGTTCTCTTTGACAGAAAGGTGTGGTGGGATTTCCTGGCTCTGGTCTCCTCCTGCGCCGTCTGCGGCGTCACCTTCACCCTCCGCTTTCTGCTGGACAAAGTGCTGGAGGTCGAGTACAGCGATCTATACTCCGCCTATGACCTGGGACTTATGAGCGACTTTCTCTATTTCTGCCGCTATTTTGGTCTGGTCATGCTGGTGCTGTTCCTGGTGGCCGCACTGGTGGACTTGGCCCGAAAAGAGGATCGCTTCAAAATGACGCTGGGTCTGGTGCAAATCCTGGTGGGCTTCGTTGCCTTTGTTCAAGTCCAATCCCACGGCCAGCAGCACCTGCTGATCTACCTCCCTGCCATGGCTTTCCTGGCGGTAAATTCTCTGGCCCGGGCTCCGCAATACATGAGCGCCTTTTTGGCCATCTCCACCGCAGTTTATTGCTTTTTCCCAAAGGTACAGCCTCTGTCCATACAAGAGATAGACTCCCCGGATCTCTTCCCCTCCTTCCAGTTTTACGGCCCCCAGCGCTCCGATCTGGAGGAGCTGGTGGCCCTGTGCGACTACCTGGATCACCTGTCCTTCCGGGAGGAAAAGACGGCGGTGGTGCTGGCCTCCTCCTTCACGTTGAATACTGAGACTATCTCCAGTCTCCGGGCCTCCTTGGATCTTCCCGACCCGGAAAAGCAGACCGTCATCCAGTATCACGGCACCGTGGACAAGCGGGACGGCTTCAACTGGAATACCGCCTTTGCCGACTATTTAGTTGTGGGCGATCCTGTGCAGGTTCATCTGGGCGAGGAAAACCAGCAGGTTCTAACCATTCTGGCGGAACATATCCTGAACGGCACCGGCCCCGGAAAGGCGTACAGCCTTCTGGCCCCTACCTTCCAACTGGCCAATGGCGTCACCGTTCGCGTCTATAAACGGATACGCCCGTGGTACATTGAAGAATATCACGACATTTCCGATCCCCTCATCGAGATGTATCCCGACTACGAGGAACTTTATCGGATCCCCCGGTGGATCAAATAGCAGTAAAAGCCGCGTCTGTAGAATACTACAGACGCGGCCTTCTTTTTTGTTTATTTTCTGCTCAGCGCCCTGCCTCTGTCGTCTCTTTTTTGAACCGGGGAAAACTCCACCCTCCCCTTGCCGGAATCCATCCCATCCGGTGCAGGATCGGAGTAAGGGCCGCAAACAGCACACACAGCATCACCGTCTGTACCGGCAGTTTAAGCGTGTTGGTCAATGCGCTCTTCGCCATATAAAACAGGTATCCCTTTCCCCCTAATATAGCGCTCCAAAGACTTCCCAGAAACACATTCAGCAAGTTGGTAAAAAACTTTGCCAAAAATACCCGTACCGGCCCAAAGCGGGTTCGATACAGAAACAGCGCATATATCAGGTTTCCCAGCATCGTGGTCAAGGCATATCCCGGGAAATAGGGCCCTGTTGGATGGATGAAAAAGGAGATGGTATCCTCCGCAAAGCCAAAAACCAACCCCATCACCGGCCCACACACCATAGAGCACACACTCCGGGCCAGGAACCCCCATGTGACCTTGGCAGAATACAGATCAGTAAAATCGATCCGGATATTCGGCACATAGGATAGAGCGATACAGGCGGCAATCATTAACGCGGCAAAAACCATCGTCCTCAGCCGCTTAAAATCTGCCAGAGCCGAGTGCCAATACCCCTTGGAAAAGGGGGTTTTGTAGAGCGTTTGATCGGAAATGGACATAAAAATTCCTCCTTCTGTATTGGGCAGCCCTTTCGGGATGCCGCACAGAGGGAGGATAACGTAATACTGCCTCAATGCGGCAGCGGGATGCGAGACCAGCACTGCGGCTTACGCCTTTCGTCCGACGGACAACTCCCCGTCCCGCCGGCACTGGGCCCTTTATGGGCACACGCTGATCCCTACTCTGCCTATTCTGGTTCCTATCATACTGTATCTGCCGAGAAAAAGCAAGGCCTTTCTCCGCTTTCGCATCTTCCTATAACCACTTTGGGGTGATCTGTCCCCTCCGCCAGCTCCATCAAATAACCCTCCGCCTCCTCCTGCGCCTTAAAAATCATTACATTTTTATGGCCGGAATACTTTCCCAGCAAATCGTAGATTTGGGGCAGATGTTCCCTTGGAAAATCCAGGATCCACTGCCGGAACGATTCGTCAAAGGTCGTTTCCACCCAGGGAAGGTCTTCCCGCACCTTCCCGATCCGCTTCTCCGCCCCAGAAAGACACAGCTCCAAGGGATAGTCTAACAGGAACACTGTACTGCATTCCCGCAAGCGCATCTCCAGCGTCCGTTGATAATTTCCATCTATGATCCAACAATCCTTTTGTAAGATCTCCTCCAGAGCTTTGTCAAACTCCTCCCGGGAGACATTGGTACCGTCCGCCTTGTGCCAAATCATATCCAAATAATAAAGCGGCAGCCCTGTCAAATCCCGAAGCCTCCGCGCAAAGGTGCTCTTGCCCGCGCCGGGACTTCCGATCACAATGACCTTTTTCATGGGGCCGCTCTCCGGACACGACCATTTCATGCTTTTTCTCCCCTTAAAATGCCCCATTCCATCAGTTTATCGTACCCATAAAGGATATTCAGTGTCTCCAAAAGGGCATTGGCCGTCATATGCTCCGGCAGATCTAACCGCCTGAGCAGCGTCCGGCGGTTTTCCGCTGCGTCCGGCGTTCCGGAAAGTCCGGCAAAATATAGATCTGCCTTTGTAATCAACCGTTTGGGCGCTTTCTTTTGGGCCTCCTCCAGAAAAGTCGCTCCTCCTTGACGCAGGGCGTCAAGGAGAACCTGGGGCGGCATCCCCTCCACTCCCAGCTTGCCTTCCTTTCCCGGCTTGCGCTTCCGCTTTTCTTTGCCGAAACGATCGGGAATATAGGCATGTTTGATCTGATGGGGTTGGATTGCGCCTTTCAAATAATTACGAATCACAAAACCGGCCCCATCGGAGTCAGTAAGGAGGATCAATCCCCGCTCCTCCCCTATGCGGCGCAAAAGTGCCAGCCGCTCCTCATCCTTAAAGATGCTAAATCCGGAGGTCTCTAAAATAAGGGCATCCACCACCTGGGCCAGCACATTTTTGTCATACCGCCCCTCCACCACGATGGCCTCTTTGATCCGGGGCCGTTTTCTTCCTTCACTCATGAGGCTCGTTTCCCCTCCAAGGCCAGCAGCAATTCTATCAGCACTTCCTGGCCGTCCGCCCCGGTGGATTTCAGGGCCAGATCCGCCTCCTCACAGCGCAGGAGGGCCCAGCGGTACCACTCCAAAGAAAATTTCCTAGCCGACTGCATCAGCTTTTGGGCCTGGAACTCCCGGCGGACCCCCCACATCTCCATATACCAGGAAAGGCTCTTGCGCTCCTCCAGAGCAAGTCGGGCTGTATAGAGCTGTCTAAGCTGTTTTCCCAGGGCCGCCAGCAGTTTGATGGCCGGTTCCTGCATCTGCAGCAGCTCCCCTAACACCGAAAAGGCCCGGTCAAAGTTGCCGGCAGCTATGGCGTCGGTCAGATTGAAAATCACCGCGTCCAGTTGGGGGGTGGTTACTGCGTCGATATCCTGGCGGGTGATCCGCTGGGCTTTGGCGTAGGCTCCCACCTTCCCGATTTCCGAAATGAGCCCTGTCATCAGGTCTCCGCAGCGGAAGATCAAATATTCCGCGTCCGCCTTGCCGATCTCATGTCCCAAGGCCTGAAAGCGTACTGCCACCCATTTGCCCAGCCGTGCCTGATCCTGGCGAAGGAAATTTACCACCTTTCCCTTTTCCTTTACCAATTTCGGCAGCTTAGAGCGGTTATCCGGCTTATATTCGATCACATCATAGACGAAAATCAGGCAGACATATTCCGGCAGATCGCTCAGCAGCTCTATAAGCCCCTCCCGGTCTCCCTTGTCCATATCGTAATCTATCACCACCACCATGGTTCTTTCGCTCATCATGGGTATGGCGTCCACCAGCTGGTGGAGCCGCTCCAAGGTCACGTCCTTCCCTGTCAAGGTGTGGTAATTAAAATCGTCCAAGCCCCCTGTGAGAAGCAGGGCCTTCATCTCCTCCAAACTCCGATCCCGGAGATAGGTCTCCTCACCATGGAAGACATAGAGATTTCCCGCTTTCCCCTCAGACAGTTCTTTCCGAAGCTCCTGATAGGAGGGATCCTCCTTTTTCTTTGGATACGCCATAGAGCCCTCTCCCCTCTCTTCCATGGTGTCATAATCAAAAAAAGTATAGCACAGCCGCCCGGATTTTGCAATCCGGGCGGCTGTGGGGCCCATTTATAGCATCCTCCTTTTGGACGTAAGCCCCATTGCCGCTCCTGCCCTTACTTCTCCCTTCCCACTTTTTGTTTTCATTGACGCTTTCCTCCCCATCGGGTACAATAGAAAGCAAGCTTCACTTTGCAAGGAGGGATTTTCATGCTTCAGCTTCGCGCCCGAGACTATAATCTCACTGTGGGCGAGCTTCCCACTGGAAAAAGAAATAAAATCACCGATGTGCTCGGTCTTACTGTAGGTCACTGTACCGTTGACACCGAGGATCACAAAACGGGCGTCACCGTTCTTCTCCCCTGCCCCGACAATCCCTTTGTTCATAAGCTGCCCGCCGCCTGTTTTGTTCTCAACGGCTTTGGAAAATCCCTGGGAATGATTCAGGTGGAGGAGTTGGGCACGCTGGAAACCCCTATCGCCCTCACCAACACTTTGAATGTGGGGCTGGTTCACGACGCAATGGTGGAGTATATGGTAACCCGGGGCGAAACGGAGGGCGTGCCCGTTCGCTCTGTCAACCCCATCGTCTGCGAATGCAATGACGGCGGCTTAAACCACATTCAGCTCCGGGCCGTTGGCAGGGAGCAGGTCTTTACCGCCTTGGCCGCCGCCTCCCCCGACTTTGAGGAAGGTGATGTGGGCGCCGGAAAAGGCATGGTGTGTCACGGATTGAAAGGCGGCATTGGCTCGGCCTCCCGACTCATAGAGCTGGATGAAAAAACCTATACCCTCGGCGCTCTGGTTCTGGCCAATCACGGAAGCATGAAGGATCTGACCGTCTGCGGAAACCATATCGGCCCTCAGTTGGATCAGGCCAAGGCCGCCAAAGAGTCCGACGTGGGCTCCTGCATTATCATCCTCGCCACTGACCTGCCTCTGGACAGCCGTCAATTGGGCCGGGTAGCCAAGCGCGCCTCGGTGGGACTGGCTCGTTTGGGCTCCTACATCGGCCACGGCAGCGGTGAAGTCTTCCTGGCTTTCTCCACCGCCAACCCCTTCGATCCCAGGGAGGAACCTGCTGTCCGACAGATCCTCTCCTTCCATGAGGAAAAGATGGATCTGCCCTTTCGTGCGGCAGCCGAGTGCGTGGAGGAGGCAGTACTGAACTGCCTGTTCACCGCCCGAACCTGTACCGGTTGGGACAAAAAGACAGTCTACGCTCTGCTTGATCTTTGGAATCCGGAGGCATAGCATAACAAAAGGCCGCTGTCACATGGACAGCGGCCTTTTGTTATGCTTCCTTTTCAAAAACATCCTTCCCCAGCCCGCACACCGGACACACCCAATCCTCCGGCAGCGCCTCCCAGGGCGTTCCGGGCGCAACCCCGTGATCCGGGTCCCCCGCCTCCGGGTCATATACATATCCGCAGACCGTACAAACATATCTATCCATTTTTTGTTCCTCCTTCCATCCAATCACTGAATTCATCCCATAGTTCCATGGCCTTGAACTTCACCACGTAACCCTCATTTTCCCCGGTGATCAGCTTCACCTGACCGTCGGAAAAGTTCCCTGCCCGCTCCGCCACCGTCTCGCTTACCGAACCCAGGCACAGGGGCGGAAACACCACGCACCACCAGTTTTTCCCCTGGCCCTCCCCCAAAGTGATCTTCAATGCAGCGTACCGCCCTGCAGGAAGCGCAAAGTCTGTATATTCCTTGGTGGGAAACCAGGTATCCTTCTCCAGGGAAGCCGTTACCTGTACCTCGCCTCCGGCGGCCTCTGCTCCCACCCGGGCCAGCTCATCCAAATGCTCTGCCAGGACTGCCATGGCCTCCTCCTGGGTGGCCGCTCCCTCCAGCCAGGGCGCCGCTTCATCCAGCACCGCATCCCGAACCAGCAGCTTTACTGCCTGATCCTCCGCAGAGTCGGAGGCTGCCACCACGTGGAGCCGAACCATTCGCCCTGCCAACGTTCTTTGCTGCGCCCCGATCCAAACCGCTGTAAGCAGGGCAAACCCCAGTCCAAACAGCAGTGCGGCCTCCCAATGGCGGAGGCGCTCTTTTTTTTCATGTACCAAAATGGACACACCTTTCTATGTGAGGTGTGTCCATTCTTCCCCTGCCTGGGGCATATTATACCTATCAATTTCGCCGTTAGAGCGTCCGGGCCAAAAATACCTCCCGGCAAAAGGTCTTTGCCTCTGCTTCCGCCGCCTGCGCTGTTCCCTCATCATCGAAAAGGCCAAAAACGGTGGGGCCGGTGCCGCTCATGCTGGCGCCCAAAGCCCCGCAGTGCAGAAGCAGCTGCTTCAGCTCCTCTACCTTCCCCCGTTTCCTCTCCGGCAGCACCTGTTCGAAAATGTTAAACAGCCGTCGGGCTACCCCCTGCAAATCCTTTGTCTCCAGCGCCGCAATCATTCCCGCCGTATCCGGGTGACAGCGCAGCCGCTGTCCATCCAGCCGGGCAAACAACTCCGGGGTGGAAACGGAAAATTCAGGTTTTGCCAGCACCGTCCAGCAGCCGGGCAGCGCCGGCAAGGGCGTAACCTGCTCGCCCCTTCCCTGTGCCAAGGCAGTTCCTCCCAAAACACAATAGGGCACATCAGAGCCTACCCGCTCCCCAATTTTTGCCAATTCCTGCGGTGAAAGCCCTGTCCCCAACAGCTGGTTCAGTCCCCGCAAAACGGCTGCTGCGTCCGAACTGCCCCCCGCCATTCCCGCGCAAACCGGCACCTTCTTAGTAAGGCAAATGGTCAGCCGGCCATAGTTCACCCCTGTGGCCTCCCGAAACTGCATCGCCGCAGCCGCGGCCAGGTTTCGGCCATCCAAAGGCAGAAAACCCAGGTTGGAGGATAACGCCACACCCTCTCCAGGTTGGATCTCCAGCGTCAGCTCATCAGCCAGAGAAACTGACTGCATCACCATTTTCATTTCGTGATAGCCGTCCTCCCGCTTCCCTAACACATCCAACGTCAGGTTCAGCTTGGCGGGAGCTGCAATTTTGATAGGCTCCATGGCTCCTCCTTACCGGATCTTCCGGGCCTCCAAATAGAAGCGTTTGTCGTGGGCCTCCCCCATGGAGAATGTTTTCCGGGGCAAAACCCCATCATGGAGCACCGTGGGGAATAGCTCCTCTTTCCCCATGGGCGGCAGCAGGAAGGCCATATTGCCCCTGCGTCTGCCCAGCTCCGCCGCCACCTGACTTCCGTGGATATAATCAACACTCCCGCCATGCCGGACAACATACTCATCCAAAAAGGCCTGCAATGTCCCTACCGGCAGTTGATGCAAAGGCTGGGGAACTGTAATCGCCCCTTCACCCTCCTCCCACACATAGCGGAGGACATGTCCCTCACCCTCTCCCAGATAGGCCCCAGAGAAGGCCTGAAGCAGCGCATCCAGCAAGTTCTTTCCCTTTACATTAAATACCACCCGGTGAATCGGTTCAAACTCCAAAGAATCGTCATAGAGATTGACCACTTCACACAGGGCATACCGGGAGGGCAGCTGCGCCCATTTATCCGGTGCCGTAAGCCGCTTTTGCCGTTCATAGCACTCCTTTGCCGTGGCCAGGGAGTGATTCCCGTCTCCCACAGCAAACTGCAGCGGCGCGGCTCCCTCGCCCAGGCCATACCGTTTTTGAAATGCTTCCGGGCGGAACAGCTCTTGAAATGCCGCCGCCACCTGCTCCATTCCTTCCCCGGATACCAGCCAGCCGGCCACGTGGCCGCCGCCTTCCATCAAGTCAAAATCATATAGGGGCGCCATCTCCCCTTTTCTCTTCTCCAAAGGCTCGATAACCGTCTGATTGGGATCATCGCAAAGGAGCATTACATGGGGCAGCTCAATGGGAGCATTCTTTCGAACGGCTACCCGGGGCGGGATCCGGCTCATAACCGTCCCCTCTGTGGCACGAACTGCCGAATCACTCCCCGGCTCATAATCATACTGCTCCAGATCCACCATTCCCAGCAAGCCCCGGCGAACCTTGCCGTTTTGCAGCGTCCGTTCTATGTAGACCAATGCCTGAGCCTGCTCCTTGAACTGCCCCTCCCGAAGATAACGGGTCATGGTGTTGTTGATCTCCATAATGTCGGTTTCCACGTTGGGCCCATCCAGACAGCTCTCCGGCAAAATAAGCCGGAGGGTGGAGGGTGCTGCGCCTACATACCGTTCCACCCGATCCCAATACTCAGGCTGGGAAGTATATTGATCACAAGCCACCACTGCCCACTTGCTGTATTCACAGCCCTGAGGCAGCAGGATATCCGCAGGCCGGAAGGCCAGCCCTTCAAACGCCATGCTCATCCCTTTCACTCCCTCTTCAGTCCAGCGCATTTTTGATGGCCGCCAGCAGCTCATCGAACTGTTCATAGGCCGGCAGCTCCGGGTAATCGGCCTTGATCTGATCAGTGCTCTTGAAAAGGAATCCCGCTTTACTGGCCTGGATCATCCCCAAATCATTATAGCTGTCCCCGGCAGCGATGGTTTCAAACCCGCAGGACTGAAGGGCTTTCACCGTGGTCAGCTTCGACTTTTCACAGCGCATTTTGAACCCCGTGATCTCCCCATTGGGCGCAACCTCCAGCGTGTTGCAGAAAATAGTGGGCCAACCCAGCTTTTCCATCAGAGGCTTTGCAAACTGCTCAAAGGTATCGCTGAGGATGATGACCTGGGTCTCTGCGCGCAAAGCGTCTAAAAACTCTTTGGCCCTAGGCAGGGGATCAATGGTGGCGATGGTGTTCTGTATCTCCTTCAGCCCCAGACCGTGATCCTTCAAAATGCCCAACCGCCAACGCATCAGCTTGTCGTAATCCGGCTCATCCCGGGTAGTGCGGGTAAGCTCCGGGATCCCACTTGCTTGTGCAAAGGCGATCCAAATTTCAGGCACCAAAACGCCTTCCATATCAAGACATACGATATTCATGCCCCTTTTCTCCCCTCTCAGCGTGTTCCCATTATTTTTTCAAGCCGGTCAGGAAGCGCTCCAGACGTTCCAGCGCCTCCCCCAGATCCTTCATAGACGCAGCATAACAGGCCCTTACGAAGCCCTCTCCGCCGGGGCCAAAGGCGGTACCGGGAATAACCGCCACATGCTCCGCTTCCAGGAACTTGTCGCAGAACTCCTCGGAGGTGAGTCCGGTGGATTTGATGCAGGGGAAGGTATAAAACGCCCCCCGGGGCTCAAAACACTCCAACCCCAAACGGCGGAACCCATCCACCAGGAACCGGCGGCGGCCGTCATACTCCTCTTTCATCGCCTCAATGTCGCCGTCGCCATTGTTCAGCGCCTCAACCGCGGCATACTGGCTGGTGGTGGGCGCACACATAATGGCGTACTGGTGGAGCTTTGTCATGGCGGCAATCAGTTCCTTGGGCCCACATACATAGCCCAGCCGCCAACCCGTCATGGAATAGGCCTTGGAGAAGCCGTTGATAACGATGGTTCGCTCATACATATCGGGAAGGTTGGCCATCGACATATGATGTTGCCCATAGGTCAGCTCCGCGTAGATCTCGTCGGAGATCACCATGATATCCTTGCCCCGCAGCACATCCGCCAAGGCCTCCAAATCCTCCCGGCCCATGATGCCTCCGGTGGGGTTATTGGGGAAAGGCAGCACCACTGCCCGGGTTTTGGGGGTAATGGCGGCTTGCAGTTCCTCTGCTGTAAGGCGGAATTCATTGACAGCTTTGGTCTCTACCATCACCGGCACAGCATGGAGCATGGAGACCAGGGGCCCATAGCAAACAAAGGAGGGGCTGGGAATAATGACCTCATCTCCCGGCTCCAAAAGACACCGGAACGCCAGATCCAAGCCCTCGCTTCCGCCTACGGTAACCAAAATCTGCCCGATGCCTTCATAGCTCAGGTCAAACCGCCGCTTCAGATATTGAGAGATGGCCTGACGCAGATCGGTAAGGCCCGCATTGGGGCTATACTTGGTAAAGCCCTTTTCCAGCGAGTAGATGCCCGCATCCCGGATGTGCCAGGGGGTCACAAAGTCGGGCTCGCCAATTCCCAGCGAGATCCCCCCCTCCATCCCCTGAAGCAGGTCAAAATATTTACGGATACCGGAGGGCTGAACCTGTTTGATCCTGTTACAGAGGATCTTATTATAATCTATCATTACTCAAACACGAACCTTTCCTGCTGTTCTTCCCGCTTTTCAAAAATCAGGTGATTTTCTTTGTACTTGTGAAGGATGAAGTGGGTAGCGGTTCCCGTCACATCCTCGATCGTGGCCAGCTTCTCTGCCACAAAACGGGCCACCTCCTTGAGGGAGCGCCCTGAAATAATAACGGTAAGGTCAAATGCACCGGACATCAGGTAAACGCTCTCCACCTCGTCATACTGATAGATCCGCTCGGCCACCCGGTCAAAGCCTTCTCCCCTCTGGGGGGTCACTTTTACCTCGATCAGGGCCGTAACGGCCTCCCGCTCGGTGCGATCCCAGTCCACCACGGCCCGGTAGCCCAGGATAAGGCCGTCCGCTTCCATGCGCTTCACCTCCGCCCTGACCTCCTCAACGGAAAGGCCCGTCATGGCGGCAAGCTGATCATGGGTCAGGGTGCAGTCGCTCTCTAAAAGCTGCAAAAGCTTGGTGGTATTTTTCATAAAAAGTTCCTCCGTTTCGGGATTATGATAACAGTATAATATGTCAGAAGTGGGTTGGCAACGAAAATCTCAGCGAATATCACTGCGGCCCAAAAGATAATCGGTAGTCGTATCAAAATAGTCAGCTAACTGCATAAGCATAGTTGCCGAAACATTGATTTGCCCATATTCAATTTTCTGATAATGACGCTCCGTACACTCCAAAAGCTCACTCATTTGCTTCTGCGTACGGCCTTTTTCTTTCCGTAATGGTTTAAGCCGCTCTGCAAAAGATGCTAATATTAAAGCCATAAAAATTCTCCTTGACACATTATTGTAATTCGTGTATAATGGCATTATTAAAATTCGTGTTTAGGGGGATCCTCCATGAAATTTATGTCTTGGCTCTATAAAAGCTACATACAACCCGAATTGGATATCCAAGCCAAAAAAGACCCCATCGCCCTTACATTTTCCAGCTTAGAGAATGGCTTGGAACCTGGTTACCTCCAAGATTATGCGCAAGCCAAAGAGTTTTTGGCTATCCAGGCTTTTCTTCTTGGCCTGCGGCTTGGCCAGGGCTTAAGCGACGCTTCTCTCGCCGGTCAATAAGTGTGCTCACACACCTCTTTGATCTTGGCCTGGATGGTTTTCAGATCCTCAAAAGTCTCCGGTCTGCGCCGCGGATCCCGGAGAAGGGCCGCCGGATGAAACAGGGCGATGCGCAGAATACCGTCCTTCTCAAACCACTGGCCGTGCTCCTTGGTAATTTTGAAGTCCTCCTTGATGAACTTCATGGCGGCAATGCGGCCCAGGCAAATGATGATCTTGGGCCGGATCAGCTGGATCTGCCGCTCCAGCCACTGGGCGCAGGCTTCCTGCTCAATGTTCAGGGGATCCCGGTTCTGGGGCGGGCGGCACTTGACCATGTTGCCGATAAACACATTCTTTTCCCGACTCAGGTCGATGATCTCCAGCATATCGTCCAGCAGCTTACCGCCCCGCCCCACAAAGGGACGTCCGGTCAGATCCTCGTTCTCGCCGGGGCCCTCGCCGATACACATGATCTCCGCCGTCCGAACCCCTTCCCCGAAAACCACATTATGCCGGGTATCTGCCAAAGCGCAGCGCTGGCACTTCAAACACTCCTCCTGCAATGCTTCCCACTGATCCATTCTCGCTTCCTCCTTTTTCTTTCTCGTCTCTTGTCTCGTATTTTACCATATCCTGTCCCAAAAGCAAAGAGCGGAATTCTGTGCAAATTTACCTCTTGCAATCCCAAAATAGGGAGCGTATAATCACTTCCATTAAAAGCAATGAAGGAGACCGCCCCTTGGACGTGCCGACAGAAAACGCGGGTCACCGGCTGAGAGCCCGCCACGGCAAAGAGAGGACGCGCAACACTCCCGAGCTTGGAGTTCGAGCGCCGCAAGGCAGGTAGGGCTTCACGTCCTCCCACGTTACGGGAAGCGAGTGGTCGTCTCAAGGAGGAGACGGCAAGTCTGGGTGGTACCGCGGAATTTTCGTCCCAGGACTGTTTACAGCAGTTCTGGGACGTTTTGTTTTGCCCCGCAAAACAAAACAATGCGCCAAGCCCTCACCGCCCATGCGGCAGTCGGACTTGATGCTGCGGAATTTCGTCCCGGACGCCATTCGTTGGGTCAGTCAAAGACGGCTGCCCAAAAAAAGGTGTGATTTCAAATGAAAAAAACGACAGGAACCTACCGCACAGATGCAGTCAAACTGACCGACGTGATCCAGGGGCTTTATACAGGCCAAACCGTGACCGTAAAAGGGATGGTTCATGCCCTCCATAACATGGGCGGCATCACCTTCCTCACCCTCCGCGGAACCAAAAATGTGCTGCAATGCGTACTGAGCCAAGAGGTGGCTCTCCGGGGCGTCACCGAAGAATGCGCTGTAGCAGTGACCGGCCTGCCCCTCTCAGAACCCCGGGCTCCCGGAGGGATAGAACTGGCTGCCGAAACCCTTCAGATCCTCTCCCGCCCAGCCGCGCCCTTACCTGTACCCATATCCAAACGAAAGCTCGCCTTGAACCTGGATACTGAGCTGTCCTTGCGCCCCATTGTGCTGCGCTCTTTACGGGAGCGCTCCATTTTCCGCATTCAGGAGGGTCTGTGCCGCGCCTTTCGGGAGACGCTCCACAGTCTGGATTTCACCGAAATCCACACCCCAAAAATCGTCCACGCCGGAGCCGAGGGCGGCTCCAACATCTTCCGGCTGGATTACTTTGGCCGTAAGGCTTTTCTGGCCCAGTCGCCCCAGTTCTATAAGCAGATGATGGTGGGCGCTTACGAGCGGGTCTTTGAGATCGCCCCTGTGTTCCGGGCAGAAAAGCACTCCACCCCCCGCCATCTAAACGAATATACCTCCATGGACTTTGAAATAGGCTTTATCGAGTCCTTTGAGGACATTATGGAGATAGAGACCCTGTTTCTCCAGCACGCCATGAAGCTGCTGGAAACAGAATATGCCGCCGATATCGCCGCTCTGGACATTCAGATCCCCGACGCATCTCACATTCCCTGCCTGCGCTTTGACCAAGCCAAGCGCTTGGCCGCCGAAAAATACGGCCGGCCCATCCGGGATCCCTATGATCTGGAGCCCGAGGAAGAAATAAACATCGGCCGGTATGTGAAGGAAGAACTGGATAGTGATTTCGTGTTTGTCACCCACTATCCCTCCAAAAAGCGTCCCTTTTACGCCATGGATGATCCGGCAGATCCCAGATTCACCCTCTCCTTCGACCTGTTGTTCCGGGGCATGGAGGTAACCACCGGCGGCCAGCGTATCCACGACTATCAGGCCCAGGTGGACAAGATGCTGGCCCGGGATATGCACCCGGAGGAGTTTGAGAGCTACCTCATGATTCACAAAGCGGGAATGCCGCCCCACGGCGGGCTGGGCGTGGGGCTGGAGCGGCTCACTTCCAAGCTCTGCGGGCTGGACAACCTGCGCTATGCCTGTCTGTTTCCCCGGGATCTGTCCCGGCTGGACCCCTAAGGAGGTTATGGTATGAAGATCACAAAGGAACTGGTAGATTATATCGCTCTTCTCTCCCGGCTGCAGCCAGATGAGTCAGAAAGGGTTCAAATGACCGCCGAATTGGAACAAATCGTCTCCTATATGGATATTTTGAGCCATTTGGATACCGGCAATGTAGAGCCCTTGAGCCATGTGGTTCCCCTCCGGAATGTGATGCGGGAAGACATTGTGGAGCCTTCCTTCCCCAAGGAGGAGCTGCTGAAAAACGCCCCCGGCGGGGACGATGAGGCCTTTTTGGTGCCAAAGGCGGTGGAATGATGGAACTTTACAAAATGACCGCCCTGGAACTGGGAGCAGCCTTAAAGCAGGGGGAAATCTCCCCCGCCGAAGTTTTGCGTGCCGCCCAAGAACGCATTTCCGCCTGCCAGGGAGACAACAACGCTTTTATCACCGTTCACTCCCCCCTCCCCGCCCCCCTTGGGGACGGCCCCTTGGCCGGGGTTCCCATGGCCTTAAAGGATAACATCTGCACCAAGAGCATAAAAACCACCTGCGCCTCTAAAATCCTGGGAGATTTCACTCCCCCCTATGACGCCACGGTAGTAGAAAAGCTGTCCGCCGCCGGCGGGGTGTCCATGGGCAAGCTGAATATGGACGAGTTCGCCATGGGCTCCACCTCGGAAACTTCCTTCTACGGCCCCACCCGGAATCCCTGGAACCTCCGCCGGGTACCCGGCGGCTCCTCGGGGGGAGCCGCTGCCGCCGTTGCCGCAGGGGAGGTCTGGTATGCCATCGGCAGCGATACCGGCGGCTCCATCCGCCAGCCCGCCGCCTATTGCGGCGTTACGGGAATGAAACCCACCTACGGCACTGTGAGCCGCTACGGGCTCATCGCCTATGCCTCCTCCCTGGATCAGATGGGCCCCATTGCACGATCCGCCGCCGACTGCGCCGCTGTGCTGGATGTTATCCAAGGGAAGGATCCCAGGGATGGCACCACTCTGGCGGGAAGCTATGGCGGGCTGTTGACCTCCCTCACCGGAGATGTGAAGGGGCTGAAAATCGGCATCCCTGTTGATTGCTTTGGGGAGGGCCTGGACAGCGAGGTGCGGAAGGCTGTGCTGGCCGTAGCCGATGTGCTAAAAAGCCGGGGCGCCACGGTGGAGGAGTTCTCCCTGCCTGTGATGGAGTATGCAGTCCCCACCTACTATATCATTGCCTCCGCTGAGGCCTCCTCCAACCTGTCCCGATTCGACGGAGTAAAGTATGGCTGGCGGGCCGAGGGATACGAGAACCTGACCGACCTATACAGCAAGACCCGAACCGAAGGCTTTGGCACCGAAGTGAAACGGCGTATCCTGCTGGGCACCTTTGTGCTGTCCGCCGGGTATTATGACGCCTACTACAAAAAGGCCCTACAGGGAAAGGCGGTCATTAAAAGGGCTTATGACGAGGCTTTCCGGAAGTATGACGTGCTGTTGACCCCCGTCTCTCCCACCACTGCCCCCAAGCTGGGAGAAAGCCTTTCCGATCCGCTGAAAATGTACCTTTCCGACATTGATACCGTCCCCCTGAACCTGGCGGGACTGCCGGGAATCTCCATCCCCTGCGGGTTTGATTCTAAGGGCCTTCCCATTGGAGCCCAGCTCATCGGCCCGGCCCTGGGAGACGGGGTCATCCTCAATGCCGCCCACGCCTTCCAGCTGGAGACGAATTTCCACAGACAAACGCCTGAGACGAAAGGGGGCGCATCCGCATGACCTGGGAAACGGTTATCGGCCTGGAGACCCACGTGGAGCTGGCTACCAAAACGAAAATTTTCTGCTCCTGCACCACCGAGTTCGGCGGTGCCCCCAACACCCACTGTTGCCCGGTGTGCACCGGTATGCCGGGAACCCTTCCTGTCCTCAACAAAAGGGTTCTGGAGTTTGCTGTAAAGACGGGTCTGGCCCTGAACGGAGAAATCACCCGCCACTGCAAATTTGACCGCAAAAACTACTTCTATCCCGACCTTCCCAAAGCCTATCAGATCAGCCAGCTCTACCTTCCCATTGTCCGGAACGGCAAAATCCCCATCCGCACAGGATCGGGAACCGAGAAGGTCATCCGCATCCATGAGCTCCATATGGAGGAGGACGCGGGCAAGCTGGTTCACGACCCCTGGCTGGATCAGACCAAATGCGACTATAACCGCTGCGGCGTTCCCCTCATTGAGATCGTCACCGAGCCCGACTTCCGCACCGCAGAAGAGGTCATCGCCTACCTGGAAAAGCTGAAGTCCACCCTCCAATACCTGGGTGTTTCCGACTGTAAGATGCAGGAGGGCTCCCTCCGCTGCGACGTAAACCTTTCCGTCCGTCCCGCCGGCTCCACCGCGCTGGGCACCCGAACCGAGATGAAAAACCTTAGCTCCTTCAAGGCTATCGCCCGGGCCATCGCCTATGAAGCCCGGCGTCAGATCGAGCGCATTGAGGAAGGCAAACCCGTCATCCAGGAGACCCGGCGCTGGGACGAGAATAAGGACGCCACCTTCGCCATGCGCTCTAAGGAAAACGCCCAGGATTACCGCTATTTTCCAGAACCTGATATCCCGCCTCTGGAACTTTCCCAGGAATATCTGAACGCGCTTCAGCTCGCACAGCCCGAAATGGCGGAGGAAAAAATGGCCCGTTACCAGCGGGACTACGGCCTCCCTGTTTACGACACCCAGATGCTTACCGGCCAAAAGGCGCTGGCAGATTTCTTCGAAGCCTGCATCACCCTTGGCTCCGACCCCAAGCAGACCGCCAACTGGATCATGGGGCAGGTGCTGGGTCAGCTCTCCGCCAAAGCGCTGGAGGCCAAAGACATGAAGCTGACCCCCGCCACCCTGGCAAAGCTCATTTCTATGGTAAAGGCCGGACGCCTCAACCGGAACACCGCCGTCAAGGTTTTCGAAGCCGTCTTTGATTCAGATGGGGACGTGGAGGAGTATGTGAAAACCCACGGTTTGGAGCAGGTCAACGACCCTACCGCCCTGACTGCCGCCATAGAGAGGGTCTTTGCCGCCAATCCCCAGTCCATCGCCGATTTCAAAGCCGGAAAGGAAAAGGCGTTCGGCTTCCTCGTGGGTCAGGTCATGCGGGATATGAAGGGTAAGGCAGATCCCCAAGCCGTAAACCAAGCCCTCCGTGATCGGCTGGAGGGTTGAGCCTTGCGTTTCCCTCTTCCCCATGCTAAACTATCCTCAATCATTTGTGATTGGAGGCGGCTTTTTCTATGGATGACAAGCTGCGGCAGGAGATCTGCCATATCTGCCACCTGCTTTACAATCGGGGGTATGTAGTAAGCAACGACGGCAACGTTTCCGCCCGAACAGACCGGGGCACCATCCTTATCACCCCCTCCGGCGTCAGCAAGGGCCGGATCACTCCGGATATGCTGGTGGAAACAGACGCGGATGGCCGCATCCTCTCCGGTGACCGCTATCCCTCCTCCGAAGGTAAGATGCACTGGATGCTCTACCGGGAACGGAAAGACGTCATGGCCGTGGTTCATGCCCATCCTCCTATGGCCACCGCCTTCTCCATCTGCCGCCGTCCTCTGACCGAGCGATATCTGGCCGAGATGATCGTGGGGTTGGGAGAAGTCCCCGTCACTAAGTTCGCCATGCTCTCCACCGATGAGGTTCCCCTGTCGGTCCTCCCCTTCGTGCAGGATCACTGCGCCGTTCTGCTGGCCAACCACGGCGCGCTGACCTGGGGGCCCACCCTTCTCTCCGCCTTTGACCGGATGGAGACGGTAGAACAAACCGCCAAGATCCACCACTATGTCTCCCAGCTGGGCGGCGGCGTGGAACTTACCCCGGCACAGGCGGCCGCCTTGCGCTCTATGACCGGTTTTTACCAGAATTTAGCCAAAAACCGGGATATTTAAGCTGCAAAAAAGCCCCGAACACTCTATGGGTGTTCGGGGCTTCTGCTCATTTCTTCAGCCGTAGAAGGCGTGACCGCCAATGACCTTGATCAAGCTCTTATTCCGGGAGGCCCAGCAGGACTTCCCCACGCCGTTGAAATAATACGCCTCGGGAACCACATTGGCCCCCTCCAGCACCAACCGGGCGGCCAGGATCGACTGTGCGTTAGGGGTGGCATTTGTCGCACCGGGAAACTGATTGGGGGAATAGATGACCTCCGCCACCGTGCTGCCAAAGCTGGGAGAATTCACCCGGTTCAGGATCACATTGCCTACCGCCATCTTCCCTTCCAACGGCTGGTTGCCACTCTCATGGGTAATGACCCGGGCCAACAGATCCAGTGTCTCATCATCATAGGGGATATCCTCCGACTTCAGCGGCACGCCGCCGGAGCAGAGCTCCACCTTCCCCGTCCAGTCGATCCAGGCTCCCAGCGCGGTGGCCAGCACCCGCGCCGGTACCAGGGCAGTGCCATCGGCCTGTTCCTTCACCTTGCCGGGGATGTAGAGATACCGGCCATTGATGGTGAGATAGGCGTCTCCTCCGCGAGCCGTCATGGTAAAATCCTGGGCGCTGGCAGTGAAGGTTCCATCCTCCCAGGTGATGACCGCGTCGGGCCGGAGGGTCTGCACTCCCCCGTAAAAAGGAATGTACGCCGTCCCGTCATAGACCTCGGCGGAATAGTAGACCGGCGCCCCGTTCACCGTCACCTCGGCAACGGCGGGCTCCTCCCCCTCAGCAGAGACGGGAATGGCTAGGCCAATGGCCAGTATCAGGGCCATCAGGCCGGAAAACAGTCGCTTTTTCAAATGTATCCGCTCCTTGCTGTTTCCAATTTGAAACCTTTTGTTACCATATTGTAACCCATTCTATGCCAGATTGCAAGCCTTTGTTCCTTCTTATCAACAAGACTCTAAACTCCGCTCTTGTTGCCTGCCCCTTCAAGCAGCCCTACACACACTTCAAAGCTCAGGGCGCGTCTCTATTTCCGGCGCGGCGGTCTATAAAGGCATATATAAAAATCCCCTGCCGATATTCGTCGGCAGGGGATCTCTTTTCCTCTTTTACTGGGGATTGACGGTGTAGTTGGGGGCTTCCTTGGTGATATAGATATCGTGGGGATGGCTCTCCTTCAAACCCGCAGCGGTGATCTGGATAAACTGGGCTCTCTCCTGAAGCTCAGAAATGGTTGCACAGCCGCAATAGCCCATGCCGGCCCGAAGACCGCCCATCATCTGGTAGATGGTCTCGCTGGTGGCTCCCTTGTAAGGCACCCGGCCCTCCACGCCTTCGGGAACCAGCTTTTTATTGTTCTCCTGGAAGTACCGGTCCTTGGAGCCCTTGGCCATGGCGCCCAGGGAGCCCATACCCCGGTAAACCTTGAACTGCCGGCCCTGATAGACCTCAGTGTCCCCGGGAGACTCCTCGCAGCCTGCCAGCAAGGAGCCCAGCATGACTACATTGGCACCGGCAGCGATGGCCTTGGCAATATCGCCGGAGTACTTTACGCCGCCGTCGGCAATGATGGGGATCCCATATTCCTTGGCCACCTGCGCCGCATCATAGACCGCAGTAATCTGGGGCACGCCGATGCCCGCCACCACACGGGTGGTACAGATGGAGCCGGGGCCGATGCCGATCTTCACACAGTCGGCTCCCGCCTCGATGAGGGCCCGGGTTCCCTCAGCGGTAGCCACATTGCCGGCAATGAGCTGCACATCGGGATAGAGGGCCTTAATGCGCTTGACGCACTCAATGATATTGTGGCTGTGGCCGTGGGCGGAGTCCAGCACCAGCGCATCCACGCCAACCTCCACCAGCGCCCGAACCCGATCCAGCACATCGCCGGTCACGCCGATGGCGGCGCCGCAGAGGAGCCGGCCCTTCTCATCCCGAGCCGAGTTGGGATAAACATGGGCCTTCTCGATATCCTTAATGGTGATCAGGCCCTTGAGCCGGAAGTCCTTGTCCACAATGGGCAGCTTTTCGATTTTATGCTTGCGCAGGATCTCCTTAGCCTCTGCCAGGGTGGTTCCCTCCGGAGCGGTGACCAAGTTGTCCTTGGTCATCACATTGTCGATGAGCTGGGACATATCGGTCTCAAACTTCATATCCCGGTTGGTAATGATACCGATGAGCTTGCCGTTGTCGCAGATGGGCACACCAGAGATCTTATACTTGGCACACAGCTCATTGGCCTCCTCCAGCGTATGCCCGGGGGCCAGGAAGAAGGGGTTGGTGATGACCCCGTTCTCGCTGCGCTTGACCATGTCCACCTGCTCCGCCTGCGCGCCGATGGACATATTCTTATGGATAATGCCGATGCCGCCCTCCCGGGCGATGGCGATGGCCATGCGGGATTCCGTGACCGTATCCATAGCGGCGCTCATCAGGGGAATGTTGAGCTTGATCTTTTTGGTCAGCTGGGTGTGCAGATTGATATCTGCCGGGAGCACATTACTCTCCGCAGGGACCAGAAGGACATCATCAAAGGTAAGTCCCTGCTTCAAAAACTTCTGCGGCGCATCAGATTTGACCATACGGCATCTCCTTTTCTTCCATAAAAATTTTATCTATTTTAATCTTCTGGAAACAGATTGTCAAGGGTTAAAATCCCATCGAATCGCCCAATTCCGTCCAAACTTTCTCCATGGACACACCAGCCCTTGTCATCCCGCCCTTTCCGAAGGCGGACTGTCTCCCCCGCCAGGCACTCTGTCAGGTAGCACAGCTGAAGCTGAGAGACAAATTTCCCCGCACCAATGGCCTCCAGCCCCAAGGCGTCGCAGAGCAAATCGGCATACCGGGTATTATTCACATGTCCATTTACATCGGTGTCCGAGTAATGCAGCCGCCGCTCCTCCGCCACCTCCAGTTCCGCCGGCAGACGGAGCTTACGGATGGTATCCGTCCTGCACAGCGTGCCGCCGCTGGTGTCCTCGATCTCTCCAACTTCGGCCAAGTGGAGCAGCTTATGGCTTTCCATACCTGCCAGAACCCAGGCAGAGAGGGCTTGTCCCACCTTTTCCCCCTTTACCCACAGGTCAAATTCCCGGTACATCACCGCCGCCCTGCCTCCCCTGTGCCAGGTTCGGATGGTCACCGGCTCATTCCACCACAGCGGACGGCTCAGCTCATACCGAACCCGGGCCAGCATCCAAAAGGCATTATATTTGCTCCTGACCTCCGCACCGGAAAGGTGGATGGCGCAGGCTGCCTGGGTCGCCGCCTCCTGCAACAGCCCCAATACCGCAGAGGGCCTACACTGACCAAACAGATCCAGATCCCGGGAATCCACCCGGTAGGTGTCCTCATAAAACACATCCATCACAGTTCCCCCTTTCCGCCAATGGTCAGGGTATACCGGCAGCACAGATCCTCCAGATCCTCCCCGGTGGCGGCCGGCAGCCGCAGCTTCGCGCCGCATTGGGCGCACTCCAGCTCCACCGCGCTATAAAGTATTTTTACCTGATAGTCTTTTGCGCCACATGCACAGGAAATTCCGCCCCGCTGCGCAATCTCTTTTAGCTCACCCAGCACTTCAGTCATAATCGTCTCGTTGAGAAAAGCGCCCTTTTCTCCCTGTTTTTCCCCTATCTGAGCCGCCGCTTCCTCCAGCCGCCGAACCGCCTGAAATACGGCAGCCTCCTCTCCTACATATAGGCAGTCAAGTCCAGTCGCTTTACAGGAGAAGGCCAGCGCTTTCTCATGAAGAAAGGCGTGGGCCGGGCAGCGAATGTGGTGCTCGCTCTCACAGTAGGAACAAGGCACCGTCAGATCCACATGGTCAGCCTCCATCTCCACCTGCAAAGCAGAGCCTCCGCAGGGGCAGGGCAACTTACTGGGAGCAGCCGCCAAACGAAATACGGATTGCTCCACCGCCACAGTTTGTTTACACTTTGGGCAGATATATGCCAGCGTGCGTTTGGGTTCTTCCATAGCGTTCCTCTCCAATGTCATATGGACATTTTTCTCATGCAAAAAATTCGTAGGCGATACGGGGACTTCCATCGTAAATATGGATAATACCGCTGGGAACAAAACCGTGCTTCTCCAGCACATGCTGCATGGTTTTGTTGTCGTGGTGGGTATCTGCCCGTATGTATGGGATTGCCCCCTTGCAAAAATTCAGGCAGAGAGAAAAGATATCCTTTTTCTCCCCGTCGCTTCCCAACCGGTGAATGGTTCCATAGCGCTCGCCGCTCTTCCAGGCCCCATTCTCAATGACTTCGTAGGTCGGATCCTCCCCTATGATAAACGCAAAGACCCCGTGGATGGTTCCATCCTCCGCGCAGATCACGTAAAGCTGTCCCCGCTGAATGTCCCCCTCCAGCATACACGCCGGATACCCTTCCTCCCATTGGTTGGGGTTGCCGCTGCGGATCATATAGTCTTTTGCCGCCCTATATACCCGCAATATCTCCTGCAAATCACCTTGCACTGCTTTCCGAACCATAACCATTCTCCCGTTTCTCTGCTTCCCATAGGGTTATTTTGTCATTTATTTTAGTTTAACACAGCTTGTCCCAAGTGTAAACGGCCTGAATGACGAAAAATCACAGGAAACAGGGTTATTTTCTTCCCTTTCCGCTCAAACTATGGCCACCTCCATAGAAAGCACAGGTGATATTATGCCGACCAAAAAGTTGGGCCGTCAAACCGTGGCCCTTGCCAATCCTCCCGCCATCATCGGCCACGCCAACGTGGTGGGAAAGAAGGAGGGTGACGGCCCTCTGCGCAATAGCTTCGACCATATTGAGCAGGACGATACCTTCGGGGAAAAGACCTGGGAAAAAGCGGAGACCGCCATGCAGAAAATGGCCTTCGCCTCCGCTTTGGACAAGGCGGGCCAAGCCGCATCCAACCTGGACTACCTTTTCGCCGGGGATCTTCTCAACCAGTGTATCGGCTCCAGCTTTGCCGTCCGGGGCCAGGACGTTCCCTTTTTCGGCCTTTATGGGGCCTGTTCCACCATGGGCGAGGGCTTGTCCCTGGCCGCCATGTCCATTGACGGCGGTTTTGCCCAGTTTGCCGGAGCTGTGACCTCCTCCCACTTCTGCTCCGCCGAGCGGCAGTACCGCACCCCCCTGGAGTACGGCGGCCAGCGAACCCCCACCGCCCAGTGGACCGTGACCGGCTCCGGAGCCGTGATCCTTGCCAAAGAGGGGCCCGGCCCCTGTGTGACCCACATCACCACCGGAAAAGTGGTGGATAAGGGTATCAAGGACGCCAACAACATGGGCGCTGCCATGGCCCCCGCCGCCTACGACACCCTTACCGCCCACTTTAAAGACACCGGCCGCCAGCCCTCCTTTTATGACCTCATCGTCACCGGCGACCTGGGCAAGCTGGGCAAGGAGATCATCCTGGACTTTTTCCAGCAGGACGGCATAGAGCTCACCAACTATGACGACTGCGGCACCATGATCTTTGACCTGGAAAACCAGGACGTCCACTGCGGCGGCTCGGGCTGCGGCTGCTCTGCCACGGTGCTCACCGGCTACCTGCTCAATGGGATGCGGGAGGGCCGGTGGCACCGCATCCTCTTCTGCCCCACCGGAGCCCTTCTCTCCCCCACCTCCACCCAGCAGGGGGAATCCATCCCCTGTATCTGCCACGCTGTGGCCATCTCAATGTCCAAGTAAAAGGAGTCTTTCCCATGGAACTGTTTTTTGAATATGCCAAGCCCTTCCTCTGCGGCGGCCTTCTCTGCCTCATTGGGCAGCTTCTCATCGACAAAACTCCCCTGACTCCCGCCCGGATCCTGGTGGCCTACGTGGTCTCCGGCGTTATTCTGGGCGGCCTGGGCCTTTATAAGTATGTGGTGGAGTTCGGCGGAGCCGGCGCAACGGTTCCCCTTACCGGCTTTGGCTTCCTTCTGGCCAAAGGCGTGCAGAAGGCGGTGGCGGAGCGAGGACTGCTCGGCGCCCTCTCCGGCGGGGTCACTGCCGCGGCAGCCGGTATCACCGCCTCCATTTTCTTTGGCTATCTGATCGCCCTGATCTGTAAGCCAAAATCCAAATCCTGATTATCTTATCCCTGGGCGCAATAGCTTTCCAGCAGGCCGGTCAATATCTGCACATGAACCTGTTCATCCGCAATGATCCGCTCTAGGTTGGCCAGAATATTCCCGTCCCGGATCCAAAGGGCCTGCTGGTTGTACTTTTGGATGGTTCCCCGCTCCTCCTCCAGGGCATAGCGCAGCAAATGCTCCAGCTTCCTGGGGTATCTCAGGTATTCCGGCGTCCAATATCTTCGTCCCCCCCGAAAGGGACTCCACAACCTGGGATCCTCCCCCAGCTGCCGTGCCAGCTCAGAGAAGATGGCCAGGTGGTGCATCTCCACCACCGCAATGTGGTGAAAACATTCTGCAATCTCGGGGCGCCCCTCCTGGGTCACGTGCCCGTAAAGATACCGGGCTATCGCCCCCATTTCCGACACGCTCCCCCCCACATTGGACAGCATCGCCTGACCATACCGCTGATTCCTCTCCCCGGCCCGAACCTCGGGATAAGGACCCGGCGCCGTATAGCTGGCCGCACATGAGATCTCTTCCATCAAACGCCCTCCTCGCTTTCACTGATCTTCCCTTCAGGCTATGCGGGAT
This sequence comes from Oscillospiraceae bacterium, assembly GCA_022794215.1. Taxonomy (GTDB): domain Bacteria; phylum Bacillota; class Clostridia; order Oscillospirales; family Oscillospiraceae; genus Vermiculatibacterium. Next base: position 44,734 of record JAAWEH010000002.1, read on the forward strand.
GGGCGTTGTCCTATGTTTTTCGGTCAGATATAATTTCAATAATTATATAATATGTTTTTGTTGATTTTATCTTGCACCTGTGATATTATATCATTATCAACTATGGAAGCCGGTGCCTTTAATGGAATATATCAATGCCGCCTATCCTCCTCGCCGCCCCTCTCGGCTGCACTCCCGCGGGGAGCAGGGCCGCAGCCCTTACGATGGTCTGCGGCCCTGGTCGGCCATCACCCACGGGATCGGGGCCGCTCTATCGGTGCTGGGCGCTATTTTCCTGCTGGTTCGCTCGGTTCTTCTGGGGCTGGATGCTTGGCACCTGGTCTCCTTCTCCATTTACAGCTTTTCCATGATCTGCCTGTATACCGCCAGCACCTTGTACCACTGTGTCAACACCTCGGTCTCCGGCCGTCTTGCCCTGCGCAAGTACGACCACTGTTCCATCGCCCTGCTCATTGCCGGCAGCTATACCCCCATCTGTCTTACTGTACTGAGAACCCAAGGGGCGTGGGGCTGGATCATCTTCGGGGTCATCTGGGCCATGGCCGCGGCCTCCTGCTGCCTTTCCCTGCTATGGATCTCCTCCCCCCGCTGGCTCACCTCCGGGGTCTATCTGGTGATGGGCTGGATGGCCCTCTTTGCCCTCTATCCTCTCTCCAGGGTTCTCCCCACGGCAGGCTTTTTCTGGCTGGTGCTGGGGGGCGTGCTCTACACCGTCGGCGGTATTCTCTATGCCGTCAAATGGCCCGGACGGGACAATCCCCGTTTCGGCTGTCACGAGGTATTCCACCTCTTCATTTTGGCCGGTAGCATCTGTCACTTTTTCCTGATGTACCGTGTGATTTGTTTTCTATAAAAAGCATGAAAAGAGCCGCATCCCTCAAGGATGCGGCCCTTTTTCAATTCAAAAGCGCTACTCCCAAATTCAAGTACCCCGCATAGCTCACCCACAGCAGATAGGGAAGCAGCAAAAGCCCCGCCATCCTCCGAAACCGGCCAAACCACAGCATTGTCCACAGGATCAGCCCCCACAGCAGTAACAGCCAGAAAAAAGCGGGCATCCACCAGTTCAGGTCAAAGAACAGAATGGGCCACCCAAAGTTGACCGCCAGCTGCACTGCGTAAAGGGTCAGCGCCCTTCGCTTTTCCCCTGTTCCCGCCGCCGAGGTGTAAATCAAATAGGAAGCAAATCCCATCATCACAAACAAAACCGTCCACACCACCGGAAAAACCCACATGGGCGGCGTCAGCGGCGGCTGGCGAAGCTGAGAAAACTCTTTCATGCTATCTTTTGTCAGAAAGGCGGACAGCCCTCCCACCGCCAACGGAACGGCAAGACTGACAAACAGCGCTTTCCATTTCACAGTCATAGCATATCCCTCCCCCGATAGTCTATTTCGAGAGGCGGATTTTATACGGCTGTACACTCCCTATTAACACATAAAGGGCTGCCGCTAAAACGGCAGCCCTTCTTTTTTAAACTTTGTAACTTCCCAGAATCATGACCGTCGCTTTTTCCGAAATGCTTACCTTCTGTCCGTCCTTTGTGGCTATGTATAAGTGATTCAGAGCCAGCTCCCCACCAAGGGTCTCCCCCGTGGTCAGATCCACAAGCCCATCCGTACAGGAAGCCTTCCCCGAACGCAGCAGCAACTGGCTTCCGGCAGAGAGGGTCACCGTCTTTCCTGCGCCCACCTCAGCGGTGACAAAAGCGCCCTGGTTCCCCTCCTGTATCTTCTTTTCCAGCTCCTCTACCCGCTGGTCGATCCGCTCATCCACCTGCTTCATGATCTCGGGCACTGCCTTCTCGTTCAGGTAGCTGAGGGTCACCAAGGGATCGTTCTGACTGCCCTGGGTTCCGGCGGCCATAGCCGCTCCCACGATGGTTGCCAGCACCAAGGCTCCGCAGGCCATACGGGTGCTCCATTTGCTCCGCTTCATAGCGTTCCTCCTATGTATGGGTATCGTTTCCGATCGCGGCGGCGGGGAGCCCATGCCCCCCACCGCTTCGCGGTCAAACCAATTGACGGGGACGAAGGCCAAAGCTCACCGCAATGGCGCCGTCCACCTTCTGCATCTGCTCTTCGTCCAATCGGCCCATATACTCTCTCAGCCGCTTCTTGTCCAGGGTCCGTATCTGCTCCAACAGCACCACGGAATCCTTGGGCAGCCCGTAGGTGTTGGCTGAAAGGTCAATGTGGGTCGGCAGGCGGGCCTTGCCGGTCTGGGAGGTAATAGCGGCGGCAATCACGGTGGGGCTGTGGCGGTTGCCCGTATCATTCTGGATGATAAGGACGGGCCTGACTCCCCCCTGCTCGCTGCCCACCACCGGGCTCAGATCGGCATAAAAGATATCTCCACGTCTCACGCTGCTGTCCACAAGGCTCACTCTCCGCGGTTCAAAGTCACCGCTGTCACCGGGTCTGCACCCGGTTTCAACGGTCACTATGATTTTCCCACGGGGCGGCGGGATTTATACCCATCTCTTCGGGTTTCTCCCAAAGTTTGGTGCTCCTCCCGCCCGCCGGCGTTGCCCTCCCCGGCCCATTTTACGCAGCCTTCGGCCAGTTGGTGTCAGTCCAGATAAATCCGGGGTACCCGCTTGCCTACCGCACACAGCAGTTCATGCTGAATGGTGTTGGCCATCTCCGCCGTCTCTTCTAAGGGGACATGGGGCCCATAGATCTCCGCCGCATCTCCCGGCTTCACATCGGGAAGATCCGTCACGTCCACCATGCACAGATCCATACAGATCCGCCCCACCACAGTGGCCCGGCCCCCGCCGACCCAAACCTGCAGCTTGTCCGAGCAGCGCCGGGGCAGCCCGTCTGCATACCCGGCGGACAGCACCGCCAGCTTTGTATCCCGCTCCAGTGTATGGATGCGTCCATAGCTCACCGCTGTCCCAGCGGGAACCTTTTTTACCGAGATTACCCGGCTCTTCAACGTCATCATTGCCTTCAGCCCCGGCCCGTCCAGCCCCTCGCACTCAGGGGCCGGGTAGTGGCCGTACAGCGAGATTCCCGGCCGGATCATGTCCAGATAGGTACAAGGATAGTTTAACACGGCGGCGCTTGCGGCGCAATGCCGAATTTCAAACGTCACTCCCCGCTCCTTCAGTCTGTCCAGCAGCTCCAAAAACCTTGTAAACTGGAGCATCGTGTATTCCTCGCTGCCGTCGGCGTCGGAAAAATGGGTGAAAATCCCTTCCCACCGAAGGCCGGGAAGCTGATACATCCGCTCCATGGTCTCCACCGTCTGCTTCAAATCGGCTTCGTCACACAAAAGCCCCAACCGGCTCATCCCGGTGTCTGCCTTCATGTGAACGGTCAGGGTCTTTCCTGCCTTCACCGCCGCCTGGGACAGGGCCCGGGCGCCGTCCTCATTGAAAATTCCCTGGCTTAAGCCATATTCCATCAGCTCATCCGCCCACACCGGATCCGTATACCCCAGGATCAGGATAGGCAGAGCGATCCCCGCCTTCCGCAGCTCGATCCCCTCATCCAGACAGGCCACCGCCAGATAATCCGCACCCAGCTCCTCCAGCTTGCGGCTCACCGCCACGGCCCCGTGGCCGTATGCGTCCGCCTTCACCGGCGCCAGCAGCTTGCAGCCCTGGGGCAGCATGGCCCGAAAGGTATGGTAGTTGTGCTCCAGTGCCTTTAGATCGATCTCCGCCCAAGTGCGGCGCTGTGCTTTCTCCATTGTACTCCCCTTCTTTTTCTATAATTGCTTTCTCTATTGTATCCCAAGGCCGCTGGAAGGTCAAGGGATTCCCTACTTGACATCCCATGCTCCAGCACAGTAAAATAGAACTGTCAAAAACAGAGACAGGAGGCAATCCCATGGGATTTCTGGATAAACTCTTCGGCAAAAAGCAGGAAGTTTCCCCCGGCGGCTCCACCATTTACCGCTATGGAGAGCTCGAGGACAAAGGGCTTCGGATCCCGGAGCATACAGGGATCTATATAGAGCAGGTGGAAAAGCACTTTGCATCCCTCTTCCCCGACCGGGAGACCCGGGTTCTTCACGAGATCGTCAGCGACCTTGTCCACATCGACGTCCATGTCATGTGGCCCAAGGAGGGGCAGGATTTCTTCGTGCTCTACACCACCGGCATGAGCGACCTGTCCATGACCATCCCTGACGAGGTCAAGCCGGAACACCGGAAGAAGCTGGAGCTTGCAGAGCTATATATGTTCCTCCCCGGCGATTGGCCTTTGAGCAAGGAAGGCATGCCGCCGAAGGAGGCCTACTGGCCCATCGGTATGCTAAAATTTGTCGCTCGCTTCCCTCACGAGTATAAAACTTGGCTGGGCTGGGGCCATACCATCCCCAACGGGCCAAAGTATGCCCCCTTGGATGACAGCGTCGGCTTTGGTGCCGTCGTTCTGGTGGGCGGCGGCGATGGCCCCTTGGGGCACATCGATCTGGATGACGGCAAGCACCTCAACCTTTATAGTCCCATCCCCGCTTATCAGGAAGAGGTTGAATACAAACTGAAGTACGGCATGGAAGCCCTGGATGCCGTGTTCCAGGAAAAGAAGCTGGAGATGATCCTGAATCCCCAGCGGCCCAACCTCTGTGCTGATTTCAAGGAAGTTCTGGACAGCTAAAGGAATGAGCCCGGCGTTGAAAAAACGCCGGGCTCATTTTTATCCCGCATCCCCGGACAGCTCCATTGCAAACCCGGATATGTCGCATTGGATCACCCTAAAACCATCCTCGCTGACCTCTCCCCGGAGAAAGCTGCCCGTCTCCAAGTCAAACCAAAGCTCCGCCTCGGTTCCCGTCCCCGGCTCCGCCTCCGGATCCCGGCAGAGGGTGCGAAGCTGCTGCCCTTGCTCCGTTTCCTCCAGCACACACTCCGCCACAAAACCTTCCCGGGCATAGGCAAGCAGCGCAGGAATGGCGTCCACCGGCGAAAGCCCCGCCGGGTTCAGCGGCCCCGTCTCCAGCATGATCCCCTCATACTCCAGGGCCGTCTCTCCCGCGGCAATGTGAGCCACCGTACCTGCCACATTCTCCGGGGCCGTCAGGGTCAAAAGGGTCTCCCCCTCCCTCTGCCAGTAAAAGTCGATCCCGTAAGTATACACCCGCTGCCCATAGTCGGCAACCAGGTCGGCATGTCCTGAGCAGCCCGTCATCTCCAGGTATCTGCCCCGTATCTCCTGCAATCCCTGCTCGGCCTGATTCCCCTCCCCGCCGCAGGCGGCCAGAGGCAAAACCAGGGTCATCATCAGTGCGCAAAGCTCTCTGCGCACACTTTATTCCTCCTCGCACTCCTTCATTGCATCGGGTATGGCCTCAATGAGATCCATCACCGTCATCCCATACTCTCCCTTTTCCGTGGCCGCCAGGTCCCCCGCTCGGCCGTGGAGCCAAACCGCATTCGCCACCGCGCTCGGATCCTTCTGCTGCACCAGCATGGCTCCCATCAGCCCTGCCAGCGCATCCCCGCTGCCCCCCCGGGCCATCCCCGGGTTTCCCGTCGTGTTCACCACGCAGCCGCCGCCGGGAGCCGCTGTAATGGTTCGGTGTCCCTTCAGTACCAGGATACAGCCATGCTCCTCGGCAAAGGCGCTGGCCGACCCCATCCGATCCCGGATGGGGAGCTCTCCCCCGGTCAGTCCGGCAAACTCCCCGTCGTGGGGCGTCAGGATGGTAAGGCCCTCCCGTTTGTCCAACACATCTATATGTCCAGAAAGAAGATTTAGACCGTCGGCGTCCACGATCACCGGACAACTCAGCTTTTCCAGCAGCAGCCGCACCAGCTTCCGGGCCCGCTCCCCACGGCCCAGGCCAGGGCCGATGAGCACACCGTCACAGCCCTTGGCCTTCTCCAGCACCTCCTCGTCCCCCTCCGGCAGGGGCCAAACCATGGCCTCATCGCAGCACTTGACCGCCTCGATGGGATAGATCTCCTCCGGCACCGCCACCGTCACCAGCCCCGCGCCGCCCCGGACTGCTGCCCGGGCACAGAGGGCCGCCGCCCCAGTATACCCCCGGCTTCCCGCCAGGATAAAAAGCCTTCCAAAGTCCCCCTTGTGGGCGTTTCTCTTCCGCTTGGCCAGGAAAGGCCGCTCCATGACCAGATCGGGGCAGGCCTTCTCATCCATCACCTCTGGGGGGATCCCGATGTCAGCCACCACCACGCGCCCGCTGTGAACCGCGCCGTCCCCCACAAAAAGGCCGGGCTTGGCCATGGAGAAGGTCACCGTCACGTCGGCGTTCACCGCATCTCCCAGCACCTCTCCCGTATCTGCCTGAACGCCGCTGGGCAAATCCACAGAAACCACCCATCCGGCCATCTTCATCTGCTTGGCCGCCTCTACCGCATCGGGCCCCAAGGGGCTATTGAGCCCAACGCCAAAGAGAGCGTCCACCGCAACGTCAAAGCCCAGATAGTCCATCCAGTCCTCCGCATGGAACTCCTCCAGCGCTCCGCCCTCGCTTTCCAGCCGGCGCTCCATCTCCCGGCAGTCCTTGCTCATCTTCTCCCGCTCGCCCACCAGCAGGCACTTGACCCGCCAGCCCTCTTTCAATAGGAGCCGGGCCACGGCGACGCCATCCCCGCCATTGTTGCCGGGGCCGCTGAACACAATGGCCGAGCGCTCCTCCTGAAAAGAGTCTCCTCCATTCCCAACGAACCATCCCACAGCGCTGTTTTTCCGCCCCGAGCCCATGGCGGGCAGGGCCAGGATCTCCCGAACCACCGCTTGCGCGGCATTCTCCATCAGCTTTGTGGACGGGATCCCCCACTCCTCGATGGTCACCCGGTCAATCTCCTTTATCTGTGCGGCTGTGGTAAGATACATAGATGGTTCCTCCTTTTGCTGTTTGTCACCATTATAGGCATTTTCCTCTTGCATTTCAACCATATTTGTGGTATATATAAGTTTCAGTAGCAACAAGGCTTGGAACAGGAAAATAGCGTGCTTGCGCTTCTTTAGAGAGGGCTGGTCACCGGCTGAAAACCGGCCCGGAGCGTGTCGCTTGGTTCGCCTGGGAGCCGCCGCGGGGAAAGACGCGGACGGAGGGCCCTCCGTTATCGGGGCAAGAGTGTGCATAGCAATATGCAAATGCGGGTGGTACCGCGGAAGGCAAGCCTTTCGTCCCCAGTTTCGGGGAGGAAGGGCTTTTTGTTTGTTCTCCGCCCGCCATTTTAACAAGTGAGGTGCGTTTTTATGATCGTCTCCACCACCCCTGCCTTAGAAGGGAAAAAGATCGTTGTCTACCACGGCATCGTATTTGGCGAGGTGATTTCCGGCGTCGATTTTATCCGGGATTTCGCCGCCGGCTTTACCAATTTCTTTGGTGGCCGCTCCGTTGAGTACGAGGAGGAGCTGATGACCGCCCGGGAAAACGCCCTTCAGGAGATGGCTCGCCGGGCTGCCGACCTCGGCGCCAATGCCGTAGTCGGGGTAGACATTGACTACGAGGTGCTCGGAGCCAACAACGCCATGCTGATGGTCACCGCCAGCGGGACCGCCGTCACCGTAGAATCCACCTAAAAAGGAGTTAAGGATATGAAAGAGCAGTTAGCAAAAATCAGGGCGGAAGCCCTGGCCGCTCTGGAGGGCGCCAAAGCGGCCGCCGACCTGGACGCTCTCCGGGTCAAATATCTGGGCAAGAAGGGTGAGCTCACCGCCGTCCTCAAGCAAATGGGCGCCCTATCCGCTGAGGAGCGCCCCCAGATGGGCGCCCTGGTCAACGAGGTAAAGGCGAGCCTGGAATCCGCCCTGGAGACCCAGGCCAAGAAGCTGGAGCAGGCCGCTTTGGAGGCCAAGCTGAAACTGGAGGCGGTGGACGTGACCATCCCCGGCTCCACCCCCAAGCTGGGCCACAAGCACCCCATGTATATCGCCCTGGACGAGATCAAGGACATCTTTATCGGCATGGGCTTCACCGTGCTGGATGGCCCCGAGATCGAGCTTGCCAGCTACAACTTCGACAAGCTCAATGCCGAGGAGGGCCACCCCTCCCGGGACTGGTCGGACACCTTCTACTTTGACAAGGACAGCCGGGTGATGCTCCGTTCCCAGACCTCTCCCATGCAGGTTCGGGCCATGGAGACCATGCCCCTGCCCATCCGTATCATCGCTCCCGGCCGGGTGTACCGGAAGGACGAGATGGACGCTACCCACTCCCCCATGTTCCACCAGGTGGAGGGCATGGTCATCGACAAGAACGTCACCATGGCCGATCTGAAGGGTACTCTGAACTTACTGGCCGAAGAGCTGTTCGGCAAGGGCACCGTCACCCGTTTCCGCCCCCACCACTTCCCCTTCACCGAGCCCAGCTGCGAGATGGACGTGCAGTGCCACAAGTGCGGCGGCGTGGGCTGCCCCACCTGTAAGGGGGAAGGCTGGATCGAAATCCTGGGCGCCGGCATGATCCACCCCCGGGTGCTGGAGATGGCGGGCATCGACCCCGAAGAGTGGTCTGGCTGGGCCTTCGGCATGGGTCTGGAGCGAACCGCCATGCGCCGGTTTAAGATTGCCGACCTGCGGCTCATCTTTGAAAACGACGTCCGGTTCCTGGAGCAGTTTTAAGAAAGGAGGCTTGTTAAAATGAATCTTTCCCGTGAATGGTTAAACGAATTTGTCCCTGTAACGGCCTCCGACAAGGAATTTGCCGAGGCCATGACCCTCTCCGGCTCCAAGGTGGAGACCTTCACCGACCTGGGGGCCGAGATCAAAAACGTGGTGGTGGGCCGCATCGAAAAGATGGAGCGCCACCCTGATTCCGACCATATGTGGATCTGTCAGCTGGATGTGGGCATGAATGATCTGGTGCAGATCGTCACCGGCGCCTGGAACATCCATGTGGGCGACCTGGTTCCTGTGGCCCTCCACAAATCCACTCTCCCCGGCGGCGTCAAGATCGAAAAGGGCAAGCTGCGTGGGGTGCCCTCCAACGGCATGCTCTGCTCCCTGAAGGAGCTGGGCCTGGACGAGCGGGACTTCCCCTACGCCCTCGTTACCGCCGCCGCTCTTTTGAACGACTATAAGCCCATCGACCCGGGCAAACCCTCCATCCCCGCCGACATTCAGCCCGGGCATAAGATCTTCGGGCCGGTGGTGGCCGCGGAAGCAAAAGGGGTCGAGTCCGCCGAAAACGGCGCCTGGGCCTGCACGCTGGCCTATGCCGAAACGGACGGCCCCACCGCCGCAGTCGTCAAAACCCCCTGCCAAAACATCCACACCGGCGACATGGTAGCCTTTAACACCAAAACCGGCGTGATCTGCACCCTGGCCGACCTCCACGCCGAACAGAAGGAGTTCCCCCACTGTATCCCTGACGGCATCTTTGTTCTCCAGGAGGAGGATGTCAAACCCGGCGATGACATCAAGGAGGTCATCGGGGTCAACGACACCCTGGTGGAGTTTGAGATCACCCCCAACCGCCCCGACTGCCTCAGCGTCATTGGTCTGGCGAGGGAGGCCGCCGCCACCTTTGATAAACCCTGCTGCTTCCATGAGCCGGTGGTAAAGGGCGGTGCCGACGGCGTGCTCGCCGACCTGCTGGACGTGGAGACCCCCGCCGCCGACCTGGTGCCCCGGTATACCGCCCGGATGGTGCGCAACGTGAAGATCGGCCCCTCCCCCAAGTGGATGCGCCGCCGCCTCCGGGCCATGGGGGTGCGTCCCATCAACAACATCGTGGACATCACCAACTACGTGATGCTGGAATATGGCCAGCCCATGCACGCCTTTGACTACCGCTACGTGCAGGGCGGTAAGATCATTGTCCGTCGGGCCGAGGAGGGCGAGGAGCTGACCACCCTGGACGGCAATGTCCGCAAGCTCAACGCCAACCACCTGGTCATCGCCGACGAAACCCGCTCCGTGGGACTTGCCGGCATTATGGGCGGCATGAACTCCGAGATCGTAAGCGACACCACCGACGTAGTCTTTGAATCCGCCTGTTTCGACGGCACCTGCATCCGCAAGGGGGCCCTGGCCCTGGGTATGCGAACCGAGGCCAGCGCCAAATTTGAGAAGGGCCTTGACCCCATGAATACCCTGCCCGCCGTAAACCGCGCCTGTGAGCTGGTTGAAATGCTGGAGGCCGGCCAGGTCATGGACGGCGTCATCGACATTCTGAACTATGTGCCCGAGCCCACCCTTTTGAAACTGGAGCCGGACAAGATCAACGCCCTGCTGGGCACCGATGTGGCTGAAAACGTGATGTACACTTACCTCCAACGGCTGGGCTTTGAGACCACCAGGGATCAGGGCGTCATCAAAGTTCCCTCCTGGCGGGGCGATGTAAAGCGGATGGCCGACCTTGCCGAAGAGGTGGCCCGTTTCCATGGCTACAACAATATTCCCGTCACCCTCATGCGGGGCCAGACCACCCAGGGCGGCTACTCCCCCTCTCAGCAGGTGGAGCGGACTCTGGGCGCCGCCTGCCGGGCCATGGGCTATGACGAGATCATCACCTACTCCTTCATCTCCCCCACCTATTACGACAAGATCCGCTGGGATCCCAAAGATCCCCGGCGGGAATCCTTCAAGATCCTGAACCCCTTGGGAGAGGACACCTCCATTATGCGCACCACCGTGCTGCCCTCCATGCTGGAGATCCTGACCCGGAACTACAATTTCCGCAATAAGAATGCCCGCCTCTACGAAATCGGCCGCATTTATTTCCCCGGCGGGCCTGACGGCCTTGCCGTAGAGAACAAGCTGCTCTCCATGGGCGCCTACGGCGATGGAATGGACTTCTTCTCCCTCAAAGGCGCCGTTGAGGCCCTCCTGAAAGAGCTGAGGGTAGCGGACGTAACCTTCCGCGCCGTTTCCGACAATCCCTCCTATCACCCCGGCCGCTGTGCCCAGGTGCTCTCAGGCAATACTGTCTTGGGCGTTCTTGGACAGGTTCACCCCCTGGTGGCTCAGAATTACGGCGTAGACGCCGAGCTCTACTGCGCCGAACTGAGCTTCGAGGCCCTGATGGACGCCAAGGGTGCCGATCCCGAATACACCCCCCTGCCCAAGTTCCCCGCCGTCACCCGGGATATCGCCGTGGTCTGTGACGAAGCCGTCACCGTCGGCGCGCTGGAAGAGTGCATCCGCAAGGGCGCCAAGGGCCTTCTGAAGGAGGTCTCCCTCTTCGACATCTACCGGGGTAAGGGAGTCGACGCGGGCAAAAAGTCGGTGGCCTTCAACCTGGTGCTCCGCTCCGACGAGCGCAGTCTCACCGCCGAGGAAGCCGATGAGGACGTGAAGAGCATCCTTTCCGCTCTGGAATCCCAGTTGGGCGCCTCTCTGCGCTGAAGTTTTCCCCGTTGGAAATGAAGGTTTTATAAATTTTCACTCTTTTCTCTTTACAGCGTCCGTTTTTTCGAGTACAATTTACTCATAACCCCAATGGGAGGTGCCCTTTATGGAAGACATGGACTTTACCAGGAAATTCAATATCCGTTACGAAAAGGATCAGGAGATCAAGGCCATCCTCACCTCGGTCTATGATTCTCTGAAGCAGAAGGGTTACGATCCCATCAATCAGATCGTGGGCTATATCCTCTCTGAAGATCCCACCTATATCACCAACTATAATAACGCCCGTTCCCTTATCCGCAAGCTGGATCGGGACGAGTTGCTCCAGGAGCTGGTGAAGCAGTATCTTTCCGACTGACCCCAAGCACGCCAAAGGCGCACTCCAAAGGAGTGCGCCTTTTTTGCTGCCGTCTCCCCGCATGGTCCTCTGCTTTTTGGGGCATACTTGCGTAGAGGTGATCGGTATGTCAACCATATCCCCCTGTGTCCGCGATCAGTTCCAGTCCATGCCCCCGGAGCTTCAGCAGGCAGTCCTGGCCCTGGATGTCAAGGTGGAAAACCTCTCCGACCTTATGTCCTGCCTGGAGCGCATCATTGCCGAGGGTGAAACAGCGTAAAAACAGGGGGCGGCCCAAAGCCGCCCCCTGTTTTTACGCTGTTTTTGTCGGCGAACCCACCATCCGCTTTGCCGCCTTCTCTGAAAAGAACGTGATGAAGGGCCCCAATCCCACCGCACACACCAGTGTGCCCGGGCCGATCAAGCCCCCCAAGGCCAAAGCGATCAGGGTGCACAGACAGTCGGTCACCATCCGGCACCCGAAATAGGATCGCCCGCTCTTTTTGGAAAGAATAATGGACAGCGCGTCATAGGGCGCAATGCCCACATCCGCCGTCTGATACATGGCACAGGCAAAGCTGAGCACCAGCACCCCGCACAGCATAAGCAGCAACCGGGCCCCAAGGCCCTCCGGCCCCGGCCAAACTCCCAGCACCAGCTTTTCAAATCCGGAGGCGATCGGGCCCACCAAAAACCAGTTGACAAAGGTTCCGATTCCCACCAGCTTCCGATCCAGACCCCACTCCACCCCAAACCAGGCACAGTTCATTCCGATCAAAATGATGGAAAAATCCACTCCCACCCTCTCGCCAATGGCGATTACCATGGCGGTGGAGGGGTCGTTGCCCATCAGGGAGAGCTTAAATAGCCCGATCCCAATGCCCATGACCAGGATCCCCAGCAGCATCACCGCCATCCGCCGCCCAAACATCCTCTTGTCCACGCTCCGCCTTCTCTCTTACCCCAAATGCTTCTCAATCCAGGCCAGGGTGTCTGCAAAAACCTCTTCCCGGTTTGTCTCGTTGAGCATCTCGTGCCGTCCGCCGGGATAGAGCTTCACCGTCACGTCCTTCACCCCGGCCTCCCGGAACCAGCCCGCAACCTTTTTCACGCCCTGGCCGCCGGCGCCCACCGGATCCTTGTCCCCGGCAAAAAAGTAAACCGGCAGGTCTCTGTCCATCCGCTCCAGGTTTTTTCTGCTGCCCACATACTGCAGCCCGCTCATCATGGCGTGGTTCATCCCCGCCTTAGGCAAAAAGTTACACAGCGAATCGGCCAGGTAGGCGTCTACCACCCTCTCATCCCGGCAGATCCAGTCGGCGCTGGTGCGGTTGGGCTTGAACTGCTTGTTGTAGGCTCCCAGGGAGAAAGCCGCAAACAGCTTGTTCACCTTGCGGGGGTCTCCCACCCCGGTCACCAGCTTTCCCAGGGATACCAGCGCCGCCGGCTCCTGCCCTGTCCCTGAAAGAATGGCCCCCGTCAGGCTGCCGGGATAGTCGATCAGATAGGTTCGAGCCACAAAAGAGCCCATGGAGTGGCCCAGCAGGAAATAGGGCGCCTGGGGATAGCTCTCCTTGGTCTTGAGCCAAAGTGCGCGAACGTCATGAACCAGGTTCCACCAGTCGTTAAAATATCCGTACTCCGATGGATCCTTCGCCGTCTGTCCATGACCCAGATGGTCGTTTCCCGTAACCGCAAACCCATGTTCGGTCAAATACCGGGCAAAGGGATCATAGCGCAGGATGTATTCCGAGATCCCGTGAACCAGCTGAACCACACCCCGCGCCTCTCCCCTCTCCGGCAGCCAGAGAACCGCGTGAACCTGATGCGCCCCGTCACTGGAGGGATAGGTAAATTCTTTTCTCGCACCCATGGAAAAATCCTCCTGTCTATGCTATACTTACCCTATAGTTTAGCGGCTCCCCCCTTTCCCGTCAAGGAAAGATTTGGAGCCCGTCCAAAGGAAGTTGAGTCAAATGAATGTTTTAGACCGTTTTCTGAAGTACGTCTCTTTTGATACCCAATCCGACGCCTATTCCAACACCACCCCCACCACCGCCAAGCAAAAGCTACTGGGTGCAGAACTGGCTGCCGAGCTGAATCAGATGGGGCTTCAAAACGCCCACATGGATGCCTTTGGCTATGTCTACGGCTTTCTCCCCGCTACCCCCGGCTGTGAGACCGTCCCCTGCATGGGCCTTATCGCCCATATGGATACCTCCCCCTCTTTCTCCGGCGCCGACGTTAAGCCCCGGATCGTGGAGTACCGGGGCGGCGATGTGGAACTGGGCCACGGTCTCTTCCTGAAGGCCAAGGAAGACGAGGCCCTGAAAAACTACGTGGGCCAGCACCTTGTGGTCACCGATGGCTCCACCCTGCTGGGGGCCGACGACAAGGCCGGCATTGCCGAGATCTTCTCCGCCATAGAGTATCTTATCGCTCACCCCGAGATCCCCCATGGCCGCATTGCCGTGGGCATTACCCCCGATGAGGAAGTAGGCTCCGGCGCCGATCACTTTGATGTGGCCGGCTTTGGCGCTGCCGCCGCCTACACCGTGGACGGCGGCGAGCTGGGTGAACTGGAGTACGAAAATTTCAACGCCGCCGGCGCCAAGGTCACCATCCACGGTCTGAACATCCACCCCGGCTCCGCCAAGAACAAGATGCGCAATGCCATCCTGCTGGCCATCGAATTCAACTCCATGCTCCCCCCCGCCGAAACCCCCGCCCACACCGAGGGCTACGAGGGCTTTTACCATCTCCAGCACATGGAGGGCGACGAAACCCTGGCCACGCTGGAGTATATCGTCCGGGACCACGACAGCGAGAAGTTCCAGTCCAAAAAATCCACCCTGGAGCGGATCGCTTCCTACCTCAATGAGAAATACGGCGCCGGAACGGTGGAGCTGGAACTGAAAGACCAGTATTACAACATGAAGGCCCAAATCGAACCCCATATGCACCTGATCCACCGGGCCAAGGCCGCCTTCCGCGCAGTGGGGGTAGAGCCTCGCGAGGTGGCCATCCGGGGCGGCACCGACGGCGCCCGCCTCTCCTACGAAGGCCTCCCCTGCCCCAACCTGTCTACCGGCGGCGTCAATTTCCACGGCCCCCAGGAATACATCCCCGTGGAATCCCTAGAAAAAATGGTGGAGGTTCTCATCCGCCTGGTACAGGCCGAAGCATAAAAACCATCCCTTTTACCTTTTGTGTTGATGGTTCTAAGCGCTAGCAATTTTACTAACCGCAGCTTGAAATCATAATTTGTTGGGCGGCGGTCTATCATAGATAGCCGCCCATCCAGTCATTTTGAAGAAAGGAAAAATTGGCGGGCATTTATCAACATGAAAGGTAAAAGGAGGTAAAAACCCGGGCTTCCCATCGTGGTGGGAAGCCCGGGTTCCATATCAGCCCTTTCACTTCTCGGCATCCCGCAAACCTTGACACCCCAAGCTTTTCCTTCTCTTTTTATCATCGTCCCAAAGGGCAAAAGCAGGGCGGTATTCTTACGAATGCCGCCCTGTTCCTTCGTGTAGGAATATTTTGCTTTACCTTCTCCAAAATTAAAGTATGCCAGAAGACTCACGAAAAACCAATCATCAAGATCTCCTACTGCATCTCAGCTTGAGGTGCATTTTATTCCTCTTCAATACCCCTCGCCCGGAAGGAGCGCATCAGCATTGACGACTTGCTGGATCTGCCCCTGATCGTTTCCCGCCAAGGATTACGGGAGGATATCCCAAAGCTCTTCGGGGAGAAAGTGGATCGGCTCCATGTCACCACCACCATAAATCTGGCGTATAACGGGACTGTCTTGGCGCGGGAAGGTCTGGGCTATCTTCTCACCTTTGACAAGCTGGCAGATACCGGCGAACAAAGCGGGCTGTGCTTTCGCCCACTGTTTCCCAAACTAGAAACAAAGCTGCATATCGTTTGGAAAAAGTATCAGGTATTCTCCCCTGTGGCGGAACTCTTCTTAAAAAAGCTACAATCTGAACTGATTGCCTCCCCCCACGCGGTATTGAAATAATCGAAGCCCTCCCCCCAACAGGACAACAAAAAAGTTTAATATATCTTGAATTGAGACACATTCTAAAAACTCACCTCAAATTGAGGCGGTAACATTTCCCTTTGCTGTGTACGCTCATGTGACCGAACGGATAAGTGGGACAGCTCAGAACGAATGGATGGCTGCACGCACATCATCGCCAGCAAACAACAAGAGCCAGCGTCGGGGCCAAGCCAGTGTGAAACATACAATTTCAACTAAAAGCAAGGAAAAAGAAAAGCCTTGCAATTCAAAAGGAATTACAGGGCTTTTCCGCCTTTGCTGTGCCGTCCATGTAAAGACTGTCTTTGCTTTTCCGGCAAAGAACGCTTTGCCCATTGGGCTTTCCATCCCGGCTTTCAAAATCCACACAGGCGCAAAATAGAACAGGTTCATTTTCCCAGGCGAAAGATGGATTCCCAGTGCATGAAGTGTCTTGAAATTGTGTTTCAGCTGCCTTGCTGTTTTGAGGATCACAGCTTTTTCTCGCCACGCCTCCTTGGGATGCTCTGCCGCATAGTAAGCATCGGCAATCGGGACGAAGCTCCCTTAACGCAGTATGCACCTGATTTCCTTTGACTGTTAAAAAGATATAATCGAAGTGATCCTCATTCGCAGCACGGTCAATGACCTCCACATGAGCCGAATGGAGCTGGCCATTATGTTCAACAAACCGGCCCTTTCCAGCATCCCCAGCCGTTTCCCCCGCGCATACACAGTCGTGTTATATCCCGCTCTGCTGAACAATGCCGCATAGAAACCGCCAATGACCCCGGCGCCGCAAATCAGTAATCTCATCATAAATTTCCTCTTATCCCAGCGCCACATCCAGCGCCAGCATGATGGTAAATCCCGCCGCAAAGAACAGCGTTCCAATGTTAGAGTGCGTCCCAGCAGACGCTTCCGGGATCAGTTCCTCTACCACAACATAGATCATAGCTCCAGCCGCGAAACTGAGCAGATAAGGCAGTGCGGGGAGGATCAGGCCAGCCGCCCAAATGGTCAGCACAGCGGCCAGTGGTTCCACTACACCGGACAGGATGCCATAGAGAAAGGCCCGCCCTTTTCTGGCTCCCTCTGCCCGGAGCGGCATGGAAATAATGGCCCCCTCCGGAAAATTTTGAA
>JAAWEH010000003.1 GCA_022794215.1 Oscillospiraceae bacterium
GTTTCCGAAAGAGTCCGGAGCCTTTTTTGTATTTCGGTGATGGCCCATTGTAGAGCCAAAACCATTTTTCGAGAATCAGTGATAACAGAAATTAGTAAATGTGAAATACCATTGTATGGATAATTTACACCTGTGCTATCCCAAATAAGCAGTCTGAGGTTTTCGGGTGTATTATTAGATATAAAGGAAAGAATCATAGAATCTACAAATACAGATTTTCCCGTTCCGGCTTCTCCAGATACCAGTAAATGGTTGATATCCTTTAAATTGGTATATATTGGCTCACCCGAATCGATTTCTCCGATAGGGAAGTCAAATCCTTCAATCTTTTCCATTGCAGTAGAAAAGTCCATACTTTATTCCTCCCTTTGATAAATAAAAGTCTACCATGGGAGGGTGGACTTGTCAAAATATTTCAAAAAAGGAAGGCGTGTGCAGATCCGTGCACAATTTTGTGCAAAAAAAGAAAACGTGCCCCTTAAAGAGTGGGATTCAATTTTCTTTCGCTACTCCTTAAAACCGTTGTGCGCCAAAAAAAAAACCATTTATACAAAAGGATAAAAGGTGTTTTTTTTTGCGCAGTGGGAGGGATTCGAACCCTCGAGCCGGGTTAACGGCTACACGATTTCCAATCGTGCTCGTTATGACCACTTCGATACCACTGCAAGTCATAAACGCTGTACCCGGCCGAGCCGGACAGCGAAAATTATTATACCAGATTTTTAGGATTCGTCAAGCCCTTATGAAAAAATGAGTTGACAAACTTTTCAATAAAGTTATAATCAGAACAGTTATATTTAGAACGGAGGAAGCAGATATGCGCGAACTTCTGCGGTATGCCCAGCATTTTAGGCGTATGTACCAGAAAAGCTTTCAGCCTCTGAGTCAGGATCTGGAACTGTCCCAGTTGGAGATGGATCTGTTGCTGTTCCTCAGCAACAACCCGGATCGCAACACCGCCCGGGACGCAGTGCTTCTCCGGGGCTTCGCCAAATCCAACGTTTCCACTGCGGTGGAGCGCCTGGAGGGGAAGGGGTGGCTCCGAACCCAGCCCGACCCGTCCAGCCGCCGGGTCAAGCGCCTGGTGCTCCAACCGGGCAGGGAGGCGGAGCTGGAGCGTCTGCTCCGCTGCCAGGAGACCTGCTTCGCCGCCGTTCTGAAGGGCTTCTCTCCCACGGAGCGGGAGGGTTTAAAGACCCTGCTGGAGCGCATGGACGCCAATGTTCAAAAAGCTCTGGAGCAAATGGAATAGGAGGAACCCCGATGACTATATTTTACCAGTTTATCATCTGCTTTCTGGCCGGCATCGGCGCCGGCCTGGGCACCGGCTTCGCCGGTATGAGCGCCGCGGCGGTCATCAGCCCCATGCTTATCACTTTCCTGAAAATGGAGCCCTATGCGGCCGTCGGCATCGCCCTTGCCAGCGATGTACTGGCCAGCGCCGTCTCTGCATACACTTACGGAAAGAACAAAAACCTGGATGTCAAAAACGGCCTTGTGATGATGGCCTCCGTCCTCTGCTTCACCCTGGTGGGCAGCTGGGTCTCCAGCCTGGTACCCGGCACGGCCATGGGCGGTTTCTCCACCTTTATGACCCTCCTCCTGGGCGTCAAATTCATCGTCAAGCCCGTCATGACCACCAAGGAGGCCATGGGCGGGGTAGACCCCCAAAAGCGGATTCTCCAATCCCTGCTCTGCGGCATGGCGGTGGGCTTTATCTGCGGCTTTGTGGGGGCCGGCGGCGGCATGATGATGCTCCTGATCCTCACCGGCGTTTTGGGCTATGAGCTGAAAACTGCCGTAGGCACCAGCGTGTTCATTATGACCTTCACCGCCCTCACCGGTGCCCTCAGCCATTTCGCCATCGGCGGCGCCCCTGAACTTTGGCCTTTGGTATTCTGCGTCCTGAGCACCCTCCTATGGGCGCGCATCGCCGCCCGCTTTGCCAACAAAGCCGATCCGATCGTCCTCAACCGGGCCACCGGAGCGGTGTTGGTGCTTTTGGGCGCAGCCATACTTTTTGTGAACTATTTTCCCTAATATCAATGTCTTGCTTGATATATATATATAACAATATTGGTTGTCAAAAGCAACCAAATGGAACTTGTACAAATTCAAAAAATATGGTAAAGTGAACTGTAAAACAAATTATGGAGGGGGTCTACATTGTCCAAATTGGCAAAAGAACCATCCCGCCGATTTGGATCAAGGAAGACCTCTTCGGTAATTTGTAGTACATCATTATAAGGAGGTAGTTTCATGTTACCGCTGGAAGGAATCAAAATTGTTGACCTGACGAGAGTGCTCTCCGGCCCCTACTGCACCATGATCCTGGGCGACTTCGGTGCCGATATCGTCAAGATCGAGACCCCGGGCACTGGTGACGACTCCCGCGCCTATGGCCCCTACCAGAACGGCGAGAGCGCCTACTACAACAGCATCAACCGTAACAAGAAGAGCGTCACCGTGGATACCCGCAACCCCAAGGGCTGCGACCTGATCCGCGAGATGGTCGCCAAGGCTGACATGGTCGTCGAGAACTTCAAGCCCGGCACCATGGAGAAGCTGGGTCTGGGCTACGAGGATCTGAAGAAGATTAATCCCGAGATCATCTATGTTGCCATCTCTGGTTTCGGTCACACCGGCCCCTACTCCAAGCGTCCCGCTTACGACGCCGTTGTCCAGGCTATGGGCGGAATCATGAGCATCACCGGCCCTGGCCCCGGCCAGTACACCCGTGTCGGCTCCTCTGTGGGCGACATCACTGCCGGCCTGTTCGCCGCTCTGGGCGCCATCCTGGCCGTTGTCGAGAAGCAGAAGACCGGTAAGGGCCAGAAGGTGGATATCGCCATGCTGGACTGCCAGGTCGCCATTCTGGAGAACGCCATTGCCCGTTACTTCGTCAGCGGCAAGGTGCCCCAGCCCGCCGGCAACCGTCACGCTTCCCTGACCCCGTTCCAGGACTTCGAGTGCAAGGACGGCGTCAAGGTCATGATCGCTGTGGGTAACAACGGCCTGTGGAAGAAGTTCCTGACCTTCGCCGGCCATCCCGAGCTGATCGAGGATCCCCGCTTCATCAACAACCCCGATCGTACCAACAACTACGATCAGCTGTTCCCCATCCTGGACGAGATCTTCCACACCAAGACCGCTCAGGAGTGGTATGACGGTCTGGTGGCCGCCAGCGTGCCTGTCACCCTGGTCAACACCATCGACAAGGTCGTCACCAACGAGCAGGTCCTGTCCCGTGACATGATCCTCGAGGTCGATCAGCCTGTCCTGGGCAAGTTCCGTATGGCCAACACCCCCATCAAGATGTCCGGCACTCCCGGCGGCCTGCGTATGCCCGCTCCTCTGCTGGGCGCCAACACCGACGAGGTGCTGAAGAGCTTCCTGGGCAAGACCGACGCCGAGATCCAGGCTCTGAAGGACGAGAACGTCCTGTAATTTCAGTTCTTTAACCCGAGAGAGGGATAAGGAAAACATAAAAAGGAGAAATATAGTTTATGGCTGCATATTTTTCACTGGCTGTCTTGGTGGTTGTGGTTCTGATCAGCTACTTCACCAACGTTAACGCCGGCGTTCTGGGCATTCTGTTTGCCTTCGTCACCGGTGTCTACCTGCTGGGTTCTTTGAGCGCCGGCGAGGTCACCATGACCGCTAAGAACGTCATCGCTGGCTGGCCCAACAGCACCATCATGACCCTGATGGGCATGACCTTCCTGTTCGGCATTGCCAAGGTCAACGGCACCCTGGAGAACGTGGCTAAGTTCATCGTGAGCCTTGTTCGCGGCAAGCGGGTTCTGCTGCCCTTCGTGTTCTTCCTGCTCAGTGCCGTCCTGTCCTATGTGGGCCCCGGCCCCGTGGTCATGGTGGCCATCATCGCCCCCATCACCCTGGCCGCTGGCGGAGCCGCCGGCATCAGCGACGAGCTCTCCGGCTTCTCCACCATCACCGGCTGTCTGGCTGGTGGTCTGAACAAGATCACTCCGTCCGGCGTCATCGCCTATGAGCGCGGCATGGAAGTGGGCGTTATGGACTACAACCCCGTGTTCCTGAGCTGCATGCTCATCAGCATCGTTCTCTTCGCCTGCTACTTCGTCTTCTACGGCGGCCTGAAGCTGGCCAAGGAAGGCAGCAGCAATGCCGCCAGCGAGAAGATCACCTTCGATAAGAACCAGACCATCACCCTGGTGATCATCGCCATCGCCCTGCTGCTGATCATGATCCTGAAGACCGACACCGCTCTGACCGGCTTTGCTGCCGCCGCCATCCTGTTGGTTCTGAAGGTCGCTGACCAGAAGAAGTCCATCGCTGCTATCTCTTGGAACACCATCCTCCTGGTCGGTGGTATGGGCATGCTGGTCAATGTGGTTTCCGTTGCCGGCGGTATCGACGCTCTGACCGCTGCTCTGGCTACCATCGCCGGCCCCAAGACCGCTGCTCCCATCATGAGCATCACTGCTTCCCTGATGTCCGCTGTTTCCAGCGCTTCCGGCGTGGTTATGCCCACCCTGATCCCCACCATCCCCGGCATGGTCGAGGCTATGGGCGGCGCTGTTTCCAACAGTGCTCTGCTCTCCGCCATCGTTGTCGGCGCTCACATGACCACCATCAGCCCCATGTCCACTCTGGGCGCTATGACTCTGGGCGCTACCAACGAGGGCACCAACAAGGAGAAGTTCTTCACCACTCTGCTCATCGGCGCTATCTTTGCTGCCGTGTTCGGAGCCATCATCGGTGGTGTGGGCCTGTTCTACCTGGGCGGCTAATTCCTTCCAGTAAAATAGCTCAAACTTCCCAAGCGGGAGGACGGTTTTACCGTCCTCCCGCTTTTATTTTCCCGGGTTCCAAAAAGGGACTGCGGCCAATTCCTTTCTCCCCCAGTCTCTGAGATTCCATAGTTGTATCCCCCTTGTACCTTTGGATACACCAACCCAAAGTTGCACCCAAATTGCATCTCTCTCCCTCCAAAAAAAGGGGGTAAAATCCCAACTTTTTCTTCGGTAATTGCCCCTTATAAGCCCTTTTCCGCCCGGAATGACCTTCCATTTTTCCCAGTTTCCCCCACAAAATGTACAACCCTTGTTTCACGTGAAACATTTGTTCTATTCTGGGGGGGATTCCGGGAGAGGAAAAAAAGCCGCCTGTCTGCATAGCAGACAGGCGGCTTTCAACCCTTCAATCTCAGCCGGGGAGAAGCCCCTGAATGAGGATAAAGAGGATCAGACAGGGCAGAACAAACTGAAAATATCCTTTGAGTGCCCGGGGCATCTTCATTCCCAGGCCAGTGTTAGCTTCCCTCAGGTAGTTTTCGTACCCCCAGCCCCAGCGGGTCACGCAGAACAGCAGATAAACAAGGGAGCCCAAGGGCAGCAGCAGGTTGCTTACCAAAAAGTCCTCAAAATCCAACACATCCCGCCCCAGGATCCGTACCGTGCTCCATAGATTGTTCCCCAACACGCAGGGGAGACTGGCGATCAGAATGAAAATACAGTTGACCACAGCAGCCTTTCGCCGGCTCCAGCCAAAGTTATCCATGCAGCTGGCCTGGAGATTTTCAAACACGGCGATCACCGTAGAAAAGCTGGCAAAGGTCATGAACAGGAAGAACAAGGTACCCCAAAGCCGCCCTCCGGCCATGTTCAAAAACACCTTGGGCAGAGTCATAAAGATGAGGGAGGGCCCGCTGTCCGGCTCCACCCCGAAGGAGAAGCAGGCCGGGAAGATGATCAGCCCCGATACCAGCGCCACAAAGGTGTCCAGACTGCAGATGCGGATCGCCTCGCTGGTGAGAGTGTGCTCCCGGGTCATGTAGCTTCCAAAGACCTCCATGGCGGCAATGCCAAGGCTCAGGGTGAAAAAGGCCTGGTTCATGGCGGCGGTGATCACACTGCCGAGCCCCACCTCCATGGCCTGCCCCCAATCGGGCAGGAGGTAGAACCGGACTCCCTCCATCCCGCCGGGAAGGGTCAGACTGTGAAAGGCGAGCAGAGCAATGAGCCCCAGCAGCCCCAGCATCATCACCTTGGTGATCCGCTCCAGCCCCTTTTGAAGACCGAAGCTGCACACCAGAAAGCCGCCCAGTACAGTGGCGCTCATCCAGAGGATCATCTCGCCCGCATTGGCGCGCATGGCAAAGAATACATTGTCCACTGCGGCCCCTCCCAGCCCGGTAAAGGCGCCGAAGGTAAACTTGAAAAAGTAGCCCAGCATCCAACCGGAGACGGTGGTGTAATACATCATAAGAAGGCAGCACCCGGCCACACAGAACCAGCCGTGGATGTGCCACTTGCTGCCCTTGGGCTCCAGGGTTTTGTAGCCCGGCACGGCGCTTTGCCTGCTGGCCCGGCCTACCGCCAGCTCCATGGTGAGGACAGGCACGCCCATCAAAACCAAAAACAGCAGGTAGAACAGCACGAATACCCCGCCGCCGTTTTGCCCCGTCACATAGGGGAATTTCCACACATTGCCAATGCCCACGGCGCAGCCGGCGCTTACCAGCAAAAATCCCAGCCGGGATCGAAAGTTTTCTCGCTCCATCAGACTCCCTCTTTCTCTCAAAACGCGCCGCCGTTAAAACAGAGAGCGCATGGACTATGATACCGAAGAAGGCAGAAAAAGTCAATGGGGGAAGGCATTTGTGTTTTATAGAAACGTTTGGCGGCGCCGACCTTGAACGGGGACAGACATTTCCGGCTCCATCGCTTCAGAGGCAGGCAATGAAAGACGCGGCAAAGGGGAAGGAGCGCGCACAAAAAGCGAGAAAAGAGTCCGCAGGCCCTCGGGCCTGCGGACTCTTAAACAGGAGAAGAAAGGGAAGGTTAGAAATCCACTTCGGTATCGTAATAGCAGCACTTGAGGAGCTTTTCCATCTCCTCCACGCTGGGCTGGCGGGGGTTGGAGCCGGTGCAGGCGTCGCCCAGGGCGTTGACGGCAATGTCGTGGAGCCTCTCCAGAAACACTTTTTCCGGCACGAAGCCCTGCTCGCAGGGATAGCTGTCGGGGCCATACTTGCCGATGCAGTGGGGGATGTTCAGATCGTCGTTCATCTTCCGCAGATAGGCGATGAGCAGCTTGACCTTCTCATCGTCGCTCTTGCCGCCCAGGCCCATGAAGTCGGCAATCTCGCCGTAGCGCTTTTTGGCGGTGGGATCCTTGGCGTTGAAGGCGATGACCTTGGGCAGGTACATGGCGTTGGCCGCGCCGTGGATGATGTGGGCGCCGTAGTCGGCAAAGGCGGCGCCGGTCTTGTGGGCCATGGAGTGGACGATGCCCAGCAGGGCGTTGGAGAAGGCCATGCCCGCCAGACACTGGGCGTTGTGCATACTGTCCCGCTTGGCCATGTCGCCGTTGTAGGAATCCACCAGGTCGTGCTGGATCATCTTGATGGCATGGAGGGCCAGGGGATCGGTATAGTCGCAGTTGGCGGTGGACACATAGGCTTCTACGGCATGGGTGATGGCGTCCATACCGGTGTGGGCCACCAGCTTTTTGGGCATGGTCTCGGCCAGGTCGGGATCCACGATGGCCACGTCGGGAGTGATCTCAAAGTCGGCGATGGGATACTTGATGCCCTTGGCATAGTCGGTGATGATGGAGAAGGCGGTGACCTCGGTGGCGGTGCCGGAGGTGGAGGAGATGGCACAGAAGCGGGCCTTCTTCCGCAGGGCGGGGATGCCAAAGACCTTGCACATCTCCTCGAAGGTGATATCGGGATACTCGTACTTGATCCACATGGCCTTGGCAGCGTCGATGGGGGAGCCGCCGCCCATGGCAATGATCCAGTCGGGCTGGAACTTCAGCATGGCGTCGGCGCCCTTCATGACGGTCTCTACGGAGGGATCGGGCTCGATGCCCTCAAAGAGCTCCACCTCCATGCCGGCCTCCTTCAGATAGGAAACGGCCCGATCCAGGAAACCAAACTTTTTCATGGAACCGCCGCCCACACAGATGATGGCCTTCTTGCCGTCAAAGGATTTCAGAGCTTCCAGCGCGCCCTTGCCATGGTATAAGTCACGGGGAAGTGTAAAGCGAGCCATAATAATACCTCCAATTCATATCCTGTGATGTAATTTTTGGGGAAGTTTGCTTCAGGTTTTGGAACGTCTATATTTTAACAATCTTTTGAGAAAAAGACAAGTGAAAACTTTAACAATCCTGAGGGGAGATAGGACCTGATTTCTGTATAAGATTTTATGGCTGCGGAAAAAAGTCGATAAAAAGAAAACGCCCACAGACGGCTGACATGCCGTTCGGTGGGCGTTTTTTCATGCTTTGCTTAGACAGCCTTCCGGCGGAAGAACCAGGACAAAAGGGCGCACAGGGCGATGGCGATCCCGTAGGGGATGGCCAGAAGGAAGGCGGTGCTGGCGGGGGCGCTGCAGACCTGGCAATATTGCAAAGAGCAATAGTTGTAAGCGATGGCGGCGCACATGACGTTGGACAGGACGATGGCGAGGATGGCAAAGAGGGGGCTTAGGAATTTGGGTTTCATAGGATTACCTCCGTTACTTTTTCTTCAGGATCAGGAAGATACCCGCGGCCATCATGAAAAGAATCAGGGACAGAAGGATACCGGAACCGTTCAGAGTGACGGCGGAGGAGGCGTTCAGCGCTTCGGCGGCAGAGGGGCGGGCCAGGGTCAGAACGCCGAAAAGGATCAGGAAAAGTCCGGCCAGGAGGCACAGAAGGACGCCGGGTCTGCTGATGGAGGAGGGGGGAGCGGACTGGGGCGGAGCTTGGGCGGAAAGGGGCTCGGAGGGGGCGCTCTCCTCCTGGGTCAGTTCGTCGAGGGTGATGTGAAAGCATTCGCTCAGGGAGCGCAGATTGTCCAGCTCCGGAACGGACAGACCGCCTTCCCATTTGGAGACCGCCTGACGGGAGACGCCGATACGCTCGGCCAGCTGTTCCTGGGACAGACCGTTTTTTCGCCGAAGGGTATAGATCTTTTCAGACAGCATGGGGTACCTCCTTGGGGATATGATACTGTAACGGGGGGTGGAAGGCTATCCATCAAAGGTGGAAAAGCCGCAACCGGCGGTTGCAGTTCAGAAAACAGGCGGGAAAAGGGAGCCCCGCAGAGCGGGCCGGGCCGGAGCCGGGGGGAAGGCCGTGGGGACGCCGCCGGAGGGGGAAGGCGAGGCCCGGTTCCCCAGGGTTACTTCCGCTCCTGGGGGATGACCACCTTTTCCACCTGGAAGCGGCTGCCCTCCACGTCCATGAGAGCGAGGGTGATCTCCTGGTCAAAGCGGCGCTTACCGCAGCTGCCGGGGTTGAGCCAGAGGGCGCCTTCCCGGTTCTCGCAGGCATATTTGTGAGAGTGGCCGTAGATGACAACGTCTGCCTGGGAAAGATCTGCGGGGATATCCTTTTTGTTGTGGATCATGAAAAAGCGGAGGGTTTCGATGGAGAAGGCGAGACTCTGGGGCAGGTCTTGCGCCCACTCCTTGTCGTTGTTGCCCCGGACAATATAAAGGGGGGCGTAAGTTTTCAGGATGTTTACGATGGCCTGGGTGTTGATATCCCCGGCATGAAGGATGATATCGGCCTGTTTCAGGTATTCCAGAACCTCCGGGCGGAGAAGGCCGTGGGTGTCGGAAAGGACGACGACGTGTTTCATGGGGAAGCCTCCTGGCAGTATGGTTAAATCAAAATTCCCTCGCAGTGATCCACCTCGTGCTGGATGATTTGGGCACTCCAGCCGGTGAAGGTTTTGAAGCGGGTTTGAAGCTGTTCGTTCTGGTAGCGAACGCGAATGGAGCGCCAGCGCTTGGCGGTTCGGACGCCGGAGAGGGAGAGGCAGCCCTCCTCCGTCTCGTAAGGGCCGGATTTTTTGATGATCTCCGGGTTGAACATGAGCATATAGCTGCCCTCGTTGTCAAAGGCGATGATGCGCTTATTGACGCCGATCATGTTGGCGGCCATACCCACACAGCCCTCCCGGTGAGCAACCAGGGTGTCCAAGAGGTCTTGGGCGATGGGCAGATCCTTTTCGGTGGCGGGGGCCGCTTTTTGAGAGAGGAGAAAGGCGTCTCGAACGATTTTTCGCACCATGGTGCGGGCCTCCTTTGGTTATTGGGATTGCTTGAGAAAGACGTAATGGGTTTGGGAGGAGAGGGCGGGGGAGAAGCGGTAGCCCAGCTCGCCAAAGTCCCGGATATCCTCCGGGTGGGTGATCTGATTTTCTGCCAGCCAGCGAACCATCTGGCCCCGGGCCATTTTGCAGACGGTGCCCTTTTCCAGCACCTTTTCGCCCGCCAGCTCCCCAAAGGTACAGGTGAGGAAGCGGACGAAGGGGGGCAGGTGGGGCTCCACCGCCCGGCTATACTCCTTGGAGGCCAGGTTCAGAACCAGATCGGTCTCGGCGGAGAGCTGCTTGGCCAGGACATCGCCCCAGAAGCCATAGAGGTCTTTGCAGCCGTTGACGGACAGCTTGGCCTGCATCTCCAGGCGGTAGGGGGTGACCCCGTCGAAGGGGGAGAGGAGACCGTAAAAGCCGGAGAGGATGCGCAGGTGCTGCCGGAGATAGTCCAGATGGCTCCGTTCCATCACCCCCGGGGCCATGTAGCGGTACTGGATGCCCTCGTAGGAGAGAAGGGCGGGGGTGAGACGGCGGCGGAGATCCATGGAGGCCAGACGCTCCACATTCAGCCCGGCGATGGAGGCATTGCATTTCCAAAGGGACTGGAGAGCCTTGGGGGACATCGCTTGGAGGGCCTCCATGAGCTGCTGGGTGCGGTTGAGGAAGAGGGGGAGGGCGTCCACGGGGAAGGAGTCGGTATCCACCACCATTTTCTTGGCGGGGGAGATGATGATGCGCATTAGGCCTGGGCCTCCTCTCCCTTGGCAAGCTCCCGGTCAATGAGATCCAGGGCCAGGTGGAAGGCGGCAATGCGCCGGACGGTGAGGGTATGCTGGGAACGGCCCGGCTGAAGCTTCAAAAGGGCTTTCTCACATTTGGACAGGGTGGAGGTGATGGAGCGCTTGGCCTCCAAAAGATCATGGGTGGAATAGGAATCCATATGGGCCTCCTAATATTGGTCGAGGTAAGACTATCTTACCCTACCACTTGAGCGCAGTCAATCGGGAAAGCTTTTGGGGATGAAAAATGGGGGCTTCATATGGTGTGGAGGCTATGGGATACGAAAAGAGATGAGGGGAATTATGGAAGCGGTTTTTGGGGGAGCGTTTCCAGTCAATGTGAAGCGGCATAGGGGTGTTAGACCATTGAAAGGGATGGGGGGCAGGGGGGTTGGAAGGATTGCACAAAAATGGGTTTTGTTTCTTGTATAACTTTTAAATTAAAATTGAAGAAAAATACTTTACTTGTAACTGGCGAGTCTGCTATAATAACCACGCTAAGAGGAATATCTTTCTATCCCTGAAAGTCCGAGCGGGGTTACCGGCTTCGGACGGAGAGAGAGGAGAATGAGGATATGAAACGAAGAATGAAACAAACACTGGCGATTTTCCTGACGGTGAGCATGGTTACAAGTTTGCTCGGCGTGAGCGCTTTTGCTGCGGAGGAGACGGCTACGGAGGGTTTCCCGGAGGCTGTTGAAGAGACGGAATCACAGGCGCCAAAGGAGCCGGAGGTTTCCGAACCGGCTGAGGAGCCCGGGGAGGTGGTTGAGCCCTCCGGAGAGGCTGAAGAGGGTAAGACTCCTGAGGCTGAAGCGAGTGAGACGCCTGAGGCTGAGGAGAGTGCGGAGCCCGCTGGGGAGGAATCTCAGCCAGAGACTCCTGTTGAGACTGAGGCGGCGGTGCTGCCGGAAGTTATCGAGACCGGCCTGGACATGATGAGCCTTGAAATCCAGGCGGCGGTAGGACTGCAGGAGATGGTGGAGGCGGGCGGACTTGTTCGCCTGGGCCAGAACTATACAGAGAGCATCACCGTGACCGGGGATGTGACGTTGAATCTCAATGGGTACAGCTTGACCAACAGCCCGGGGCAGCATACCATCATCGTGGCTCCCGGCGCTTCCCTGACCATCACGGGCAACGGTGTGGTGGACAATGTGAGTCACGGCAAGTCTGCCATTTATAATGAGGGTTCCGTGACGTTGGAAGGCGGCGTCTATGACCGCAGCCGGGAGGCAGGTACCCTCAGCGGAAACGGGTACAATACTGTGGACGGCGGCAACTCCGGAGCGACCCTCTATAACGGCGGCGATATGACCATTCGCAGCGATGTGATCGTCCGTCAGGCCGGTGGGAAAAAGAATCCTGACTATGGATACCAGGGCTTTCACTCTCCGCTGATCAGCAACGAGGGAGAGCTGGCCATTACCGGCGGTAACTTTTATGGCGGCAGAAACAACGTGAAGAACGGGGCCGGGGCCGACCTGGAAATCTCCGACGGTACTTTCCACGAGAACTTGGGTTACACGGTGCTCAACAACGGTGCAGCCCGGATCAGCGGCGGCAGGTTTATCTCATGGAACGCCTGTGTGGTGTGGAATGAGGGAAGGGAGCTGACCATTACCGGCGGCAACTTCAGCGCCGTGGATAAGGATGGAAAGGGTACGCGGGCGACCATAACGAGTGTGGGCAGCAGTACCGCTGAGATCTGGGGCGGAACCTTTGGCAATGCGTTGATCAATTATAATAAGGATACGGGCAACGCCGCCCTGCCGGAGACGGTGCTTTTGGTGCAAAACAGTGACGGCACCTTCCTGGTTCGGAACCGAACCAGAGACGATGACGATGCAGAGGCTGCCATCGGCGATGACTGCTATTCCTCTCTCCTGGCGGCCATTAAAGCGGCTGGGCCGGGGGATGAGGTAGTCCTGCTGCGGGACTATGAAAAGGAGCTGAATAAGACGGACAGCGGCGAGGACGTGTTTTCCTCGGATAAAAAGCTGACCCTGAACCTGGGAGAGTGGCAGATCAAGGGCTATGTGATCAATGGCGGTGACCTGACCATCACGGCCACCACCGGCGGTGTGAACGCCCCGGGTATGCGTCAGGCCATTTTCAATGATGGGAGCCTGACCATCAATGGCGGTGAGATCACCGGCGGGCAATATGCCGTGTACGATGCAAGTGGAAATGGGAACCGCATAGAAGTGAACGGCGGAACCCTGCGGGGCGAAACCCACGCAGTGTACAGCCAGAATAACACCGGCTTTATTGCCGGGGGACGCTTCTCCCATGATGTAACAGACTATTGCGTTCCCGGGATGAAGGCGGAAGGGCCGAACAGCGACGGGCTGTGGGAGGTTCTGGCGAATGAAGACGCAGTGGTGGCCCAAGTGGGGAACAACGGGTACCTTACCCTGGCGGCGGCGATCCAGGCAGCCCAAAATGGGGATACGGTTCGTCTGCTGAAAGATGTGGAGGAGACGGTGAGCCTATCCAAGACGCTCACCCTGGATCTGAACGGTCATACCCTGACCAACCGGGAGGCGGGGCACACCGTCACCGTGGCAGCGGGTGGCAGCTTGACCATCCAGGGAGCGGGAGGCATCCGCAACAATGCTTCCGGCCAGGGAGCTGTCTATAACCACGGACAGCTGCGGGTGGAGAGCGGTACCTTCTCTTCTGCCGCGAATGGCTTTGCCCTATTGAACGCTGGGACAGCAGAGCTGACGGGCGGACAGTTCCGGGCCCGAGTGGAGAACAGGGGAGAGGGCAGCCTGACCATTCGGGGCGGCAGCTACAGCCACCCGGTTGACCCGAGCCACTGTGCTCCGGGCTTCCTGCCCGTAGTCAACGGCAGCGCCTATGGCGTTTTGGAGGCGGATCTGACGGTGACCCTGAGCCAGACTGCCGCCAGTATCAGTACCGCCAGCGGAAGCAATGCGATTCGGCTGACAGCCGTGGTGCGGCCTGAGAATGTGACTTTGGATAAGACGGTGACCTGGTCTTCCGACAATGAGAGTGTGGCCACCGTGGATGCTGAGGGTCTGGTTACTGCAGTGGCCGGCGGCAGAGCGAACATTATTGCCGCTGTGGGCCAGGTGAAGGCCAATTGCGCCATCACTGTGACGCAACAGTCTACTGGGGGTGACTCTAACGGAGGATCCAGCGGTGGGTCTACCGGAGGAAGCTCCAGCGGAGGGTCCTCCGGAGGCTCTACAGGAGGCGCCACGAACGGATCCGGGGGAGGCTCCGTTGGGGAGGTCCCCGGCGGTTCTACCGGAGGGGCTCCGGGCGGGTTTATTGTTCCGCCGACCCTGGTGGAGGATCTTGAGGATGATGTGACTCCCTTGGCGGGAAAGCCCTTCCTCTTTGAGGATGTGGCCCAGATAGATTGGTTCTATGAGACGGTAAAGTACGTCTATGACCACGGGATTATGGAAGGTGTTACGGAGACCCTCTTCCGGCCCTATGTGGATACCACCCGGGGAATGATCGTTACCATGCTCTACCGGGCCGAGGGAACCCCTGAGGCTGGACAGGCGCCCTTTGCTGATGTGACCGACGGACAGTGGTATGCCAAGGCGGTTGCCTGGGCTTCTGAAAAGGGCGTGGTGAAGGGATATGAGGACGGTACCTTTGCTCCTGAAAAGCGGATCAGCCGGGAGGAGCTTTCTGCCATTCTCTACCGTTATGCGGCCCTGAAGGGCTATGATGTAACCATGAGCGATCAGCTTTCCGGCTTTGCCGATAGAGCGCAGATCAGCAGCTGGGCCCTGGAGAGCACCCGCTGGGCAGTGGGAGTAGGCCTGATCCAAGGGAAGGAGAATGGACGGCTGGATCCCTCCGGCGCCACCAGCAGAGCGGAGGGGGCCACCATCCTGGCCCGGTTTACCCAGAGCTATGGTGGGCTGAATAAAGATCCTGAGGACTGAGAAGCGCTGTGTTAAGGCAGCAGAAGGAAAAATGTTATAGGAAACAGGCCGGGAAAGCATGGTTGCTTTCCCGGCCTGTTGCTTTTCAGCGAGAGAGAACCGTTTGATAATCGCTCTTCTCAATTAAAATAATATGCTATAATACTTAAAACTAAAATTTCTCCGGGGAATAGCGGGAATTTACCGCATAGCCATCGGGGACGACGAGCCCAGGGCCTTGGAGGAGCTGAAGGATTTGGTTGCCCGGAGTCTGGGGGCCGAGGGCAAGCCGGCCGAGCTTGTGCGCAGGGACTACCGCCGCCGGTATCAGGAGGGAAGGCTGGGGGTAGGGCCACCGATGCCCTCCGCTGGGCGGTGGAGCAAGGTACCATCACCGGCAAGGCCAGCGGTATCCTTGATTCCACCGGCCAAACCACCCGTGCCGAGGCTATGCTCATGCGCTTTTGTGAGAATGAGGTGTAAGCGGCAGACTATCAACCATTGCTGTGCAAAACAAATGAATAAAGGTTGGGAGCGATGTGGGCGTATAGCTGGTACTGCCTCGGCCGAGCTGGGGGAGAAAGGCAAGATGTTCAAAGAGCACACAAATAGCTATATTCCAGGCTAAAAAAAGTTGGCAGGGGAACGCGAGCTGAGAAGACCAAAACGCTCGCTGGGAAAAGAAATCCAGCGGGCGTTTATGTTGTCAGGCTAACGCCGGAAATGCCCTGAATTGGCCTCGTTGTGGAGCCTTTGCCGAGATACCCCCCACTTTATCAGGGAAAGAACTGGAGACGCTCTCCCACAAGGGGGTGGTTGTCGATGCAATCAATGAGTGGGCCCCCAGAAGCATCGCTTCTGGGGGCTTTGGTTCGAGTGGGGCGACTCAAACGCCCGGTTTCTTGATCCTGAAGAATACAGAGAGCTTTTTTATAACATTTTATGGGCGTTTATAGATATTTCTCTCCGTTTGATATACTTTTTAGAACTCTCCGTCCACAGGTTCTCCGTATGCTCCAGCCCCAACTGTGGCAGAATATGTGGTCAAAACGCTTCCTGGGCTGGGGTGATGAAAATCACCTCAGACCGGGAAGCGTTTTGCGTTTCGGGTTGAGTGGATTGTAACTCTGCCGGCGAGGTCATGCAAGTCCTTTCTGTTCAGAATGTAACGCAAAATTTGAAGGGCAATAGACAAGGAATGAGGTTCAAGCATAAACAGGGACTAAGAGATGCTTTCCTCGGCAGGTTCGAGATATATGTTTTCTTCATCAAAAAACATATTGATTGGATGATTATAAAGAGCATTAATGGTATTGATGTTCTCAATAAATGGATAAATGTAGCTACTTTGCTTATCAAAAATTTGCCGATTTTTGCGTTTTCTCCCAATGCACATCATTACTATCAAACAGGGGTATTGCAAAACTTACAGAGAAAGCAACTCTGCTTTTCGATAGAAAGGTTCAAAAATCAAAAAGCAGAGCTACTTTACATGGTCCGAGTGTTCATAACGGATTTGCTCAAAACAAGTTATTGGCAGCGACACACATTTTCAATTTGTACATTCGCAACATGGAACGAATCATAGTAGAATCGGATTACATTCCAACATAAGAGGTCATCAAGATGGAAAAATCATTATTTGATCAGATGGGCGGCACATACACTCGACAAGGTGATTACTGCTTGCCCAATCTTGCCTTACCGTCGCAGGAAGAACGGCATATCGGTGTATGGGGAGAACGGCGGCGGAAGTACCTCAAGGAACACCGTAGTGTGCTGTACTACAATCTGCTGACCAGTGGGAAGCTCCAAGCGCACCTTGCCGATGTGGAGGAACAGGCACAGGAGATGTTCGAGCGACTGACAAAGCAGATGGCAGAAAAGCAGGGCGCGACAGAAGCGCTGAAAGCTGCCGACATGATGGCGTGGGTAGGAAGAATGAACAATATCCGCAACGCTACGGAGGAAGCTATCTATAACGAAATCATCTATGCGTAAGAGGAAGGGCTGTGCCAAGCGGTACAGCCCTTCCTGGATCTTTAGCGCCTTTACAAGGATTTTACATTTCTCCGATAACCGATTTGACATTCGGGCGGTATGA